>NZ_CALHGM010000030.1 GCF_938030145.1 uncultured Campylobacter sp.
CGCCCGCTTCTTTCTTGGATACCAAAGTTAGCTATAAAAGAAATGATTGAAATAGTTAATTGATAAAATATTCGCGTTTAGGAATAGCAAGATTACAATCTATTCGGCACTCGGTAAGAGTATGCGGATAAAATTTCTTCTCGCAGTTTATACAGGCGAAAACGATTTCGTCCGTCGCTTCATTCAACATAACTCTATAATCGCTAGGCGACCATTGCGGGCATTCGCACGCCAAGTCCAAATCCACGCTAACTACCAAGCTGTCAAATACAATCGAGTTTAATTCCTCGTAGACTAGTCTTAAGCTCTTTTGATCTTTCAATGCTCTAATTTTATTTATCAAGCGGTATTTGTCCGATTTGATGATCTTTACGCCAAAGAGATCCTTCGCTTTTCCGTCGCCGTAAATCGATAGCTCGGTAGGATAATCTTTAAAATTTAACTTTAAAAGTTCGTCCAAGCCGCAACCGTCGTATTCTTTCATAAGAAACAAAATTTTATTTTCCATAAACCATGCCGCCATGCAATAACATACTTGCTCGGGATCAAAAGAGCGTAAATTTAAAATTTTATTTTCCAGCGATACGCATAAATTTCTAATTTTGGGCTGCATTATTTCATCCTTTATTTATTCCTAAATATCAAATAGGCTAAATTTTTGCTCAAATTCCCATACGCAACCACCCAGTATTCCTTTATGATATTTTTAATTTGCAAGTTATCGTTCAGAAAGTCGGCAAATATTTTAATCCTATCCTTATCTACCGCGCCTAGCTCTTCATCCTCTTTCTCAAACGAAGCGACAATTAAATGCGACAGAGCAATCTTATCGTAGAAATTTAATGTCTTGTTTTCTAGTAGATTTAGCATAGACGTAATTTTGCCAATGTCTGCTAATTCTAGCTCCCAATCTTGCTCATCTCCCGCCGAATCTAACCCCAAAAGCTTATTTAATTTTATTGCGCTTTCTTTTCTTACGAAATAATCGGTCATTTTATTATCCTTTATAGATGTTTTTGCCGCGATACTTAGACGACCGCGCCATCTAGCAGTTTTCTAGAATTTTGCAAAGCCCATACGAAATTTTCGAGCTCTACGCAGTCTTTTAATACAAATCCAAAATTTAACAGACCTACCGATAGGGCGTCGCCATATTTTATGACATGCGCTATTAGATTGCCTTTATGTTCTATACTCACTTTATTTTCATATCTTGTAAATTTAAAGATATTTTTCGAGCATCTTCCGTTTCTTTTTGAAAATTTCTCAAATTGCTCCGTAAAATTCGGTCTTTGATTCCCATCTTTTAGCCATAATCCCCCGGCATATAGCGCCCATATAAGCTCGTAAAAATTGATATTATGCCGAGTCTCGGTAGCAGCGACTAAAAGCTTATTCGTTTCATGGTTGATCTCTATTAAAGCCTCTCTGCCCATATGCCAGATCTCGGCTACTACTTTTTCTCTATCCGGCACGGAGGCAATTAAAAATTCAAATTCATTTTCTATCATATTAAAATCCTATTTTTTGTTTTTGCTACCTAATTTAATTTGAATGCTCCATCGTTCGAGCCTAAATTATATTTATCCCATTCTTTTATGACTTCTCGAATCATGCTCTCTATGCGGAATTCCTGCCCTACTAAAATAAGCATCTATTTTCTCCATAATTCTATTAAATCATTATATCTAAATCAAATTTCTATCCATATCAAATATTTTAGGATAGTTTTTATGGTTTATTTCGATATAATCGCCCTTTTTAAATTTTACAGCTCGCGTCGATAAAACCTCTAAAACTACAAATTCAAATCCAAAAAATAGCTCATCCCATCCCTCTTCTCCTTCTTCGAGACCCGGATCGCAGCATCCTTCAAAATCATCATAAAATCTGACTTTATATATATTATTTTCATCAAACTCAATGATAAACTCTCTTTTGTTTAGTTCATATATATTTCTCGCCAAATTTTTCATAATATCGCGTTCGTTGTCCGAAAATCTTAACAAAAAATTCTCGTAAATTTCCTTTCCGCTTAGCATCGCACTCCTTTTTGCAATTTAGCAAAGATTTGTCCGCTTGAGCCTTTTAATCGGCTTCTTGGCTATTGTATTTCGCACTCTCGATCTTTGCAAGCGTTAATTTCGCTAAAGGATTGATAAGCTTAGCGATACAATATTTATTATCGCATGTAATCACGCTTTGGCGCTCATCTACTTTCATTGCGTTGGAGCAATTCGGGCACATTACATAGCCTTCGCCCAAATCAACGCCAATCGGAAAATTTAACCCTCTCTGTTCTTTCAAAAATCTAAAAAATTCCTCTTTTGAAATTTTGATATTAGAAAATAATCGAAAAATTTCTTCTGCCTTTTGCCTTATCTCGCCTTCTTTAAAAAATACGTTAGGAGCCTTTTTAAAATCTTCATCAAACTCAGAAAATCTACCCGTCATCATATCCAATTCTTTTAATGCCTGCTCTTCCGCTTTATTGGTTACGCAATATTGCGATTCCAAATCATACATCTTATAAAATTCATCGCAAAACAGCTCTATATCGCACCAATCGGATAGAAATCCAGCTACTAAATAATACAACCCTTCATTTTGCTGCATATTTCACCTCATTTTAAATTTTATCGCCATTTTTATTATTTACGCCTTTTAGAATTTCATGCAATAGCTCGTTTTCGGTTGCATTTTTCTCATCCAATATTGATACGCCCATAGTTGTTGGAGTAATCTTAAATAAAAATAGATTTACAAGCTCTGTTTTTTCATCGATTCCGTATGACAATGTAACGATATCCAATAAATCGTGCCGCTCTATAAAACCATCAAAGATATCTTCTAATCGCGACGCTTTCTCTGCGTAGAAGAATATCCACTTGACGCCTATAAGAAAATCCGTTGTGATATTACTAAAGATATCTATCTTATCCATAAAGTGCGATCCGATAAGCAAATATATATCCGAGCCGTTTTTGGACAAAGAGCCAAGCTCGTAAATAGAACCGATATTTTTATAATTTAGCATTTTATTCCTTGTCGCGCCGATTTTGCACCCTCTTTAGCCACTCTTTTTCAAATTTATAATATTTCTCAAGCTTTTTATTCTTTTCTATTTGATTCCGCTTTTCTATCTCGGCATAATCTTGCAGCTCGCCTCCGCACTTATGGCAAACACTCCTATCTTTAACGTCCGAGAAATTATAAAATTTACTTCTCATATTTTTAAAATTTTACCGTAATTTTCCTACAAAATTTTACTTAAATTTGGCTTCAGTCGTTTAAAATTTTATCTCTTTGAAATTTAAATTTCAACCATTGTCCGGCGTTTTAAATTTCTCTATTTTTAAAATGCACGCTGCAAACGCCGTTTTAAAATTTATGCAGATGCAAGCAGCGAGGAGTCGCTGCGATAAATTTAAAGTCAAATTTTATTTCTAGCCATCTTTTAATTCGTTTCTTATCTTTGGTGTATTAAATCCCGCTTCGTTTCATTCGTAAATTTGAAACGTATCTTAAAAGCAAGGAGAGCCGATGAGCGAAAGAAATTTACAAATTTTAGGTTGGGCGGGCACATGCCTGTCGGTCATCATGTACGTATCCTATGTGCCGAACATAATGGCAAATTTAGACGGCAACAAAGTCCCGTTTCTCCAGCCGCTCGCCACAGCAAATTTCCCGGGGATCATCTTTGAGCTACTAACCGCAATAACGGCGCTTTAAACCGCGCTTTTAGCGGCTTGATAAATTTTAAAACCGCCCGCGCCGCACCTTGTCTGCCGCGTCCGCAACGCTTTTTAGTCGCCTACTACGCTAACTACTCGATCGCTGTCAGCTGAGCCTGAGCTAGCTTACCACAAGCGCGCCCGCACCTCACAAATCCATTACGACGCGGCTTTAAATTTCACAAAACCGTCCGCGCCGCATTCAAATCTACGGAATTTAAATAACTTTTATACAAAATTTGATAAGCTTATTTCGGTTAAAATTTTATCTTTAAAAGGACGAAAAATGAAAAAGGTCATCACTTGCGTCGATCAAAATGCGCTTGCCCCGGCGGTTAGAGATTACGGAATTTACGTCGCTAAAACCTTGGGTGCCGAGCTCGTGTTTATTCACGTGGTTGAAATCCCGGAGCTTGGCGAGAATTTTTATGGGCTAGCCGCAGGCGGGATCGTCCTAGGAGAGAATGATATTCTTGCAAATAGCTACGGAAGTCCCACATTAGGCGGCGTGGATGCGGAGAAAGACCACGAAGAAGCCGAAGCGATGCTGGATGAATATATCTGCGCTGCGACTACTGCGGGCGTAAAGGCGAGTAAGATCATTAAAGATGGCGATTTTATCGACGTTATCGCCGAGTACAAGGACGAAGCTGAAATTTTTGTACTCGGTATCAAGGGCTCAAATAACGAGGACGTAGGCTTTAACGCAAGCGTGCTAATAAAGGAGCTTCACGTGCCGTCGCTGCTCGTGAATAAGGAATTTTCACCTATTAACTCCGTGCTCATTGCGTTTGACGGCACTGACGCGGCGAAACGCACGCTTGAGTTTATAAAGAGCTCAAAGCTTCTTGCGAGCGTACATAAGCATGTCTTGCACATCAATCTCGATGCCACAGAGGGCGAGCGGATGCTAAATCTGGCGCGCGAAATTTTAGGCACTCAAAACGCCACTTTCAAATGCATCCAAGCGGAAGTGCCCGCCGATGAGATCATCAAATATCGCCGCGCCAATAACCTCGATCTGATCGCTACCGGTGCCTTTACGAAGGGCTTTTTCAAAAAGCTCTTTTTAGGCAGCGTTTCCGAGGATATATTACACAATGCGCTTGTACCGGTGCTAGTGCTATCGTAATCGCAAGACCAAACACCGATAAACGCTAAATTCCGTCGCTTACGTTATTTTAAAGCGGCGGAATTTTAGAATTTTAAATTTTTCAATCCTTCGTTTTTCAAATTCATATACTTTTTATAAAATTTATATAAATTTTGCTTAATAATTCGTCAATAAATCTTATCAAATTCCGTTAAATTAGTAATTGCATATAAAATTTTATGATTTAGTTTATTAAAAATTTTATTATTATTTAAGAGGAATTGTAAGATAATCCCGCCAGTAAATTGATATAGATTATAAAATCTAAAAAGGATTTTTATGAAAAAGGGTAAAATTTTACTTTCTTTTGCGCTACTTTGCTCACCGTTTTGGCTTACTGCGGCGCAAAATAGCGGCACTTCTCAAAACTCGTCCGCCGCAAGCTCTACCTCTAAAATTTCGTCATCGCAAAGCTCGCGCGCAAGCGCTGTATCGCAGAGCTCTGCGCCGCCCGTTTCAAATTTAGCCCCTAATAATGCGGCGCCGAAAAACTCTGCGCAAAAGCCTGGAAGCCCTACTGCTGTAAATTCCGCGCCGCAGGGTAACGCCGTCGTAAGCCTCGCTACTAAAGGCGTTGCACAAAATTCCATGCCGCAAAGCGGTAGCGCAGAAAATTCTACGCCGCAGGGTTTGGACGACGATAATCTCGGTACCATAAACGTCACGGGCAAGGCCGATCTGTCCACTACCGAGGGCACGGGCTCTTATACGACGGGCAATATGAGCACCGCGACGGGGCTAAATTTAAGCATAAGAGAAACGCCGCAGTCTATAAGCGTCATCTCCAATCAGCTTTTAAAAGATCTGAGCCTGCACAACGCCGAAGAGGCTCTTTAAAAATACGCCACCGGCATTTCGCTAAATAACGACGCGGGCGGCAATCGCATCGTCTCGCGCGGCTTTTATGTCGATAATATCCAAGAAGACGGCATCGCAAGCTCGGTTTCCAGCTCCGTGTTCGGGCCGCTGGGCTCATCGAAGGAATTTACCGATTTGGAATTCTACGATCGCGTTGAGGTTCTGCGCGGCGTAGCGGGCCTTACGCAAAGCAACGGCGAACCTGGCGGCACGATAAATTTAATCCGAAAGCGCCCGAGCGATCAGTTCGGCTTTAACGCAAGTCTAAGCGGCGGTAGCTGGGATAATTATAGCGGTATGATCGACGTAACGGACGCGGTAAATCAAAGCGGCACGGCACGCGCGCGGTTGATCGGAATTTTAAGTAAAACGGGCTCGTTTAAGGACTATCCGCGCAACGGCTATCGCGAAGGCGTTGGCGTTTCGACGGAATTTGACGTGGCCGATAAGACGCTTCTTAGCGCAGGATTTTTGTGGCAAAAAACCGTCGGCGTCTATGATATTTACGGCGTACCCGTCTTGGATAATCATGGAAATTTACTAAATTTACCGCGCAGAAGCTACTTCGGCTCGGACTGGGATAAGAGCGAATATAAAAAATTTAACGTCTACAGCGAACTTTCGCACGAATTTAGCGATGATCTAAAAGCCTATGCGAGGCTTAATTATACCGATAGCGACAGCATGTTAAAATTCGGAGCGCTCGGCGGGGCAAATCCCTACAACGGCAGCTCGTCGCATACGGTGCGATATAGGATTTACGATAACGACTCCAAAGAGATTGGGTTTCAAACTGGACTAGACGGCAAATTCGAAGCATTTGGGCAGAAGCACGACTTTTTCTTAAACGGCTCGCTTAGCAACGAAAAGCTTAATTGGCGCGAGACTAGAACGAGAGATTCGTCTATGGCGTCACTGGGGATGAATATTTATAACTGGGACTGCTCAAGGATCGCTCAGCCCGATTGGAGTAGCGCCGCTACGTTTAAAGACAGAAGCTCCACTACCATAAAGCAGCGCGCGATCTCGCTCGGGACTAGATTAAATTTAACCGACGATTTTCACTTTTTGCTCGGCGGACGCTTTTCGAAGGTAACTTACAGCAGGTATTATTATAATATTTTGCGCGGTACGGCTTCGCATCAGACAAGCCCGAGCAAATCGGATTTCACGCCGTATGCGGGAGTGGTCTGGGATTTTGCGGATAATTTTTCGTGGTACGCAAGCTATGCCGAAATTTTTAAGCCGCAAGCCGCGCGCGATAAAGACGGTAAAATTTTAGATCCCGTCGTCGGCTATAATTTAGAAACCGGTGTGAAGGGAGAATTTTTTGACGGCGCGCTTAATACGAATGTCGCGCTATTTCAGATCATTCAGAAAAATAGGGCGATGAGCGATCCTCTTAATACGAACTACTCCATCGCCGAGGGCAAGGTGCGAAGCCGCGGCGTGGATGCCGAGGTGCAAGGCTCGCTTACTGAGAATTGGAAATTATTCGCAGGATATACTTTCAACCGCAGCGTCTATTTAAAGACGGAAAGAACCTCCGCAGCGGTCGATTATAGCAAGGGCGCAAACGCCAAACGCTACATTCCGAAGCATCTGTTTAAGCTCTATACGAACTATGAAATTCCGCTCGGCGAAAATCGTAAGATTACCCTGGGTGCGGGCGTGCGCTATCAGAGCAAAACCGCTTCGATATATCGCGAAAACGTTGCGTACTACGCCGCGCCGCAGAAAGCTTACACGCTGTGGGACGCAAATGTCGGCTATCATTTTGACAAGCACTTTAGCGTAAATTTTGCGGTCAAAAACATCACGGATAAGAAGTATTTTCAAAATACGCAAAATCGCGTCGCGGGGATGAATAATTACTACGGCGAGCCGCGGAATTTTATGTTGACGCTAAATTATACGTATTAGGTGCGGATGGAATTTTGCGCTTATGCGAACTCGGACTGACCGAACTCGCACGCGGCCTTGGATAAATTCCGCGCTTTATAAGAGCGCGGATAAAGCGAGCGTAGAGGCGCGAGGCCAAGCTTTGTCGCAAGTAGCACGTAGCGAGGCGGGTAAATTTAAACGAAGCCGCGGGATCAAAATTTAACTTGCGATTTGGTTGATTAGCGATTGATTAGCGCGGACGATCCGGGCGATCGCGGGCAGGGGCGATAAATTTAATTTCGCGAAATTCCAAGCGAATTAAACGCGCAGACTTGCGAGCATAAAATCCGCTCGCGAGGCTGCAGGATCAAATTTAATCCCGCGATCTCGCCGCAACTAGCGCTAAATTTTAAAATTTAAAGAGAAAATTTGAAAACGCTAAAGCAATTTTTTGAAATTCTACGTCCGCACTGGTTCGGCAAGGGCGCGGCGAAGCTGTGGGCGCTGCTGCTGCTCGCGCTTGGTTTTAGTCTCGCTATCATCAAAATCAGCGTACTGATGAACGCGTGGGATAAGCGCTTTTACGACGCGCTAAGCGAGCTTAAGGGCGAGCTGATCCCTGCGCTCGTGGGCGAGTTTTTGCTCTACACGGCGCTCATCGTGCTTTTCATCGTCTGTGGCAGCTGGCTTCGCAAACTGCTTGTAATCGTCTGGCGCGAGCGGCTAAGCGCGATGATGGAGCGCAAATGGCTACATAACGCCAACTTCTACCGCACGAGCCTTGGGAGGAATTTTAGCGCCAGGGGCGGATCAAATTTAGAAAAACCTGGCGACGTAAATTTAGATGAAAATTTAAACGAGCGCGCAGAGTGTTCCGCAGCCGAAGCGGACAGCGCGGCTTTATATAGAGACGTGAGCGGGCTTGAAATTTTACCGAGCACGGCGGAGCAAAATGCAGTAGGGCAAAGCGGCGCAAGCGAGAATGAAAATTTAAACGATCGTAGCGACGAGAATTTTAAAAATTCAAAAAACGCCGAGAATACTAAAGCATATTTGGAGCAGGATACGGATGGCTTAAACGAATACGTGGGCTCTGCGAGCGATCGCGCAGAGTATCTTGCAAGCGAGGCGAGCGGCACCGGTGTGAACGAAAATTTAAACCAGCAGCGTGAGGAAGATTTTAAAGAATATTGGGGACGAGATACGGGTAATTTAAACGAACGTGCGGCGTCCGTGAGGGCGCGGGCTGGGTGCCCCGCAACCGAAGCGGATGCCAAAGGTTCGCTTAAAGCTTCCGAAGACCGGGGAATTGCAAAGCTAGACAACCCCGATCAGCGTATCGCGGAGGACAGCTTGCTGCTCGTGCAAAAAAGCGTCGATCTCGTAAAATCGCTCGTCTATAATCTTGCCAAGCTCATCGCCTTCGTCGCAATCTTGTGGCAGGTCTCGAAGGTGCTGAAATTTGAAATTTTCGGCATGCGCTTTGAGATCGAAGGTTTTTTGCTCTACGTCGCGCTTATTTATACTCTCCTTTGCTCGCTGATTACGCATCTCATCGGGCGCAGGCTTAGGGGGCTAAATTTTGCTAAACAGCGCGCCGAAGCCGACTACCGCTCGGATCTGCTGCTAGTGCGCGAAAATGCAGAAGCCGTAGCGTTTATGCGCGGAGAGGATGCCGAGCGCGGCCGCTTTCGCGCGAGCTTCGGCGAGATCATGAGAAACTGGCGCAGCATCATGAATACGGAATTTCGCCTCGAGTGCTTTTCGGCAAGCTACCTAAAAATCACCAATTTGATCCCGATCTTTGACTGCTTGCCGCTGTATTTGTCGCGGGCGATGAGCTTTGGCGACATGATGCAGGCGCGCTCGGCGTTTTACAGCGTGCAGGACGGATTTGCGTGGTTTATGGACTATTATAAGCAGATCATGGAGTGGGCGGCGAGCGTGCAGAGGATCTATGAGTTCATCTCGCGCATGGACGGCGAGAGCGCAAATCTGCGTACTTGCGTTAAACAAAGCGACGAAAATTCCGCTTGCTGCGAGGGCTTGTCGGTCTTCACGCCTGCGGGCGAGCCGCTGATCGAGGATCTATGCTTCGAGCTTGCGCCTGTGCAGTTTATAATGCTACGAGGCAAGAGCGGTGCAGGCAAAAGTACGGCTCTGCGCTACGTCGCGGGTCTTTGGAGATACGGCCGCGGCGAGATCAGCCTGCCGCGCACATGGGTAATGTTTATCCCGCAAAAGCCCTATATAGCGCCGCTTAGCCTAAAAGAGCTCATTTCCTATCCGCAGTCGCCGCGCGCAGACGACGCGGAATTTTTAGAAATTTTACGCCGCGTAGGGCTTTAGAAATTTGCCCGCATGCTAAACTCGCGCGCCGATTACGTTAAAATTTTAAGCGGCGGGGAGGCGCAGCGGCTTAGTTTCGCACGTATTCATTACCACAAGCCGAGCTTCGTTTTTGCTGACGAGATCACGTCCGCGCTCGATCCCACTTCGGCGCGCGAGCTGCTACTTGGTCTGCGTGCGGATCTACCGAGCCTCGGCATGCTAGCGATCGTGCATCAAACGGGGCTTGAGGACATATTTGAGCGGACGATAGAGCTTTAAATTCGGCCCTTTAAATTTCACGCCGCAGGGATTTTGCCTTTAAATTCATATCTTTTTAAATCCAGATTTATTAAAATTACTCGTTTATATTAAACGGCGATAAAATTTAGCCGAGGCGCTCGGTGCCTATGCGCATGAGTAATTAGCGCTCGCTACATAGGCGCAGAGGCTCGCATCCGTGTATGCTCGGACCCATACACGCAGTCGGCAGCGGCAGGCACTACGGCGCGGCGAGCGGCTTGGAGGTCGGTAGACGGCGCGCGATCGCGGTTCTGCACGGAAATTTAAGCTGATAAAATTTAAACGCAAGATAGTCTGCTCAATGCGGGGCGTCTCGATAAAATTTTAAGCTACGCGGCGAGCGGTTTGGAAGTCGGTAGACAGCGCGCCAAATGAGAAGGCTGCGGCAGCGGCGCGATGCGCGGGCGTAGCGATAAATCGGTAGCGCGTCGGATGGCGCGTGACACATCGGCGGCGCAGACGGCACGCCGTAGTTGAGAAGCGTAGCGGCGATACGTACCTACTCGGCGCCGTATGACATGACCTTCGCTCGTGCAAATCATCATCGTAACGGCGCTACGATCGAAGCGAACAATGCTACCGCGGCGGCGGATCGACAGCACAAAGCGGCGCGGCGTGATTACGGCGACGACAGCATAAAATGCCGCAATATGGCAACCGCGATCGACGGGATGCGTATGTAGGTAAAGCGCAGTGCAAGTAGCGCAAACGCCGCGATACGATGATGGCGATCCGCGGAGCGTATAAGTGAAGTAGCGATGCGGGCGGCGCAACAACGCCACGGAGATACGATAGCGGCGATCAGCGAGGCGTACCGGTGCAGCAGCATAGCACTTGCAGGCGCTATGCCTGAGCCGCTAAATTTTAAAACTAAGCAAGGAGATTTTATGCTTAAAGCGGGGATTGTTTATAAATTTGCGCTCATCGTGCTGCTAGCTTGCGCGCTTTGCATTTTGGGCTTTTCGGGCGTTAATTTTGCGCGCGGCGAATATGACGAGGCCTGGATGAGCCTACATAAAATCGCAGGATTGGGCCTGCTTTGCGTCGCGATCTTGCATATAATCACGAGGCGAAAGAAGCTCGTAAAGCTCTGGGGCGAGTTTTTGGACGTGGTTTTGAGCCGCAAAAATCCCGGCTTTTGCAATATGGACCGCATCATAGGCGCGATCGAGTCCTACAATATCAGAGAGATCGCTGGTAAAATGGGCTTTGAGCCGGACGAGCTCGCTGCGATTTTGAAATCAAACGGCATCAAGCTTATAAGCGCAGATCAAGGCCTGCGCGAGCTTGCGAAGTTTAACGACGAAAAAATTTTCTTCATCTTGGTGCTTTTGATCGAGGCAAAATTCGGCAAAGCGGGTGGATGTAAGGTCTAAATTTTAAAAGGCTTAATAGCTGGCGTCTGCGATCGCTTCGGCTTGAGAGTGCGCGATGAGCGGATCGATGATCTCGTCGAACAAGCCTCCCGCCATGATCGCGTCGAGGCGGTAGAGAGTTAAATTTATGCGGTGGTCGCTGATGCGGTTTTGCGGATAGTTGTAGGTACGAATTCGCCCCGAGCGGTCGCCTGTGCCTACCTGATCCTTGCGATCTTTGCGCTCTTTTTCTAAGCGCTCCTGCTCTTGCATATCGTAAAGGCGCGCCTTCAGCACCTTCATCGCCGCCTCTTTGTTTTTGTGCTGGTCCTTGCCGTCTTGGTTGGTAACGACTAAACCGGTCGGGATGTGAGTGATGCGAACGGCGCTGTCGGTGGTATTTACGGACTGCCCGCCGTGGCCGGAGCTGCGCATAACGTCGATGCGAAGGTCGTTTGGGTTGATCTGTATCTCGCTATCCTCGATCTCGGGCATGACGGCGACTGTGATCGCGGAGGTATGCACCCTGCCCTGGCTCTCCGTTTCGGGGACGCGCTGCACGCGGTGAGTGCCGCCTTCAAATTTTAGTCGCGAATACGCTCCCGCGCCCTTTACGAGCAAGATAGCTTCTTTATAACCGCCGACACTACCTTCGCTGGTGCTTACGATCTCGCATTTATATCCGCGAAGATCGGCGTAGCGCAGATACGCGCCGAGCAGGTCGCCCGCAAACAGCGCCGCTTCATCGCCGCCTGTACCGGCGCGGATCTCTAAAAAGATATTTTTATCGTCGTTTGGGTCTTTTGGAAGCAGTAAAATTTTGATTTTTTCTTCGAGCTGCGGCTTTTGCGCCTCTAGGCTTTTAAGCTCCTCTTTGGCTAGCTCGCCGAGATCGGCATCGCTTAGCAGGGCTTTGTTTTCTTCGATCTGATTTAAAATTTTAAGATACTCGCTAGCCGCCTCTTTGATCGGCTCAATATTGCGCTGCTCCTTAGATAGCGCCGTCATATTAGCGATATCTGCAGTAACAGCGGGATCGCTAAGCATGCGAGAAAGCTCGTCGTAGCGATCCAAAAAAGGCTTTAGTTTATCGGCTAGCATTTAAATTTTATGCGTAAGTAGCGCTTACGCGGCAGTTTTTAAAGAATTTACGAGTTTGGCTAGGCGGCTTACTTTTCTGCTCGCGGTCTGTTTTTTCAAAAAGCCCCTGCTTACGAAGCTGTGAAAGCTTTCATTAGCCGTTTTTAGAGCCTGAGTCGCTGCGTCTAGATCCTTGCTCTCGACCGCCTCTCTTACGGCTTTTGTGATATTTTTTACTCTGGTGCGATAAAATCTATTTCGCTCCGTTCTTTTTATGGTTTGTCTCGCGCGTTTTTCGGCGGATTTGTGATTTGCCATAACGTTCCTTTTCGGTTAAATTTGAACCTGCGATTATACGTAAAAAATATTTAATCGACGCTTAATTTAAGTAAAATTTAAATATAGTTTAAATTTATATAGATTAAACTTTTTTTGGTAGAATTTCACGATTTTTATATAAGGATTTGATAATGAAACTTTTCGGAACGGACGGCATACGAGGCAAAGCGGGAGAATTTCTAACCGCCGAGCTTGCAATGCGCGTAGCGATGGCAGCGGGGATTTATTTTAGGAAAAATTACGTTACGAATATGATTTTAGTCGGCAAAGATACCCGCAGAAGCGGCTATATGATAGAAACAGCAATCGTAGCAGGCCTTACCTCGGTGGGCTACAACGTCCGCCAGATCGGACCGATGCCTACTCCTGCGATTGCCTTTCTTACGGAGGATATGCGCTGCGACGCGGGCATCATGATAAGCGCAAGCCACAATCCATACTACGACAACGGCATTAAATTTTTTAACAGCGAAGGCTTTAAACTCGACGAAAAAGAGGAAGCGCAGATCGAAAAAATTTATTTTAACGACGAGCTCATCGCCGAAGCGCGCACCAAAATGATGCAGATAGGCGCCGCAAAGCGCGTAGACGATGTCATCGGCAGATACATCGTGCATATTAAAAATTCCTTCCCGAAGCAAAAGACGCTGCACGGGCTTCGCGTCGTGCTTGATTGCGCAAACGGAGCAAGCTACAGGGTCGCACCTACGGTATTTAACGAGCTGGGAGCCGAAACAATCGTCATCGGCGACGAGCCTAACGGAAAAAATATTAACGACGCCTGCGGTGCGCTAAGCCCACAAGGTCTGGCCGGGGAGGTAAGGCGCCTACGCGCCGACGTGGGCTTTGCCTTTGACGGGGATGCCGACAGACTCGTAGTCGTGGATGAAAACGGCGAGATCATCCACGGCGACGCGCTGCTTGGAATTTTAGCGGTCTATTTGAAAGAAAAAAAGCGTCTCGCGGGCGATCAGATGATCGCGACGGTGATGAGCAACTCCGCGCTGGAGGATTTTTTAGCCAAACACGGCATTGCGCTTCATCGCTGCAATGTCGGCGATAAATTCGTACTTGAGATGATGCGCGAGCTGGGCGCAAATTTCGGCGGCGAGCAGAGCGGACACGTGATCTTCGGCGATTACGCCAAAACGGGCGACGGCATCGCAAGCGCGCTGCAATTCGCCGCTTGCATGCTGGATACGCACAAAAGAGCTAGCGAACTCTCATCAATGCTCAAGCCGTATCCTCAAATTTTAAGAAATTTAAAGATCGCGGATAAAAAGCCGCTTGAAAAATTAAAAGGGCTAAAGGAGCTTGAAACAAGCCTCAAAGCGGACAAGATCCGCTCGCTCTTTCGCTACTCCGGCACCGAAAACGTTATCCGCCTCTTGCTCGAGGGCAAAAACGAAAAACTGCTGCAAAAGCGAATGGATGAGGTCGAGAAATTTTTTACCAAAGCCCTAAATGAATAGCGATTTGATAAAATTTTACGGCGCGACAAGCTATCGGCTGTACACGAAAAGCGCGGACAAAAAATGCAGGCTTTACATATTTAAATTTAGGCTGTGAGATGGCTAAGACCTGTATTAAATTTATCCTGCTTTTTGCAGTGATCTTTGCGATCGATCAAGCGATAAAACTTCTGTTTTTAAACGGCTTTTCATGGCAGGGAGAGTTTTTTTCACTAGAGCTTACGCTTAATCGCGGCGTTGCGTTTTCGATGTTTGCCTTTTTGGGCGAAAATTTAAAATTTATCCAGATCGCGCTGATCTCGGCGCTTGCGGCGTATGTATTTTGTCATAAAAAGCTTTTTTGCGAGCACTGGGCGCCGTTTGCGCTGATGCTCGCGGGAGGCTGCTCAAATTTACTCGATCGCTTCATTCGCGGCGGCGTGGTCGATTACGTCGCATGGCATAAGTGGTTTGAGTTCGCGGTGTTTAATTTCGCCGACGTGATGATAGATCTGGCCGTCGTGATTTTTATCTTCCAAAGCTACAAGATCGCGAAAAAGGAGAAAAATGAAGAGAAATAATTATATCGCTTACGCGCTTTGGTTTTTAGGTGCGTTTTCATGGATCGCAGCTATGCCGATCGGCGGCGGACTGCATAGAATTTATTGCGGCAAATTTATCAGCGGATTTGCTCAAATCGCGCTATTTTGGCTGGGAAGTTTTACGCTATGGTTTTTAGTGGGCTTTTTGTTTTGGGCGATTTGGGGAATTTGGATTTTGCTAGACATATTTTTCGTAGGAATTTGGGTTGAAGATTTAAATGCTTTTGCAAGCAAGACGGAGGAAGACGACTACGAGGGGCGTCTAAAAAAAGTCGATGCGCTCTTTGAGCTGTATCAAAAAGGCGCGATTTCCAAAGAGGAATTCGAAGCACGAAAAGAAATTTTAATGAGAGATTAAGGAGAAAAAATGAGTTACTATTGGTTTAAATTTGTCCATTTTGCGGGTTTTATTTCATGGATGGCGATGCTGTTTTATATGCCGCGCCTGTATGTTTATCACGCTGAAAATTTAGACAAGCCGGATTTCGTAAAGGTCGTTAAAAAGATGGAGCGAATGCTGTATCATGCGATCGGCTGGATAGCGATGGCAGTGACGGTTTTTAGCGGGGTAATGCTGATCGTTTTAAATCCCGGGCTTATGAAAATGGGGTATTTTCATCTAAAGTTGTTAGCCGGGGTTTTGCTAATCTGTTATCATTTGTGGCTGTATTATTATATGTATAAATTTGAAAAAAACGAGTGTCACAGGAGCGGAAAATACTTCCGTGCGATCAACGAAGGCCCTACGATCATAATGTTTATAATACTTTATGCAATGCTAATAATGCCGAATTTACCGAGCAACTAGCCCGTTTTGATAAAAATTTAATTAAAATTTGCATAAAATTAGAGCAAAATTTTAAAGGAAGCATGTGCAACATATCATTAAGAAAATTTTATCAAGCGAAAGTAGCGCGGGAATTATACTGCTTTTATCCGCAGTTCTTGCGATCATCGCTCAAAACGTAAGCTTTTTATCAAAATACTATGAGGCGTTTTTACATCTAAGTTTTACCATAGGCGTCGGCCCCGCAAAGCTCGATGAATCGATGCATTTTTTAGTAAATGACGTGCTCATGGCGATATTTTTCTTTGCCATCGGACTTGAGCTCAAGCGCGAAAAGATCGAAGGGCAGCTGCGCCATTTTTCTCAAATTTTACTTCCTAGCTTCGCGGCTTTGGGCGGAGTAATGATGCCCGCGATTATATTTTCGATCATCAACTGGGGCGATGCCGTCGCGATGAAGGGCTGGGCGATCCCAACGGCGACAGATATAGCCTTTGCTGTAGGCGTTATGGCACTTTTGGGCAAAAAAATTCCTGCTAGCCTTAAAATTTTTGTCCTAACGCTTGCGATAATGGACGATCTGTGTGCAATTTTAATCATCGCTTTGTTTTATTCCTCTACCATAAACGCAATCTATCTAGGCGGCGCAGCTGCCTGTGTCGCAATAATGTTAGCGATGAGCAGACTTGGCGTTGATAAAAAGCTTCCGTTTATCATCGTGGCCGTGGTGCTGTGGGTGATGGTACTAAACTCCGGTATCCACGCGACTATCGCGGGAGTGCTTGCGGGTTTTTGTATCCCGCTTAAGACCCGCTCGGGTTCTATGCTAAAGGATATGGAGCACGGACTAGCCTACCCCGTAAATTTCTTCATCTTGCCGATCTTTGCCTTTACAAACGCAGGCGTTTCGCTAGCAGGCATCAGTCCTAGCTTCCTTTTCGGTCCGGTGCCGATGGGTATCATGCTAGGGCTATTTTTCGGTAAACAGATCGGAATTTTTGCCTTTAGCTGGATTTTAATCAAAGCCAAAATCGCCTACATGCCGGAAAATGCAGGCTGGCCGCAGCTTTACGCAGTAGCAATTATCTGTGGTATCGGCTTTACGATGGCGCTTTTCGTCGATGGCCTCGCATACGGCGGCAGCGATATGTATCATTACACAGACAAGCTCGCGGTATTTTTAGGCTCGATAATTTCCGGAGTAGTGGGATTTTTCGTCGCAAAAGCAGTCTCAGTAAAACAAAGCTAAATTCCATAAAAAGATTAAAATTTTAAAATTTTACGAGCAACACAAAATTCCAAAATTTTAAGAGCAGCTCTAAAATTTTGGAATTTATACGCTACAAAATTTAGCTTAAAATTCTGTCTGATCCAAGCGCAGCTTAAATCACCAAAATCCCCGCATTCTGCATTAAGCTTAGCGCGCATTCGTCGTAGTAGCCGCGCTCATGGTTCGGCGCATCGTAGGTAGCTACTGCACCTCGCGGAACGATGACGTCCTTATCGGCGCCAGTTTCGTTGAGATAGGTGCGCAGGCTAAGCGCAAACTGCATCACGCAGATGTCGGTGCAACAGCCCGTAATCACAAAGCGATCGAAGCCGTCCAGAATTTTCTTATCCAAATTATGAAAGCCGTTCGTGCTGCGCTTGAAAGTGACGTTTTGCTCGCTTACGTAAGGCGTGAGCTCCTCGATCACCTCCGCTTCGGGCGAGCCAACTAGGCAGTGAACCGGATAGCGCTTCATCTCCAAATCCCGCTCGGCGTGAGCGTCGCAAATAAAATGCACATTTTTCGCCGCCTCAATCTGCCTAATCACCGCAGGAGCGATCTTCGCTATGCTAGGATCGGCCATCGCGCCGAATTTTACGAAGCCATTTAGCATATCGATCACAAATACCAAAGTTTTCATCAAAACTCCTTATAAATTTCAGGTTTCATATCTTTTAAAAGATCCATTTTAGCGCGAAATTTTAAAATTTCATCTAAATCCGCCCGAGCAATCTTCACGGCTTCTTTTTTGCCTAGGCGCGCGACGATCTCGCCGTAGGGATTTATCAGCATGGAATTTCCGCCGAAACTCTCGCCCTGCCCCGTATCGCCGCAGCCGTTTACCGCGCAGATAAAAATTTGATTTTCGATCGCGCGGGCCTTAGCGAGCGTGATAAAATGCTCTATACGGCTCTGTGCAAACTGCGCGATCACAAAAACCACCTGCGCGCCGCGAAGCGCCAAGGCGCGAAAAATTTCACAAAAGCGCAGATCGTAGCAGATCGCGACGCCGATTTTGACCGCGCGATTTTGAAATTTTATCTCGCAAATTCCTAACCTATCGCCGCCACTTACGATCTCATTTTCGCGAGCGAGCGAGAAGGCGTGGATCTTGTCGTAGCGTAAAATTTCGGCTCCGTTTTGATAAACGAAAGCGGAATTATAAATTTTATCTCGCTCGGAGCTTATCGATCCGCCTATTAAAATAGCGCAGCTTTTTCGCGAAATTTCGTTTAAAAATTTTTTTGTATGAGTAGCGTTCGTATCAGCTAGCTCTTTAAATTTAGCCGTATTGAAGCCCGTATTAAAGGCTTCCGGCAGCACCGCTACGTCCGCGCCGCGTTTTAACGCGCGATCGATCAGCCCGCGCGCGCGAATAAAATTTTGCTCACAATCTGCAAAATTTTGAGCCATTTTCACGTCCATTTGCAAAATAGCGATTTTCATATAAACCCTCCTATTTAGGCGCTAAGCGCATAACATTTGCATGCGTAAGCGCGATAGCTATAGCATCCGTAATATCAAGCGGCTTAATCTCCTTATTAATCCCCAAGATCCGCTTCACCATGAAAGCAACTTGCTCTTTCGCAGCCTTTGCCTTTCCTGTGACAGATTTTTTTACCTGAAGCGGCGTATATTCGGCAAAATTTCCAAAAATTTGTAAAATTTTAAGAGCCAGTGCGCCGCGAAATTGAGCGAGCTTTAAAACAGACTGCGGATTATAGGCATAAAACATCGATTCTATCGCGACCTCATCGATCTTATGAGTGCTAAAAATTTGATCGATCGCCTCGCTCATCTGCGTCATTTGAAATTGCACGTTTTCGGCCTTCATTTTCACAAGTCCCGCCTCAATAAGAGCGATTTTATTCACATCTTTTTCCAAAATCGCATAGCCTAAATTTCTAGTTCCCGGATCGATTCCTAAAATTTTCATATCCACCTTTCACACTTATTCACAGTTTAATCACCGGTGAATAAACTTAAATTTACCACAAATTTAGCGAAATTTAGCTAAAATCTTAATCTAACTTGTAAGGGAATTTTATGGCGAAGTCGCAAGCACAAGAAATTTTATCGAATTTAGAGAAGGAAATTTTACCTACCGAATACTCTAGATATATTAAAAATTTGAAATTTAACGATAAAAACTCGACACCAGGGTTTTTCATCTACAACGCAACTAACGAATTTATAGCCAAATATGCCCAGACAAAATACGGCACTAAAATAAAAGAGCTTATCAAAAAACAGTTTGGGCTCAACGACGTGATCGTCAAAATCACCTCAAAGGCTAAAATTTCGCCGAAAGAAAAGGTAAAAATCATCTCGGAAAAGCCAAAGAGCACGATTCTAAGCGAAAATTATAATTTTGAAAATTTTATCATCGGCGATTCAAATAAATTTGCTTTTGAGTGCTCGATTACAGTCGCAAAAGAACCCGGAATTCGCTTTAATCCACTCTTTATCTACGGGCCTAGCGGGCTTGGAAAAACTCACCTGCTTCAATCGATCGGAAATTACTGCATCAAAAAGGGGAAGACCGTCATTTGCGTCACCAGCGAGCAGTTTGCTAATGATTTTGTTTTTAATCTCAAAAACAACTCAATCGATAAATTTAAACAAAAATACCGCAATTGTGACGTTTTGCTCATCGACGATATTCAGTTTTTAATAGGACGCGACAAAGCTCAAGAGGAGCTTTTTTATACATTCAACGAGCTAAAAGACAAAAACTGCCAAATCGTGCTAACCAACGACCTGCCGCCAAAATTTCTAAAAGGCTTTGAAAGTCGTCTTACAACACGATTTGAAAGCGGCATAATAGCAAACATTACCCCGCCGGATCTCGAAACTAAAATCGCCATTATCAATAAAAAGAGCGAGGAAAATCGCGTTAGAATTCCACACGATGTCGTAGAATATATCGCTACAAATATGGGTGACAATATCCGCGAAATCGAAGGCGCAATAAATAAACTAAATGCATATTCCTCGATACTTCGCACAAAGATCACGCTGGAATTTACCAAAAGTACACTGCAAGATCAAATTCACCAAAAATATTCAAGCGTGAGCCTTGAACACGTCATAGAGGTGATTTCAAAAGAACTGAACGTAAAACCTAGCGAGCTAAAGAGCAAAACGCGAGCTAAAAACGTCGTCGAAGCGCGCCAAATTTGCATATATCTAACAAAACAGTTAACTCAAAACTCAATGCCTAAAATCGCCGCATTTTTTAATCTAAAAGATCACAGCGCCATCAGCAAAAATATCAAAAAAATCAACGAACTCATTCAAACCGACGAGATGTTAAAAATAAAGATCGAAGAACTAAAAAACAAAATAACCAAAAAGGATAAGAATGAAATTTAAACTTTATGAAAATAAAGCAAAAAAGGTGAATGAAAGTGAATAAAACAAAGCTACTTACTCACTGGATAAACTACCTAAAGACAAGCTTTAGGATAAGTTTTTCACAAAAACCACTTGCCAACTACTACAACGATAAAAATTTAAAAGGATAAAAATATGAAAGTGTTAATCACTAAAAAACTTCTAGAAGAGATAGTTTCAAATACTAGCTCCTATCTTGATAAAAAAGATCTAAGTTCGATAACTTCGCATCTTTTAATGAGTGCAAAAGATGGAATTTTTAGTATAAAAGCTACCGATCATGAAATTGGCCTAAGCTATAATATACAAAATATCTCAATAGAAACAGATGGAGAAGCTACAGCAAATGGAGGTAAGCTCCTTAGCGTCATTAAAGGCCTAAGCGACGATAGCGTTACTTTAGAAACCGTTAACGGAGCACTATTTGTAAAGCAAAAAAAATCCAAGTACAAGCTTCCGATGTTTGAAACGAGGGATTTTCCGAGCTTTCCTACAATAGATGGTAAAAACAGCTTTGACGTAAATGCTGGAATTTTAGGCAGAAGCCTTAAAAAGATCTATCCGTCGATCGATACGAACAATCCAAAATATGAGCTAAACGGAGCCTTAATCGACGTAAAAGAGGGCTTTTTAAATTTAGTCGGAACCGATACGAAGCGACTTAGCGTTTATAAGCTGATCACTCAATCAAAAGCGGGCGAGCTAGATACTAAAATTTTGATTCCTAAAAAGGCGATAGGCGAAATTCAAAAGTTATTTTCGGATAAAATTAAAATTTACTACGACGAAAACGTGCTACTAGCAGTGAGCGAGAATTTTGAGTTTTTTACAAAGCTTATTAACGGCAAATTTCCAAACTACGAGCGCGTTATTACAAGCGATACGGCGTATAAAATTTTAATTCCGCGCGATAAGATGGTAAGTGGAGTGCGAGCGATAAACGCAATGTGTGAGGAGATGAAGGTTACCATTAAAAAGGACGGAATGATTTTTGAGAGCATCAACGAGGATAATTCCGAAGCAAAGACCGAAATTGAAGCGGTGATCGAGATAAACGGCGAGATAGTTTTTGGCGTGAAAAACCGCTTTCTGCTTGATTTTTTAAGTAATATTGAGAGTGAAATTTTTGAGCTTGATTTTAACAGCTCCGATACGGCGTTCGTACTTAGCGCGGACAGCCTAAAAACGGTTGTCATGCCGATAAATAATATTTAAAGGAAAATTATGAAGCAAAATTACGGCGCTAGTAATATTAAAGTTTTAAAAGGTCTTGAGGCTGTTAGAAAGCGCCCTGGAATGTATATCGGAGACACCAATATCGGCGGACTTCATCATATGATTTATGAGGTTGTAGATAATTCGATCGATGAGGCGATGGCAGGGTACTGTGACACGATCGATGTCGAGATCACTAGCGAAGGAAGCTGTATCGTTAGCGATAACGGTCGTGGAATCCCCGTCGATATACACCCGACTGAAAAAATTCCTGCTGCGACGGTGGTTCTGACCGTGCTTCACGCAGGTGGTAAATTTGACAAAGACACTTATAAGGTCTCCGGCGGTTTGCACGGCGTGGGCGTTAGCGTTGTAAATGCGCTCTCAAAAAAGCTCGTTGCTACGATCAAACGTGACGGAAATATTTATAGACAAGAATTTGCCAAAGGAATTCCTGCTACCGAGCTTGAAAAGATAAAAACTACTAATCGCACGGGCACTACGATCGAGTTTTGGCCCGACGGCGAAATTTTTGAAATTTTAGAATTTGATGATGAAATTTTATCAAAAAGATTTCGCGAGCTAGCGTATCTAAATCCAAAAATTACGATAAATTTTAAAGATAATCGCACGGGCAGGGACGAGCACTTTCACTTCGAAGGCGGCTTAGAGAGCTTCGTAAATGATATGAATAAAGCGCCTGCCATATCTAAAGCCGTGTCGTTTAGCGATAGCGCGGATGATGTTATGGTGGATTTTGCGCTGATGTATAACGAAACATATAGCGAAAATTTACTGAGCTTCGTAAATAATATTAAAACTCCGGACGGTGGTACTCACGAGGCGGGCTTTAGAGCGGGTCTTACGCGCGCGATAACAAATTATGTCGCGGCAAATGCGGCTGCGCGTGAAAAGGACACGAAGATCACCGGCGACGACGTTCGCGAGGGGCTCATCGCGGTAATTAGCGTAAAGGTTCCCGAGCCGCAGTTTGAAGGGCAGACTAAAGGCAAGCTGGGCTCCAGCTATGTTAAGCCGATCGTACAAAAGATGGCGTTTGAGGTGCTTAGCAAATATTTTGAAGAAAATCCGATCGAAGCGCGCGCCATTATGAATAAGGCTCTTTTAGCTGCGCGCGGTCGCGAAGCGGCAAAAAAAGCGCGCGATCTAACGCGCAAAAAAGACAATATAAATTCCGTCGGTACCCTTCCCGGAAAGCTAGCCGATTGTCAGAGTAAGGATGCAAGCATCAGCGAAATTTATCTGGTTGAGGGCGATAGTGCGGGCGGCTCGGCGAAGCAGGGAAGAGACCGCGTGTTTCAAGCGATCCTGCCGCTTAGAGGTAAAATTTTAAACGTAGAAAAGGCGCGCCTGGATAGAATTTTACAATCCGAAGAGATTAAAAATATGATCACGGCCTTTGGTTGCGGTATCGGCGAGGAATTTAACGAAGAGAAGCTTCGCTATCACAAAATCATCATTATGACCGATGCGGACGTTGACGGTAGCCACATCCAGACGCTGCTTCTAACATTTTTCTTTAGGTTTTTGCGACCTATCGTGGAAAACGGCTATGTTTATCTAGCGCAGCCGCCGCTTTTTAGATATAAAAAGGGCAAAAAAGAAATTTATCTAAAAGACGAAAAGGCGCTGAGTGAGTTTTTGATCGAAACCGGCATTGATATGGGCGAGTTTGAAGGAATCGGCAACGAGGATCTGATCGATTATCTAAAAATCGTCTCAAACTACCGCTCGCTTCTTAATGAGCTTAAAAAGCGCTTTAGCGTGCTTAGCGCGATCAGATTTTTGATAGAAAACGACGAAGCGCGAAGCCTTGGTTATGAGGAACTATTTAAAATTTTAAAACCGCGTCTGGAGAGTGAAGGATTTAATATTTTGAATTCCTACGTAAATGATGAAGGGATTAGAATTTATGTTCAGACGCCGAGCGGCTTAGAACAGCTTGTGATAGATGAAAATTTATTCGGCAATTATATCTTTGAAGAGGCAATCAGAGTTTATTCAAAGATCAAAGAGCGAGATGTAAGCTTTGGCAAGGATTTTATTGAAATTTTAGATGAAATCGAAAAAAGCTCGAAAAAAGGCGCTTATATTCAGCGCTATAAAGGTCTTGGAGAGATGAATCCGGAGCAGCTTTGGGAAACCACTATGAGCCCTGAAAATAGAAGGCTTTTAAAAATTAGCATTGCAGACGCGCAAAGTGCTAGCGATACCTTTAATCTTTTTATGGGAGATGAGGTTGAACCGCGTAGGAACTACATCCAAGATCATGCCAAAGATGTTAAACACTTGGATATATAATGTCTGTTTTATTTAGTGAGACCAAAGAGCGCGAAAACCGTTTCATAACGGCACTTAAAATTTCGGTGCCGTTTACCTGCGTTTTGATTGTTTTTGGAATTATTTTGTTTCGAAACGGCGAGTTTAAATTTGATGACGTAATTTTGTTTTTGATACTTTTAATCTGCTATGTTTATTATGTCATCTATCAAATTTACTTTGGCTTTCAAAAGACGCTGATAGATCCCGTTACTCACGTATTCGTGCGCGAGGAGATAGAGAAAATTTTAAGTAATGATCTAGCTAAAAATCGTCAAATAAATATCGTTCTTTTGCGAATTAAAAATATCATCGACATAAACGATCGATACGGCTACAAAAACGGCGATGAAATTTTATACGAGTATTGTAAGGAACTTTCAAATTTTATGGCGGAGCAGGGTTTTAAAGACCTTCCGATCGGTCGCTTTATAAACGGCTACTTCGTATTTGGAGTGGAATCAAAAGCTACAAATTTAAGCCATATTTTGCGGATGTTTGAGCATAAAATTTCAAGTCAAACGATCAAAAATGTAGAGATAAAAAGCGAATTTACGATGCTTCCAAGCTCTTATGATCGCAATCTGCATAATATCGTAAATGCGCTATTTTATAAGATAAATCACCTGGACGACGAAGAACACGGCGAGAAGGCTATTGACGTAGAGAAAGTATTAATTGACGTATTTTCCGCCGACGTAATGGAAGCGATCGATAGCGAAAATTTTAGCTTTAAATATCAGCGCGTTGCAGATAAAAACGGCGTAAAATCACATATAAATTTAATTCCAAAGCTTGATCTAAGAAGTGGCGAAAAGATCACAAAAAGTAGAATTTTGGATATTTTGCTTCTAAATCATTATGACATCAAATACGATATTTCGATGATGAGGCAGATTTCTAGGATCATCTATTTTAAAGATATTGACGCTAAAATTTTTATCGAGGTCATGCCTCAGACCCTGCGAAATAACGAGTTTCGCAATGAAATTTTAAAGCTCATCGATAATAATCTGATCGATCCGAAAAAGATCGTGTTTGAGTTTAACGAAAAGCTTATCTATTCTGAGATTAAGCGCTTTGACGAAATTTTGATTAAATTCCGCGAACTTGGATTTAACTTCGCGCTGTCGCAGTTCGGCGGTTCAAACGCGAGCTTTGAGTATTTAAAATTTCTAAACGTCGATTTTATCGTTTATGACATAGAATTTAATAAAAATTTAGACGATGAAAAGATTAAAAATATATTTATTGGCATCAACGAAGCCTGCGCAAAATCGGGCGTCAAAACCATAATGCGCTTTGTAGATAAGCAGGAATTTCAAATGCAACTTTATAAAATGGGTATCGATTATATTCAGGGATTTTGCGTCGAAAAACCAAATGATATATCGAATTTAAGGAGAGTGCAGTGAGATACGGCGAAGAGGAAATTGAAAAATTTGACATCGAGAATTTAGAAGTTTGGCCCAATAAACAAAAGCACGACTATCTAATAAAAATAACCTTACCTGAGTTTTGCTGCCGCTGCCCACGCTCTGGCTATCCGGACTTTGCGACGATCTATTTGGAATATATCCCCGATAAACTCGTAGTAGAGCTAAAAGCGATCAAACTTTACATAAATTCCTTTATGAACCGCTACATCAGCCACGAAGATAGCATAAATGAAATTTACGGCGCGCTGCAAAGCAAGCTAAAGCCTAAATTTATGAAAATCAGGGGCGATTTTAATCCTCGCGGCAACGTCCACACGGTAATCGAAATAAACTCGGATCAAATTTACCGATGATAAGCTCAAATTTAGTCGAACAAATTTTTAAATCCGCAAGCATTAGTCGCTGGAACGATTACCCAAAGATGGTAAGTCTAGTAGAGCTCGACAAACAGGCGCATAAATTTATCATCGCTTATTTCATCGCTAACTTTGAGCGCGATGTGGATATCAACTATGTGATAGAAGCGGGGATTTTCGAGTTTTTAGCGCGCATCGTCGTAACCGACATCCGCCCGGACGTCTTTCATCAGATACAAAAAACCAAGAAAAAAAAGATCAACGAATGGGTTTTAAGCGTCCTAGAAAGCGATCTTTTGCCTATTCAAAACGGCGAGTTTTTCGAGCGATTTAAAAAATATCTAAATTCCAAGGATCATAAGAAAGAGGCCGTAATTTTAAAGGCGGCGAGCTACCTCTCTACGCGATGGGAATTTAACATCGTCTATCAAACGAGCCAGTTTCTAAACGACATCGAGGAGTTAAAAGCCAAGGTCGAGGAGGAGCTCGAGGATTATTATGAGCTCATCGGCGTGCGAAAGATCGTGATGAATAAAAAACTTGCCCGCATAGTCGATCTTAGCGGCAGACTTCGTTTTCAAAAACGCTGGGCTCAGACGCCGCGCATTCCTGAGACATCGGTGCTGGGACATATGCTGGTAGTCGCGATTTTAAGCTACTTTTTCTCGCTTGAAGTTGGTGCGTGCCACTCGCGCACGGCGTATAATTTTTTCTGCGCGCTATTTCACGATCTACCAGAAAGCCTCACTCGCGACATCATTAGCCCCGTAAAATACGGCGTCAAGGGCCTTAGCGACATCATCAGCGAATATGAGATGCGGCTAATAGACGATAAAATTTTACCCTTTGTGCCGGAACATATGCGAGATGATTTTAGTTATATTTTGGGTATCCGTAAAGAGGGCAGTAAATTTATAAAAGACGAGTTTGAAAACCGCACCTTCGAGCTAGGCAAGGAGCCTAAATTTGCAGAGGGCAGCCTAAAGATGTTTAACGAAGATAAATTTCGCGCAATCGACGGCAAGGCGCTTAAGTATTGCGATAAACTAGCGGCGTTTTTCGAGGCTGGAATTTCGATCAGTTACGGCGTGAAAAGCAAGGAGTTGCTTAGCGGGTATAATTCGATGTTAGAGTTTTTCAAAGCTAAGCCGAAAATTGAAGGCGTCGATTTTCAGAGTGTTTGCGAGGATTTCAAAGAGCATTTCGGGCTTAATAGGATCGATTTATAAAACCCCTTCCCAGATGGCTGCGGCACATGCGAGATCTAAGTGCTCTGCTGTATTCCTACCCTGAAGCGGTGCCTAAAAAAAGCATTGCACAGGTCTAAGAAAGGGCAAACGGGATTATATGGAAATGTTTCTTAAAGTAAGGTTATAAATGAATTTCAAAAATCATCTTCTATCCGTATTTCGCGAGGTTTTTATCCCTCATCATCGCTCTATCGAGTTTAGAGCCAAAATTTTTGCCGCAATGCTGCTTGCCAAAAAGAAGCAGACCGACGAGGATTACGACGTGATCAAAGATATAGCGGGCGAAATTTATCCGGGCGACGAGCAGCGCATCGGCGTGCTAGTTTCTATCGTAAAAGAGTATATCTTAAAGGCGAAAACTTATAAAAGCTTAAATTTAGACTCGCTTCTAAAAGAGATCGACAGAGATATCAAAAACAACAAAAAATATATCAAAAAGATCGATTTTTCGCATCTGCGCCGTCTGATCGGAGATGATGACGAGGATGCGCTGATCCAACAGCGCGTTTATGAGTTTTTTGTCTGCGAAGTCAAAGAGTACTCGTAAATTTTTATCTTAAGAATTTTTTTAGTATAATCATCAGTTTTTGAAATTATAAACGGAGAAAAATTTGGAAAATATCAGAAATATTGCGGTTATCGCGCACGTCGATCACGGCAAGACCACTATCGTAGATGAGCTTTTAAAACAGTCCGGCACATTTGGTAATCACCAAGAAGTCGGCGAGCGTGTGATGGATAGCAACGACATCGAGCGCGAGCGCGGCATTACGATCCTATCCAAAAACACTGCCATCCACTACGGCGGCGTTAAAATCAATATCATCGACACCCCAGGTCACGCCGATTTCGGCGGCGAGGTCGAGCGCGTGTTAAAAATGGTAGACGGCGTACTTTTGCTCGTCGACGCGCAAGAAGGCGTCATGCCGCAGACAAAATTTGTCGTAAAAAAGGCACTATCTTTAGGGCTCAGACCTATCGTAGTCGTAAATAAAATCGACAAGCCCGCAGCCGATCCGGACCGCGTGGTAAATGAAATTTTCGATCTTTTCGTAGCGCTTGATGCAAACGACGAGCAGCTTGAGTTCCCCGTCATCTACGCCGCTGCTAAAAACGGCTACGCAAAATACGATCTAAGCGACGAAAGCGCCGATATGAAGCCGCTTTTTGAGACGATCATCTCTCACGTCCCTACTCCGAGCGGTAGCGACGACAATCCGCTGCAGCTGCAGGTTTTCACGCTCGATTACGACAACTACGTAGGCAAAATCGGTATCGCTAGAATTTTTAACGGTACGATAAACAAAAACCAAAGCGTTATGCTAGCTAAAGCCGACGGCACGCACATCAACGGTAGAATTTCAAAACTCATCGGCTTTAGCGGGCTTGAGCGTGCTGACATTGATGCGGCGGGCACGGGCGACATCGTGGCGATTGCGGGCTTTGACGCACTTGACGTAGGCGACAGCATCGTCGATCCCAATAATCCGATTCCGCTTGATGCGCTACATATCGAAGAGCCCACCCTTAGCGTAATTTTCAGCGTAAATGACGGACCGCTAGCTGGCACAGAGGGTAAATTTGTAACCTCAAACAAGATCGACGAGCGCTTGGAAGCGGAGATGAAAACTAACATCGCGATGCGCTATGAAAACGCGGGCGAGGGTAAATTTAAAGTAAGCGGCCGCGGCGAGCTGCAGATCACTATTTTGGCCGAAAATATGCGCCGCGAGGGCTTTGAGTTCTGCCTCGGGCGCCCGGAAGTTATCATCAAAGAGATCGACGGCATCAAATGCGAGCCTTTCGAGCACCTAGTTATCGACGCGCCCGATGATTGCACCGGCACCGTCATCGAAAAACTAGGCCGCAAAAAGGCCGAGATGAAGGTGATGAACCCTACCGGCGACGGGCAGACGCGTATGGAGTTTGAGATCCCGGCGCGCGGTCTTATCGGCTTTCGCTCGCAGTTTTTGACCGATACTCGAGGCGAAGGGGTGATGAACCATAGCTTTTTGGAATTCCGCCCTTTCATCGGCGCGGTCGAGAAGCGACAAAACGGCGCGCTCGTGAGTATGGAAAACGGAGTGGCGCTAGGATACAGCCTGTGGAACCTGCAAGATCGCGGCGTGCTTTTTATCGCTCCGCAGGCGAAGGTCTATCTCGGTATGATCATCGGCGAGCACAGCCGTCCGAACGATTTGGACGTAAATCCGATCAAGGGTAAAAATTTAACCAACGTCCGCGCCAGCGGTAGCGACGATGCGATCAAGCTCGTGCCGCCGCGTGCGCTAAATTTAGAGCGCGCGCTGGAGTGGATCGAAGAGGACGAGCTTGTGGAGGTTACGCCCGTAAATATCCGCGTGCGTAAGCGATACTTAGACCCTACGACGCGCAGACGAATGGCGAAAAAATAGAATTTCAAAATGAAATTTTAAAATTTGGCGTGAAATTTAGCTTTAAATTTCACGCCTTTTTTATAGGCAAATTTTAAAATTTACGCTTCTGAAATTTTGCTAGGAGAGGCAATGAATCTTGTTTTATTCGACTTTGACGGCACGATCACGCGCGATGATTCGCTACTTGAGTTCGTCGCCTACGTAGTCGGATTTAAGAAATTTTTTCGCGGGATTTTGGTGCTATCGCCTATTTTAGCGGCGTATAAGCTAGGTCTTGCGAGCAATAATTTTACGCGCAGAAAGCTCTTGGGCTACTTTTTTGCGGGTATGAGTGCCGATAAATTCGATAAAATTTGCAAAAAATACTCCACCACCCACATCGAAGATATCCTAAAACAAAGCGCGATGGACAAGATCGCAAGCTATAAAGCCGCGGGCGATAAGATCGTCATCGTCACCGCCTCGCTCGAAGATTGGCTACGTCCGTGGTGCGACGCGCAGGGCTTGGAACTTTTAGGCACTAAAATACGGCGCAAAGGCGGCATCATCACGGGCGAGATCGAGGGGCAGAACTGCTACGGCGCGCAAAAGGTCGCTCGCGTGCGCGCGGCATACGACGTGCAGGCTTTCGATCGCGTTATCGCTTACGGCGACAGCAGGGGCGATCGCGAGATGCTTGAGTTCGCCGATGAGGCGCACTACAAGGCGTTTGAGTAAAATTTAACGGCTGAAAGTTTAAAATAGCATCTGCGGCGACTGCGCTTTTGCCGTGAGTCAGAATTTAGCTCACGCAGAATTTTATCCTTTTAAATTTATCGCGCTTATCTGTGGAATTCTACACCGCACGATAAATTTATATTTTATCGCAGCGCAAAAGCCCTCAACTACGAAATTATGTTGCAGAATGGGATTTTAAAATTCTCGGTGCGGGTAAAATTCTAAAATTTCGTCATGCATAAAATTTTAAAATTCTATCATAGCGTGAAATTTTGCTCCGAATGGAATAGATGTTTTTAAACCGAGCGTGAGATAAAATTTGAAATTTTAGAATTTTATGGAATTTTTTGGTTACTAAAATTTAAAAATTTGCAGATTTTAGAATCCCGCTCGCCGCGTGCGAAGCGGAATTTCAAAATTTCAAAATTCCGCGCCTTAGAATTCTAAGATCTAAAGCATATTATAAATTCCGTCTAGCAGGAAGTATTTTTTATCTGCAGTGCCGCGGTAAAATGGCTCGAAAGTGTCCTCATAAGCCTTTTTGAAAAAGCCTTCTTTGCTTAGCTTAATTAGATCGGCATTGATGAAATCAAGCAGGCTTTGATTGCCTTTTTGCACGCCGACGCCTAAGAATTCCGCCGCGCCTAGGTTTTTAAACGGCACTTCAAGCGTATCGTCCACGACGGCGTAGGCTAGGACGATGATGTTGTCATTGGCATAACCGTCGGCTCTGCCGTCCTTCATCATCGCATAGCACTCGGAGGTATTTTTGCAGTAAACTAAATTGCTAAATTTCTCTTTGCGTAGATAGCGCTCGGTCATTGAGCCGTTGGGATTTTTTTCGATTGAAATTCTCATATCACGAACCTGTGCGAAGTCCTTCACTTGATCCTCTTTACGCGTTACGATGCCAAAATTTACCGATAGATACGGAAGCGAGAAATCCACCTGCTTCTTACGCTCTTGCGTAATCATAAAGGTGCCGATAACCATATCGACCTTATTATTTTTCAAAAACGGGATTCTCTCGCCTGCGGTTACGGCTACGAACTGCACTTCGCCTTTTTTATCGCCGAAAATGTCTTTGGCGATTGAGCTAGCAAGCTCGATTTCAAAGCCCTCAAACTTGCCGTTATTAGACTCGCTTAGCGGCGGACGACCTTCGCGCACGCCTACTCTGATAACCCCTGCCTGCCTGATTTCATCTAGTGTATTTGCAAAAATGCTAGCGTAAAATAAGGCTAAAATAAAAAGTAATCTCATAAAAAGCCCCCTACTTTTTAGTTTTCGGAATAATTATAGCACTATATATTTTAGAGAAAATAAATGCAAGCGGTTTAAAATTCAATCACTGCGCGTATGCAAGTTTGAAATTTGGGGGCAAAGCGGGGATTTAAAATTTCGCAAATTCTAAATTTTAAATCCCAAGATTTATTCGTTATGCAAACTGCCTTCGATAAATTTTATATTTTGATTCCTAGCTCGCTTTTATAGCAAGTCATAAATTCCATCTAAAAGGAAGTATTTTTTATCCGCTGTGCCGCGGTAAAAAGGCTCGAAAGTGTCCTGATAAGCCTTTTTGAAAAAGCCCTCTTTGCTTAGCTTGACAAGCTCTGCGTTGATAAAATCAAGTAGCTCCTTATTTCCTTTTTGCACGCCAATACCGATGAAATCGGGCTTGCCGAAGTTTTGAAACGGCACTTCGAGCGTATCGTCCACGACGGCGTAGGCTAGCACCGTGATATTTAGATTGACGTATCCGTCGGCTTTGCCGTCACGGATCATCGCGTAGCATTCGCTTGTGTTTTTGCAGTAGCTTACGTTGCTAAATTTCTCTTTTTTGAGGTAATTATCTACGGTCGTGCCCTCTTCGGTTATGAGCCTCATATCGCGCAAACGCGATATATCTTTGATGGCGTCCGCTTTGCGAGTTAGTACGCCGAGATTGGTCGAAAAATACGGCATCGAGAAGTCTACATGATTTTTGCGCGCCGAATCGATGACGAAGGTAGCTGCGACCATATCAACTTTATTATTGACTAGATACGAGACGCGATCGGCGGCGCTTAGAGAGACAAACTGCACTTCACCTTGTTTGGCACCGAAAATCGCCTTTGCGATCGCATTGGCAAGCTCGATCTCAAAGCCTTCAAATTTACTGCCGCTAATCTCGCTAAAAGGCGGTCTGCCATCTCTGACGCCTACTCTAATGACGCCGCTATTTCTGATCTCTTGCAGCGTGTTTGCAAAAAGCCCTGCACAAAGCAAGATCAAAGTAAAAAGTAGTTTCATTTGCCGCTCCTTTGTTTAGGTTATTTATGGCTAATTCTAGCGAAATTAAAATCAAAAGGCGCTTTTTTGGGCTAAATTTATTTGCCGTTTGCTTTTTATGAAATTTCAAGACGCCGTTAAATTTAGCCTTAGATTTGATATAATCGTGCAAAATTTAAGCGAGGGCAATATGAAAAATTTTATCTTTTTGTGGCTTTTACTTGTGGGCTACGCTTTTAGCGCTGCTAAGGATGACGCGAGAGTTTCTGCTTCACAGCAAGCAGAGTCAAATTTATCGCAGCCAAATTTTGAAATTTTTTACGATGAAAATGCTAGCGATGCGCAGATAGATGCGGGCTTGGACGCACTTTTAGCCTTCGCGGCGCAAAACAGGGGCAGGATCGACGATGATTTCGGGGAGTTTAAAGATAGAATTTTCACTGCTTTCATTTTTAATCCGAAGGTGCTGCGAAATTCAAAATTTGACTTCGAGCGGATAGAAAAAATCCTTAAATTTAAACCAAATCTCAATTACGGCGGAGACGGCGGTTATTTCTCGCCGCTAAAGCTCGCGATCTTTTTCGGCTCGAAATTTAGCGGCGAGATGGCGAAGCTTTATCGCTTTGATAGCGCTGATGCGATGCGGCTTTTAGAGCTTTTGGTACAAAACGGCGCGAACGCCAAGACTAGCGGGCTGCTACGAGATGCCGTGGCAAACGATAATTTCGAGGCATTCAAGTTTTTGATTGCAAACGGCGCGCGAGATACGAAAGACGTGGTCGGCTCGGTTGCGGGCAGCGAATTAATATTTTTAAGTGACAACAACGTTTCTATTCTCGGATATAAAGAGGCGCTGCCGCTTGCTGCGAGGGAGTTTGCTGCGGGAGCCAAATTTAAAGAATTCCGCGACGAGAGATTACGCTATTTGGACGAAATTTTAAAATTCCAAAGCTTTGCGAGCATTGATAAAAAGGAGATCGAAACGCTTATCAAAGTAGCTGTGGTGCTGGATGACGAGATGACGGCGAAATTTCTGCTCTCGCGAGGTCTGTGCGAGCAGAAGGAGCTTTGCGAGTTTCTAAAAGCGCAGGCGAAAACTTACGGCTCCGCAAAAATTTCTAAAATTTTAAGCCGTCAAAAGGGCTAAATTTTAAAATTTATACGGCTATGGCATGGCAAAGCAGATAAAATCACTATTATAATTGTGCTAGTCGCAGCCGCCCTACTTTGTTATTTAGTGCGAGCGAAAAAGCAAGATTTGTTCCGCCTAACCTACCCTCCTCCGCTTATCAAACAGCTCGCTATTAAGTTCATTCGAGATAAATTTTAATGTATTTGCCAGACAGCGCGGCGGCGAAGGTAAATTTTAAAATTTAATCAATATAAAGGACAAATTTAAGTGCCATTGTTATATAATTTATCTTATTTTTTAAAAAGGAGTTTGAGATGACTTTTATAGAGTCTGTTCGCACTTGTCTCAAAGAGAATTATTGCAACTTTGAGGGGCGTGCACCACGTTCAGAGTACTGGTGGTTTGCATTATTTGCGGCACTTTTAGGAATTGTAACGTTAGTATTGGATGGCTTTTTAGGCACCTATGCCGTTACGAGTTCCGGTAGAATGATCGGTTTCATTAACTCAATCTTTTTATTGGCAATACTTTTACCTTCTATCGCCGTGGCGGTAAGGCGTCTGCACGATACCGATAGAAGCGGCTGGTTTTATCTGTTAATTTTTGTCCCGATAATAGGCCCGGTAGTATTGATCGTATTTTTTATCCAGCAAGGCACTAACGGAGGCAACCGCTTTGGAGACGATCCGTTGCGACCCGCAAGCAGAGGCTCGATTTTTTAAAGCGCACACACAGTCTTTGCAAATAAGCTAAATTTAGGGCTAATTCCATTTTGGTTTTTAGCCCTTTTTAATAGGCGGTTTTGCTCAAAATAGCCTTTTGTGTTTAAATTTAGATCCACTGCGCAGATTCAAACTACAAAATTTTAATCCTATTGCCCTTTAATTTCACGATCTTTTTGTCATTTACGAGCTTCGTAATCGCCTGAGAGACGTTTTGGCGAGGCGCGCCGAGCAGGCTTGCCAGCGTCATTATATTAAAGGGAAGCTCCACGATCTTATCTGCGTTTGCGATGCGATTTAGAAAATTTAAAATTCGCGTCTGGATTTTCGCAAAGACGATCTCTTTAATTAAAATTCGCTGCGAGTAGATATTTTTGATAAGCGCGTTTATGATCGAGCTTGCGAACTCGTCTCCAAGCAGCTCAAAAAGCTCCGAGATGTTGATCTGTAGCGTCTCGCAGTCGCTTAAAATTTCAAGGCTAGTATTTTTATCCAAGCAGATGTAGGCGCCGCTTTTTACGAAGCTAAAGATAAATTCCTTGCCGTTTTCGTAGCAGTTTAGCTTCGCCCTGCCACGCAGCAGAATGATAAATTTAAACTTCTGCGCGTAGATCACGTCGCCGCGAGCGTAGCTTTCGCGCCTAAATTTAGCAATCCGCTCCCTACTTAAAAAGTCGAATTTCTCGCTGTAATCGTTATTTAGTCTATCTATCATAGCAGCTCTTTGCATAAAATTTCACGTAAATTTTACATAAAAAGGATAAATTCGTCGCAATCGCGACAAATTTAAATTTATCTTTGATTTATAATTCGCGTTAAAGACAATCTAGAAAGGATACTTTATGAGGAAAATTTTTATCTCATTTATCTGTGCGTGTTCGCTTTTTGGCGGTGAGGTGATCTCCAAAACCACGGCGATCTCGCAGGACGGCAAAGCAATCGGCGAGGCTGAAATTTTAACGCCGATCGAGGTGATATCCAGCGAGGGTAATGTTACCAAGATTAAAATTAAAGGCGTCGTGAGCGAAAACTATCAGCTTCAGATCCAAAAAAATATGAAGGAGGCTGAAATTTACGCGATTTTTACGAACGAAGCCGAAACAAATTTTAAAAAGGGCAAAAAGCTCGAGGACGATTACGGCGAGATCTGGTACGAGGTCGAGGGAATTTACGAGGTTGGCTCGGATGCCGTAGCTAAGGACGCTAAGGCGCTTTATGCGGAGGCAAAGACGAACTATGAGCAGATCTGCTCGGCATGTCACCGCTTGCATGAGCCAAAGAGCTTCACGGCAAATCAGTGGCCTGCAAATTTACAAGAGATGATCAATGCAAACTACGTAGCGCTCGAGGGCGACGAGCTAAATTTGATCATAAAATATCTACAACACAACGCAAAAAAACCTGAATGATAAAGGAGATCAGATGAAAAGGCGAGACTTTTTAAAGGCAGGGATTTTAGGCGCAAGCGCAGCAAGTGCTAGCAGGATCGAGGGGGTTACGCAGACGATTTTCGATAACAAAAAGGTATTCGGCGCGAATAGATTCGGTACTTTTTGGCTAAATTTAAACTCATCGCAGATCGTTTCGGTAAGCGAATTCGAGGGCGATAAATTTCCAAACACTATGAATTACAGCTTGCCCGATTCCGTGCAGAACGAAAACCGCGTGCTCTATCCGATGGTGCGCAAAAGCTATCTAAAGGCTAAAGGCGCGGCGAAGAGCGAACTGCGCGGCAAAGAGGAGTTCGTGCGGGTTAGCTGGGACGTAGCGCTTGATCTAGCGGCGAAGGCTTTGAAAGAAAATTTCGACAAATACGGCGCCGAGGCGATCTACGGCGAGTGCTACTGGTGGGGCGGCAGCGGTAAGATCGGCTGGGGACGCACCGTAGCGCACCGAATGCTTAAAATTTTAGGCGGCTACGTAGAGGAAAGCGGCGATTATTCGACCGGCGCGGGGCTCGTTATCATGCCTCACGTGCTGGGCAGTAGCGCCGTTTACGACGCGCCTACTACGTGGAAAGCGATCATCAAAAACGCCAAAAACGTCGTATTTTGGGCGACCGATCCTGTAGTAACCAATCAAATTTCATCCATTCCGCCTACGCACGACGGCTACATCGGCATGCAAGAGCTTAAGAAATCGGGCATCAAAACCTACAGCGTAAACGTGATGAGAAACGACACCGCGCGCTACTTTGACAGCGAAGATATCATCGTGCGCCCAAATACCGACACCGCGCTCATCATCGGCATGTGCCACCATCTCTTTACGAGCGGGCTTTATGATGCGGAATTTATCAAAAAATACACCGTCGGATTTAATAAATTTAAAGACTACTTTCTAGGTACCGAGGACAAGGTCGTAAAAGACGCCTCGTGGGCGAGCAAAATTTGCGGCGTGAGCGAGGAGACGATAAAAAGCTTCGCCGAAGCGCTAGCTAAGGAGCCTACGACCGTGCTGATCGGTCGCGGTTTGCAGCGCGCAGATCACGGCGAGCAGCCTTTCTGGGCGCTAGTGGCGCTTAATGCGATGCTGGGATATATCGGCAAGGAGGGTCTTGGCTTTGAATTTAGTCTAGGATACGGCTCTGCGGGCGCTACGAATAAAGTGGCTCCGATTTTAAAGGGGCTTAGCACTCGTATAGATGAAAAATACGAAAACACGGGCTCTGCGCCTTGGAAAAGTGCGAAAAACATTACTATCCCGTCCTCTCGCAGCATCGAGGCGCTGGAGCACCCAGGCAAGCAGATCGATTACGACGGCACTAAAATCAAGCTGCCGCATATGAGGGTTGCTTATATGGCGTGCGGGTCGATGTTTACGCGTCACCAAGACGTGAATAATATTGTGAGGCAGTGGCGTAAATTTGATACCGTTATCACCGCCGAGCCTTACTGGACGAGCACGGCGAAGCTTAGCGACATCGTGCTTCCCGTCGCGATCGAGGTCGAACGCAACGACATCAACCAAACGGGCGCTACGGGCGAATATATAGTTGCTTACAGACCTGCAATCGAGCCGATGGGCGAGAGTAAGAGCGACTTTTGGATCTGCGAGCAGATCTGCAAGCGCTGGGGATACGGCGAGGTCTTTAGCGAGGGCAAGGACGAGTTAGGCTGGATGAAAGAATTCTACGCCGATGCCGTAGAGCAAGCCAAAGGTCTAAATATAACGATGCCTAGCTTCGAGGAATTTTACGATAAAGGCTTCGTGCGCTTTGAAAAGGACGACGAGAGTAGCGCGCTATATACGCGCCTTGCGGCATTTCGCGAAAATCCCGCCAAAAACCGCCTCGGCACGCCGTCTGGCAAGATCGAGCTTTACTCGCCGACCATTGCTAAGATGGGCTATGCCGACTGCCCGCCGATGCCTACTTGGATCGAGCCAAAAGAGTGGCTGGGGGACGCGAAAAAGACGGCGAAGTATCCGATTCACGTCGTAAGCCCGCACTCTCGCTACCGCCTGCACAGCCAGCTAAACAACTCGATCATCAGGAATTTTGCCGAAGTTAGCGGCAGAGAGCCGGTGCTGATAAATCCAAAAGACGCCGAAGCGCGCGGGCTTGCGAACGGCGACATCGTGCGCGTTTTCAATGACCGCGGCGAAATTTTGGCAGGCGTACTCGTTACCGATATCGTGCCCGAGCGCGTCGCAGCGATCTGCGAGGGCGCTTGGTACGATCCCGAGGTTTGGGGCGAGAAGAGCCTCTGCCAGCACGGCTGCGTAAACGTGCTCACGTTTGATAAAGGCACGTCAAGTCTTGCGCAAAGTAACTCGGCTCACACCGTGCTAGCGCAGATTGAGAAATTTAAGGGAGAGATTAAGCCGATACAGGCGTTTAGTAAACCTAAAATTTTGCAGTCGCTATAAAATTTAGCGCGTCGTCTTTTAAGCGTCTTTGAATGGGCTAGAAAATTTCGCCCTGCGACAGGTTAATTTTTGTAGAATTTAACGCGTCGTCTCGCGAGTGCTTTTGAGAGAGATTTGAAATTTTAAGTCTGCGGCAGACTACTTTATCTAGCCTTGACTTAAAATTTCTGCACAACTCTCAAAATCATCTCGCGATACTTCCGCTTGTCTTTTTACGCTCAAATTTGCAGTTTGTTGAATTTGAGCGCAAATTTACTTCTTTCGTATCCGTCAAATTTGAATATAAATTTTTACGCGGATTAAAAACTCTGCTAAAATTCGCTCAAATTTAACCCAAAGGCCGCGCCGTGCAAATCCCAAGTTTGATCCGAAATTTTATCCGCAAGCGTATCGTTTCAGAGTACATTTTGCTGCCGTTTTTCTACCCCGACGAAGGCGAGTTTGAGAGTTTTCAGGAGGGATATAGGCTCGCTAGCCGCAAAACGGGCGAGGAGCTAGCAGACGATATGCCCGGACAGTGGCGCAAGAGCTGGCGGGTCATCGCACGTAACGGCATGGACGATCCGTTTTTCGTAGATTTTGCTCTTGGGGACGCCTCGCCGGTGTATTTTGCCTATCACGGCGCCGGCTCTTGGGAGCCGATCAAGGTTGCGGACGACATCATTAAATTTGAAGAAATTTTAACCGCTCTTGCCGCGCTTAAAAAGCCCTGCTCGCTTGAAGCGATCGCGCCGCTTGCTGATTTAAACAACGAATTTTACCGTGAGCTGGCGGACGATTATGCGCAGCAAGATGAAGCGCGCGAGGAGCCGGGATATAAATATTTCAGCGTTTTCATCGAGGACTTGGGCGCGGACAAGGTAAAAACGCTCGTGTTTTTAAAGAAATTTTTTGACGACGAGAGCTTTGCGGATACGAAAGATAGGACGCAAAATTTGCCGCTTTGCGTATTTAGCGGTATAGAGGAGCTGGCGCTGCCGCTGCAAGACAAACTCGCCTCGCTCGGAGTTAAATTTTACGCCCGCGAGATAACTTTTAGCGAGTTTATCGCGCGGAGTGGCTAAGCAGGTAAATTTAAAATTTTAACTCTCGCTGTGGCTAAATTTAAAATTTAGCAGCAGGCGATTCTATAAATTTCGTGCTCGTTCGCTTGCTATCGCAGTGCGTTAATAGCTTTGCGTACGCTGGAGCGCAAATTAAAGCATAAAATCAAAATGTAAAATTGAAGTAGAATTTTAAGCGCCCTACTTCGTTTTTTACTTGCAGTAGGGCGAATTTGCTTAAAGTAGTGAACTAAAGCGAGGCGAAAATTATCCAAACCTTGGATCTATTATCTTGCTCAGTTAGAGCAGCTGTTGCGAGCGACGAGCTCTGCAAAATCTAGCGCTGCGTCGTAGTCGGGCTCAGAGGCTATGTCGCTTACGAGCTCTTTATAAACCACGACGCCTGCGGTATCTATGACGAAGATCGCTCTGGCGCTGAGACCTGCTAATGCGCCGCTGGCGATGAGAGTGCCGTAGCGGCGGCAAAATTCCTTATCGCGGAAATCGCTTGCAATGCGTAGATTTTTGATCCCCTCAGTCGTACAAAACCTCTCCATCGCAAACGGCAAATCCATCGAAACGACGATTACTTCGGTGTTAGGAAGCGATGCGGCGCGCTCGTTGAACTTGCGTGCCTCCGTCGCGCAGACGGGCGTATCTAGCGACGGCACGGCGACGATGATTTGCACGTGCTTGCCGCTAGCGATCTCGATTTCGCTTAGATCTTGAGCTACTAAGCGCACTTGCGGCGCGCGATCGCCTAGATTTATCTCTTGCCCGCTTAGCTCTACAGGCTTTCCTTGAAATGTTACTTTTGACATTTTTGTCCTTTGTTTTGAATTTGTAGCGGCGAATATACAAAAATTCCTTAAATTTCAGGTAAAATTGCTTTAAAAATCAAGGAGAGCAGATGGGCGAAGATATTTGGGGCGGCAGTAGCAATCCTGCATCGCTAGCTAGCATAAGACGTAAAAGAGGCGAAGAAAAAAAGCCTCTGGACGAGAAGCCACAGGAGCAATCTGAGAATTTGGATTTAACGCAAGAAGCTCTTGCGGCGGATGATACTAGCGAGCAAAATTCTGCGGCTCAGAATTCTATAGAGCAAAATTCCACTTTTACAAAACAGAATTTCACACCACAAAATTCTGCGGAGCAAAATTTAGCTTTTGCAGCTCAAGGCCTAGATGAAGAAAATTCTATTTTGCGAGATTCTGCCACGACAGGTTCTAGCGAGCAAGATTCTAACGCCAAAGGCTTGAATTTTACCGAAAATGCTGCGAGCTCGCAGAATTTTGTAGAGCAGAATTCCACTTGGCAAAATTTAGCTTCCTTAAATTCCGATAGAATTAACTCTACGCAAAGCTCAGCTAAGGCTTACGATCTAAATAAGGCCTACGCGTTTTATATGTTCCTCGGGCCTTTCGGCGCGCATAGATTTTATCTTGGGCGTATAATCTCCGCGATTTTTCAGCTTTTAGGCGGGCTGCCATTTCTCATCTGGCTTTTTTTAGTAGTGGTTGCTGTCATGTGGACGAGTATAGAAGGTAACGAGCTGTTGGCGCTTGTAAACTCATCTCGTCCGGATTTGGGCGTGCAAGCATCAGACCTAAAAGATATAGAACAGGGCTTTTTTCATTTTATGGTTATTTTCTCGGTGCCTAATGTTTTATTTTTAATCTGGCTTATTAGCGACTTTTTTAGGTTGCCTGATATGGTGCGAAAGCTAAATGTATCCGTAGGCGCGGGAGCAATCCTGTATGTTTATACGGATGACGCTAAAGAGCAGAGCGAGAATCTATCTACTGCCAAAACTACCCTTTACATAGCATTTGGGCTTGAGGCGTTAAATGCGGTAGGCAGATATATCAAGAATGTAGATAAAGTGGGCGCGTTGGAGGGTGTCGGACTTATATCTATGATATGCCTAGCTGTGGGGCTATATTTTTTAGCGCGCGCTATACGCAGCACGGATCTGCTATCAAACGCCGTGCTAGTCGGGGTTTCCTCGGCTATAAGCGCAGTAAGCACTATATTTGTAGGATTTGAATTGTTTAAACCATCAGTTTTTATGATAAGCATTTATTGTGTATGCACAGCGGTATATCTGATCTATCAGCTGCTAGTTAGTAAAGAGCTTTACGATTGCAGCGGAGAGAAAAACTATCTAAGAGCGTTTTATGTTATTGCAGCTACGGAGATAGTAACTCTAGTCTTGATAGCGCTTGACTCACAGCTTTTCGCCTTAGTATTTGCCATAGGGTGGTTAGCTTCGGTAATTCTAAATGTTTCGGCGGTTTATGGTACTAGGGAGGTTACCGCTTCAAAAGGTGGCTACGGCCTAGCGCATCTGGCGTATCACGTAAGGCAGATGAATAGGCGGGAGTTTTAGGTATTTAAATTTAAGGGGCGATTAGTATAATCTTACATTATTTTAAAAAAGGAGTTTAAAATGACTTTTATGGAGTCTGTGCAAACTTGCGTCAAGCAAAAATACGCCGCATTTAGCGGGCGAGCATCGAGGTCGGAGTACTGGTGGTTTTTTCTATTTACTGTGCTTGGTGGGATTGTTTTGAGCTTGATAGATGGCGTTTTAGGCACTACGATAGGGTACAATCAAATAATAGCCGGCAAAATCGTCCATCAAGAAATCGGCATTATAGATGCGCTTTTCCAGCTAGCTATGCTCGTGCCAGCTATCGCCGTATCAGTTAGGCGACTACATGACACCGATAGAAGTGGCTGGTTTTTTCTGCTTATTTTAACGCCGATCGTGGGTGCTTTTTTCGGCGATATCGGACTTTTAGTATCATTTGTGGGCTGGATAGTGCTGCTTGTATTTTTCGTGCAGCGCGGCGATAGCGGGTCCAATCGCTTCGGATACGATCCGCTATGATAAAGCTCTAAAACTTTGCGGAATTTAGAATTCTAAAATTCCGTGCAGATAAAATTCTTTGTATTATCACTTAAAATTCTACGCATAAGCACTTTGCAGCGCTAAATTTTTCTTCAAATAAGCTGTGGAAATCCTCTTTAATTGATTGCCATTATCTGTAACTTAGAATTTTTATATTATAATGGCTCTTAAAATTTTATTTTAGAAAGGATGAAAATGAAAGAGAGAATCGAGGCGCTGTTCGCGCAAAACCCTAAAATTTCGATCGCGCAGATCTGCAAGGAGCTCGGCGCCAAGGAGATCGACGTGCTGCTAAACCTGCCCGAGCGCTTCGGAAAAAGCGCCGGCGGCGATAAATTCTGCGAGGTCATTAGGGAGCTCGAGAGTTGGGGCGAGGTGCTTTTCGTAAAAAATACGCCGAGCTTCATCATCGAGTTTAAAACCAAGATCCCAAGCGGCAAGAGCGCGCGCGGATATTATAATTTCGGCATGGGTGCAAACGGCGATGAGGCGCATGGGCTGGGTATTTTGGGGGGTCATCTAAAGACGGATGAGATCGATAAGATTATCCTCGTGACGCAGACTTTCATGGGGATGCTCTCGAAATTCGTGGGCTTTTATGACAAGGCGGGCGAGAATATCTTTAAAATTTACGTCTCGCGCGATGAGAAAGGACAGCTTCTAGCCAAGCAAGACGCGAAATTTGAGGCATTAAAAGCCGCGATTTAGCGCTCGCGCAAGACCCGCCTTGCGCGGCTTGCGTAAAATTTGCTCTTGTCGGGCATTTAGGTTTGATCTCGCCTTTGTGCGCGAGATCAAATCCGTAAAATTCTACTGCGAAATAACACTGCACGCACTCCTGCGCGTTTGCGCACAAAGTTTATCCGCGCCGCCGCCCTCTTTATCTCCCGCCTATGCGTATTTATAGTTTTGATCTGCGGCGCAGAATCGCCTCCTTTTCTCGCCGCCTTCATTTAAAATCGATCTTGTCGGTTTAATTTACCAAGCCGACTTTTGCGCGCGGGAATAGTTTTTCGAATTTGACGCAAGATCGTCCTCTTTTTTCATTTTAGCCTAAAGCGCGCGCAGTATCTCGGGCGCAGAGAGTTTGAATTTAAACAGGCTCGCAGCGAGGCAATTAAACGGATAAAATTTAGTCGGAGGATTTATGCAGCGGCGTTTTTAGCGGCCTTAAATTTTAAATTTTAGATTTGCTGTGCTGCGCCACCGTAAGGCGTAAATTTCGAGTACGGGCTGTTTTGATCGAGCGCAACTTCGGGCGATCACGATTTTAAGCGCGCATTGTTTTAAAATTTGCGCCGCGCCGCTAGCTTTATTCTATCTTATCACGCCGCGCTCCGTTCTACCGCGCCTATCTTCTGCCGCATCTCGTCTTGTCCCGCTCTCCTTTCTGCCCCGCGCCCACTCTTTTTTAAAGAAAGGCGTGCGACCGAGAAAAACCGCCCTACTTCGGATCAAAATTTTATTTTTCCTCAAAATGAACCCGGATAAAGATAAAATTTTATAAAATCTATCATTTTAATTTCATATCTCAAAAACGTTTTCCCGCCGCGCAAGGAGCGACAAATTTTAAAATTGAAATTTTATACGTTAAGCTTAAAGCTTATTAAACTCCGATATTTAGGGCAATGTAGACATGAATTTTTATCTTTTATTGCTATAATTCTCTCATAAATTTAAATCTTAAGATTAAAAAGTATTCTTAAGAATTTTATAAGACGGAGGCGATCTTGAATAGATTGATTTTAAAGATTTACGCGTGGCAAAATACCGCTACGCCGTGGTTTTGGCTCTTTGTGATAAGCGCGGGATATCTTGCGGTATCGTATTTTTTCTTTCAGCGCTACCTTTTTATGTCGCTTACGCAGACGAGCGCCCTCGTGCGTCTGGGCTTTGCCGTAGCGGGCGTGGGCGCGCTTATAGGCTTGCTGCTGCCGTTTGGCTTCATAACAAGGCTCGTTGCTTACGCGCTCGGATTTACGGGCGCGATATACGGCTATTTACAAAGCTCCGTGCCGCACCCCGCCGTAGATACGGCAAATTGCCTCACCGCGCCCGCCTTTCCTTTTGCGGCGCCGCTTGATAGCCTGCTGCCGGAGCTATTTCGCCCCGCAAGCTGCACGGGCACTCCGTCCTTTCCCGCAGGCACCGCGCTTAGCGATGTGCAGAGCTTTTTTGGCGGATTTTACGGCGAGGGGTTCTATCTGGTGCCGAGCATTAAATTTGCAGACGCGGCGCAGTGCGCGCAGGTAGCGTTTGCGGCATTCGCGGCTGTTTTGGCCGTGATGTTTGCGAGCTTTTTATACGGCAGATTTACGAGAAGTTTTTAAAATTTTAAGAAAGGATAAGCATGAAGTTTTTAAATTCTATTGCGGCTGCGGCGGCTCTTGCGGCTGTGATCGCAAGCTGTGCAAACGCCGAGGTCAAGGCGGGCGAGACGCTTTACGGCACGGTGCTAAAGCAGGTAAGCGTAAGCGGCGATTTGTCGCACAAGGACGGCAGGCTGCTGCCTACGAATGCCATAGAGGTTTTGGAGGTCAAGGACGGAGTGGTGAAATTTTCGATCACCGGCTATCAAAATCCAAAGGCGCCCAACGTTATTTATTTCACGCCTAAAGCGCGCATAATCGCGGTGGCGTTTTCGAAGCAGGCTAAATTTCAAAGCGAGAGCTTGGGCGAAGAGGACGGCTTTAATAAGGTTAAAATAACCGCCTACACCGACGAGGGCGCGCTAAGCGGCGACGTGGATAAAATTTTCGCGGGCGCTAAGGAGAAATTCGAAACCTCGTGTAGCGTCTGCCATGCCTTGCATCAGCCCGCAAGCTACGAGGCAAACAAATGGCCCGGTTACATCAAATCGATGCTTTCGCGTACGCCTATTAGCGAGGACGAGAGCTGGGCGGTGGTGCAATATTTACAAAAGCACTCTAAAGATGTCAATTTAAAGGAGACGAAATGAAAAGACGAAATTTTTTAAAGCTCGGCGCGGCGGTCTCGGCGCTTCCGCTCATTCCAAGCTCGATGCTTGCGGCGGATAAACTTACGGCGCTTAAGAAAAACGGCGAAATTTTAACCGCGGCACGGTGGGGAATTTTAAAAGCGAGCGTCAAAAACGGCAAGATCGTAAAATCCGCGCCGTGGAAGATCACCTCTAAAATTCCCAATACTCTTCAAAATACGATGGCGGATCTCGTTTATAACACGCGCATCAAAGCGCCGATGGTGCGAAAATCCTATCTCGCCGATCCTGATAATCCTAAGCCGGAGCTTCGAGGGCTTGACGAATGGGTCGAGGTAAAATATGAAGACGCGATCAAACTCGTCGCGCGCGAGCTTAAAAAGACGCGCAAGCAAAAGGGTGCAGACTCAGTATTTGCGGGCAGCTACGGCTGGCAGAGTACGGGCAACGTGCATGTCTCAAGGACGCTGCTTCATAGATTTATGAACTTAAGCGGCGACTTTACGGGCGTCACGGGCGATTACTCTACGGGCGCGGCACAGGTCATCATGCCGCACGTAACGGGCTCAAATCAGGTCTATGAGCAGCAAACCTCTTGGCCGGTGGTACTTGAAAATTCCAAAGTTGTAGTCTTTTGGGGATTAAATCCGATCTCTACGCTTCGCGTGGCGTGGACGAGCTCGGACGAGCAGGGATTTAAGTATTTCGAACAGCTAAAAAACAGCGACAAAGAGATCATCATCATCGATCCGATCAAAACCGTAAGCGGCAAGTATTTCGAGGGTAAAGCGCGATGGATCGCCCCTCGCCCGAACACCGACGTAGCGATGATGCTGGGCATGGCGCAGCATCTCTACTCACAGGGCAAGTACGATAAGGAATTTTTACAAAACTACACCGTGGGCTTTGAAAAATTCGTACCGTACCTCACGGGGCAGAGCGACGGCGTGGCTAAGACGCCGGAGTGGGCTAGTGAAATTTGCGGCATTAGCGCGGACGTGATCAAAGAGCTTGCGATAAAATTTTACGAAAATCGCACGATGATAATGGCGGGTTGGGGTATCCAGCGCGCTCATCACGGCGAGCAGGCGCACTGGATGATCGTGACTTTGTGCGCGATGCTAGGACAGATCGGACTTGCCGGAGGCGGCTTCGGCTTTAGCTACCACTACGCTAACGGCGGCGCGCCTACCTGCGCGGGCGGCGTGATCGGCGGAATGAACGCGGCAAGCGTTGGCATCGTTAAGGACGGCAAATTTTTAGGGCTTGCGCAGGATCAGAAGCAAGGCGGCGAAGCTACTCAGGCGTGGCTAGTAAATACGGCGAAGGTTGCCTTTCCTTTAGCTCGTATCGCGGACGCGCTACTAAATCCTGGCAAGACGATCGACGCGAATGGCGCAAAGATCACCTATCCGAAGATTGACTTCATCTACTGGGTCGGCGGAAATCCTATCGTGCACCATCAAGACACCAACACCAATATCAAGGCTTGGCGCAAACCGCGCACCATTGTAGTGAATGAAATTTACTGGACGCCGACTGCTAAGATGGCGGATATAGTGTTCCCGACCACGACGGAGTATGAGCGCAACGACATCACGATGAGCGGAGACTACTCCAATATGCATATAATCCCGATGAAGCAGGTCGTCGCCAAGCAGCACGGCGCGAAGGACGATTATCAAATTTTTACCGACCTTTGCAAGGCTTATGCAGACGGACTTGCCGAGGTTTATACGGACGGCGGCAAAACGGAGATGGATTGGATCAAAGAATTTTACGAAGGGGCAGCTAGCGCCGTGAACGCAAACACCGCTTTGGGAATACAGATGCCGAGCTTTGAGCAGTGGTGGGAGAAAAACGAGCCGACGGAATTTTACGAAACGCCGGAGAGCGCTGCGTACGTGAGCTTTGAGGATTTTAGAAACGATCCCGTTTTGGAGGCTTTGGGAACGCCTAGCGGGCTGATTGAAATTTACTCCGATACGATCGCCGCTATGAACTACAAAGACTGCGGCGCGCATCCGATGTGGTTCGAGCCCGTCGAGTGGCTCGGGATGAAGGATAAGCCTGCAAAATTTCACCTGCTTAGCCTGCATCCGCTTGATCGCTTGCATTCGCAGCAGAGCAACACCTCAAATCGCAAGAGATACGCCGTCGCGGATCGCGAACCGGTACTGATCAATACCGAGGACGCTAAGGAGCTCGGTATCAAGCAGGGCGATCTGGTGCGCGTTTATAATGCTCGCGGCGAAATTTTGGCGGGAGCCAACGTAAGCGACGACATAATGCGCGGCGTGGTGCAGATCTTTGAAGGCGCGTGGTACGATCCTAACGCCGAGGGGCTTTGCAAAAATGGAAATCCGAACGTACTTACGATCGATCTTCCTACGAGCGAGCTTGCCAACGGCAACATCGCGCACACGGCGTTAGTAAATATCGAGCTTTATAAACACAAGGCGGGCGAAGATATCAAACTAACCGCGTTTATGCCGCCTAAAGGGGCGAAGTAAGGATTGTGGGCGGTTTGGGGTTTAAGACTGGCTCATTGCTGGCTTGGACTAGATACGCCGATCCTCTACAGGCTTTAGCCAAACTCGCCGTGGTTTTGCTACGGCGAGGTATATCGATTTCGACTTGCCGCGGCTTTATATAGTCGCGGCTGTGTACCGAGACCAATTTAGCTTGCCGTAGCTTCGCGACTTCAACGATAGGTCGCAGAGCTGATTTAAATTTTATAGCCTTGCGCTTGCAGTGATGACTGAGTTATCGTAACTTTGAGCTGTGGCAGGCTGGAGATAACAGCAAGTAATATTTGCCTCGCCGTCCTACCCTCTATTCGCTCGTGAAATTCTCGCTAAATTTAAGAACTTACCGTTTGGACTAAAATTTCAATCCAAACTAAAAAACCGCCTAAGCTTCCATTTAAAATTTTTCTTCGGAATTTGTGTATCACTAAAATCGTCGCTGTAAATTTCGTTTTTATCGGTGAAATAGCCGCTATTTTGAGCCTGCGGTATAAAGTCGGTCCGATCTTCTATTTTTACGTTTAGCGCCTTGAAATATTGCAGCAGCTCATGATACTCTTTTGTAGATACGGCATTTATTAAAAAGTAATTTCTGTTGTTAAATTTAACGACAAAATTTCTTTTTAACAGCCAAAGGGGCTCCGAGCTCTTTTTGAGCTTGTAAATTTTATACGGCAGAGCAAATATTAAATATAGCATTAGATGCTTTATATAAAGAGCAAGTTTGCCTATATGAACGCCTATGCTTGAATATCTATATAACTCATACGAGCTTAAATAATGGAACCTGCCGTAAGAGTTTTCTAGTTCGCATACTACGCAGAAATGAACGCTAGATATATTTGCGGACGGATCGGGGGCTATTTTGGTTTCGGAAATTATGCTATCTTTCATATCTATATTTTCGACGTAGCGGATAAGGCTGTTTGAAAAATAAAAATAGCTCGGATTTTTAGAAAAATTTTGCTCCGCCGAAATTCTTAGCCGTATGAAAGAATATGTCACAAAAATTAAAGAAACGATACCGAAAGCGCTAAATTTTCCCGTAGTGCCAGTCGTAATCAGATCATAACCCAAAAGCGAAAAACCCAATATGCAAGTAAATATGCTCCAGGAAAATACATGATAGACGGTGTAATCGTTTATGATCAATGGCTCTTTATCGTAGTCTCTCATAAAATCCCCTATTTTGTAAAATTTTTGGCACATTATAACGCTTTATTCTCATAACGTATTAAAATTTAAAGTCGTTTTGACCATTTAAATTTTTAAGTTCGTTATTAGGTAGAATTTTAAAATTCTACCCTATTTCGCCTTCTTTGCCGTATCTTGCCAGTCGTTGCATTTATGCCAATGTGGCGATGAGTTAAAACGAAATATGCATACTAAGCGCGATTATGCATAAAAGTAGCGCCAGCGGGACATAGACAAAGCGCCCGATATCATACCAGAGCTTGCCGCGAGCCCTATCTGCGCCTAGATTGATCTCATCTAAAATTTCATTCCGCTTAATCACCCAAAACCACGATATTGCGCCGATTACCGCTCCGATCGGAATGATATAAATCGATACAAAGTCCATCCACGGACCCCATGAGCTTATCGCTTCCATACCAAGGCCCGCACCAAGGCAGATCGCGCACAATAGCGCAAGCGTGAATGCACGGCTTAGCCTTGGAAACTTATGCATTAGCGATTCAGCGACTACTTCGAACATATTTTGAAGCGATGAAATTCCACCAAAAATCACGGCGGTAAATAAAATCACTGCAAAAATTCTACCACCTGCCATATCTTGCAAAATTTTAGGCAGAGTTACGAAAAGTAGCTTAGGCCCCGCCGCAGGATCCATTCCGTAAGCAAATACTGCAGGGATCATCACTAGCGCAGCTACCATCGCGGCTAGCGTGTCAAATAACGCGGTATTTTTCGCCGCAGATACGATGTCTTCGTCCTTGGATAGATACGCGCCATAGACGATCATCCCTGAGCCCGTAATCGATAGCGAGAAAAATGCCTGTCCCATCGCAGAAATCCAAACCATCGGATCTGCTAGCTTAGTAAAATCGGCGCCGAAAAGAAAGGCATATCCGCCTGTAGCGCCTTGCAGCGTCGCGACCCTAACCGCCAAAATCGCAAATAGCACGAAAAATAGCGGCATCATAATTTTATTCGTTTTTTCGATGCTTTTGGCGCCGAAAAATAGCGTCAGCAACGTACCTGCGACGATTATGCAGTGATAAGGCACCACGGAGTAGGGCGTCAGGGCAAAAGAGTTGAACCACGTATCGGTATTTTCGCTCATTAGCGAGCCGTCTATGGCTTGGACTAGTGCTTTTAGAACGTAGGCGATGATGACGGCATAGCCCACTGCGATACACATCGAACCGGCAAGCGGTAGCCAGCCGATAACCTTACCGATAGCGCCCAGTCCGCGGCTTTTCCACGCGTATTCGTATGAGCCCAGCGTGCCTGTTTTGGCACGGCGACCGATCGCGTATTCGGCGCTTAGGCCTACGTATGAAAACAGCGCTACGAAAAAAACGTAAATTAGCAAAAATGCGCCGCCGCCGTTCGTGCCGAGTTTGTAAGGGAAGCCCCAGACATTTGCCATACCTACGGCGGAGCCCACGCAGGCGATGATAAAAGCCCAGCGCGATGAGAATTTGTGTTTTGTCATAAAGCCATCCGTGCGAAAAATTTTCGTTATGGTAGCAAAAAGGAATTTAAGATTTATTTATGCGGAATTTTAAGGCGTGCCGATTTGATTACTTAGGAATTTTTAGAATTTAAAATCGCGAAGTTTTAAAGCAAGATTGGCGGAATTTTACGATTAAAATCGATAGAGTTAATTCTGCGATACTGCGCGGCAAAATTTTATCTTTAATAATTTTAGAATTTTACGCTTAGGCTTTGGATTTAGAATTCGCTTGACCTGGGCTTGTAGCAGGGCTTGATATTTAAGTTAGGCGAGAAATTTAGATCAATTGAAATTTTAAAATTCCGCGAAATTTTGAAATTTTTAAAATCTACGATCTCGCAAAATTTAAAAATAGGCTCATCAAGAAATTCTATTTAGCGTCGCTCTGGCAGAATTTTTGCGGTAGAATCTCGCCTTTCGTTTGTAATATGAAGAGGACTTATAAATAGCACTTTATGGCGCTCTGAAGGGCGGCGGGCATTCCTGTTCGCTATTAGGGCATCTATGTGGTAGCAGCAAAAAATTTTTGCCCGAAATGAGAATTAGCGGCGTCGCAAGTGGCAGCGCGCTTAAAATTTACGGCGCGCAGCATTGCAAAGTGGAATTTTATTAACCCGCACTTTGGCTTAGTTATTTTTCTCAGCCTCTTCGTTTTCTTGCGGCTGCGCGACTACTTTTTTGATCGCTTTTACGAGCGAGACCCTCGTGCCATCCATTCGCAGTACTTCGTAATCGCAGTTTTCATCGCTTATTTTATCGCCGATTTCAGGTAGGCTGCCGAAGAGATTAAAGACGTAGCCGCCGATCGTTAGCTGCTCGGTCTCCTCGTCGAAGTCGATGCCCATCACCTCCTCGACGCCTTCGATCTCGAAACGCCCTCTAAACTCAAAGGTGTTCTCGTCGATACGTTTGAAATTTTGCGCATTCGCGTCGTGCTCGTCGTTGATATCGCCAAAAATTTCTTCTATTATATCTTCCATCGTCAAAAATCCCGCCGTGCCGCCGTATTCGTCGATGACGAGCGCGGCAAAAATGCGCTGCTTATTCATCATAGGTAAAATTTTAGAGATCGGGCTGTTTTCAGGCACGATGATGAGCTTGCGCACGATCTTATCGAAGCTTTTATCTCCCTTTTGTTGGATGATGTCGCGGATGTGGATGAGGCCTAGGACGTTATCCTTGCTGCCGTCGATATATGGAAAGCGCGTAAATTTCGACTGCAATACGGTTGCATAGTTTTCGTCGTAGCTTTTTTGCTTATTTAGGCATATGAGATCGCGCCTCGGCGTCATTATCTCTTTAGCGACCGTGTCGCTGAAATCGACGGCGTTTTTGATGATCTCGGTCTCTAGGCTATCGAGCACGCCGCCTTTTAGGCTCTCGCTTGCGATGATTTTGATCTCCTCGTCAGAAAGCGCGAGCTCGCTCTCTTTGGCGGGCTTTACGCCGATGATTTTAAGTGAGACGGCAGCGATGAAGTCAAATGCCTTGATGATCGGAAAAAACATAATCCAAAAAATATGAAGCGGTCTAGAGATAAAAAGCACGATCTTCTCGGTTTTAGCAATAGCGATGGATTTTGGCACCAGCTCGCCGAGTACGACATGAAATAACGTAACGAGCGTAAAAGATATGACGAAGGCGATCGTATGCGCCGCCGCTCCGCCGCCTATGCCGATGGATCTTAGTGGCAGCTCGATCAGTCTTGATACCGCGGGCTCGCCGATCCAGCCGAGGGCGAGCGAACTTATCGTGATGCCTAGCTGTGTGGCGCTGAGGTAGGTGTCTAGGGAGTTTGAAATTTTAAAAGCGAGCTTTGCGTTTGGAATTTTATCCTTGATAAGCTCTTCGAGGCGAGACTTTCTTACTTTGACGATTGAGAATTCCGAAAGAACAAAAAAAGCATTCATAAAGATGAATACAAAAGCTAAAACTAACATTAAAACCGAACTGTCCGTGTCCAAATTTCTTATCCTTTGAAATTTAAAAATAAATATTTATGATTATATCTAAAAACGCTTTAAAATCCAAAAGGCGCGGAAAATACCTCGCGCCCGCTCGTAGAATTCTGCGGTAATTTAAAATTTCGCGCTGCGGCAGACCTTTGTTGCGGCGAGATTTTATCGCAATAGAGCTTATGCGCTGCGGCGGATAATCCTAGCGCCACGCGTAAGCCCATTAAGAAATTTAAATGCGACGATAAAACCTGCTACTTAAAAAACCTTAGCGCGCAAGCTCTTGCGAAATTTTAAATCGCAAGACTATCTATTTCTTGTGGCAGCCTCGTAAAGCGGCAAGACTTTCGGCATCACCTCTTTTAGATCGGCGATGCGATCGTCGTTTGAAGGGTGCGTGGACATAAATTTAAGCGGATGGCTCTCATTTAGCTTATTCATCTTCTCCCAGACGTTTATCGCCGCCCTTGGATCGTATCCCGCGCGCGCCATCAGCTCGACGCCCATCAGATCGGCCTCGGTCTCATGCGTGCGCGAAAACGGCAGCGTGAAGGTGTATTGCGCCGCCATGTTCAAAGCCGCTGAGCCTAGATCTCCAAGCCCTGCTGCGGAGCTTGCTACAGCGATACCGACATCTTTCATCTGCTCAGTCGAGGCTCGCTCGCGACTGTGTTCGCGCAGTGCGTGCGACATCTCGTGCCCCAAAATAGCAGCCAGCTCGGCATCGGTAAGCTTAAGCTTTTCGATGATGCCAGTATATACGACGATGCGACCGCCAGGCATACACCAAGCATTGATCGTAGGGTCGTTGATGACGTTTACCTGCCAGTTCCATTTCAGTGCGTCTTTGCGAAATGCGCCAACTTGAGCGATTAGGCGCTTCGAGATGCCTCTAACGCGATCAGTTAGCTTTTTATCGGTATTTAGGACGTGCTTGGCGTTTGCTTGGGCGGTAATTTGCTTGTAGGCAAGCGCGGCACTTTGATCCATTTCAGCTTCGCTTACGGTGATGAATTGCGAGCGGTCGATGCCTACGGCGCCGCCTTGCGTGGTACTCGCGCAGCCGGTAAAAATCATCATCGCAGCAAAGGATATTAAAAGAGCTATTTTTTTCATCTTTTCTCCTTGGAATTTTGCGGCGATTTTAGCGAAATTTGATTAAATTTTTAGAATTTTATTTTGGATTGCCGGATTTTGCAGGCGCGATCTATTTGGAATTTGCCGTAAAATTTAAGGACGCTCGTCGCCTTTAAAATAGAATTAGGCTTTGTAATTTAGCGATAAAATTTAGCGGAGATTTCGCAGAATTTTATCGTGGCGTAAACGAGGCATTGCTGTGTGAAAGTAGTGGATTTATCCAAATCCAAGTGCGACGTTGTATAAATAAGGCGCCTCTGCGCCCAAATAGAGCGGGGGTGCGGTTTTAAATTTACGCAACGATAAATCCGGTAGAATTTTATTTACACAAGGCGCTCGGTTCGGGCGGATAAGAGCAATTTGAAATTTGCACAATCAAATCGCGCGATAAGATGGGCTCGGATGTTGCTATGATTTGAGATGAGCCGCGCTAATCTTTGCAACGTAAAATTCTAATTGTTAGCTTAGCGGTATCCTTTCACATTGCATCTTGCGCTACAATAAAATTTCGTTGTGGGAATTGAAATGATCGCAGAAATGCCAAACGTCAAGACGCCTTTTCGTAGAATTTTATCTCGCGGAATTTCATTTGCGCGCAGCGGGATAAAATTTCAAACTGCAAGCCGCACTGTATCATTTTGGATGGAATTTTAAAATTTTACGCGTTTAGAATTTTAAAATTCTGCTACGCAAATCTACGCGATGAAATTTCAAGCTTAAAATTCCGCGCCGGCTTTGGAATTTTATATGCGTCACGTCAGCTATAAAATCTTGCACTTAGAATTTTATCACTGCGGCAAGATTTGGTTGGACCGGGGTCTCACATCGCCGTAGGATTTTTGGCGGCACGGAATTTTGCAGCGCACATCTAAATTTAGTTATGCAAAATTCGTAAAATTCTTTATCGGCATGGAATTTTACAGCGCCGTTAAAGCGCATAAAGAATTCTGCGCAGGCCTCGCAAACTCTAACGAAAGCTCCTTTCTTTTAGGGCACGCGAGCTTTAAGGCATGCTAGTAAATTTTGCAGCGCAAAGCAGTGAGCGCTGAGTGTTTACCGCTAGGGATTTTGCGCCTGCGGCACCCATTTAGTCCTTTTTGGACTTTAGCTTGGCGATCGTTTCTTTTGCGGCCTCGTAAGCCTTAGCGCTCATCTCGCGCGCCCTTTCGCTTACGTTTTTGGCGACGTCGGAGCTTTTTAGCTCGGCAAATTTTTGGCTCATCTTCTTTTCAAATTCGCTAAGCTCTTTTTTGATTGCGTCGAGCTTCTCGTCCAGATCGAGGTTTTCGATGATTTTGGCGCTTTTTTGGCTCAGCTCTTGAGTGATTTCGCGCGCTTTGGCGCTCGCCTTTTTCGCGCGCTCGCCAAGCTCGATCTCACCGATTTTGGCGCTTAGTTGCTCGGCAAGATCGCTTGAAATTTTTCTAAATTTAGCCAGGTAGCCTCCGAATTCTTCATCGGCGATCTTGGCGATCTCGCTTTTAGCGGGCTCCTCCGAGCTTGCGATCGCGTCGCTTAAAACCGCGCTAAATAGCTCGCTCATCTGCGAAATTTGAAGCCTTTCGTTCTCTAGGCTCTGTGCGTCGCTTGCTGGCGAGAAACTTAGCTCGTCGCGATATCTCTCGGCGGCTTTGTTTATGCCGTCGTAGCAGCCTAAAATCGCGCCTCTAATCAGCGCAGAGGCTGTATTTTTGCTCTCGTTTGCGACGAAAATCGCGCGATTTATGATGATTTTTGAAATTTCTTTTGTGCGGAATTTCGTAAATTCCCCGTCGCCTATAGCCGAAAATGCGATGTTTTTCGCCGTCTCGTGCGCGGTATCCTCGATGTCGGTTCCGCTTTCGAGTACGCTTATGAAGGCTAGCTCGCTTGCTTCTTTCAGCACATCCGCAAGCGGCAGTTTGCTCGCAATCGCGCGCTGTAGCGCCGAGCCTATGCGCTCTTTTAGCTCTGTTTCGCTTGCGTTTTGCAGCGCGGTATCCAGATCATCGTAGCTGCGCAAAACAAGGGTTTTAATCGCCTTTTGTTTGCAAGCGATCTTTTTGCGCAGATCGTCGTAGTCGTAGATGAGCTTGTAAAGCCCCTGCTCGTCCTCGTCGCACAGCGCCTTTTTTACCCCCTCGATTAGCGCTTCGGAGGAGGCGTCCTTTAGCGCTCCTATTTCGTCAAGCTCGGCGGCAAAGCTTAAAATTAGCTCGGCGCTTTTAGCGCTTTTTTCATCTTCGCTTAGCCCGCACAGAGACTTCAGGCTCTGTTCAAAGGCTAAATTTTGCACGCAGGCTGCCAGCTCGGCTTGTGAAATTTGCGCGAGATCGGCGCCGAATTTTTCTATCAGTTTTTCCTTCATATCCTCTCCTACAGTATGTATTTAAAATGAGCCTTTAAGCGCTCGAAAATTTCGTTTCGATGCAAGTCGTCTTTAACGAAAACGCTTACGTTGAAGCTCATATATTTGCCGCCGTTTGAAAAGCGCGAAAAGTCTATTTTGTAATTTTCGCCCTTTAAAATTTCATCGATCTGCTCGCGCTTTTGGGTGCTTGCGTCCAGGATGATTTTGTATTCCCAAAAGAGCGGATAGTCGATTTTGGGCTTTTCAGCTCCTAGTATACACGCCACTCTTGCCCCCCTCTTTGCGTTGCAGCACGACGTCGGTGATCTGCATCGATTTATCTATCGCTTTTAGCATATCGTAAATCGTCAGTAGCCCCACGCTCACGCCCGTTAGCGCCTCCATCTCGACGCCCGTTTTGCCCGTGATTTTTACAGTTACGAAAAGTTTAAACGCGCATTCGCTCGCAAGCTCCTCAATATCGGTTTTAATCGAAGTAATCGTAAGCGGATGAGTCATTGGTATTAGCTCGCTCGTCTTTTTAGCGCCCATTATCGCGGCAACGACGGCGGTTTGAAGCACGGGGCCTTTTTTGGCCGTGTTTTGCTTGACGGCGGCAAACGCCTCCGCGCTCATGCGGATGATACCGCTAGCGGTGGCTACGCGCTCGCTATCATCCTTAGCGCCGACATCCACCATGCGCGGCATATTGTTTTCGTCGATATGTGAAAGCATAAAATTTCCTTGCAGTTTTTGGCGGGATTATAGCAGAATTTCGGGCATAAAAAAAGCCCGAGCTTTTAAACTCGGGCTTCATACAAAAAGGAGGTTTTATCTTGTCGGACGAGAACGATTATACTACCTAAACAGTAAATAGAAATAAAATATATCCTTTTTAGGCGAACTCTTTCGCGCTTAATTTATAGCCGTTTTTAAAATTTTGATAAAATTTGACTATATGCTTTGGCGCGCTGTGCGGGCATTTGAATGGGTAGCGAAATGAAACCGAGCCAAAGAGCGATTAAATTTGAAGCGGACGTTAAAGAGCAAAGATAAAATTTAAAGCAGAGTTCGTGGTTATTTTGGCTCAATATGGACGATCAAAAGAACGGAGCAGAGCGCTCTACCGAGGCAGCATAAATAAAATGCTACAAAGAAGCGGCTTAAATTCAATGTCTTTTTTGCTTTAAATTTAAGTCCGCCTTAATTAAGCGCGAGGTTTTTGCGCGCAATACAGCATAAATTTAAACCCTTCACGCGAGCGTTAAACGACGCAGGCGCGGATTAAAATAGCGTGCGCAAATTTAAATATCGTCGCGCAAAATCCGGCCTGCGTTTTAAATTTAGCCTCGTTTAAATTTTAAACGTTTTTAGCAGGCTGTCTAAATTTAACCCCTTATCTTCGCCGTTTGCGCCTCCTCCTAAAAGATCGCCCAAAAAGCTACTTGCGTCGTTGATATCGATTTTGCCGTCGCCGTTGAGGTCGAGCTTGGCGCTTGCGATTTTGCCGATCAGCGCACTAAAATCCACACCTTTGCTATCGACGGCGTTTGCTTGCACGTCCTCGCCGCCGCCCAAAAGTCCACCCAGCATCGAGCCTAGCGAGCTAGATCCGCCGCTTTCGTTTTTGCTTAAAAAATTTGAGCTGATGCCCGCAATTATCGCATTTATCTGATCGTCCGGCAGGTCCACGCCTAGAAATTTTTCGATAAAAGCGACAGGGCCGCTTTGAAATTCTCTTAAATTTTTATCGTCGTTTTTGAGTGCAGAGACCATATTTACAAGTCCGTTTATGTCCATTTACGCCTCCTTGATCTTGGCTTTCGGAGCCTGTTTGACGATAAGCTCTATTACTTTTAGAGCGTCCGCTTTGGCCTCAAAATCTTTACTAACGGCGATGATCTGTCCGTTGCTGGCCGTTAGGCGGAAGCGAACCTTGTCTGCTTTATCGGTGTAAAGCTCAAATTTCGGATTGTTTAGCTTCTCGCCGCCTGAGATTTGATCCTCGATCTTATTTAGCGCGGCGTTTTTTGCGACGCTTTCGATGCCGTTTTTGCAAGCGGCCTTGCTCGTGTAAACCTCGGAGGTGCACAGTACGTGCCCGTCATAAAGTAGATCGAATTTGCAGCCGTCCTTGGCGTCTTTGATTAAAAACTCAGCCATTTTTCATCCTTTCGTAAAAGATATCGTTATTTTAGCTAAAATTTTAATAAATATTTTTAATAGGCGCGGAATTTTCTGCTAAAATTGCGTACAAATTTCATTTACAAAGGATCATAATGATAAAGGCTCTACGTTTTAGCTTGATTTTCGCCGCTACTTTAGGATTTGGCGCGGATGAGAGCGATGCATTATTTAAGGACATAAGGACGCGTCTGGGTTGCAATCTAGCCGCACAGGACTGCGAGACTAACGCGGGCGGGCAGAAGGCGCTCTTTAGCGTGGCGCGCCATCCGATCGAAGCGGGAGCAAACGAGCTAAAAATAAGCGGAATTTCGCGTGAGCTGAAAAATCCGAGCGTTAAAATTTCGGGCGTGAGTATGAATATGGGCAATGCAGAATTCCCGCTAAAGCGCAGCGCAGACGGCTATGAAGCGACGCTTGATGTTGCAGTGTGCACGCACGCCGTAATGCGCTACAAACTTGAAATTTACGAGGATGGCGAGCCTAGTGGGCTTTTTGTGTATTTTGATCTGCGAAAGCGCGCTACAGATCGAGACCGCGGCGAAGATATCCACTTGCATCACCACGAGCATTAGACGCGCCCCGTCGCAATATGGTATAAAATTTTACGCTTCTTTGCGACGTCTGCTAAAATTTACACGTTGCTCGGAGAAAATTTTATAAATTTTAAAGCGACGCTTGCGAGAAATTTTATGTATCTTTCGAGCGACGCCCGTCGCGGGCAGACACGGATGCCTGCACAAATACGCGAATAGCCGTAGTGATCTAGGCGCGCTTATGGGCATTTTGCAAGCGCACCATTGACTTCTTATAAGCGCGCGGCTATTTGCCGCGCATTCGCCGCATATGTTTCGTAACCGCTACCGAGGCGCGTCAAATTTAGCCCCTCGTCGCCTTTAAATTTTAAAATTTTTAAAATTCGCTTGCGTTTCATACGCCTAAGCTACGCGGAATTTTGAAATTCCTTGTATAATCTGAAGCAAATTTTAAATCTAAGGAAAGCCATGCAAATATTAAGACAAAAGCACTTTAGCGGCGAGCGCGCGCTGTTCGGCGCAAAGGATCTGCGGATCGAAAATTCCGTCTTCGGCGAGGGCGAGTCGCCTCTAAAACACAGCGCAAATATCGTCGCGCAAAACTGTAAATTTGAGTGGAAATATCCGTTTTGGTATGCCGAAAATATCCGCGCGCAGGACTGCTTCTTTGACGAGATCGCGCGCGCAGGGATCTGGTATAGCCGCGGTGTGGTGCTAAAAGACTGCCTCTACGGCGCGCCCAAGGGGCTTCGCCGCGTAAAAGACGCCGCGTTGCAAAATGTGGAATTCCACGATGCGCAGGAGACCTTGTGGCACTGCAGCGACGTCACGCTAAAAAACGTCACCGCAAGGGGCGCGTATTTCGGCCTTGATTGCGAAAGCTTAAGCATCGAAAATCTATCGCTCTTCGGGGATTACTGCTTCGACGGCTGCAGAAACGTAACGATCAAAAACTCCAAACTCCTATCCAAGGACGCGTTTTGGAACTGCGAAAATATCCTCATCGAGGACTGCTTCATCGCGGGCGAGTACTTCGGGTGGAATTCCAAAAACGTAACGCTGCGAAACTGCAAGATCGAGAGCCTGCAAGGCTTTTGCTATATGCAAAATTTGCGCTTGCAAGACTGCGAGCTCATAAATACGACGCTAGCGTTTGAATACAGCGACGTGCATGCCGAAGTAAAAGGCGCGATCGATAGCGTCAAAAATCCGAGCAGCGGGCTAATCCGCGCAGAAAGCATCGGCGAGCTGATCCTAGACGGCGCAACGGACGCGTCTAAAACTGAAATTATTACTGAATTAAGGGCGTAAGATGGGGCTTTTTGATTTTATAAGTGGCAAGGAGAAATACGACTTCGACACGTTGCCGAACCGCCGCGGCACGAAGTCGCTTAAATGGGACGTAGGCGAGAATGAGCTTCCGATGTGGGTCGCGGATATGGACTTTGCCGTCGCGCCCGAGATCATCGAGGCTCTGCAAAAGCGGCTGAACGAGCGGGTTTTGGGCTATTCGATTATCGATGATGAGTGGCGCAGCGCGTATCAAGGCTGGTGGCTCGCGCGCCACGATTATGAAATCCAAAAGGAGTGGCTGATCTATGCTGGCGGCACGCTGCCTGCGATCGATTCGATCATCCGCAAGCTCACCTCGCCCGCCGAAAACGTGCTGCTGATGAGCCCGGTTTATAACTGCTTTTATTACTGCATCAAAAACGCCGCCCGCGTGCCGTTGCAAAACGAACTTGCCTACGCTAGCGGCGATTATAGCATCGATTGGGATGATCTACAGGCTAAGCTCGCCGATCCGCAGACGACGCTTTTTATCCTTTGCAATCCGCACAATCCGGTCGGCCGCACCTTTAGCAGAGACGATCTTGCTCGTATCGGCGAGCTGTGCGAAAAGCACGGCGCGACGGTACTTAGCGATGAGGTGCATTGCGATCTGACTGAGCCCGGCGTGCGTTACACGCCATTTGCTGCCGCGAGCGAGACGTGCGAGAAAATTTCAGCTTCCATAATCGCTCCTACGAAGGCGTTTAATATCGCGGGGCTGCAAAGTGCGGCGGTCTTTGCCGCAGATAAGCGCTTGCGTCATAAAATTTCAAAGGCGCTAAATTCCGACGACATCGCCGAGCCGAATTTTTTCGGCGTCCAAGGAGCGATCGCTGCATTTACGAAGGGTGCCGCGTGGCTGGATGCTCTGCGCGAATACCTCAGCGAAAATCGTAAATTCGCGACGGAATTTATCGCGCGTGAGCTTCCGCAGGTGCATGTCGTGCCGCAAGACGCGACTTATCTGATGTGGCTTGACGCGGGCGCTTACACGCAGGATAGCGCGGAGCTTGCGCGCTTCATCCGCGAAAAAACGGGGCTGTATCTCTCCTGCGGTGCGCAATACGGCAAGGGCGGCGAGAAATTTTTGCGCCTAAATATCGCGACTTCTAGGGCGCTGCTAAAAGACGGGCTAGGGCGGCTGAAAGAGGCGCTAAAGATTTGCCCGCATTAAGCAAGCTGCGGCGCGGCAAGGACGAAATTTAAAATTTTACAGCGGCTAAATTTAAAGTGGCGGAGCAAATTTTAAAATTTTGCAGTAGGGCGCGGCTTTGCGCTAAATTTAGCGGCGATCAGGCGGCGGCGCGCGAACGTTTAAATTTACGCGCGACAAATGAACCGGCGCTTAAATGCACTACAAAAGGCGGATTATGGATAGAAACGGCGATTTAGAGGAGCTTTACCTACTTGAAAAACGGCGCGAAAAGCTCGCGCGCATTAGCAAGCTCGTCTCATTTTTGACAACCCTGCTGCTGCTCGGACTTTACGTGTTTTTGAATACCAGGGCGGAACCCGTCTCATTTGATACGAATTGGCTTATAGTCGTGCTTTTCATCATCTTTCCAGTTTTAAACGGACTGCTCTACCGCTTATTTTACAGCTTAAGCTTTGGCAAAAATGAGGGCGCGCAGCGCGCAAATTTTGATAAATTTAGCGGCTTTGATACGGCGCAAGACAGGGGCGCGCTAGGGCAGGGTGCGGCACAAAATGGGCAAATTTTAGGCGCCGATGCGAAAGAGGGGCGGGTATTAAAAGCCGAAGCGGGCGAGGGTAGCGGCTCCAAAGACAGCGATAGCCGCACATCCTCTACCTACGGAAGGTTTGAGCCTAAAGCCGCCGAAGGCGAGGGCGGGAGCGAGAAAGACGGCGCAACTCAGTCAAAATTTAACTTCTTCACCGATCTGCAGAGCCTGGAGGATGAGCGCGCGGCGCTGCAAAAAGCGGTGAAAAAGGCTGGTCTAATCGCCGCTGTCGTAGGGACCGGCGTGGGCGCACTGGTGGCGCGCTTTTGGGACGAAGTGGCGGCCGGCGTATTTTTCGGCATCTCCGTTTACGGCGTCGTGAGCGCTCTTTTAACGGCGAGTAAAAGACGAAATTTCAGATCAAATTTTAAAAGCAGGGTCGTCGCGAGTATCGCAAAAAGCTTCGGGCTTAGCTACGATGAAAGCGGCGGATTGGGGACGGATGAGTTTTTTGAAATTTACGACTGCTACATAAACGAGCAATCGAGCGAGGATATGATGAGCGGGGAGGTGCAGGGCGTGCGCGTTAGATTTAGCGACTTTTATGCCGCTGAAAAGGTGCGCACCAAAAACGGTACTCGCACCGACGTAAAATTTCACGGAGTGCTTTTCGTCGCGGACTTTCACAAAAGGCTTAGCTGCGAGGTGCGGGTGTGTCACAAAAACTCGCGAAATCTGCGCAAATACGGGCAGAGAGCGAATATGGACGACGTGAAATTTGAGGAGTTTTTCGACGTCTATACGACCGATCAGGTAGGCGCGAGATACGCTCTGACGCCGCTTTTGATGCAGCGACTGACGGAGGTTTATCTAAGGCTGGGCTCGCAGATAAACGCGGTGCTAAGGGAGGATAAAATTTACGTGGCGATCGAGACCTGGCGCGATAATTTCGAGCCTAGAATCGACTGCTCGCTAAAGCAGGACGCTACGATAGCGCTTTATGTAGATGAGATCGGCGCGCTTGTGGGTATCGTGAGCGAGCTAAATTTGAACCGTAAAATTTGGAGCGAATGAAGCGGGCGGCGGCGCTGTGGAGTATGGCGGAGGCGGCGGGCTGCATACGGCTCTGGCGACACACAGATATGCAGACAAAACGCACGCGATCGTAGGCTTAGCGACAGCGGCACGGATGCGTTGTACAGCCGGGTGTGGAAACGGATGCGCTGCGCGGATCGTGCGTTTGGGCGGATGTACGATCGCTTCTTCACGCGAGCCAACTGAAAGATGGAACGCACGCGGAAGGCGTTGGTATAAGATTTTGCAGGCTGCATGAGCCGATAAAATTTTATAAATTCCCGATCCGTTTAATGAGCGAGTGCTCGCGATTTATCATTGCTCGCACGGCAAAATTTTTACCGCACGAGCAGTTTGCATTAGAATTCTACTATCGCTTGAAATTTTATGTCGCCGCGCGCGACTTAAATTTTGCCGCAACAACCCGCGCTAGGCTGTATTCCATCTCGGCTAAAATTTACTCCGCGGCAAATTCGCCGCGTGGAAGCAAAACTCTGCCGCAAGATCGATAAATTTAGTTATCTTATAAAAGCGCTCGCCGCCACTTTGGCGTTTGCAGCCGCCGTTTCCGGTAAAGTTACGGCGGCTCGTTCCTGCGAGGTGCAGGGCTTAATAAGATTGCCCCGCTAAACTAGACGGCGAATCTAAATTTATAGCTTCCCGCCCTCAATTACGACGTCGTCAGCCTTGATATCGTCGCCATATACCGGCGCTAGCGTCGCGTCGTAGTCAGCGTGAAAAAATTTCTCGCCCGCGAGCTTTACGATTAGATCGTCAAGCCATTTGCGAAGCTCGTCGTTGCCCTTTTTGACCGCAGGCGCGATGACGTCCTGATCGCCCAGCGAGCGGATACCTACCTTAAAGCCAGGATTTGACTTCGTCCACGCAAACAAAAGCGTATTATCATGCGCGATCGCATCGCCCCTGCCGTCCAGCATCGCACCGAAAGTCTCGGTATTTTGGTCAAATTTTAAAAGCTTGATCTCGGGATGGTTTTTCGTAAAATACAGATCTGCGGTCGTGCCTTTGTTGATTAAAAGCGTTTTGTCTTTAAGCTGCGAAACGTCGGTGATATCGCCGCCCTTGCTTGCGACGCCTAGGGCTACCTTCATATACGGCAGCGCGAAATCCACGACCTCTTTGCGCTCAGGCGTGACGGTGAAATTTGCAAGCGTGATATCGACCTTATCCGACGCCAAAAATTCCGCGCGATTGGCGGCCTCTACGAGCACGAACTGCACCTTGCTCTCATCGCCTAAGAGCTCCTTTGCGATGCGTTTTGCAAAATACACGTCATATCCCGCGTTTTTACCCGTCTCGTCGATATAGCCAAACGGCGGCTTATCGCCGAAAACCGCGATCTTTACTACGCCGCGCTTTTTAATCCCGTCGATATAACTTTGCGGCGCGGCGGAACCTTGCGCGGAATTTGAGGAGCCTTTGCCCTCGTCGTTGCAACCTGCGAAAAATAACGCACCTAAGATAAAAAGCGTGCTTAGCGTTTTTTTCATCTTTTCTCCTTTATTAAAATTTATTTTTTAAATTCGAACATATTTAAAAATTTCTTCGCGCGCGCTCTCTTCGGCGTGGTAAAGAACGCCTCCGGCTCATTAATCTCCACGATGCTTCCCTCATCCATAAAAACTATACGATCGGCTACGGCGCGCGCAAAGCCCATCTCGTGCGTTACGATTAGCATCGTCTGTCCCTCTTTGGCGAGATTTAGCATTACGTCGAGCACCTCGCGCACGATCTCGGGATCAAGTGCCGCGGTAACCTCGTCAAAAAGCATGATCTTGGGCTTCATCACAAGGCTTCGCACGATTGCGATGCGCTGCTTCTGCCCGCCGCTAAGTTCTTTGGGATAGGCTCGCTCTTTATTTTCTAGTCCTACGATTTTGAGCCAATGCCTGGCTAGCTCTACAGCTTGCTCGCGCGGTACGCCTTGGACTTTCACGGGACCTAGGATTATATTATGCAGCACGTTTAAGTGGTCGAAAAGCTCGTAGCTTTGAAAGACCATGCCGATCTTTTGCCTGATCCTACGCCACTCTTTGAAATTTTGATCGATCCGCTCGCCCTCGATTATAAAATTTCCGCTTTGTACCGGCTCTAAGCCGTTGATCGTGCGAAGTAGGGTGCTTTTGCCGCAGCCGCTAGGACCTAGGATCACAACGACTTCGCCCTGCGCGACGCTAAGGCTGACGTCCTTTAGCGCGTGCAGTTCGCCGTAGAATTTATTAACTTTATCGATTTTTAAAATTTCCATCAGCTCCACCTGTTTTCTAGTTTTTTCGAAAGCGCCGAGATCGGATAGCAGATCAAAAAATATACGAAAAATATCGCTCCATAGATGATTAGCGGCGCGTAATTGTCGCGGAAGACATTTACTTCGATGATCTGCTGTCCGACCTTGACGAGCTCGATAACGCCGATAAGCACGGCGATCGAGGTTGTTTTTATCATCCTGCTGAATAAATTTATCGTTGCGGGCACTAGCCGCCTCATCGCAAGCGGCAGGATCACGTAGAGATAAATTTGAGATCTGCTAAATGCGAGCGCTTCGGCGCTTTCGAACTGATGCTTAGGGATGCTAAGCACGGCGCCGCGCACCAGATCCATCATCTCAAAAACACCCCAGATGCTAAAGACGATGATCGAAGCCGCGATATTTGAGATGTGGATGCCAAATGCCTTGCTCGCGCCGAAATATACGATAAATAGCCAAACGATGGGCGGCATGATGCGCACGATCTCTAGGCAAATTTTAAGCGGGATGTATAGGGCTCTGCGCCCCGAGGCCATTAAAATTCCAAGTACCAAGCCTAGAGCGAGCGAAACTGCGATAGAGATTAGCGCGATTTGCAGCGTGACCCCGAGTCCGCCCAGAAGCCTGATTAAATTTTCGCCGCCGAATAGTTCCATCGCTAGCCCCTCATATACGCAAGGCGCTTTTCAAGCAGCGTAAGCGCGAGCGAAAGCGGCAGGATTATGATCAGATACGAAACGCTTAGCATAAACAGCGCCTCATTCGTCTTGTAATACAGCCCGATAATGTCCTTTGCGGCATAAACGAGATCGGCGAGTGCGACGATGCTAACGATCGAGGTTTCTTTAAGCAGAAAGATTATATTTGCGCTGATGGAGGGTAGGGCGATCGCAAAAGCGCGCGGCAGCACGACGTAAAATACTATTTGCGCCTCGCTAAGGCCCAGGCTCATCGCGCTTTCGATCTGGGATTTTTTTATTGCCTCAAAACCGAGCCTAAAGCTCTCGCTCATATAGCTTCCGCCCAAAAACGCAAGACCTACAATCGCGCAGGTAAAGCCTGAAATTTGAATGCCTAGCTTCGGCAGGCCGTAGTATAGAAAAAATAGCTGAATTAAAAGCGGAGTGTTGCGAGATAGCTCGATATATGCGTTTACAAGCGGACTTAGCAGAGGTACCCTTTTATATTTTATTAGCGTGCAGATAAAGCCGATGATGATGGATAGTAGAATCCCGTAAAATGCGAGCTTCAGCGTTAAAATACCCGCCTTTACGAACATCGGGCTAAATTTGGCTATAAAATCAAAATCCATAAATTCTTCTTTCCGTAAGATATGCGTATTATACAGATAACTGATTAAAATAGTATTAAATTAGAATTTTTTTATAAAGATTCCGAAAATTTAGGAGTTTAAAAATATATCTCATAAATATATTTAGTCCGAGTAGATACCCGGACTATAGAATTTTGACGGAATTTTACGAGTAAAAAATATACGCGTAACCCGAAACTAAAATCGCAGAAACCACTGCTAAAATTCCGCCGCTTCGCACCATCTCTATCTGACGGATACGTCCCGTGCCGAAAACCAAAGCATTCGGCGGCGTCGCTACCGGCATTACGAAAGCGCAGCTCGCGCCTACGCCGATGATAATCGTAAGAGTTTCTTTCGGTAGCCCCATCTGAGCCGCTACTCCCGCAAACACAGGCACTAAAAGCGCAGCAGAGGCGGTATTGCTGGTAAATTCCGTTAGGCAGATGATAAAGATCGCTGTTACAAGCAGTATTACGTAGGTAGGTGCTCCGCCGAAAGTGTGCGCGACTAGATCGCCCAGTACCTTAGAGGCTCCCGAATCGCCCAAAACAGCACTTAGAGTAAGTCCGCCGCCGAAAAGTAGCAATACGCCCCACTCGGTATTTTCGGCGATGTCGTGCCACTTGGCAAGTCCTAGTATGACGATTACGACTGCCGAGCAGATAGCGACGTAAGCATCGTCCACTTTAAAGCCCACAAGGGCTGAAATTTGCTTTGAAAATATCCAGCCAAGCGCTGTTAGAGCAAATACGACGATAGTAATAATGCGCTCGCGCGTCCAAGGGATATGCTCCAGATCCATCTCTATTTTATGGCTTAAATTCGGCTTGAAAATTATATAAAGCACCACAAGCATTATCGGTAGCATCACGCACATTAGCGGCAAACCTACCTTCATCCAGTCCGCGAAGCTGTAGTGCAAGGCTTGAGCCACGATTAAATTTGGCGGAGATCCCACGAGCGTGCCCAGACCTCCGATGCTTGCAGAATACGCGATGCCTAAAAGCAAAAACACAAGCGTGCCGCGATCTTTGCTCTCGTCCATGTTGGCGCAAATTCCAAGCGCGATCGGAAGCATCATAGCAGCAGTTGCGGTATTTGAAACCCACATCGAAAGGATCGCCGTAGCAAGGCAGATTAAAATCGCAGCTACACCCAAGCGACCGCCTGCGCGGGCGATTAGCCACATCGCGATCTTTTTATCGAGCTTTTGCATATGCAGAGCCGTTGCCAGAGCAAAACCGCCGAAAAAGGTAAAGATCGTAGGGTTTGCAAAATTTGCAAGTGTGCTTTTGATGGTGGCAGCCGTGAAAGTGCCATCTTTAGCGAATTTGCCAAGTCCGATAGCTACCGCAAGCACCGGCACCATAAGTGCGGTTACCGTGATATGCACGGCCTCTGTAAGCCACATAATCGCGATAAAAGCAAGTAACGCAAGGCCTTTTTTGACATTGGGCTCAAATGGTAGCGCGGCATATAGCGCAAAGCCCACAGCAGCGGCAATCGCTATAATGATGACACCACGCTTAGGAAACGGCACGGTGTCGGTGAGCCTGTCTAAACCCAGCTCGTCTACGTCTGAGTCCAGTGGTCCTTGTAAGCGGGAGTTGCGTAACTCCACTTTGTGTTCTTCCATAGATACTCCTTTTTTGGATTTGGCTTATGATACAAAAATGAGGCGGGAATTTTATAAATTCCAAATCAAATCGTATTAAATTTTTAAAAGTGCAGTTACTATCGGTAACACGGCACTTATCTCGTGTGTAAATTTTAAATTATACATAAAAACGAACAACTAAGTAAGCGCTTTAAATTTCATCACAGATTATTTTTTAATGACACCCGACATTAAATTTGCTAACTGCCCAAGGGAGGCGGTGTAGAATTTCGTCGAATTCCGTGCTGGCAATCGAGATAAAATTTTATCCAAGGCGAGTGAGATAAAATTCTGCGTCTTACCTTAAAAATTTATCGAAATTTAAGTGGGAGAGGGGGCTATTATAATCAACAAATTTTAAACGGATTTGTAAGCGGATCCGGTGGAGGAGGCTCAAAGATCGTAAGTTATAAAACGGTAAGAGCGGCGGCGGTGGAAAGCCCGAAATTATAAATTGTAAGGAGAAAATGTGAAAAACAAAATTTTAATCGCGGCGTTTACCGCTGCGGCTTGCGTTAGCGTAGGCTCTAGCGAGGGTTTACTTTTAGGCATCGAGGGAGATTATTCTTTTAAATCCAGCATCACTACTAAATGGTCTGACGAGGAAGATTCTGGCACGAATAAAGATAATAAGGGGCAGGCTGCGCTCGGCTTTAAAGGCGGCTATGATTTTGGTATAGCTAGAGCATATGGCGAGTATATGTATGACTTTAAGGTTACAAAAAATGGTAGTGATGAGGATGGAGATTTTAAACACTCTTGGAATAAGCATAGCTTGCTAGTAGGCGGAGATTTTACGCCTGAGATTACGAATAGCTTTAGGCTAGTAGCAGGCGCATATACGGGGGTTTCGTTTTTGAAATACAAAGATTCGTATAATGACTTCAGCGGCGATAGTGACTCTATATCAAAGACAGTACCAGGCTGGGTCATCGGTGCAAGACTAGGCGGGCTATATAGCTTTGATGAGCATAACGAGATCGAGTTTGGCTACAAGGCGGACTACACGAGGTACAAGGCCAGTAAGCTCGGAGAGGATGTAGACAAGGTATATGAGACTAACCATGGAATTTATCTGGGGTATAACTTTAAATTTTAAAAATTCTAACGTGCTAGCGCAGGATGGGGCGAACGAACTCCCGCTCCATCCGCTTTTAAATTACAAATAATTCTTAGTTAGATTGAGTCACAAAGCTAACTTAGATCCAAATCTGCGCTAATTTTACAAGCAGCTATAATGGTACTGCCCGCAGCGTTTTTATGCCTGTAGATGCCAATCTTTTTGAGGGCCGTTTTGATGAGGGTTTGTTGGATCTCTTCCGCGCCGATCATATCGCAAAATTAAATTTTTGCATCCACCTCAAGCTCGCTTAGGCTTACGTTTGCTAGCTCTGCGACCGCCTCGCTCGTGTATTTTTTTGATCTTGCTTACGTCAAGCTCTTCCGTGCGTCCGTTTCGTTTTTTTACTTTCATTTTCCTCTCTTTTAAAATTTTTTAAGATTGGTTTTAAACTACTTAGAATATTTTCGTACCAAATTTATGTAAAATATATAGTTTTAGCCATCAATATCAAAAACGCAACTCTTGTTCTTATGATATAATCGAGTTTTTGCGCGCTGTTTTAGTTAGAGAATATAAACATAAAATCATAATAATAACGTATAAAATATATATCGATTTATATGTTTGTGAGTTGATTTCATCTAGTCTTATAGCTTTATAAATATCAAGATAAATTTTTTGCTTTTCTACGATAGGGGCTAGTTTTTGTAATGCGCCTTTAATCTTTGTAAGAGCATCAATTACCAAATCTATCTCTTTTTGGATCTCTTTTTCATCAGCAAAACCAAATTTTAGCCTAAATTTATCACTTATTTCCATATCATAGAGGTCGCGCTTATATACTTTATTTGCTACAAATATCAAATCTAGCGCAATGCCTCTATTTTTAGGTTCTTTGAGTGTTGTATTTAAATCGTCTTTGTTAGAAAGATTTTTTAGAATTTTATTCAATTCCTCTTTTTCATCCTTTCGAAATAAAAGGCCCAAAACATTCTCTAACGTTGCTTTGTTGGCTATAATAAGCTCTTTTTGATTTACTATATTACTTTCTAAAAATGTTACGTTTTCGTCAATATTATAATCTCCAAACGATAGTCTTGTTAAATTTGCTAAATCTTTATAATCTATTTTAGCAAGCTCTTCTGACAAAATTTTATTTTCTATATTCTCTCTATTAAATATGCTTAATGTTGGATTTATAAGCTCTGGACTATTTAATAATACTATAATAAATCCGGCATACGCAATAATTTTCATTAGGATAACTGCTAAGTTGCTACTTCTAGTAAAAATAAAATATGTAAAAGATAAAATAAGTATATATAGCAAAACACTAAAAGTTATGTATGATATATTTTGTAAGATAAAAATAGTTAATATAAAAATAGCAAATAAAAATGTAATTGCTAAAGTGCTTGCGTCGCTTATCTTTTTACTATTAAGTATTGGTATAAATATAAGTAAGGCAAGCATTATTAAATTCAAATAAAAATACATTATTTCGTTTAAACTATTCCTATATATAATTTTACTAGTTGTATTAATACACAATAAACAGAACCCATAGCTTACAATCATTAGCAAAGTAAAGTGAAAAATTTTATTTAAATTTGTATGATGATCACTAGTTTCTCGGTATAGATACAATTGCAACACTTCAATCCATTTGGTTATATCCGGTAATTTCATTTTAAATAATGTGATCTTTATAAGATTAATAAAGTATTTTATATTAAATATACTATATATAAGTCCTGCGATTACTATATATATTCCATATAATACAATGCTACCGACTAATGAATACACAAAACTTTCTAAAAATTCGAATTTTTTACATAATTTTAAAAATAATAAAGAGGTGGTTATAATAATTACAAACACGATTAAAAGTACTTTAGAATATAAATAATTTATATTTCTTTTTTCAAATAAGCTTATACTTTTGTTAAAATTTACTCTTGTTTTTTCATCGTTTTTAATTTCATAATCAAGCCCCATTTCTTTACAATAAAGCTCTGCTTTGTGATGGTTGCTCGCATCTATTAAATTCCCATTTTCATTTAATGTATGTTTCAGTATAGAAAACGAGTTTCTAAAGTCAGAATAGACTTTTTGATAAATTTCTGTTTCGGTGGCTTCTTTATTGTTTTCAAGTCTTCTTTTTATCTCATCATCACAATCTCGTTTTATACTACTAAAACTATGCGAATCAAATTTCATATTAATTAAAATTGGTCTTTTCATGAAAGATACACTGCTAAAATTTGGCGTTTTATAAAATCTTATCCCATAAAAGGAAGCTAATTTTTTAAATTCACATTCATGAAAATCTGCAAATTTCTTAAACTCGGAATTATTAAAGTAGGCATTATCTTCAAAAATAGTGTTTTTAAAATTAGCAAAGCCGTAAAATTTGTTATTTTTAAAATTTACATTTTCAAAAATGCAATCGTTAGCTATAAAATCACCATAAATAGTACAATCGTTAAAAGTTATATTTTGAAATTTAACACTTCTTATATTTATATTAGACTTAAAAATACAGTCTTGAAAAACAATATTTTTAAAATTTGTTGGAGCAAAATCTATATTATATGATTTTGAATAGAATTCGCACTTTGTAAAAACTAATTTTTCTTTTATATTTGTATCAGATATATTAGAGTTAAACATTTCAATTTTACAATTATGAAATTCTATATTTTTAAAATCATTTATATTTAAAAATCCAAATTCACAATTTTGAAATTTTATATTATGTTTTTCTAAAATATCTCGTAAATTTTTATTGTTTATAGTATCTATTTGACATATTTCTTTTACAATATGAGTTTGCTCAGCGCCATTAACTCCAATTAAGGCATACTTGCTAACTTTATCGTCGCCAAAAAATTCTTTTAGTTTTTCATTGGCTAATTTAAATGTATCTGATGCTTCCGATGATGATGTCAAGCAAGCTCGCTTAAAACTATATTTGTTTAATAAATTTAAAAATTTGTAATATCTGGACTTAATCATTACCCAAAAACTCTCTTGAAAATTCCATCTACGTTTTTGGTGTAATATCCGTAGTCAAAGCACTCTTTGATTTCGCTTTCGCTTAGCTTTTCTCGTAGCTTTGTATCTGCTAGCAGATTTTGCAAAAACAGGCTATGCCCTTGCTCATCTATAGCTTTTTTGCCCTCTTGCAGATCCGCCCAGACCTTCATCGCATTACGCTGTACGATCTTATAAGCATCCTCTCTGCTAACTCCTCGTTTAGGCAGCTCTAGCAGCACGCGCTGCGAAAACACGAGCCCACCGGTTAAATTTAGATTTCTCATCATATTTTCAGGATATACGAGCAGTTTTTCGATCAAGCTTGTCAAGCGATTTAGCATAAAATCGGCGGTTATAAAGCCGTCGGGGAGGATAAATCGCTCGACTGAGCTATGGCTGATGTCGCGTTCGTGCCATAGCGCTACGTCCTCCATCGCGGGTATTGCGAAGCTACGGATCATACGGCATAGCCCCGTTACGTTTTCGCTAAGCACAGGATTTCGTTTGTGCGGCATCGCAGAGCTGCCCTTTTGACCTGGGCTAAAAAATTCCTCTGCCTCATAAACCTCGGTGCGTTGATAGTGGCGGATTGCGATAGCGATCTTTTCGCAGCTGGAAGCCAGGATCGCAAGTGCGCTCATTACCTGCGCGTAGCGATCGCGCTGGATGACTTGATTGGACGCGGGGGCGGGCTTTAACCCCAAATATTCACACACTAGCTCTTCCAGCTCTAGTGGAGCGTGGGCGAAATTCCCCATCGCACCGCTTATTTTGCCGTAGCTGATAACGCTTTTTGCGTGTTGCAAAAGCTCTAGCGCGCGATTTATCTCATCATACCAGACCGCAAGCACGAGTCCGAAAGTGATCGGCTCGCCGTGGATACCGTGGCTGCGCCCGACCATCAGTGTCATTTTATGCTTCATGGCTTGAGATTTTATCGCGGCTTTTAAATTTTGCACATCCTCAATGATAAGCTCCATGCTTTCTTTGATTTGTAGCGCGACGGCGGTATCGATGCAATCGCTGCTAGTCATGCCGTAATGCACGAAGCGGCTCTCCTGCCCAAGGCTCTCACTCACGCTCGTTAGAAATGCAATCACGTCGTGCTTGGTGGTCTTTTCGATCTCATCTATCCGCTCGATCCTAAAGCTTGCGTTTTGTAGAATTTTATCTTTATCGCAGTCACTTATTAGACCTAGCTTATTCCACGCCTTAACCGCCGCGAGCTCGACTTTTAGCCACGCGTCGTATTTGGCTTGCAAGCTCCATTTTTCAGACATCTCTTTTCTCGCGTATCTTTCGACCATTTTAGTAGCCTTTCGGTTAGAATTTCTTGTATAATGATGGCAAAAATTATATAAAAATGGGGCTGAAAGTTTAATATGGGTTATGAGAAAAGAAGCTTGGGAAGCTTTGAGGGGCGCAAAATTTACGAAATTCTGCTTAGCCTCGGATACGATATGAAATCCGCGCAGCGCATCTGTGACAAGCACCGCGTAACCGATGCAGAGGATCGAAATTTACATAAAAGCTCCGTCGCGCACGGAGAAATTTTTTTGATCGATTACAAATGCGAGCCGCGCGGACTGAAGCCGATCTTTGAGTGCGATGCGTTTGCGGCATTTGACAAGCCGAGTGGAATTTTAAGCCATCCGAGCGGGCGTAACTCGCCTTATAATATGTATGACGAGATCTGGTCGCTATACGGGCAGGATGCATGCGTGGCGCACAGGCTTGATTTAGAAACCAGCGGAATTCTTATCGTCGCTAAGGATAAAGACGCGGCGCGCGAGCTTAAAGAGTGTTTCGAACAGCGTAGGGTGATGAAAAGCTATCTAGCGCTCGTGCAAGGGGATTTGAGAGAGGGCTTGCGAGGGGATTTGCAAAGTGCTGCTTGCAATGGCGAGATAGAGAATTGCTATGCGCTAGGTTCCTATGAAATTTGCGGATCAAAATTTGCGGACGATGCTGTGAGTTTACCAGATAACGTGTCGGATCTGCGCGATACACTAGCTCTAAAAGGAGTAGGCAATAAATTTGGATTTAATATCTTGTCTAATAGTGCGAGTAGGGGATTATGGCGCAGCACTCTATCTGGCGGCGCGCAGGCTAAATTTGAATCTGGCACTCCTACTGGCGATGTTGGCAGCGGATCTGAATTTGATGCTTTATCCTACGACGTGAGCGATAAGCTTAAACCCGCTATCGCGATGAGTAGCGCGGATAACGGACATAAACCTTGCGCCTTATCTGTGGCTAAATCTTTGCCAGCTACTTCTAAGGGCTGTGTAAATTTGAAAAAATTTGAGCCTGCAAAATACGCAAAATTTAGCGAGAAACTGAAATTTTTAAAGGATTTTGAGGGGTTTGTGATTGATGCTCCGATCGCTCCTAGCGACGAGTTTGCCGATCTTAAAATTCGTATGAAAATATCGCGCGACGGTAAGGAGGCGATCACGCTGATACGCCCGCTGCGATATTTCTCGGACATGGACGCTAGCCTGATCGAGTGCTATCCGCTGACGGGTAGGCAGCATCAGATCAGGCTGCATCTATTTGCCGCGGGCATGCCGATACTGGGAGAGCCGCTGTACGGGCTTTCGCGCGAGCAAGCGGAGCGGATATTGGATAAAAAGATGGATGAGATAGAGCGGATCAGAACGACGGGAGCGCCGAGATTGTTGCTGCACGCGGATGCAATTTGCTTTGAACTAGGCGGCGAACGATACGAGATAAAAAGCAAATTCGATGCCGCAAGAGAGTTTTATAATCTCGCGAAAATCGATAAAATTTAGACAACTCAATAAAATCTGGGTGCTTTGGCGGATCAGATAAATTTTTAAGATAAGAATTTATTTTGTGTGCGTATTTAGAAGTTTGGCGTATATAAAATTTCTTGGAATTTTCGCGTAGCTTTTAATGAGATTTACTAAAAGGTTGAATATAGCTGCGTCATAAATCAAATAAGTCAAATCTAATTATATTCGCTAAAGCGCAAGGTGGGATGATAAATTCTACTACGATGATAAGGCGCGCCTAGACGTACATTTATTGTAAGCACGTTTTGTTTTTAAATTTTATTAGTTTTTTACGCCTTACGATATACCATAAAATTTTAAAATTTCAGCAATTACTTGCTTTGCCGTAATCTATAGCGCTAGGACAAATTTCTTTCATGCAGCGCGTTAACCTATCATTCTGATAAGTCTTTTATTTTGGTTTAAATTCTTGATTTTATTGAGTGGCCTTTTAGAACTTTGAAAAATTCTGCTTTAAAATCTCTTCTAATAAAATTAGAATTTAGGAAAATAATTTTTGGCTGCTATCGCACGCGGCTAAATTTATATAAACGCGGATCCGATTGCCATAAAGCATGTAGCTAAATGCATATTTATGCTCTATAATCGTCATAATTTCGCAACTTACGCGAAGTTTCAAATAAACAATTTTAAACTAAATTCAAATAGCCATAAACGCTACTTCCGCTTCGCCGATATTTATGACCTTGCCTTTGCGCGTCATAATGTCCAAATCGTGCTCCATATTCCACGAGTAGCTAAACTGAAAGCCGATTTTGCGTCGTCTAGGATATAGATATTTTACAGCTCCAATAGTTCGCTAAGTTCCTGTGTGGCGTGCTGATGCCTGGCATGAAATCGCTTTTCGTCTCACTCGGATAGTCGTAGATCTCCTGCCATTTTGGGTAGTTTTTTAAAATTTCAGCTAAGATGTCTGTTAAAAATTCTTCCTGATTTTGCTTTAGAAATTCTACGCGTCCGATTGTGCCTGGCTAGGCTCATCCGTCTTCTCGCCGTTTTCATCTAAAAACGCGCAGCGAAACTCGCCCTCTTGCTCTAAAGTTTTGCCGAAATACTCCAGTCGCAGCGGGAAACTAAAGTCCTCGTATTCCTCATCTTCAAATTTAGGAAAAATTTTAGGCTCCGCAAGACGTGCATTAAAAAACTCCGCGACCTTTGGGCTGCGGATGAAAAGATACTCCTCATTCGCTTCGTAACTTTTGCACAAAAATTTAAGCGCCTCCTGCTCCACGCCGCACTCCAAGCAGCATTCGCCCTTGTAATAATCGCTCACGTAGGGCGGATTTTCATTGCTTCTGGCGTGCTTATCCATCTCGCCTAGCCAGCGCAGCATATTTTGGGTGTCGCCCGCCCATTTGTTCTCATTCACCATGCGCGCCGCGTAGATGTATGAGTCGTAGACGCGGTATTTCTCATCGTCCGCCTCCGCCCATTTTGCCTCGATAAAGCGGATAATTTCCGCCTTTGTAATCTTTGATTTTTTAAGCAGCGATCTGTCTAAGAAGATGCCGATCTCATCCATTATTTTTTGCGCGTCCATTGCTACTCCTTTATAAATTTTTTGCCGATCTGCCTTATGATCTGAAAATAATCGCCGAATTTTTCCTCTACTTGTTCGAAATTTTATCGGCACTGATACTACTTTGAGCCGGAATTTTATTTTTCTCATTTCTTTGTTTGAGCTGTCCGCACGCCGCACTGATATCTAGCCCCTTGCTCTGGCGGATCGTGCAAGTAATGCCGTGCGCGCATAGATAGTCTTGAAATTTCACCATATTTTCGGGGCTTGGTCTGCCAAAGCTCGAGCCTTCGTGCGGATTAAAATAGATCAGATTTACTTTTGCACGGATGCCGTGCAGAAGCTTCACTAGCGTTTTGGCATCGCTTGAGCGGTCATTTACCCCATCGATCATTAGGTATTCAAACATCACGCGCTTTCGCAGATCGATTGGGAACTCGCGCACCGCCTGCATGATCGATGCAATATTGTAGGCACGATTTATCGGCATTAGTTTTTCACGCAGTTCGTCATCCACTGCATGCAGTGAGATCGCGAGTAGCACGCCAAGATCCATTTCGCCAAGCTTTTTTATCTGCGTAGAAAGTCCGCTTGTACTTATCGTTTGGCGACGCGGCGCTATTGCGAGTCCGTCGTTTTCTTTTAAAATTTGCACGGCTTTGGCAACGTTGTCTAGGTTATTAAGCGGTTCGCCCATCCCCATATATACGACATTGACGCGGCGCTCGTACGGGATCGCGTTCATTTTTTTGATGAGCCAAATTTGAGCCACGATTTCGCCTGGAGTTAAATTCCGTACGAAACCACTTTTTGCTGTCAAGCAGAAGCTACAGCCGATTTTGCAACCCACTTGCGAACTTACGCAGATTGAGTAGCGCGCATGTCTTATAATTTTTTCGTTTTTATCTCGCAGCTCATCCTTCATCGGTAGCAGGACACTTTCTATCGTCTTGCCGTCTTTGAGAGCGAAAAGGTATTTGATACTGCCATCGCTACTTGTTTCGGATCTGATGCATTTAAGCGGGTCTAAATAAAAATTTTGAGCTAAACTTTGACGGATCTCTTTTGGTAGATTTAGCATTTGTGCGAAGTCGTCCACATTCTTTTTGTAAATCCATTCGTAAATTTGCTTGGCTCTAAATTTTGGTTCGACGAAATTTTCAAGCTCTTTCATTGTAAAATCAAAGATATTTTTCAAATTAATGCCTTAGTTTTTAGATATTTAGTTAAATTTTCTTTTGCAGCGGCGTGATTTTTTAAAAAATCTGCGTGAGCGTTTGAATCGCAAAAATTCGTTGCACAAAAAATTCCGTAAGCAGGGATTTGAAATTTTTGAGCTACCTTAAGAACCGCAAAAAATTCCATATTTTCTAAAAAATAACCTCGCTCAAAGAATTTTAGCGCGGATTCTTTATCGGTCGTGATAAAATTTGAGCTATTAGTTATTGTTTCATATGAAACATCGGCAGAATCCCTAGCTAGAATTTTATAGTTAATTGGAGAGTATGAAAGTTCATAAAGCACCGATATCTCACAGTTTGCAGCCGATCTGCTTTCATAAATTTTTAGAATTTTACCTTCTTTATATAGCCCTGCAGAACCCACGAAAATGATTTCACTCGGCAAGCTTTGCCTATTTTCGCATAAAAATTTAGTCAAATTTATACTCATATCCACTAGCCCTACACCCATAGGCAGGGCAAAATCAAAAATTTCATTTCGTCCGGCAGAGATTATCATTTACGCATTCACGCTTTCATTATTTTTCACTAATCATAGCAAAATGACGATAAATTTAAAGCTAAATTTTGAAATTTTATCGTGGTAAATTATCTGATAAAATTAAAATCAATTTAAGCAAATATCTATGAGAACTGTACTCTTACCTTCCGTAATCGTAGTAGCGCAGGTGGCGGGTAGAAGATGGAAAAGTATTTAAAAAAGCTTATGATTTAGCTAAAACGAATAAATTTTATCTAAGCAAAATAATACTTGTCAAAAAACTTGCAAGATAACGAAGGGCTGAAATAAAATTAATTGTTTAGTCGCTTTGGCGGCTAAGTTTCAACCCCACGGTATAAACCTGACTAAATTTACAGTCTCACTTCAATGTTTTGTTCTCGCAAATACGCTTTTAGTGCCTTGATTTCGATTTCTCTGAAGTGAAAAATCGATGCCGCCAGGCATGCGTCCGCACCCGCCAAAAACGCGTCTTTAAAGTGCTCCATCTTGCCTGCTCCGCCGCTTGCGATGACGGGGATGTCAAGCGCGCTGAAAATCCGCGTCAAATTTAGCTCAAAGCCGTTTTTGACGCCGTCACAGTCCATCGACGTGAGTAAAATTTCTCCCGCACCGCGCTCCTGTGCCTCTTTCGCCCAAGCAAGCGCATCCCTGCCGGTATCCAGCCTACCGCCGTTTATAAAAACGCTGTAGCCGCAAAGCTCGCCGTTCCCAGTCAAAATTTCATCCTGCGAATCGCTTGAAATTCTGCTCAAATTCTGCGTTGCGTCGCGTAAATCGCCGCGCGAAATTTCACTAGAATTTCGTTTCGCGTCGATCGCGACCACGACGCACTGCGAGCCGAATTTATTCGCCGCTTCATCTATCAAATTCGGATTTTTTATCGCGGCGGAGTTGAGGCTTATTTTGTCGCAGCCGACGTTTAGCAGGCGCGAGATATCATCGATCGTGCGTATGCCGCCGCCCACGGTCAGCGGGATAAAAAGCTCGCGCGCGACCCGTTCCACGACGTCCACGATCGTATCGCGCCCCAGATGCGACGCCGTGATGTCGAGGAAGCACAGCTCGTCCGCGCCCTCCTCGTTGTAGCGTTTGGCGACTTGCACCGGATCGCCCGCATCCACGAGACCTACGAAATTTACGCCCTTTACGACGCGTCCGTCTTTGACGTCGAGGCACGGGATGATCCGCTTTGCAAACTTGTTCACGGCGACCTTTCTTTGGGTTAAATTTTATGATTTTAGCCAAATTTTACTTAATATAATGACTTTATAAGTAAAATTTGGCTAAACTCTCGCCATGATTAGGGCGAAAAAAGAGTTCGGACAAAATTTTTTGAAAGACGAAGCCGTTTTAAGCAAGATCATCCAAGCGATCCCCGAGAGTGTACAGAATGTCGTTGAGATCGGGGCTGGCTTAGGTGATTTAACTCGCAAGCTTTTGGAATTTTGCAGATTAAAAAGTTTCGAGATAGATGAAGATTTATATCAAATTTTAAGCGCTAAATTTGCGCAGCAGATCGCTAGCGGCGAGCTTGAGCTCGTTTTGGGCGATGCTTTGCGGATTTGGCAGCAGCAGGGTCTTGGCTGCGGCGAATATTTTTTGGTCGCAAATTTGCCCTACTACGTCGCTACGAAGATGATTTTGCAGGCGATCGACGATGAGCTATGCGGCGGATTTTTGGTGATGATCCAAAAGGAGGTCGCTTTAAAATTCTGCGCTAGAGCAGGACAGAGCGATTTTAGCGCTCTTTCGATCCTGGCCGATCTTGCGGGCGGCTGTGAACTTCTATTCGACGTTGAGCCCGACTGTTTCGAGCCTGCGCCGAAGGTGACCTCATCGGTGATCAGGCTCGTAAAAGGCAAAAATTTTAAGCCCGGCACCGAGATAAACGCAGACGGCCTCGGCGTAAAAAGTTGCGCCCGCTTCGAAAATCTCGATGAATACGAGAAATTTAAAAGCTTTTTGCGCGTATCTTTCAGCGCGCCGCGAAAGACGCTTATTAAAAATTTAAGCGCAAAATTTGATAGAGGCTTAGCCGAAGAGATCTTTTTAAATTTGAAAATTCCGCCCACGGCTCGGGCGCACGAGTTAAATTCCACCCTTTTTTTAGAAATTTTTAAAAATTTAAAGGTAAAAGATGGAAGAAAACAGAAATGAAAACGGCGTCGAACGACTCAAAAAAAGCAATCGCTATAAAAAACGCAAGGAAAATCTAAAAAAATCTATCGCAAGCGAAGGCTCTGCGGGCGATGTGGAATTCGGCGGCGAGCACGAAAACGGCTCTCGCAAAAATAAAGGCGCGAAAAACGGGCAAAATTTCGTTCGTTCAAAGGGTTCAAAAAACGGCTCTCATAAGGGATCAAATTCTGCGGGTGGTTCGTCAAACGGCAGTTCAAACGCCGTGCATTCAAACGGCGCGAATGGTGCGCATTTCGGCGGCGCATACCTAAAAAACAACGAAAACGGCGCGGGCGGTTCAAATTTAAACCGCGACGGTCGTGCAAAATCAAATAGCAGCAGCGCAAAAGGCGCAAATCCTAGCGCCACAGACGATGCAAGCTCCGCAGACGCTCAGAAAAAGAAAAAGCATAAAAAGCGCTCAAATATGCCAAAAAGTCTTACTGGCAACGAGCCGTGGCAAAAGGCGATGGACGATGCGATCGCGCAAAACAAGCTGATCCACGAGGAGCGCCTGCACCCGCTTAAAGACGCTAATCGCAGCGATGAGACGGTGCGTATCACGCCGCTTGGCGGACTGGGCGAGATCGGCGCGAATATGACCGTTTTTGAGACCAATACGAGTGCGATCATCGTCGATGTGGGCATGAGCTTTCCGGAGGAGAGTATGCTTGGCGTGGACATTTTAATCCCCGACTTCGATTATGTTCGCAAGATAAAAAACAAGATCAAAGGCATCATTATCACCCACGCGCATGAGGATCATATCGGCGCGATGCCATATTTTTTCAAAGAATTTCAATTTCCGATCTACGCTACACCGCTTCCTTTAGGGATGATAAGCAATAAATTTGAAGAGCATGGCCTAAAAGCCGAGCGTAGCTACTTCCGCCCCGTGCAGAAGCGCCAGCTTTATCAGATCGGTGATTTTGAGGTCGAGTTTATCCACATAACGCACTCGATTATCGATGCGAGCGCGCTTGCGATCACGACGAAGGCGGGCACGATCATCCACACGGGCGATTTTAAGATCGATCACACGCCGATCGATGGCTATCCGACCGATCTGAACCGCCTAGCGTATTACGGCGATCGCGGCGTTATGCTTTTGATGAGCGATAGCACAAACTCACACAAAGAGGGGATTACGAAGTCCGAAAGCTCGGTGGGCAGGACCTTTGATACAATATTTTCGAGCTGTAAGGGGCGCGTGATAATGAGCACCTTCAGCTCAAACATCCACCGCGTCTATCAGGCTATAGAGCGCGGCGTAAAATACGGCCGCAAGGTCTGCGTCATCGGACGAAGCATGGAGCGAAATTTATTTACCGCGATGGAGCTCGGCTATGTAAATTTAGACAAAAAAATCTTCGTCGATGCCGATCAGGTCTCAAAATACCCCGATAATGAGGTTTTGATCGTAACCACGGGCTCGCAGGGAGAGACGATGAGCGCGCTGTACCGCATGGCGACGGACGAGCACAAATACATTAAGATCAAATCCACCGATCAGGTAATCATCAGCGCCAAGGCGATCCCCGGCAACGAAAGCAGCGTCTCGACCGTGCTTAATTACCTGCTAAAAAGCGGCGCAAAGGTCGCGTATCAGGACTTTAGCGAGATACACGTAAGCGGGCACGCCTCTATCGAGGAGCAAAAGCTCATGCTGCGCCTGATAAAGCCAAAATTTTTCCTACCGGTGCACGGTGAGTACAACCATATCGTAAAGCACAAAGAGACTGCGATGGAGTGCGGCATCGAGGAGAAAAATATCTATCTGATGAACGACGGCGATCAGATGGAGGTTTGCGAAAAATACCTAAAGCGCGTCAAGACCGTCAAGACGGGCAAGGTCTTCATCGACAACCAGATCAACAAGCAGATCTCCGACGAGATCGTCAAACACCGCCAAAATTTAGCCGATTCGGGCGTCGCGGTCATCATCGCGCAGATCGACAAAAACGAAAAGAGGCTCATCCAGACGCGCGTCATCACCTACGGGCTCGTCGCCGAGAACCAAACGGCGCACTTTACCAAAGAGATGCAGGGCATCATCGAGCAGTTTTTGGCAAATTTAAAAGATGAGTTTTTGCTCGATCACTGGGCACTGGAGGGCAAGATCCGCCAGGCCGTGCGCAAGCATATCTTTAGAAAGATCAAAAAATATCCGACCATCGTGCCGGTGATCTATTTGATGTAAGCGCGGCTAAATTTAGCGAGCGAGGCGGCTTTGATTTGCGGCGGATGAATGAAATTTTATGGCGCCTGCGAGCTTTCGGGCGTGAAATTTTGCGATGTGAGTGGGTTTTGCAGCGTTGGAATTTCAAGGCGGCATTAGCAGGTCTTGCAGCGCGAAATTTTAAAGCAGCGAGTAAAATTTCAAGCGCAAAATTTCGGCGTAAAGCAAAATTTAAAGAGCATCTAGCAAGCCCGCGGCGAGCGGGCAGGACGGCGCGCTATTTTGTAGATTAGAATTTTATGACGCAAATTTCAAAGGTGCGAAATTTCGGCTAGCGCAAATTTAGGCGCGGCGCAAAGAGGCGTAAAATGAAAGTAAATTTTAAAAAGAAGGTTTGATGAGTGAAATTCTAGATACGGCACGAGAGGTGCTAAGGCTCGAAGGAGCGGAGCTTTTGCGGCATGCGGATCTTATCGGCGGCGAAATTGAGCGAGCCGTAAACTTGATCCTAGCTTGCAAAGGCAAGGTAATCGTCACCGGCGTGGGTAAGAGCGGCCACATAGGCGTTAAGATCGCTGCGACGCTTGCCAGCACCGGCACGCCGTCGTTTTTCGTCCACCCTACCGAGGCGCTGCACGGCGATCTGGGCATGATCGGTAAGGACGACATGGTGCTTGCGATCAGCTTTAGCGGCGAGAGTGAGGAACTGGTTAGAATTCTACCTCATCTCAAACGCTTCGGCGTGAAGATCATCGCGATGGCGCGTGATAAAAACAGCTCGCTCGGCAAGGTTAGCGACGAGTTCATAAGCCTAAATATCGTCAAAGAGGCCTGCCCGCTAGGCGCCGCACCGACGGTTTCCACGACGCTAACACTTGCGTTAGGCGACGCGTTAGCGATCTGTTTGATGAGGCAGCGTAGATTCGGCAAAGAGGATTTTGCAAATTTTCACCCAGGCGGCAGCCTCGGTAAACGGCTTTTCGTCAAAGTAAAAGACGTGATGCAAAGCAAAAATTTACCGGTCGCAAGCCGTAACGCCAGCCTAAAACAAGCTATCGACGTTATGACTCACGGAAAGCTCGGCACCGTCTTGTTAGTGAACGAAAAGGGCGCGCTTGAGGCGATCTTAAGCGACGGCGATCTGCGCCGCGCACTGATGCGAGAGGATTTTGACATCAATGACGGCGCGCTAAAATATGCCACCAGAAATCCTAAAATGCTGGACGATAAAAATATGTTAGCCATAGACGCGCTAAATTTGATCGAGCAATTTAAAATTCAAGTCCTGCCCGTGGTCGAAAACGGCGTGCCCGCGGGGATCTTGCACATTCACGATCTAACGAGTCTGGGGCTAAAATAATGCAAAAGATGCGTCTGAATAAATTTATCTCTCATAACACCGGCTACTCGCGTCGCGAGGCGGACGAGCTGATCAAGCAAGGCAAGGTTAGCATTAATGGCCGCGTCGTTAGCGATTTCATCGAAGTTAGCGGCGAGGAGAAGATCCGCATCGGCTCGCGCCTCATCAAGCCTAAGACGGAATTTACGATGATCGTTTATAACAAACGCAAAGGCGAGTTAGTTACTAAAAAAGACGATCGCGGCAGGCGGACGATTTATGATAGCTTGCCGGAGGGATTTAGCAGATTTGTTAGCGTGGGGCGTTTGGATTTTGCAAGCGAAGGGCTTTTACTGCTGACCGATGCGCCCGCAATCGCTACGGCGCTGATGAACAGCGACATCGAGCGAGAGTACTATCTAAAGGTAAAAGGCGAGGTGGGGGATGAGGTGGTAACGGCGATCCGCGAGGGCTTTTTCGCCGCAGATGCGAGCAAAGGCGCGCACGCTAAAAGCAAGATCAAATCGATGGAATTTAAGCCCTTTTTGGGCTACCGCATAATGCCTAGCAGCGGCGGCTATACGAAGATCAAGGCGATTATCAACGAAGGTCAAAATCGCGAACTGCGTAGATTTTTCGGCTACTTCGATCTAGACGTCGTGGAGCTTAAGCGCACGGCATTCGGCAGAATGACGCTTGGGACGCTAAAGCCCGGCAAATGGCGTTATTTCGATCAGAGCGAATACGAAGATCTGCGCGATTTTCTAAAAGAGAACAAAATCCGCTATTAAATTTAAGAAAAGAGGCGAAAATGAGCTCAAAGACGAACGCCGCGCGTGTACTGGACGGTCTGAAAATCCCTTACGAGATCAAAGAATATGCGGTAGACCCTTTAAATTTAGACGCGGTGCATGTAGCAAACAGCGTGAGTGAGCCGATCGAGCGGGTCTATAAAACGATAGTTTGCACGGCGGATCACGAATACGTCGTAGCCTGCCTGCAAGGCGATCTAAATCTAGATCTCAAGGCGCTCGCGCACATCTGCGGCGCGAAACGTTGCGAGCTGATGGATTTGAAGGATTTGCAAAAGGTAACGGGCTATGTCAGGGGCGGCTGCTCGCCGCTTGGGATGAAAAAACACTTCCGCACCTTCATCGACGAGCGAGCGCTAACGCAGGAGAAAATTTACGTTAGTGCAGGCGTGTGGGGAAAACAGATTGCTCTCGCGCCAAAGGACCTCGCAACCGCAACCGAAGCGCAAATTTGCAAAATAACGCATGACTAACGTGGCGTTACTTTTGCCGCCGTTTGCGTAAGTAACGCCGGTAGCGAGCTAGCTAAAATTTACACTGTGAGATTTAGACTTTTAAAATTTGGCGTTGCACCGTTTGTTAAAACGAGCTCCTGCGCAGCAAGAAAATACAAATCAAATTAATTTCGTAAAATTTTATTGTTAAAATTCTCAGTACCGCATGCCGCAAGATATCTCAAACAAGATGACGAGTACGCAGGGTATGGCAAGTCTCTTTTAAGAACGCGCTCTTTGCGCGTGATCCGTTTTATTCACTATAAATTTAGACTCACGGCATTTGGAGCCATTTGCGATGAAATTTTAAAATTTCATCGCAAATTTTCTACGTCTCGCGCCTATTTTTTGAAAAGCCCAGAGACGTTCGGGGCTTGCTTTTCTTGCTCGCTAGCGGCGAAAAATTCCGCTTTAGCGAAGTTGAAAACGCTGGCGATGATGTTAGTAGGAAACATCTCGCAGGCGTTATTATAAACTGTAACGGCGCCGTTATAAGCGCGGCGTGCAGCACTGATCTGCTCCTCGCACTCGCCTAACGCGTTTTGTAGCTTGGCAAACGATTCGTTAGCCTTGAGGTTCGGATATGCCTCTACCGCAATGCGGATCTGCCCCAAAAGAGCCGAGATTTCGCTATTTAGCTTAAATTTATCCGCGTTAGAAGCCGCGTTGATCGCTTGCGAGCGAAGTTCGCTAACGCGCGTTAGTACGGCGTTTTCGTGGCTCATATATTCGCGCGTGGCGCTAACTAAATTTGGGATGAGGTCGTAGCGCTTTTTAAGCTGCGTATCGACGGTGGAAGCGATATTTCGCACCTGGTTGCGCTTAGCGATGAATGAGTTATAAACTCCCACTAACGCCAAAACTAACAAAACTATGACGACTAATAAAATCAAAGCCGCATTCATTTTCGCTCCTTTTAAAGTGTTTCAATTAAAAATAAGAATATTTAGCTATACTTGCCATTTCTTTTTACATGTCAAGGTAGCTCAGCTGGTTAGAGCGCTGGTCTCATAAGCCGGAGGTCGAGAGTTCAAGTCTCTCTCTTGACACCAAAACATTATTTCGCGCCCAAGCGTCTTTTACGATACCGAAAAGCGCGCCGCCTTTCGAATATATTTATTAGTTTACAAAAAAATTCCTATAGTTTGGCTTTGTATTTGTTTAGATTCGAAAATAAATATTTATAAATTCTTAAAAGCAAATGGTAAAATTACGCACTCGATACTTTTGGCTAAAATTTTACAGGAGGGATCATGAAATTTAAAGATTTTAAAGCTGTAAACTGTTCTAACTACGACTTTTTCAGCGCCGAGGAGCTAAGCCATAAAGAATTTATCAGGCTTAGTTTTGACGAGTTTGCCCGCAAAAATCCAAACTCGAGCTGGGCGCTTAGCATCGACGATAGGAGCTTTGATTCGTTTCCAAATTTTACTCAAAAGCATCCAATTTGCTTGTCTGATTTAAATTTTAAAGATAGCATCTTTCAGTTTAGGATCTGCTCCGAAAACAGCGTCCAAAGCCTAGGACACCGTATTTTCACCTGCCTAGACGGCATCCACAAAGACTTCGTCGCAAGCGAGATCAAGCAAACCGACGAAGTGATGATGAAGCTAAAGACGGGCGTTTTGAAGGACTTTACCTGCGTCTCGAAGTGCGGCTGGTGGATAACCGATATCTGGCGCGATATGTATCCGGTGACGGATGAGAGCGAGAGCGAAAATTTCGTCGCGGATATGCTTGGTAGCGAGTTTTCGGCGCAAATGCGGCTCATAAACGAGCGGCTTTTGAGCGCGCAAAATAGCGGAGAGCTTGACGGGCTCATCGCCGAGCTAAGGACGCAGGAGTAAATTTTTAAAATTTTGCCCGCGCATTATTCTTGATGCGGTGAGCGAGCTCGTACGTCTTTGCGGAGAAATTTTAAAATTTGCCGCCTTAAATTTACCCCAGCTTGCCGTTTGTCGCACAGCTATTTACGGGATACGGCGTGAGCCCATAGTCTGCAGCTTCGACATTCCAAAAGTCCAAATTCGCGCTGCGCGAGACGATATACTCAAAGCCCTTTTGATTTAGCTCGATCAAAATTTCAAATTCATTGCCGTTTTTGCAGACGATACTTTCGAAAAAGTGCGAAAAGCAGGCGATCTTCGCGTTTTCTTTCTGCATCGATTGATTTAGCATGAGCTCCATATTGCTTAAAATTTTAAACACCGTCTGGCTCGTCTCAAACCTGCCGAAGCGCGCGTAATACTTCGCTAAATTTTGCTCATTTAGCGTAACGGATTTGGTGCAGTTTTGCGTTATCTGCTCGTATATCGCGCCGAAAAGCTCAATCGACGCGTTTTGATTATCTATCACCTTGTTTTCGTGGTTTTCGATGACGACGAAGCCGTCTTTTATGCAAAATTTCTCGTTTTTATAGTAAAAGCTCACTCTCGCGATCTCTTGTTCGAAGTGCTTTTTATAAGTGAAGGGTAGATAGGTCGTAAGGCCCATTTTATCGATGATCGCAGAGCTTTTTACGCCGCCGTCCAGCTCGTGCTGCATAAAGTAGCGGATGAAGCTGCCCTGCTCGATATCGAAGCTATTTAAATACTCGATCTTATCCAGATACGCGCAGCGGTAGAGCCGCACAAACTCGGAATTTAGCGAGATATTGATCTCGTCGGGGATGTCTCCGTATTTTTCGCTCTGCGGCGCGTCGATGCGTTCTATGATATTCATCTGTTTTTCGACTTTGTCTTTTACAAAAATAGTGATTTTGACCTGCTGCATCTCATAGAAGCGCTTTATCGTCTCGGTAGCGCTTTTTGTGATATCGGTCTTAAATTTTTTCGCCAGCTCCGATTTTTTGAGTGTCAGCGAAAAATCGCCGTTTTTTAGCTTGTTCTGCGAATACAGAAGATAAAGCAACTCCTCATAAATCATCAAATGCGAGTAGGTCAAAAAGGTATTATCCACGACTATGACATAATAACAGCGCGTTACGGAGTATCTTTTGTTGTCTCTTAGAAAGTCGTTGTAAATTTTTAGCTTGCTCGCATTTTTCGATACCTTAAATACGTCGTAAGATTCTAAAAATATATTTTCCATATTTCGCCTTAGGTTAAAATTCTGTTGAAATATTACACAATATTTGTTTAAGTTGTTTTAAATTTTATCTTAAGGATAAAAAATATTAGCGAGTAAAATAATTTATCAAATTTTAATTATATCTTTAATATTCACTTAAATATAATAAAATAATTTATAAAAATAGATTTTTTGTAGGAAAATTTTATACAAAAAATTTAATATGAACAAAGAAATCTATTTTTTAAACTAGAATTAATAAATAAAGTTATATTATTTCTTTAAGAATAAGCATGCTTAGGATTAAATTTTATTAGGAAAGGACGGTTTGAAATGGAATTTCTTATTTTGACGCTATTTTTGATCAGCGGGCTTATATTATATTTTAAGCCGCAGAGGAAAAATCTAGCTACGGGCTGTGCGGCGGCAGGCTGCGCGATATTGATCGCGCTCGAGTTTTACGTAAATTTATGGGTCGTCGTGCCGGTAGGCAACTTTTAGGAGGGCGATATGCAAAATTTAGAACAAAATCAAATTCCCGCCGCCGAGCGAGGATTTTTTAACCTAATGTCGCTAGCCATCATCGCCCTCGTGGCGCTCCCGGTCGGTATAGCCTGCTTGATACTGGGCTTTGGTATGGGGGATAGCCCGTGCGTGATGTGCTGGGCGGAGAGGATCACGATGATAGCCATCAGCCTTATCGCGCTTTTTATCCTTAGATACGGCTTAAGACCCGGCTACGTCGCGGCGCTTTTGCTAATGGCTTGCTGGGGGATATTCAACGGCTTTATCCACTACAGCCTTGATGGGACGTTCGGCGGCTACCTCGACATAAAACAGGGCTTCGGACTTGAAATTTTAGGCGCGCACACGCAACTTTGGGTCATCGTCGTAGATTTTTGCGCGATCGTGTTTTTGGCGGTCATATTTTTATGTAGCAAAAATTTGGGCGAGATAATGAAAAAGAGCACTAGTGGCGAATACGGCGAGTTTTTGCGCTACTTGCCTCTGGGTAAGATCGCAAATTTAATTTTCATCGTCATCATCGTCGCAAACTGCGCACAGGCTTTCATCGTCTCAGGCCCGCCGCCGTATCTGGGCTCTAGCACGCCGGCTAGATTAAGTCTTGATCCCGCCAAATGGTTTTGGGAAAAAGATCACTGGCAAAGTGCGCTTGATTTTAGATTTGATTGGAATCCGGAACTTCCGGATCTGCCAAACTAAGGAGCAAAAAGATGAAAAAGCTGATGATTTTTATGGCGCTAGCGGCTCTGGCGTTTGGGTTTGAGTTTAATCTCGATAGCAAAGCAGGTGCACTTGAAGGCGTGAAGGAGCTCGGTGCACCGAGTGCTGAAGTGAGTTTAAGCTTACAAAACGACGCGCCGATTACGGGAGCGGATTATGACGCAGATAAAAAGCAGTTCGCGCTGGTTTCTAAAAATAACGAATTTTACGTTGCGGACGAAAATTTAAAGCCGCTTAGATACGGTAAGCACGATCGCCACTTTATAATGGAGATGGAAGCGACCGTAGGTGCGACGTGGTATAAAAACGAGATTGGCATGATAAGCTTTAATAAAACTTTCGTATTTTATGAGCCTGCGGACGGGCTTAGTGCAGAGGAGCAAAACAGCCAGTGGAGGCACTTGACCGAGGGCTGGGATAAATGGAAGCTAAACGATCTTGGCAACAAAGGGCGCTTCTCCACGCTTCGAGCAAAGCAGCAGTATATCCTCGGCTGGGATTACGACGCGGCTGCGAATAAATTTATCGTTGCGTCCGTGCCTAACGACGTGAGGGATTATTGGAGCGTGGCGGTGTTTGACGGCGACGATAAGATGATTTTGGAGGAATTTATTCCGCAAATCGGCTCAAATTTAAAGCTAAAAGAGAGCAGGAGCCTAGGCGAATACTATGTCACGGGCATCGATGCTCAGCCTGACGCCGTTTATCTTTTGAGTAAAAATTTCTCGACCATTTTAAAGTTAAATTTACAAACTCATAAGATTGAGGATGCATATGGCTTTAGCGGAGCGGCAAACGCGAGGGCGCTTGCTGTGAAGGACGGCAAATTTTATGTTTTTTCGCGCGAAGGCAAAGAAAATGAAGTTTTCATATACGATATGAAATAAAGCCCACATTTAAGGAGAAGAGATGCAAAGACGTTCTTTCTTAAAAGGCGCGGGAGCGGCTCTAGCTACGGCGGGAGCCTCTCCAAGCCTATTTGGTATGGAGCAGTTTGAGGTGGATTTTAAACCGAAATCCTATAGAAACGAGCAGGGCGTAGAGTATCACTACCTCACCTGTCCTAGAAACTGCCGCGACGCCTGTTCGATGATTGCAGAGATCAAAGACGGCAAGATGGTTAGCATCAAGGGCGATCCGAAGCACCCTCTAACGCAAGGCACGGTCTGCGTCAAAGGTCATACCTACGCAATGCACCTATACAACGCCGATCGTATAATGTATCCGATGAAGCGCGTCGGTAAAAAGTGCGAGGGTAAATGGGAACGCATAAGCTGGGATCAAGCGCTAAAAGAGATAGCCGCGAAGCTTACTGAGATCAAAGCAAAATACGGCGGCGAGGCGCTGACGGAATTTGTCTATTCGGGCAACGAAGGGCATATCTCAAAGACTATCGCGCCTGGAAATTTCTTTGAAAAATATGGCGCTACGAGGCTTGTACGTAATCCATGCGACTGGCCGCGCTATGCGGGCACGCCGAGCGTTATCGGTACGGACTTTTCAAAAGACGCGCTGGAAGTCGATGATAGCGATATGTATATCAGCTGGGGCTCAAACGAAGCCTATACGGCGGTGCACTGGATCAGATTTGCCCACCGCGTCAAAAAGCGAGGCGGTAAGATCATCGTCATAAATACGATCAGAATTCCGCTCGCAAACCAAGCCGATATGTTTATCCAGCTAAAGCCTTCGAGCGATCCGGCATTTTGTCTAGCAGTGTGCAAATTTTTGATAGAAGAAGATCTATATGATCATGAATTCGTAGAAAAATATACAACCGGCTTTGAAGATCTAGTACATGAGTGCTCACTCTACACTTATGGCGAACTATCTGAAATGTGCGGAGCAAGCGTCGATCAGATCAAGGTTTTCGCGAGAGAATACGCCCACGCCAAAGCGCCTGCCATTATGCACGGCGACGGCGGACAAAGACACTTTAACGGCGCAAGGCTGGTGCGCGCGGTTACCTTCTTGCCGGTACTTACGGGTTGCCTTACAAAACTTGGCGGCGGATTATTTTGGGCTTACGTGCACGTAAAGGGCTGCTTTAACTTCGATAACTGCATGCCAGATCTTTCGCCGAAAGACGCGGAAGGCAAAAAGATAGAGCGCCAGCAAATAAGCTATATAGAATTTGGCAAAGGTATCCAAAAGGAAAATCCGACCTATCTAGGTAAGCCGATAAATACGGTAATTCGAGCCTGTATCAACTACAACTCGAATTTGATGGTAACGGCGCCCAATACGAATTTAATCAAAAAACGCGTGATGGACGACGATTTTTTCTTGGTAGTTATCGATCCTTACGATACCGACACCTGCGACTACGCGGACTACGTATTGCCAGGCGTTACCTTTATGGAGAGCGAGGATATTCAAAACGATCAAATTTCAGGCTACGTCTGCTACAACGCCCAAAGCATCAAGCCGTTGGGCGAAGCCAAGACGAATTTGGAATTTTTTAACGCTCTAGCCAAGGCGATGGGATATACCGAGGAGTGCTTCGACTGGGATAGCGAGACGGTTTGTAGAAGGTTTTTAGATACGGAATTTGCCAAAAAGCAAAATATCACCTACGAAAAGCTAAAGAGCGTAGGCTGGATTAAGCCGTTTAGAACGCCTGAGACGATGAAAGATCAGTTTCCTTACTACCCTTATGCGCCGAAAGATAAGCTGGTATTCGGTACTAAAAGCGGCAAGTGCGAGCTTTATTCCGAGACATTCAAAGAGGCAGGTTATCATCCAGTGATCGATCTTGACGACGATTGGGATTACTACAAAAGGCATAGAAATTTTGGCAAAGATTATTTGAAAAAATATCCGCTTTATTTTATGACGCCAGGCACGCAGCTTCAGGATAACTCAAACTGGGGCAATATGCCTTACATCCTAAAACGCGTCATTGTAAAGGGCAACGCCGAGCTATTTATGACGCGCGAGGATATGCTGGCGCGCGGTATCAAAGAGGGCGATACGGTCGAGGCCACGAATGAAAAGGGCACGGCGATATTTACGGCGGTCGAGACCAATCAGATGCAGCCTGGAATCGTTTATGCATGGAATAATATCTGGGTTAAAGTCACCAAATCTCGCACGGGAGCAAATATCCTTTGCTCGGACGGAGTGAGCGATTTGGGTAACGGATCGACCTATACCGCAAGCTTTTGTGAAGTAAAAAAAGCTGCAAAACAGGAGGCATAAAATGAAACGAAAACAAGGATTTTTATTTGATTACAACTTTTGCATAGGTTGTAAGGCGTGTGAAATTTCATGTCAGGTCTATCATAACCAAGACCCCGACATCAACTGGCGCCACGTCGATATGATGCTCATCCATGAAGACGAGATCGAAAAGGAAATTTTCATCTCGCATTCGTGCCACCATTGTGAAGAGCCTGCGTGTATGGATGTTTGTCCCGTGGGAGCTTATATTAAACTTGAAAACGGCATAGTTCAGCCGTTGCACGATAAATGTATCGGTTGCGGATATTGCTTAGTCGCCTGTCCTTACGGCTCGATAACCAAAGGCAAAGACGGCAAAGCGCAAAAGTGTAACCTCTGCGCCGAGAAGCTCGAGCGCGGCGAGGAGCCTGCGTGCGTAGCGGGCTGTCCTTGCGACGTGCTAAAGCTAGTTGATAGCGATGTGAGCGATAGTGCGGGAATGGAGAAAGAGATGCCGGGCTTTAAGCACTTTTTTACAAAGCCAAACATCCGCTTCTATCCTCGTATGAAGCGCAATGAGTTTATCCACTAAGGATAAAAAGATGCGTAATTTAAAGCAGAGTCTTTGCGTCGAGGACTTTTTGAGGCAGGTATTTTTGGTGCCTCTTACCGGTGAAAATTTGGACGAGCTTTTAAATTTGACACAGGATTTTGCGCCTAAGTTTAAAGAGCATAAATTTATCCCCGAATTCACTAAATGCAAAAACGAGTCAAATTTAATCGATGAAATTCGCTACGAATTCAATAGGCTCTTCGTAGGCCCTAAGCGCCCCAAAGCCGAGCCTTACGAGTCGGTGTATTTCGACTATCAAACGATGTTTGGAGCAAAGACGATGCAGGTGCGAAGCTTTTACGAGAGCTCGGGGCTAAAACTCGAGGATGCGCAGCTTGATAAATTTCCCGACGATTTCATCGGGTACGAGCTGCAATATCTTTATTTTCTAAGTTTTAGCGCGCTAAAGGCGGAGGATGAGGCTAAATTTAATGAAATTTTGCATAAAAAGGCGGAATTTATCGCCGCTCATCCGTCGCAGTGGTTTTGCAAATTTGCCGCTCGCTGCGACGAGCACGCAAATTTAGACCTTTGGAAGAGTTTCGGAAGCTTTTTAAATCTCTACCTAAATAGCGAGATGGATGCGCTGAAAAGTGCGCTAAAAGATCCTGAAATTTTTGAAAATTTAAAGGAATGACAATGGTACAGACGACTTGGGGATGGCTCATAGTCATCTATCTGTTTTTAGGCGGTCTAGGCGCCGGAGCATTTTTGTGCTCGGCTTTGGCTTACAAGGGCTTTTTGGGCTCATTAAACGAGAGGTTTTATAAATTTGGCTTTCTGCTCGCACCCGTTGCGGTGATAATAGGAACTGCGCTTTTGCTGTTTGACTTGGCGCCGAGCGCTGCGATAAATCCTCTTAAAATTTTACAGCTCTACACGCGCCCAGTTTCGATGATGAGCATAGGTACATATCTGCTTACGTTTTTTATCGTAATTAGCGTTTTGGTGCTTTTACAGATCAAAAAGAGCGGTAAAATTTGCGACATGATGCTCACGCTCGGAGCCATTCTGGCGCTTGGAGTGATGGGATATACGGGGCTACTGCTTTACGTCGTAAAGGCGATCCCGCTTTGGGCTAGCGTGTGGCTACCGATTTTATTTACGATCTCCGCAATCTCTACGGGGCTTAGTGCGAACGCCGCCGCTACGCTAAATGCAGGGCACGGGCTAAGCCACTGCGCGCATAAATTTCACGTCGTGTTAGTCGCGCTTGAGATTGTTGCGGTGCTAGCGCTATTTGCTAGCGTAAAAAGTGAGGCTGCGGGTATGGCGAGCGTAACCAAGATAATCAGCGGCTCGCTTGCGCCGATGTTTTGGATAGGCTTTGTCGTGTTTGGGCTTGCTTTGCCGCTGCTAGGCGGAAGTAAATTTATGCTTCGCAGCTGCAGCGTGAATGTAGACGGTAGCGTCTGTGCGCACGGCGGCGAGGAGGTAAAAAGCTGTGTTTATAACGAATACGGCGTGCTTATAGGCGGCTTTTGCCTAAGAGCGTTTATCGTGCTCGGCGCGGTCTATATATTTTAACCCCTCCTTTCTGATACCGGTCGGACGAAAGTCCGACCTTATTAAATTTTATCACTCTTTTGCTTTTGCAAGCAAATCGCCTACTTGATCGCTCACATCTGCTAACGGCGTAAATTCACACTATTTAGCTAAAATTTCGATATAATCTCCGCTTTAAAAATTAAAATTTAAAGGAAACACATGAAATTTATTTCTCACAAATTTTTAAAAAGCGCGGTTTTGCTGGCGGCATTAGGATCTTTTGCGACTTGCGGCGCAGAGACGCACCAGCCTAACGGCTACGCCATAAGCGGCGCGGCGCTATCGGCGATAGAGGAGGACAATAGGGCGAAAGAAAATTATCTAGTCATCGACGTCAGAAGCGCAGATGAGTACGCTGCAGGCCACATAAAACACGCGATCAACATCCCGCTTGAGCAGCTTGAAAGCAGGCTGGATGAGATAAACGCCTACAAGGATAAAAACGTCGTGCTTTATTGCAATACGGGCAATCGCAGCAGCAAGGCGCTTGATCTGCTTAAACAAAAGGGCTTCAATGTGCTTATGAACGCGCCCGGTGTGAAGCAGTACGACTACGAGCTGTATAAGGTCGGCAGCATAAACGCGGAGGGGTTTTTGAAAATAGCAAATGATCCAAACGTACTGGTCATCGACGCTAGGCAGAAGCAGGACTACGACGCGGGGCATATGAAAGGCGCGATAAATATCCCATACGGCGAGCCTTTAGAAAACTACAAAGACGTACTTGAGGCCAACAAAGACAAAAAGATAATCACGCACTGCTACAGCGGCAACCGTAGCGCCAAGCTAGCCAAAGCCCTAAACGAGCGAGGCTACAACGTCACAAATCTACTCGACGGCACGAAAGAGTATAATTACGAGTTGGTGAAATAAATCAAGATTGGCTCTTGGGGTAAAATTTTACGATTGCTTTTTGCATTTGCCAGGTCTTTGTAATATGCAGCTTCGCGGCGCCGATAAGACAGGCGCCGCTAAATTTGAAATTATTTGCTCCGCCTGCTCATTTAGCGCCTACTTTGCATAAAATTTGCCTTTGATGTAGGGCGTAAATTTTAAATTCTCCATACTGAGGCAATAATAGCGCTTGGGAGTTTAACTCCTTTTAGAGGAATTTTTAAAATTTAAATCATAAAGTTGTAGTGGAAAAGCAGGTATTTAGAGCTGAAAAAATAGAAATTTACAAGCTAGCGCGGGTTTTGTGGGATGTAAAATTGAAACGGACTCTATAAAAGTTGCGTGAATTTTAAATGCAACCTAATCGCTTAAAAATTTTACTTCCGAAAATGGAATTTCACGCTAGTGGTGCGCGCGTTTTAAATAGCCTCACCAATTTCGATAAAATTTGCGCTTTAGTAGAGGCAAGTAAAATCAAGACCGAATTCTAAAAGCAAATTAAGCCCGCAACGTATTCTCCCACTTAGTCATTACAATAAAACTAATTTCAAGCGGAAGTCAAGCGCACGAATTAAATTCTGTACGAAATTTTATTCAACCAAGAATTCCTTCTTATCGATCGTGCCATGATAAAAAATCCCGAGCGTATCATCAAAGGTCTTATCCAAAAATCCGTCTTTTTTTAGTCCTACTAAAGATGTATTGATTAGCTCTAGCAGCGCATTATTGCCCTTCTGCACGGCGATTGCGTTGTAAGTTTGCTTACCTAGACCATCTAAAGCAACTTGCGTTTTATTATCAATGATCGCGTATGCGTGCAGGATTAGATTATCATCGACATGCACGGCATTTTTCGTCCTTTTGAAAGCGCGGTAGCATTTAGCCGAGCTGGCGCAAAAGTTTAAATTCTTTCTAAAGCCTGCTTTTCGTAAGAAATTGTGAATAGGAGAGTGTTTGATGACGAAAATCCTCTTTTTGCGCAGCTGATCGAAACTCGTGATATTCTCGTCTTTTTTGGCTAGCACACCCACCTGCACCTTAAAATAAGGCTCTGAAAAATCCACCTTCTTAGCTCGCGCAGGCGTCGGAGTAAAGGTCGCAATCACTATATCTGCCTCATTGCGTTGCAAAGCGCTAATGCGCCTTGAAGCCGTGATCGGGATAAATTTTACCTTGCCGGGATTATCTCCGAAAATCTCCTTACCGAGCTTTTCGCCAAGAGCAATCTCAAATCCCCTATATTTGCCGTCTACGAGCGCACTAAACGGCGGCTGATCGTTATATACACCTATGCGAACGAGCCTATCTTTTTTGATCTGATCCAAAGAATTTGCAGATAGAAAACCAAGTAGCAGAGCCGCCAAAACAAATACTTTCATTTGCTCCCCTTTTAGTTGAAATAAGGCGCAATTATAATAAAAAGAAATTATAGCCAGCTAAAATTCTGCGATTTATGGCGCATTTTCATCTAAATTTATGAAAAGATGAAATTCGCGGAGAAATTCTATGTCCAATTTACAAACGAAATCTCATAAAAAACTTACACGAGCGAAAAAAGCTTTTAATTAAATTTTATAGACAAAATCTACGGATGAATTTCACGCTAGAAAACCTTAGCTAAATTTACGATATTCTTAAAAGCAAGCACCGAAATTCTACGCAGATTTAGCGTCTAATTGCGGATTTAGCTAAGGGACGAAATTTAGCTCCGCTGTTGCGCAGAAGCTCAAGCTCTTAAAATTTCGTCAAGACCAAGCCAAGATGAAACGTAGCGGCCGATAAGTTTAGATCGGCATTACGCGGATGTTTGGGCTAAGGTTTTCTTGCAAAACATTTTCGATCGCATACAGCGTGCCACTTGCGCCACTCGCGCAGCCGCTACAAGCGCCCAGATAGCGGATATAGATGTCCGTTTTGCCGTCGTCTGCAGGTCTGATGTCGATGACGTCGAGATTGCCGCCGTCCATCTGAAGCATCGGACGGATATCCTCGTCAAGCACCCCTTCGACCGCTTTAAATTTACCGATCAAATTTAGCTGCTCAAAGCTCATCTCCGCTCCCGCTTTCACGTTATTAGCGGCGCTCGCCTCGGCTTGAGCTTGAAGTCTCTCTCGCTCCATCTCCTCTCTGGTTTGCTTTAAAATATCGACCAGATAGTAATCCTTCTCCTCGTGTCCGCCCGGGCGCACGCAGGATTTACAAAACGCGCCCGCTTTTGTGTATTGCGTGATCTCTTCAACCGTGTGAAGGTCGTTTAGGCGGATAACTTCTTTGATCGTGCCGAGGCTCACGCGCGCGCAGTCGCACACGATGATCTCATCCTCGAAATGCGCAGGATCGACCCCCTTATAATTCGCCGCGGCCTGCTTGATGACGTCGTATGCCATTACCGAGCAGTGCATCTTTTGCGGCGGTACGGCAGGCTCATCTGGGGTATCGCGCATCGCGTGCTCTACGTCTAAATTTGTAATCTTTACCGCTTGATCGACGGTCTTGCCGATACAAAGCTCGGCCATCGTGTCCGAACTCGCAATCGCCGTGCCGCAGCCGAAGCTTTTAAATTTAGCGTCCAAAATTCTATCAGTCTTAGGATCGATCAACCAATACAGCCGCACCGCATCGCCGCAGCTCTCGGCGCCGAAGTCTGCGACCACTAGCTTACCGCCCCTAGCCTTCGCTTCCTCCTCGGTGATCTCGCCCATATAGCGAGGATTATTCATGCGGTCCTGTACTTTTTGCGAGTACTGCTCCCAGATAGAGCCGTTTATCAAACTATTTTTTGCCATTTTTTATCCTTTATTTTTCTCATAACCTTGCGGCGCGTAAGCAAACGTGCTTGAAATCCCGCGCAGACGGGCAATAGCTTTACCAATATGTTCGATCGCGTAATCGATCTCCGCTTCCGTAGTAAAGCGCGACAGTGAAAGCCTTAGCGCCGTATGCGCCAGCTCCTTATCCGCGCCGATCGCTTCCATTATCGGGTTATTCTCGAGCGCCTCGCTCGCGCACGCAGAGCCCGTAGAAGCGGCGATGCCGGCTTTATTTAGATCCCACAGCATCGCCTCTCCCTCGACGCCTTGGATTGAGGCAAGAATGGTGTTTGGCACACGGATGCTGCGATCGCCCACGACGCTGACGTTTGGAATTTGCAAAAGCGCATCCTCCAGCTTATCGCGCAGCCTGCTTACCTGAGTGCGCTCAAAATCCATAAATTTATTCGCTAGCTCCAAGGCTTTGCCGAGCCCCACGATGCCCGCGACATTTAGCGTGCCGCTGCGGCGTCCGCCCATCTGCTCGCCGCCGTGAAGCAGGCTCGTAAGCGGCTTGCTATCTTTGATGTAGAGCGCGCCGACGCCCTTTGGAGCGTGAAATTTATGCCCAGAAAGGCTTAAAAAATCCACGTCCGCATTGCACACGTTCACCTTTATCTTACCTATCGCTTGCACCGCGTCGGTATGATACAGCGCGCCGTGTTCGTGTGCGATTTGCGCGATTTTTTTTACGGGGAAGATCGTGCCGGTTTCGTTATTTGCCCACATCACGCTAACGAGCGCAGTTTTGTCGTCGATCTTTTCGCTAAGCTCGTCAAGATCGATCTGTCCGTCTTTATCGACGCCGAGGCGGGTGATCTTTACGCCGCAGGTTTTTTCTAAAAAAGCACAGGTCGCGCTGATTGCGGGGTGCTCGACGGAGCTTATGATGATATTATCCTTCTCGCCGGTTAGAATTTTATCGTAGTAAATTCCTTTTAAAACCCAGTTATTGCTCTCGGTCGCACAGCTTGTGATGACGATGTCGTCCGCATCTGCAGCGCCAAGCCCCGCATAGAGCCTATCCATCGCGGCTCTTAGCGCGGGGTGAGTCTCGCTGCCGAAGCTGTGAAGGGAGTTTGGATTGCCGTATTTATCGCAAAAAAACGGCTTCATCTCCTCAAAAACTTCGGGATCGACCATCGTAGTGGCGTTATTATCCAAATAAACGCGCTGCATAAAATTCCTTTCTAAAATTTGTCTAAAATTTAATCAGACAATTTCGCTCTTTTATCAATTTCGCACGATAATATAACATAATTGCTAAATTTTTCTTTAACGCTTACCGTTTTAAAAACCAAAAGTTTTCGGAGAATTTATTAGATCGAAAAATTCCTTACGCGTATCGTTTCGGCTGATAAAAAGCCCCCGCAGTGCCGACGTAGTCGTGGCCGAGTTGATCTTTTGCACGCCGCGCATCTCCATGCACATGTGCCGCGCCTGCAGCACCACGCCCACGCCGAGCGGATGGATCACCTCCTCTATAGCACCTGCGATCTGCTCGGTAAGCTGCTCTTGGATCTGCAGCCTGCGCGCGAAAATATTTACCATACGCGGAATTTTGCTAAGCCCCACGACCTTTTTATTCGGGATATACGCGACGTGCGCGCGCCCGATGATAGGCAGCAGATGGTGCTCGCAGAGGCTATAAAATTCTATATCTTTTATCAAAACCATCTCGTTGTTGCTGCTCTCAAACAGCGCGTCGTTTAAAATTTCTTTTGGATCCAGCTCGTAGCCGTTAGTTAGAAACTCATAGGCTTTAGCCACGCGCTCGGGCGTCTTTGCAAGCCCGTCACGCTTCGGATCCTCGCCTAAAATTTCAAGCATCTGCGACACGCAGCTTTCAAATTTCGCTCGGCTTTTTTCGTCCATTTTTAGCAATTCCTTAAAGATCGATGCGCGATATTACTCAAAAACGCCTTTTATAACGCTGATAAATTTTAAAATTCCACGCGAAATTTTATCAATCTCATTATGTTAATGATAATATATTTAAATTTAAGAAATTTTTGTTTAAAATCCGCCGTTTAGATAAGCTTTATCTATAAGGAGTTTGGCGATGAAATTTAAGATGAGTTTTGGCGCGGCTTTGGCGCTTTTTTCCTTTGCTTGCGCCGAACAAAACGCCGCGGCAAATCCAGCTTCGGGCGAAAACCTAGGCGATATCGAGGTCGTAGAATGGGCGAATAACGACGACGGTTACCGCGCCGTACGCAGCGAGATCGGCAAGACGACTAAGAGAATTTTAGAAATTCCGCAAACCGTAAATGTCGTAACGCAGCAGCATCTAAAGGACAAAAAGCCAGAAACCTTAGCGGAATCGCTGCAAAACGTAAGCGGCATAAGCTATGCAAATACGACGGGAAATATTTTCGATGCGATCATCAAGCGTGGCTTCGGCGAGGGTCGCGACGGCTCGATTATGCGCAACGGCGTGCCGGGCGCCGTGATGCACAACTACAATAAAACTATTCAATCCGTCGAGGTTCTAAAAGGGCCCGCGAGCATGCTCTACGGCGCGCAGCAACCGGGCGGCGTCATAAACATGGTAACCAAAAAGCCGCAGTATGAGTTTATAAATGAAATTTGGGGCGGGCTGGGCAATCGCAACTATTGGGACGCGGGATTTGATACTACAGGGCCGATCGCAGACAGCGGCTTTGCGTATAGATTTATATTCGATTACTACGCGAAGGATTATTGGCGAAATTTCGGCGGTATAAAAAACACGCTCTTTGCGCCGTCACTTGCGTATCAAGGAGATGATTATTCGATAAGCTTAGGCTACACCCATAGCCGCTCTACCGATCCGGTAGATCGCGGCGCGTTTTTGGTGCCGAGTACGGGTAAAATTTACGGCAGTGGCAAAGTCCGCTTCGACGAGCCGGTAAATAAACTACAAAGCAAGCTCGATACGGTTGATTTCGGCTTTGAGAAGGAATTTAACGAGGATTGGATATTAAAAGGCGCCTATGCTTTCTCGCGCAGCAAGCACGAATACGGCTACGTCCGTCCGAACAATCCATTCACGCCCCAAGGCCTTACCGGCACGACGCGATCGTATAACTACTACGATAATTTCATACACCGCACGCACGCAGCAAGCGTCACGCTAAACGGCAAATTTGAAACGGGCCCGCTTAAGCACGACGTCCTTTTCGGCACGGATTACAAAAACTACTACAGATACCGTCCGGGCGCGCTAAAAGGCACCGCAGGACGCATCAATATGCTTACCGGACAGACCGCTTCGGGCGCCGTCCTAACGAACGATAGAGAGCCAAAAATACAATATCAAAAGCTAAGAACGATCGGGCTTTACACCCAAGATAATATAAATTTAACCGACGAGTTGATACTTTCTTTGGGCGTGCGTAGGGAATTTTACGATCAAGTAGCCAAACAAAGCTGGCAAGGACCGAACAACACCGATCAGAAAAAGGCCACTACGACCTATCAGGGCGGGCTTTTGTACCTGTTAAGTCCGCAGTGGTCGGTATATACTAACTACGCGCAAAGCTTCACGCCGCAGATGTCAATAGGCGAGGCGATAGGCGGCGATCTAAAGCCGGAGGAAGGCAAATCCGTGGAGCTCGGCACTAAATTTCAAAACGATCGCGTCACTGCGGGTGCGGCGGTGTTTAATATCGATAAAAGAAACATCCTGCGGACGGTAAATAATATAAGTGAGACGATCGGCAAGGCTCGCTCGCGAGGATTTGAGCTCGATATAAACGGGCGTGTAACGCAGGGACTTAGCATGTCGGCAAGCTACGCATACACCAAAACGAGGGTGCGCGAGGACGACGGCGCTTTTGCGGTGCTAATCGGCAAACCGCTGGAAGCGACGCCGAAGCACCAAGCAAGCCTATTTGCCAACTACGATTTCGCGCATCTAGGCGCAAAGGGGCTTAGGCTCGGCGGCGGCGCGCGATACTTCGGCTCGTGGTACACCTACTATATGCGCACGAACCTACCGAACGTGCCCGCAGGAACAGCGTTTAAGCTGCCTCACGCCGTAGTTTATGACGCCTTTGTGAGCTACGATACTAAAATTTCGGGCTATGATACGAATTTTTCGTTTAACGTCAAAAATTTGACCGATAAAAAATACTACACCTCATCCTCGACCGGCACAACTACGAGCGTGATACCTATTCAAATGGGCTACGCGCGGCAGTTTATGTTTAACGTATCGGTAAAATTTTAGCCTCAGTCCCGCTTTAAATTTCAAGGCGGGCTCTTAAAATTTTAAAATTTAAAAGCCGCGAGCCGCTTAGGCTCGGCAAATTTTAGGAATTTATACTTTAAATAAGAAATTTTTTGATATATTACGAGCTATTTTTAAATTTTCTAAAGGAATTTTATGGAAGTAAAAGCAAAAATGAAAGACGCCGCAAATGCAGTAGCTGCGAGCAAGATCGAAGCAAAGCAGATCGCAGCCAAAGTAGAAGAGCTAGCCAAAAAGGCCTCCAAGCAGCTAAGAATCGACGGATTTAGACAGGGCAAAGTGCCTACCGCGGTGGTTTTGAAGCGATACGGCAAACAGCTTGAGGGCGATGCAAAGCAGGAACTTCTTAAAAACATGATCGACGAGTCTCTTAAAATTTTAAAGAAAAAACAGGAGGAAATTTTATCCGAGCCGGTCTTTTCTAAATTTGACGAAAACAAAGGCGACATCGACGTGGAGATCGAAATTTCTTTCAGGCCCGAGGTTAGCGTCGAGGGGTACGAAGAGCTGATCCCTAAATTTAGCAGCCCGCGCGTTACTCAAAAAGAGATCGACGAGAAAGTGACGGAATTCTTGCAGATGATCGCTCCGCTTTCTAAAACTAACAAAAAAATTCTAGCCAAAGACGATTTTGCAAAATTTGATTTCGAAGGCTTCGTGGACGGCAAGCCATTCGACGGCGGCAAGGCGCAGGACTACGTCCTTCAGATAGGCTCAAATCAATTCATCCCCGGCTTTGAGGACGGAATGATCGGGCTTAGAGTGGGTGAGGAGCGCGACGTAGCGGTTAAATTCCCCGAGAATTACGGCGCGAAAAGCTTAGCCGGCAAGGACGCGATCTTTAAAGTCAAGCTTCACGAAATTCAGGCTAAAAAACCCGCCAAAGAGCTCGGCGAGGAGGAGCTAAAGCAAGCGCTTCCGGGAGAAGCGGAGCCGAGCAAGGAGAAATTTGAAGCGCGCATCAAAGAGCGCATCAAAAACGATAAGCTTCAAAAGCTTATAAATGAGGATTTAAAGCCTAAATTTGCCGACGCGCTCGCCGAGAAATTTAACTTCGCGCTTCCAAAAGCGATCGTCGAGCAGGAGATTAATTTGCAGTTTAACAACGCCTGGAGCGGCTTTTCAAAAGAGCAGATCGAGGAATTTAAAAACAACAAAGACGCCCTGGATAAAAAGCGCGAAGAGTTTAGAAAGGCTGCCGAAAACAGCGTCAAACTTACCTTCTTAATCGACGAGCTGGCCAAAAAGCGCAAGATCGACGTGAGCGATCAGGAGCTCGTCCAAGCGGTCTATATGGAGGCCTATACCTACGGCGCAAACCCAAAAGAGCACCTAGATAGGTACCGCAACAACGGCATGCTGCCGGCCGTCAAAATGGCGCTGATCGAAGAGAAACTATTCAACGATATTTTCTCCAAGCAGGGCAAAAAAGAAGAGAAGGGCGAATAGATGGTGATTCCTTATGTTATCGAACAAACTAGTCGCGGAGAGCGCAGCTACGACATCTACTCGAGGCTGCTAAAAGACCGTATCGTAATGCTTAGCGGTGAGATCGACGACGCAGTGGCAAGCTCGATCGTCGCGCAGCTTCTGTTTTTGGAGGCGGAGGATCCCGATAAGGATATCTATCTATACATCAACTCCCCGGGCGGCGTGGTTACGAGCGGATTTAGCATTTATGACACGATGAATTACATCAAACCCGACGTAAGTACGATCTGTATCGGTCAAGCAGCGTCGATGGGAGCGTTTTTGCTAAGCTGCGGCGCCAAAGGCAAACGCTACGCACTTCCAAACTCGCGTATAATGATCCACCAGCCACTCGGCGGCGCGCAAGGCCAAGCTACCGACATCGAGATCCAAGCCAAAGAAATTTTACGAATGAAAGAAATTCTGAATGGCATCCTTTCGCAAAATTCCGGCAAAGATCTCGCGCAGGTCGAAAAGGACACCGATCGCGACTTTTTCATGAGCGCCGAGGATGCCGTGCAATACGGGCTGATCGATCAAGTACTTCAAAAGAGCTTTAAATAGATGATCCTGGACGTCCTTACCTATCCGAATAAAAATCTTTATCAAAGATCGACCGAGGTCGTGAAATTCGACGCGGCGCTAGGTAAGTTTTTGGACGATATGTATGAGACGATGATCGCAAAAAACGGCATAGGCCTTGCCGCCATCCAGGTAGGCAAGCCCGTGCGCGCTTTGATCATAAATTTAGCCAATGAGGAAAAAATCCAAGACAAAAAGGACCTCATCGAGATCATCAATCCGCAAATTTTAAAAAAGGAGGGCGAGGTCGTTTATCAGGAGGGCTGCCTCTCGGTGCCGGGCTTTTACGAGGACGTCATGCGCGCCGAGTTTATCACGGTGCAGTTTCAAGACCGTGCCGGAAATACCCAGCAAATGGACGCTAGCGAGCTGCTAGCCGTCTGTATCCAGCACGAGATGGATCACCTCGATGGACATCTTTTCATCGAGCGCATCGGATACAACAAACGCAAAAAATTTGATAAAGAATTCAAAAAAAGCCTAAAAGAAAAATCGAAATGAAATCCCTAAAATGCGCTGCCTTCACGGATGCTCTGATACCCGTAGAGGTTGAATCGACATTTGTGCGGGGGCTGCCGGGATTTAATATCGTTGGCCTTGCGGGAGCTACGATAAAAGAGAGCGAAAGCCGCGTAAAAGCCGCTCTTGTGAGCCTAAATTTTAAATTTCCCGCCTCCAAAATCATCATAAATCTCTCCCCCTCCGATACGCCCAAAAACGGCTCGCACTTCGATCTTGCGATCGCGCTTCTCATCGCGCTGCAAAAAGAGCGCATCGACGGCGATTTCTTCGTCTTCGGCGAGCTCGGTTTAGACGGCAGCCTAAAGAGCACGGCGAGCCTCTTTTCGATCCTGCTTTTTTTAAGCACGAAGGTGAAGCGCGCTAAAATTTTAGTGCCGCAAAGCATTGCGCTAAAGGCCTGCACGATCCCAAACTACGACGTTTATGCGGTGGATAGCCTAAGCGACGCGGTCAGATTTTTTTTAGACGAGGAGTTTGCCGCAAGCAGACTAATGCGAGAAACCCATCCGCTTTTTAAAAACGTCGTGGAGATTGACGGGCAAATTTACGTCCCCAACCGCGATTTTTCGCTTGATTTTAAAGACGTCAAAGGGCAAAAACGCGCCAAGCGCGCGAGCCTGATCGCTGCGTGCGGCATGCACAATATCCTATTTGAGGGCAGCCCCGGCTGCGGCAAAAGCATGTGCGCAAAGCGAATAGCCAGAATTCTGCCGCCGCAGAGCCTAGGCGAAGTGCTACTCTCGTGCGCCTACGAGTCGCTAAATAACAAAGACGTCGATTTTAGCGCGCTGCGCCCCTTCCGCTCGCCGCACCACACCAGCACGCGCAGTTCTATTTTCGGCGGCGGCAGTAGCGGCGCAAAGATCGGCGAGGTCGCGCTCGCAAACGGCGGCGAGCTGTTTTTCGACGAGCTGCCGCACTTCGGCAAGCAAATTTTAGAAAGCCTACGCGAGCCTCTGGAAGACAATAGAATTTTGATTTCGCGCGTAAATTCCAAGGTCGAATACCAAACGAAATTTATCTTCGTCGCGGCGCAAAACCCCTGCCCGTGCGGAAATCTATTCTCTAAAAACCTAACCTGCACCTGCTCGCTAAACGACATCAGGCGCTACAAAAACACGATCTCCGCGCCCTTGCTCGATCGCATCGACATATACGTCGCGATGGATGAGACCGGCGCAGACGATAAAAGCGACGTTTGCAGCGAGGAGATGGCAGATGCGGTGCTGCGGGCGTTTCGCGTGCAGAAGGCTCGCGGACAAAGCGAGCTAAACGCAAAGCTGCGCGACGAGGAGACCGAAAAATTTTGCGTCTGCGAAAGCACTGCGCGGGATGTTTTGCAAACCGCGATCACCCGCTACGATCTTTCGCAACGCGGCGTAAATAAAACGCTAAAGCTCGCGCGCACGATAGCCGATCTAGCAGGCGCAGAAATCATCGCTAAAGCGCATATTTTGGAGGCTCTTAGCTTTCGCATAAGGAGCGAAATTTGAAAAAAATTTTCTTTAGCACTGAGGAGCTCGACGCGCGAGCTAGTGCGAAATTTGGACTTGGAGAACAAATTTTAATGGAAAACGCCGCTTGCAGGATCGAACGCGAGGTCAGAAAGCGGCTCAAAAAGGGCTCGCGCATTTTGGCGCTTTGCGGCGGCGGAAATAACGGCGCGGACGCGATGGCGGCGCTACGAAAGCTAAGCGGCGATTTTAGCTGCACTGCGCTTTGCGTGCTAGAAAATAGAAGCGCGGCTGGCAAATTTCAAGCTGATGCGGCGCAGGCTGCGGGCGTTAAGTTTATTGGTATCGCGAGCGCAAAAGACGATTGTGGGCACGTAGAGGGCACGTCTAGCAAGGATATCTGCGCGCATGAAAGCGCGGACGGCTCCTCTTTAAAAGACACTGGTGCGAGCGAGCCGCAGAGCGAGCATGAAAACCTAAGCGGCGCTGACGCTTCGGACGATGGCGATAAATTACGTGCAAAATTTACAAGCGCTAAATTTGAGATCGCAGGGCACGACGGAGATTTCGGCAAACTAGGCAACGATTGCAGCGAACTGAGCGTTCTACGCGATGAGATTATAAACGCAGACTGTATAATCGACGGGATTTTCGGCAGCGGTTTAAACAAAGCCTTAAGCGCTGAAATTTGTGAAATTTTATCTCTCGCAAATAGCGCAAAATCGCTAAAAATCGCAGTCGATATTCCAAGCGGTATCGATAAGAGCGGGCGCATTTTAGGCGGTGCATTTTGCGCGGATCTGACGATCACGATGGGCGCGTTAAAGCTCGCGCTGTTTTCGGACGGCGCGAAGGATTATGTAGGGCGTATCAAGGTCGCAAATCTTGGAATTTCGCGCCAAAATTTTGAGGAGCGGAGCGAATATTTTCTACTTCAAAAAAGCGATCTGAAGCTGCCGCTGCGCAGGAAGCAAAACACCAACAAGGGCGACTTCGGGCACACCTACGTAGTAAGCGGACAGATGAGCGGAGCGGCGCAGATGGCGGCTCTGGCGGCTCACGCCATCGGCAGCGGGCTTGTTAGCGTCGTTAGCGATGAGCCGTTAAACTTAAGCCCGATTTTGATGCAAAAAAGCTCATTTGGTGCCGCGCGGGTCGTAGTCTGCGGCTGCGGCCTCGGAGAGCAAAAGATCGATCTTGCCGCGCTGCGGGACAAAAGCTGCGTCATCGACGCCGATCTGTGCTACGAGAGCGAAATTTTAAGCCTGCTAAACGCCAATTCAAATTTAATCATAACGCCCCATCCGAAGGAGTTTTGCTCGCTTTTAAAGATCGCTGGCATCGCAGATCTTAGCGTGAGCGAGCTGCAAGAGCGGCGCTTCGAGCTTGCACGGGCGTGGAGCGAAAAATTTAGCGGCGTGCTCGTGCTAAAGGGCGCAAACACGCTAATCGCCCAAGCTGGCGTCATCTACGTCTGCGACAAAGGTAGCGCCGCGCTCGCAAAGGGCGGCAGTGGCGACGTGCTCGCAGGGCTCATCGGCGGGCTGCTCGCGCAAGGCTACTCGCCTCTGCAAGCCTCAATCTGCGGCGTCCTAGCACACGCACTCGCCGCGCGAGCCTTCGCCAAAAACTCCTACGCTCTAAGTCCGCTCGATCTCATCGAGGAGGTAAAATGGTTGTGAAAAAGCTCGCCGTGCTTTTTAGCGGCAGCGGCTCAAATTTAGAGGCGATCTTGCAGAAGCTGCACGGCAAGGTTTTTGGCGAAACCAAGATCAAGGTCGTGCTAACGCTAAGCAACAAAGCGGACGCGGGAGGCATAGCAAAGGCCGCAAAATTCGGTCTAAAAAGCGTGATCCTAAATCACAAAGACTTCGCTAGCCGCGAGGAATTCGACGCCGCGCTCGTACGCGAGATCGAAAAAAGCGGCGCGGAGCTTACGGTGCTCGCGGGCTTTATGAGGATTCTCACGCCCGTTTTTACGAGCAGGGTTCGCGCGATAAACCTGCACCCGTCGCTGCTGCCGCTTTTTAAGGGCGCGCATGCGATAGAGCAGAGCTTCGAGAGCGATATGAAAGTGGGCGGCGTGAGCGTGCACTGGGTCAGCGAGGAGCTTGACGGCGGCGCGATCATCGCTCAGCGCGCGTTTGAAAAGAGCGCGGAAATGAGCTTTGAAGCTTACGAAGCCAAAATCCACGAAATCGAACATGAACTATTGCCGCAGGTGGTCGTAGAAATTTTGTGCCAAAGCTAAATTTAGCACAGAAATTCGCGCTAAATTTAAAGAGCGAAATTCCGCAGAATTTTATAAATTTAAAGCTTAGTTCTTTAAATTTAGGGGCGGTTCGAAGCTAAGCTTTAAAAATTTACTGGCTAAATTTAGAAAGAGAAAGATGACCGCAAACGAACTGGAAAAACTAAGGCTCGGCATCCTGGATGAGGCGGAGCAGCGCAAAGGCGCGGCGTTTTCGATAATAGTACTAGCGGTGCTGGCCTCGGCGCTATGGCTATTTTTCAATTTTAGAGATCAAGAAGCAGCAGTAGGCCTCTGCTGGATCATAGTGGTATTTAGCTGCGGCAGCATCTCTTTTAGAGTAGTGAATAAAGATGCAAATATAGTGCACGTATTTATCTTTTGCATCTTGCTGTGTATACTTGCCAAAGGCGTAGAAATATGCGAGAATGATACCTTGCGCTTCGTCATCGCACTCGTAACCATCTGCCTTTCTTTGTTTAATATCGCGGGCGCCGCGCTGGAGCGGATCAAACACAACAGATCCAAAAAATTCGTCCGCGCCTTTAAACACCGATATATCGCGCCTTATATCGCAAGCCTAGGCTACCGCTATGAAATTTCAGGCTCGTTTAGGCCGGCGTATTTGCGCGCAAGCGGTCTATTTGTGGATGGCATAAGCTATTTTGATTGCGAAGATAAAATTTCCGGCGTTTATGACGGAGTATTTTTTAGCTTTGCCGATGTCTGCGTGACCCACACCGACGAACGATATAATAGCAGGGGGATCTTTTTCTACGCGGAATTTAAAAAGCGCGTAAACTCGGTGGCGGTGATCCTGCCTTCGCTCAGCGCGAGGCCAACACTCGGCGGACTTAAGAAGATCGCGATGGACGATAGCGAGTTTAGCTCCGCGTTTAGCGTATATAGCGCCGATGCCGTGTCTGCAATGTATGCCCTCACACCCGCCTTTATGCGGCGCCTGCTTCGCTTTAGAAACGGTGCCGGCGGACCGATCAGTTTAAGCTTTTCCGGTAAAAACATCTATATTTTCATCCGCACGGGATATGATAGTTTCGAGCCTAGCGTAGATCGCAGCGTATTTGGCTTTGATCCCGCCGCGTCTATCAAGCACGAGCTTCTATTCTTTCTCTCCATCGTAAAAAGTCTGAAATTAAACGAAAATATCTGGCTAGATTAAATTTTAAATTTGACTTTAAATCCGCAAATACGGAGGTTTTGCACCGCCGCGAAATTTTAAAATTTAAAAGTATTCTTCCCGGCTCGGCGCCGCTATGATTTAGAATTTTCGCGACAAGGTCTGTTACATTTGCGGCGGAGAGCGAAGTTTGAAACCTATCGCGACGAAATCCCATGCGATTTATAAATTTTTGCGGTCCGCATAGAGGAATTGAGCAAAGATGGATACTGATATGGCGATGATTGCACCGTACGCTTTCCATAATGGAGATTACTACGCTGCCTATAATCGTGCCGTAAACGCTACTTTTACCGTCGCGAGCCCGCGTCAAAAAAATTGAGTACCCATCGTGGCAATGGTAGAAGAGATAATTTACTCATATTTCATCGTTCATTTCGCTATCCTAATGCTTTTAAAAATCGACGATTAAAAAGCTCACACAAAAGCCGACCGCACATTTAATCTGCCTCCAAGCATTTTTAAGCGACAATACGAAAATCAAATTTTCGGAGTCCTCATGACGATTTACGAGTTAAAGCCCAAATTTCAAAATTTACTTCGTCCGTTAGTAAGACGCCTTTACGGCGCGGGCGTCAGCGCAAATCAAGTCACGATCACAGCCTGCGTCATTTCCGTTCTGCTGGGCGGACTTCTGATAAAATTCGCCGAAGTTTCGACGCTATTTTTTCTGCTGCCCGCTTGGATGTTTTTGCGTATGGCGCTAAATGCCATCGACGGCATGCTGGCTCGCGAGTTTAATCAAAAAAGCCCGCTGGGCGGCTACCTAAACGAAGCTACGGACGTCATCTCGGACGCCGCGCTGTATCTGCCGTTTGCCTTCGTAGCGCCGTTTGACTGGGGCGTTATCACGCTCGTTATCTTTCTATCTTTTATGAGTGAGTTTTTAGGCGTTCTAGGGCAGGTGCACGGTTGTGGTAGGCGATATGACGGGCCTATGGGCAAGAGCGACCGCGCGTTTATATTTGGGCTTATCGGTACGGTATATGCGCTATCTGGGCGACTGCCAGAGTGGTTTAGCTGGGTACTTTACGCCGCGATATTTTTGCTTGCGCTTACTTGCGCAAACCGCGTGAGGATGGGACTAAAAAGCGGGGAATAAGGAGCCTCGGACGAGGATAAATTTAATAGCTATCTCCAAAATCTACGCAAGGTAAATTTGTCTAAATTTGATATAATTGCAAAAGTTTTAAGCTCGCCTCGGCGCGGGCACGTAATCGTTATAAATTTGGACTTGTTTAAATTTACGAGATTTTTTGAGACGAGGATAAAATATCGCGACGAATTTGTCCGCTTAATTTAGACGTTTTAAAAGACGCGGCCCGCAAAATGCGCTTAGTTAATTTCGAGCGTTTTATCAAAGTCGGCGAAATCAAAGGCAAGTAGCAAAAGCGGCAAATTGTAGGCATTACTTAAAACCGTATCAGCTTTAATCGCCTCAAATTTATGTCTAGCTCGTTTTCAGCGAGATGGGCAAGAAGCTCATTTGCCGCACGCAATCGTAAAATTGAGGGCGTCACAAAAAATGAATTTGAAAAACAAAAGAGTAAAAGGATACAAGATGAAAAATTTTTTAGCGGCCGCGCTTGATTTTATCCTTTGCCGTATTACTATATTTATCACGGGCGTACGGCCGCCGCAGGAGCTTTTAAACATCGGCGACGGTACTAAAATTTACTACGCAAACCACGCTAGCCACGGCGATTTTTTGCTGATTTTCGTCTCGCTGCCTTACCGCGTGAGAAAGCGCGTGCGCCCCGTCGCGGCGGCGGAGTACTGGGAGAGCGGGCCCGTGCGCAGATTTCTTGCTAAAAACGTATTTAATATGGTGCTAATCAGCCGTCATAAAGATCCGTTAGAGGCGCTAACGCAAATGAGCGAAGCGCTGCAGACACACTCTCTCATCATCTTTCCGGAAGGCACGCGCAATATGGACGACGATCTCGCGCTACAGCCGTTTAAAAGCGGGATATTTCGCCTGGCGCAGCAGTGTCCTGACGTCCCGCTCGTGCCCGTATGGATCAAAAACGCGAGAAACGTCCTACCTAAGGGCTTTTTCGTGCCTATTCCGCTGCTTTGCGAGCTGATAGTGGGCGAGGAGATAACCTACGGCGGCGAGGGCAAGGGCGAGTTTTTACAAAAGGCGCGGGACGCGCTGCTAGCGATGAGCGATACGCAAAATGATAGAACGAAAGCCTAGCACGGCGGCTTTGGCGAGAGCGGTAAATTTAAGCCCTGTAAATCCGCCACGTAAGACGGGAAAATTTGCGACCGATTTTTACGGCAAATTTGACGACGAACCTTCTAAAGCGGCGGCTAAAAGCGTCAAATTTAAAAACAAAGCCCAGGCTAAAACGCTCGCCTCGCCGCAAATCAAATTTGACCCAAGCGTGAGCCAAAAGCGCGAGCTTTTTTCGCTAACAAATTTAACCGCCCGCAGGGCAAACCAAACGCGCGTAAATTCAGCTCGCTCGGAGCGCTCTGAAACAGACGTCAAATTTAGCTTCAAATTTAACCAAAAGGCACTAAAATGAACCCGCAAAATCATATATTAAATCTATTTTTAGGACTCATCGCGGTGCTAGTCGTCTCTAGCGCCGTTGCCTTTATCCTAAAGGCAAAATTGGGCGCCCAGAACAAAACCATTGCAAATTTGACCTCGCGTATAAACGCCTGGTGGGCGATGATTTTGGTGATTTTTGCATTTACGTATATGGGCAAAAACGCCGTGATATTTTTGTTTTTGCTCGTGTCTTTTGCCGCATTGCGCGAGTTTTTGTCGCTCATCTACATCCGCAGGGGCGATCACATCGCGCTCGTGGCGTGTTTTTACGTGATTTTGCCCGTGCAGTATATATTTATATATGCTGATTGGTACGCGATGGCGATGATATTTATCCCGGTTTACGGATTTTTGTTTTTACCGATTTTGGCGGCTATTTGCGGCGATGCGGCATATTTTTTAGAGCGCTCGACGAAGATCCAGTGGGCGCTGATGATCTGCGTGTTTTGTATCTCGCACATCCCCGCGCTTCTTTTGCTGGATCTTAAACAGGGCAGCAGCATGGAGCTGATGCTGTTTTTGATCATAGTCGTGCAATCTAGCGACGTGCTGCAGTACGTCTGGGGCAAGCTTTTTGGCAAGCGCAAGATCGCGCCTAGCATCAGCCCGTCTAAGACCGTGGTCGGCTTTGCAGGAGGCGTTCTTAGCGCTAGCGCGCTGGCTACGTGCCTGCATCATCTCACGCCTTTTGGTGCGGTAGGGGCGTTTTTTATCGGGCTTGCCGTTTGTATGATGGGCTTTTTAGGAGGGCTTGTTATGTCTGCGATCAAGCGCGATCTGGGCGTCAAGGACTGGGGTTATATGATCAGCGGGCACGGCGGGATGTTTGACCGCATGGACTCGTTGTGCTTTGCGGCGCCGATATTTTTTCACATAGTTAGATATTTTTACGCGTGAGGTTTTGATGAAAATTTGGAGCAAAATTTTACTTTTAGTGCTCGCGGCAAATTTTGCCTTTGCGTTTTTGGCCGAAAAGCTCGTGCAAGACGCTAGAGCGCAGGTCGGGCAGACGCTATTTTACGACCCTTCGTACTCAAGGCTAGCCTATCCGATAGGCGACGTGGATATGATAAAGGGCGTTTGTACCGACGTCGTGGTTAGGGCGTTGCGCGGACAGGATATCGATCTGCAGCGGCTCATCCACGAGGATATGAGCGCGAATTTTAGCGTCTATCCAAAAAACTGGGGCGCGAAAAAGACCGACAAAAACATCGATCATCGCCGCGTATCAAACATCGCGACCTACCTAAAACGCAAGGGTTACGAGGCGAAAGGCGAGTTTAAGGCGGGCGATATCGTGACGTGGCGGCTGGATAACGGCAGGCCGCACATCGGTATAGTTTCGGATAAATTTGTAGGCGGCAAAACCCCGCTCGTGATCCATAACATCGGGCTTGGCGCGCAGGAGGAGGACGTGCTAAATGTTTACGAGATAACGGGGCATTTTAGGATAAAATAAGCGTAAAAATCGATAAATTTAAGCAAGAAAGGCAAAAAATGGAGTTTAAAGAGAGCTACTTTATAACGAGCGACGGGGCGAGGATATTTTACAGATACCGCCTGGCTGCGGACGTAGCGTGCGAAAACCAGAGCGCAGACGAAGTAAATTTAAGCAAAGATAGTAAATTTGACGGCTCAAATTTAAGCGCCGGGGCCGCAAACGAAACGTCAAATTTGACTATCGAGCAAGCAGGCGGCGCGGATGAAAATGCGGAGCCTGATTTTAGCGGCGAGGGTAAAATTGATGAGCAAAATTTACCAAACAATGGCGAAAACTCGGACTCAAATTTAAACGAAGCTAGCAAATGCGGCGCGTCAAATTTGAGCGAGAAAGAGCTAGCCAAAAACGCCGAACAAAATCTCAAATTTAAAGCCGCGCCGAATGCCAAAGCCGTAGCGATATTTCACCGCGGGCACGAGCACTCGGGCAGGACGACGCACGTGGCAGACGGGCTAGCGGACGAGAGTTTGAGCTATTTTGCCTGGGATCAGCGCGGACACGGCAGGAGCGACGGAGAGCGAGGCGACGCGCCGAGTATCGGTCGTCTCATCGCCGACGTGGACGAGTTTGTGGCGCATATCGAGCACAGATTCGGCTTTGATGCCCGAAATCTAGCCGTGATAGCCCAAAGCGTGGGCGCGGTGCTGGTCTCTGCGTGGCTGCACGACTACGCTCCGCGCGTTCGCTGTGCGGTGCTAGCTAGCCCCGCGTTTAGTGTGAAGCTTTACGTGCCGTTCGCTAGAGCGGGACTAAAGGCGATTTACTGCGCTCGCGGAAATTTTTTCGTAAACAGCTACGTCAAGGCCCACTATCTCACGCACGACAAACAGCGCCAGGCCAGCTACGACGCCGACTCGCTCATCACTCGCGCGATCTCGGTGCGCATACTACTGGGGCTTTACGAGGCGGCACGGCGCGTGGTTTCGGACGCGGCCGCGATCACGACGCCTACGTTACTGCTGATCTCAGGCGATGACTGGGTCGTGGAGCACGTCCCGCAGCACGAGTTTTACAACGCTCTTGGCGCGCGCGTAAAAAGGCGCGAGATTTTAGAGGGATTTTACCACGATACGCTGGGCGAGAGCGAGCGAGAGAGAGCGTTTGAGATCGTGCGCGAGTTCGTCGGCGAGAGGTTTAGAGCGCCTTTTAGCGAGGTGGACTGCACGCACGCGGACGAATACGGCTTTAGCCGCGAGGAGGCCGATAGGCTGGCTACGCCGCTGCCGAGATTTAGCCTGAAAAATTTGCGGTTTAAATTTCAGCGGATATTTATGCAAGCCGTTTCGCCGTGGGTCGGCGGGCTAAAGATCGGCGAAAATACCGGCTACGATAGCGGCAGTACGCTTGACTACGTCTACCGAAACGAGCCGCAAGGAGCGAATAAATTTTTCAAATTTATCGACAAATTTTACCTAAACGCCATCGGCTGGCGCGGTATCAGAGAGCGCAAGCGAAATATCAAGCTAGCTATCGACCAAGCCGTAGCAAAGCTACAGGAGCGAGGCGAGCCGCTACGACTGCTAGACATCGCCTCGGGACACGGCAGATATATACTAGATGCCGCGCAGGGGCATAAATTTGAGCGCATAACGCTGCGCGACTACAGCGACATAAACGTAAAAGCCGGTAGCGAAATGATAAAGGAGCGCGGGCTGGAGGATGTCGCGAGCTTTACGCAGGCAAATGCGTTCGAAGCCGCTAGCTACGAGGGTCTGCAAGGCGCATATACGCTTGGCGTCGTGTCGGGACTGTTTGAGCTTTTCCCCGATAACTCGGTCGTGCGCACCGCGCTACAAGGCTTTGCAAGCAGCGTAAAAAGCGGCGGTTACCTCATCTACACCAACCAGCCGTGGCATCCGCAGCTTGAGATGATCGCGCGCGCTCTATCTAGCCACAGGCAGGGCGCTGCGTGGATCATGCGCCGCCGCAGCCAAGCCGAGATGGATCAGCTTGTGGAAAATGCGGGGTTTAAAAAGGTGAAAGAGTGGATAGATGGGGATGGGATATTTAGCGTGAGTTTGGCTGTTAAAATTTAGCGGCTTGTCTTTTGAGTGCTTTTGCGGATTTCGTTAAAATTTGACTCGATAGGCTACATGCCTTATCTTCGTCAAATTTTAACTTCAAAACCCCAAAAATCATCTCAAAATACTTCGCCTTATCGCTTTACGCTCAAATTTGCAAATCTGAGCCACCGAGGCCTGTGCTCCAAAAATGCTAAACTAAAAAATGTGCGGCGCGACAGCGCGGGATAAAACTGCGCAAAGCGCAGCAACCTCTCACGTCGTAGGGAATAGGGGATCGTTAAGGGGGAAGGGAGCGACTTCGTAATTCAAGCCCCTTCCCCCTTAACAAAAAAGATTGACTTGCACAAAAAGTTTAATTCATAACGATAAATTTGACTAATTCAAATTTAGTACCTTAAAGATGCGGGTCTCGGTGAGTAAAATTTACAAATTTGCGTCAAGCAAACGATCTCGGACCGATAAATCCGTAAAAACGCAAATCCGATAAAATTTGATAGAATTAGCAAAAAAGGCAAAAATGAAAACAAAACCGTTTTTATCGCAGCTGGCCGCGCTAGTCGTCGTTGCGGCGATATTTTACGCTAGCTACGGCACCACGAACGCCCTCGCGAGCACTCGCGCAAACGTACCCGAGATCTATTTTGCATGGGAGCGCGCGCTGCCGTTTTGGGCGTGGAGCATCGTGTCGTACTGGTCGCTAAATTTACTCTACGCGCTTGGATTTTTCCTCTGCCGCGACAGCCGTGAGCTCGCGCGCTACGTCACGCAGCTACTAGTCGCTCAGATGATCGCGACGCTATTTTTTATCATTTTTCCTCTGCAAATGTCGTGGGAAAAGCCCGCAGTTTCGGGCTTTAGCGGCTTTTTGTTCTCGAGCCTGGCCGCCTTTGACCTCCCGTTTAATCAAGCCCCGTCGCTACACATAATACTTTGCGTCGTGGTGGGCGCATTTTACCTTCGCAAGGCGCGCTCGGTTTGGCTTAAGGCGGCGCTTGCCTTGTGGTTTGCGCTCATCGGCCTTAGCGTGCTGACCACGTATCAGCACCATTTTATCGACATTCCGACGGGTCTGGCCGCGGGCTGCTTGGTGCTACTGATTCGCCCGCTAGAGGGCGCGCCGCTTAGTTTCGCCATGGCTAGGGAGGCTGCTCGCTACAAATGGGCGGCGCTATATCTGGGGCTTGCGTTTTTGACGCTTTTTGCGGCGATTTTGGGAGCTAAAATTTGGGGCGCGTGGATGCTGTGGCTATCGTGGGCGAGCCTTAGTTTTGCGCTGGTTGCTTGCGGTTACGCCTTTTTGGGCGCGGGAGTTTTTGCTAAAAACGGGCAAGGCAAACACGCCGCCGCGGCTAAAGCCTTACTCTTTCCATATCTTTGCGTAGCGCGGTTAAATGCGATTTTTTGGTTGCGCGGACGACGGATTTCAGACGAGATTTTGCCGGGGCTCTATCTAGGCTCGGTTAAGCAGGCGGGCAAATTTGACGCGGTGCTAGATCTCGCGGCCGAGTTTGAGCGGCCTGGCGGCGCGCAAATTTATGCGAGCCTACCTATGCTAGATATGATAACGCCGAGCGCGGACGAGCTAAAACGAGGCGCAGAGGAGCTTGAGTGGATAGTAAAAACGACTCTTTGCGGCGGCGAAAATTTACCGCAAACAGCGGCGGAGCCGGGATCAAATTTTAACACCAAAGCGGGCTACGCGCACGGGCGAGATTTTAAATTTAACGAGCAAGCGGACTCGCGGACAAATCTGCAAACCCGCGGCACGGCAAACGAAAGCGAAATCGCCGAGTCGAGGCAAACTCTCGCAGACTCAAACGAGCGAGCCGCCGAGCAAAACGATAAAAAGGTGCTGGTGTGCTGCGCGCTTGGCTACGGCAGGAGCGCGTCGGTGCTGCTTGCTTGGCTGGTGATTTATGCGGGACTGGGCTTTGACGAGGCGCTAGATTTGCTAAAATCTCGCCGAGAAAAGATCGCAGTCGCTAGCTCGCTGCGTGAGCGTATAGAACAGATAGCCGTCCGCACCAGCTAAATTTGAAAGCGGAGTAAAGAAGCCGCAAATTTAAGCGCGAAATAGGCGCAGGCTAAATTTGATCAAGTCCGGTTTGAGGGATCAAATTTAAAAAATTTGCAGGCTGGAAACAAGCGGTATTGCAAAATTCTCGGCGAAAACGAACGGGAAATTTAACCAAAGGCGAACGCCCAAAATGAGGAGGGAAAATGACGAATGCGGAGCAAAACGAAAAAGCGGCGCAAGGCAGGGAGCAGGAATGCCGCCAAAGGACGGACGATAGAGCCTTGGCGCTGGTTGCAGCTAGATTTTTAGCGACGCATAGGCTGTTTTTCTTGTTAAATTTACTTCAGCTGGCCGTCTGCCTTCGCATTTTTGCAAATTTTGCCGTAATTGCGGGCTTTTTAGCGGCTTTTGCGGGGCTATTTTATCTGCACGTTAGGCTGCATTTTGATACATTGATTTTTAGAGATTTTGCGGAGGGGAGGCTTGATTGCGGCAAATTTGACGCGGCGCTTGCGGAGCTAAATTTATCTAGCAAGCCGCCCAAAATCCGCGATATGAAAAGTCGCTGCGCGGGAGCTTTGCGGCTATATAAATTAACGGCCGCGCTTA
>NZ_CALHGM010000031.1 GCF_938030145.1 uncultured Campylobacter sp.
AAGCCGTATGTACGCCAAAATTTATCAGCACGGACATAAACTACGACGAGAGCGAGTTTGCCTTCGGCGATTTTGCGAGCTCGCCATATAAATCCTTCATAAACATAATGATCGGCTGCGACAAAAAGTGCTCCTACTGCATCGTGCCGCAGACTAGAGGCGATGAAATTTCGATCCCCGCTCAAATCATCTTGCGCGAAGCCGAAAGATCCGCCGCTCGCGGCGCCAAAGAGATATTTTTGCTCGGCCAAAACGTCAATAATTACGGCAAGCGCTTTTCTAGCGCGCACGAAAAAATCGACTTCAGCGACCTACTCGTGCGGCTTGGCGAGATAGAGGGTATCGAGCGTATCCGCTTTACCAGCCCGCATCCGCTGCATATGGACGATAAATTTTTGGACGTTTTTTGCAATAATCCTAAAATTTGCAAATCGATGCATATGCCGCTGCAAAGCGGCTCTAGCAAGGTTTTGCGCGATATGAAGCGCGGATATACCAAGCAGTGGTATTTAGACCGCGCGCTTAAGCTGCGCCAAAGCTGCCCGGGCGTGGCGATTAGCACCGACATCATCGTGGGCTATCCGAGCGAGAGCGAGGAGGATTTTGCCGAGACGATGGAGGTGTTAGAAGCGGTGAGATTCGAGCAGGTTTTTTCGTTTAAATTTAGCCCACGACCGCTCACGCCGGCAGCAAGCTTAAAGCCGCTGGATGATGAAATTTCAAGCGAAAGGCTAAGCAGGCTACAAAGCGCTCACACTAAAATTTTAGACGAGATCGCAGGAGCGCAAAAAGATAAAATTTTCGACGTGTATTTCGAGGAGCTGCGAGAGGGCGGCACTGCGTGCGGTAGAAGCTTTTCAAATTTTTTAATCTGCGCGCAAGGCAGCGAGGAGCTGCTAGGCAAAACGCGCAGAGTACGTATCGAAAAGACCGCCAGAATGGCGCTTTATGGACAAGTTATCGCTTAAAAAGCGGCTGTTTTTCCGCGTAGCCGAATATCTCATTTTTATCCTGATTTGGTGTATTTTTTTAACGTGCAGGGTTAAATTTACCCCCACGAAGTTGCCCGAAAAGCCCTGCGTCATCGTATTTTGGCATGGAAGATTAGCGATGATGAGCTTTGCATATAGGCGCTGGTGGTTGCGGGATTTCGGCAAGAGGCGCGCCAAGGTCATCATCTCGGATCACAAAGACGGCGAGATAATCACGCGCGTGATCTCGCATTTTGGCATCGGCGCGATCCGCGGTAGTAGCTTTAAGGGCGGCGCGCGCGCACTTATGGGTGCGATCAAAGAGATAAAAAGCGGCACCGACATTATCATCACTCCCGATGGTCCGCGCGGTCCGCTTCACAGCGTCGCCGACGGTGCCGTGATCCTTGCGCAGCGGCTAAACTTAGACATTTACGCACTAAATTACGAAGTGAGCAGCTTTTGGAAATTTCGTAGCTGGGATGAGATGGTGTTGCCAAAGCCGTTTTCGCGCATAAATTATAGCCTCAGCGCGCCGCTAAGCTTAACCGGGCTTGACCTCGATGCGGGCAAAGAGGCGATCAGGCAACTGCTTTTTGCAAGCGCCGAGAAGGACGCTAAATTTTAGTTTGAAATAATAGTGTTTCGGTATAATTGCAGTTTTAGGAGAAAAAATGGCACTATTTAAAGCAAAATCATTCCTTGGCGTCGCTAAAAGTGCCGACGCATGCGAGTTTTTTTATAGAAAATTGGGCTTTGGTAAAAGAATTTTGGATGAGAAATCCGATCGCTTTCCTATAGTGCAAGAAAACGATCTGGCTACTTCGCTGGCAGGCTTTGCAGATCTGAGTGATAAAAATTTAATCTCTTGTGTGTTGATAGACGACGAAAATCAAAGGGTGCATTTTAACGAAGATTATATGATTAAAGAAAATAGCATTTATCAAAAAGTCGATGATAGCTTCATCGTGGAATTTCCTCGCGCAAGTGCACAGGCGGCGGATGAGACTTTTGGAATAGAATTTAGCTCGCACGCCAGTTTATTTAAAATTTTATACTTCTTGCTAAAAAATCAAAGCGATTTTGAAAACATGGCGATGTTCGCACTGAAATTTAATAACCGCGCATGTTTCGTCGTCGCCAACCAAGAGCGCGTGCTCTACGCCGACATAATGCGTATCGACGAGGAGATGCAGGCAGCGATGAGCGACGCGGACGAGCTATTTTACGAGCTTTTAAATTTTCAGATCGAGACCTTCTACAAATCCGAAAATAGCGAGTTTCTCACTAATGTTTTCATCTACTCAGACGGCACACTTAGCAACGAGATCGGCTACGTAATTTTTACGCGTATCTTCATCAAAACAAATCTGATAAATCTAAATTTCGCCGATTACATCAACAAAATCGCGATGCTGGAAGCCCGCTAGATCAAATTTTTCGCTCCGTACCTAGGCAGAATTTTAAAATTTTATCTTTGCAATATTGCGCTTGCTTGATACGATTTAGTTGCCTGTTTGCGCCGCATTTTATTAAATTTTATCTCGCGTTACATAATGAAATTTTGACTAGATAAAATCATCCGTATTTAAACGACTTGCTTTTAAATTTAAGCTTATTTGCCGCAAAGGGCCCATCTTGCGCCGTAAATTCTATTTTTTCACGAATCACGATTAATTTTGCGTAAAAAATTTTCTATCAAAGCCCGCCTTTGCTCCACATCGTCGTTCTCGCTAATGCCCTCTAGCTCACTTGCGTGATGAGCCTTGGGCGGGATATCTTTCAGATACGACCACACCTCGTCCTCGCTTAAAATTTTGCCGTGCAGATCAAAGCCCACGTTTAGCGCCCTGCCCGAAACTTCAGCCATATCTGCGTGCAGGTGACCGTAGAGCATCAGCGCGCCATAATGGCAGTTTGCCCACTCGATCATAGGGTAGTGAGACAGAGCCGCTCTTTTATGCGATAGGCGCACAAAGGCATAGCCCACGATCTGCTCAAACATAAAATTGCCGTCCGCCTTGCGTCCGCTTAGCAGTTCGTTTTTCATCGCAGCGATCCGTCCATCGTGGTTGCCAAGCACCAAAAAATGCCGCCCGTTTAGCCTGCCAAGTAACTCGCAAGTGTGCGCAAAATCCTTGTGAAAGGACACGTCGCCGAGATCATAGACGAGATCCTCGGGCGTAACGAGCGCATTCCAAGCGGCGATGAGATTTTCATCCATCTCGGCTACGTTCGCGCCTTTTCTAAAATTCGGGTATTTTTTCAGCACCAGCTCGTGGCCGAAGTGTAGATCGGAGGTAAAATAAACGCTCATAAAAGCTCCTCAAATAGCGCAAGATCCGCTCCCGCGGCAAATAAAAATCCACGGTTTATCGGCGGGATTTTTAAGGTGCGGCACGCTTCTTTAAATTTCTTGTCCATCGTCGCTTTGATATATGGCGTTACGAGAATAAAATTTTCGCCCGCACCCACGGCTACCTTGCCGCCTAGCACGCAGTCGGCGCCATTTTCTAGGCAGCGAGCGCATTCGTTTCGCTGCGCCGAGCTTAGCACGAGCCCTAGCCGCTTGCAGGTAAGACCCACGCCGCGAAGCTCGCTTGTGCCTCGTTTTACAAGATAAATTTTAGGTGCGGGGTTAGAAATTTCGGGAGTTAAATTTAACGCATCGACCGCCAAAAACTCAAAGCTTTTTTTCACGCCGCTAAAGTATTCGTTTAAAAACGGCTCGCTAAATTTTGCGCGAATAAAGCCGCGCTTAAACCGGTCCGTCAAATTTGTCTCGTCGGTGAAGTATTTTAGATTTCGCTCACGCAAAAACCGCTCCAGCTCGCACTTTCGCACTCCTAGAAGCGGACGAGCGATCACGTAGTCCTCGCGGGTTTCGAGCTCCTGCATGCCTAGCAGCTCGCTAAGCCCCGCGCCGCGCCCAAGCTGCATCAAAAACCACTCGAATTTATCGTCAAACTGATGCGCCAAGATCAAATTTTCATAGACCCGCTCGCGGCAAATCTCGGCGAAAAACTCGTATCTGGCCGCGCGCGCCTCGTGCTCGAAATTTGACGCGCCCAGACGCACGCTTTTTGCGTAGATTTGTTTGTTAAATTTGGCCGCCAAGTTCCGCGCTGAATCGACTTCGTCCTTGCTCTGCGAGCGGACGTTATAGTCCACGATCGCAAGGTCAAATTTCACGCCAGCCTCGTCCAGAAGGTAAAAAAGCGCCGTGCTATCGACGCCGTGCGAAAATGCAAGCAGATTTTTGCCAGCCCGCAGCAAGGCTAGAATTTTGCTTGGAATTTCGGGCGAGTTTTTCATTGTCCTTGCGAGCTTTTTAGCACTCGCGCAAGCAGTCTATCGCCCGCAAATTCCGTGATTTCGCACTCGTATAGACCGCCTGCTTTTAGATTTTGCACGTAGCTTTCGTTGATTAAAATTTCGCCGTCGATGTCCTTGTCCCATGTAAGAGGCTTGGCGCCGTAAAAAAACTCGCCCTCACTGCTGGCACCTTCGATTATTAGGGGTATCTTTTTGCCTACGAGCGTGCGCATGCTGCTATCTATCGCCTCGCGCGTGATTTTCTCGATCTTATTTAGGCGGCGGCTAATTGTCCGTGCGGGGATTTGCGACATCGCAAAGCTCGCCGTATCCTCCTCCTTGCTGTAAGCAAAAGCTGAAATTCTATCAAATTTAAACTCCTGCAAAAATGCGCAAAGCTCGTCAAATTCTACGTCTGTTTCGCCTGGGTGTCCGACGATGACGCCCGTGCGCAGAAATGAATTAGGCGCTGCACGCATTAAGCTTAAAAGCTCTTTGATCCGCGCCGCGCTCGCGCCGCGCTTCATCAGGCTTAGCATTTTGTCGTTTATATGCTGAATCGGCATGTCGAAGTAATTTGCGAAAACGGGTGAGCCCACGATCGTGCGGATGAGTCGCTCGTCGGTGCTGGTGGGGTAGAGATACAGCACGCGCGCGACCTTGACGCCCTTTATTTTTTCGATGCGTTTTATCAGCGCGACTAGGTTGGCGCCCCACTCATCAGCTATTTCATCGCTCGCGTTCTCCTCGCTAGAGCTCTTGCCGCGGGTGAGCCTGCCTTGAGCGGAAATTTTATCTGCCGCGCCGCCGCTTGAGCCATCGGAATTCTGCCCGTCGCGAAAGCTTGCAAAATTTAACTCGCCTTCGGAGCCTTTAAAATTTGATCCGCCGTTTTTGCCGCGCCTTAGATCGCGGCCGTAGCTGCTGGAATCCTGCGCGATAAAGCTGAAATCGTAAAATCCGCGCGCCACCAAGCCGCGCACCTCCGCTTCGATATCCTCGATGCTGCGGCTTTTTAGGCGGCCTTTGAAGCTCGGAATGGCGCAGAAAGAGCATTTTTGATTACAGCCCTCTGAAATTTTAACGTAAGCATGGTAGTTTGAGCCTGTTATCACGCGCGAAGAGGTAAGCGCGGGGCTTTGCAGATAGGTTTGCGGGCTGAATAAATTCTGCTTTTTTAAAATCATCTCATCGATTTTATCGTAGTCGCCAACGCCGCTAAAAATATCGACCTCGGGCAACTCGCGCATGAGCTCGTCCTTGTAGCGCTGCATCAGACAGCCCGTGACGACCAGCAGCGCGCCGCTTTTTTTCTGCTCACTAAGCTTCAAAATCGTGCGGATACTCTCCTGCTTGGCGCTTGCGATGAAGCCGCAGGTATTTACGATCATCACGTCCGCACTCGCAGGTTCATCCGTGAGCTCGTAGTTTTGCAGGCGCCCGAGCATGATCTCGGAGTCGACTAAATTCTTATTGCAGCCTAGAGAAACGAGATGGAGTTTTGCCATTTTACAGCCAGATATTATCGATCAGACGGGTTGTGCCGACCTTTGCGGCAAGCAGGATTATCGTATCGCCTTGCTTAATCTGCGAAATTTCATTAAATTTATAATCCACGAACGCTATGTAATCGACTGCCAGCGGCTCAAGCACGCTAAGCATCTTTTCGCGGATTATATTTAGGCTGATCTCGCCTTTTTTAATAAGCGAGCTGGCATTTAGCAAGGATCGTGAAAGCTTAAGCGCCATAAGCTTTCCCTCCTCGTCCAAATAGGCATTGCGCGAGCTAAGCGCGAGTCCATCGCTTTCGCGCACGATCTCACAAGGGATGATACTTATAGGCATAAAAAAGCTCTTTACCATCTTCTGTACGATGAAAAGCTGCTGGGTGTCCTTTTTACCCATATAAACGTTGCTAGGACGAGTTAGATTAAAAAGCTTATTTAGCACTTTAAGTACGCCGTCGAAGTGCCCGGGGCGCGTTTTACCTTCTAAAATTTCACTTATCGGCTTAGGCGCTATGATCGCTGGCTCCTCTGTGCTGTAAATTTCATCCGCGATCGGGATAAAAAGCGCGTTCACATCGAGGCTTTCGCAAATTTTAATATCGCCCGCTTCGTTTTTTGGGTAGCTATTTAGATCCTCGCCGGGCAAAAACTGCGCCGGATTGAGGAATGCGGAGACGATTACGATGTCGTTTTCGTTCCGTGCTCTTTTTATGAGACTCGCATGCCCCGCGTGCAAAGCTCCCATCGTAGGTACGAAGCCCACGCTGCCGCTTGCTGATGCCCTGAAGCTTTTTAGCTCCTCTACACTTCTAATGATCTGCATTGTTCTCTCTTTTCAATATAAAATATTAGGCTGGCAATTATATCAAAAAATATTAAAGGTATAAATTAAGCGCAAAAGGGCGGTCTATTTAGCGAGCGTTAATCAATAAGTACTAAAATCTACCACGAGCTTTAGCTCTAAAATAAACTTCAAAAGGAGCGAAAATGGCTACTCAAGAGACAAATTTAGATTCTTTGAAAAAAGATATCGACTCTTTAAAAGCGGATTTTAAAGAGATTATGAAGTCTATCAAAAACATAGGCGCAGAGCGTGCGGAGTCTGCTAAAGATAAAATTCTAGATCAGCTAAATAGCAATGAGATCAAAAAATATATAGATGATCTAAGGCTCAAAGGCAAAGACGGCATAGAAAGCGTAAATGACACGATAAAACAAGACCCGATAAAAAGCGTCGCTATCGCTGCGGGCGTCGGATTTTTGCTCGCCTGGCTGCTGAAAAAATAATGGCTGGCATATCTGAATTTATAGTTTCGGTAGTAGAGCTCGTAGACGCTCAAGCTAGCGATATCAGGCGCTCTTTTTTAAAGAGCGCCAATTCGGTTTTACTAAATATAATTACGGGCGTAATTTGCATTATAGGCTTGGTATTCTTTTTGCTAGGGCTGCACGCGCTTCTTGAAAAAACTATCGGAGAAATTTGGGCGTATTTCGCCTGCTCTATCGCAGCTTTTTTATGTTCCATTATCGTGTATAAGGTACTTTCGTGCAAAGCAAAATGACAAAAGAAAAGCTAAGACTAGTGGTGTCTATGCTTGAAGACAAAAAAGCCGATTGTAAAAAGTTGAAGCTAGAAGAAGCAAAGCTAAAACTGCTACTGAACGACCCTTTGCCCGATCTCTCGACGGAGCTTAAACTAATTAATCGCGGAAATATCAAGCAGGTTTTGATATCCCTAATAGACAAATGCTTCATAATGCCCGCCTTAAATAAAATTTTATAAACAACCTTAATCCAAAATATGTTATAATCACGCCAAAAGCATAAAAAAGGTCTTAAATTTTGGATAATTACGAATACACGGAACTTTTAAAAACCCTAAATACTAAAGTCGAAAATATCGCTGGCGTCGTAAAACCGGAGAATATTAAAGCGCGCCTAAAAGAGATCGAGGAGCTTGAAAACGATCAAAATCTCTGGCAGGACGTCGCAAAAGCAGGCGCCATCGGCAAGGAAAAAACTAAAATTTCAAATATCTTAAATAAATTTCTAAACGCCAAGAATGCCGTAGACGACGCAAAAGCTCTATATGAGCTGGCAAACTCGGAAAACGACGAAGAGACGATAAACTCGCTTTTTGCCGAAGCGGACGAGCTAGAGGACAAGATCATAAATTTAGAAATTTCTATGATGCTTAGCGGCGAAAACGACGATAAAAACGCTATTGTCAGCATTCATCCGGGCGCGGGCGGTACGGAGAGCAATGACTGGGCGAGTATGTTATACCGCATGTATCTGCGCTTTTGCGAGCGAGAGGGCTTTAAGATCGAGGTTTTGGACTTTCAAGAGGGCGAGGAAGCGGGTCTTAAGGACGTTAGCTTCATCGTGCGCGGCGAGAACGCCTACGGATATCTGAAAGCCGAAAACGGTATCCATCGCCTGGTGCGCGTAAGCCCATTCGATAGTGCAGGGCGCAGACATACGAGCTTTTCGAGCGTGATGGTAAGCCCCGAGCTAAATGATGATATCGAGATAAATATCGAAGAGAAGGATATTCGTGTCGATGTGTTTCGCGCAAGCGGCGCAGGCGGGCAGCATATCAATAAAACTGAAAGCGCCGTGCGTATCACGCACATCCCAACGGGTATCGTAGTAAACTGCCAAAATGATAGAAGCCAGCACAAAAACAAAGAAACGGCGATGAAGGTGCTAAAGTCGCGCCTTTACGAGCTTGAGCTGATGAAACAGCGCGAAAAGGACGAAAACGTGCCTAAAAGCGAGATAGGCTGGGGGCATCAGATCCGTTCCTACGTACTTTTCCCGTATCAGCAGGTCAAGGACAACCGCAGCGGCGAGGCGTATAGCCAGACCGACGCGATCTTAGACGGCGATATAAAAAGCATAATCGAAGGCGTTTTGATTTCACAAGCGAACAAATAAATTTTTTTCGAAAGGATGAGAATGAGTGAAGATGGAATTTTGCTAGCGCTAGGATATAGCGTAAACGACGCGACGGTCGCACAGCTGCGAGGAATTTTATCGAAGTGCGATTTTGAGGATAACGAGCTTGATCGCATTGTAGGGCTGAATGATAAGCTTAAAATTTACGGTGCGCACGTGGCGATGTCGAATTCAAACCCGTATTTTAAGATCAAAAATGACGCTACGAATGAAGAGCGTAAGACCGCTGTGGAGCAGATCATCAGCGCTTGGTCGGAAAAATTTAAGCTCAAGCTACAAAAGGTCGCGGGCAAAGAGACCTATTACGTTTTGGGTCGCCAAATTTCAAAAAATTAAGGAGCAAAATATGAAAAAAATTCTAGCTTTGATCGCCGTCGGGGTGTTTTTGGCAGGCTGCGTTAGCAACGCGCCAAAGAGCGCAGTCGATGCGCCAAAGAGCGGCAAATATTCCTTTGCCGACATTCAAGACGGTATCCGTGCGATGAACCTACAAGGCGGCGTCGTACAAAGTGATGCGTGCAAAAACGGCAATGGCGCAATGTGCTTAAATTTCGCAGATTCTATGTATTCCAAGCACGACTATGCTTCCGCCGCCAATGCCTACAACGCTGCGTGCACGCTCTCCCAAAACTTCCCTGCTTGCCAGAAGCTCGCAGCGATGTTTGAAAAAGGCGAGGGCGTGGAGCAGAATAAATTCAACGCCATTGACCTATACCGCATCTCGTGCTATTACGGCTACAAGGATGCGTGCGCAAATATGCGCCGCTTAGGCTACAACGGCTAAGTCTTTGGGATTTAAATTTTAAAATTCTATTTTAGATTTACTCGCTACGAATTAGTTGCTTTCAAATTCCATTCCGCCGTATCACGGGATGGAATTTGTTGCATTAAAAATTCTGCATCATACATTTTGATAAAATTTTGTGTCACTTATAGCTAGAGATAAATTTTATCTACATCGTTGATATTTATATTATGTCTAGTTAAGAAATATTCTTTCAATTCAAAATATATAGAATTTCTAAATATTGGTATTAAATAATATCTGGAGCAAGCAAATAAGCCGATATATCCATAATGCGGTTTACCAACTCTTAATGCGGGTAAAAGCGAAAATCTCCTATCGCCGCTCTTTCCCAAAACAAGACAAAAGATAAATTTTACTAATATATTGCCTACAAATTGAAACAAAGCAAAGCTCAAAAACCAACGAGCAACTACAAGATCAATCGTCATGAAAACCAAGCATAGCAACACTGCCGCCATAAACATATATAGCAATCCTCTTTTTCCTTTAAAATTTCCTATAAAAAAGGACCAATCCATATTATGCTGCAAATTTTCACATTGCTCGACATACGCAATTTTATCTTTTTCGTAAAATTCTATTTGGTTGTTTTTAAGCTGTATCATCGGTCTCTCTTTTTTATAATCTATAAGTTCTGGCAATATAATAAATAGCGATAAAAATAATAGAAACAAAATCATGTATATACTGTCCTTGACGCTATAATTCGCTGCGCCGCTGGCTTTCCAATCAAAATTTACAATTATGGCAAATACGCCGCCTATAAAAAGAGAGAAAACCATTAATAGCTTTTGATATAGATATTCGTAGTTTTTAAGAATTATCGGATATTTGTCGTAGTCCCTGGCTTTGGGGCTCTGCTGCAAAGGGCCGCTGTCATTTGAGGTAAAATTTTGCTGCTCTGCGCTGTTTTTACAGGCGGAATTCTGAGCCGCTTCGGTTTCTAAATTTAAAGCGTCGGTAGCGAAATTCGGAGCTTTAGAATTCATGGATTCAGAATTTGAGACTTCAGAATTCTGAGCTTTAAAATTCGAAGCTTCAGAATTCGGGGCTTCAAAATTCGAAACTTCTAAATTCTCAATTTCAAAATTCTCAGTTTCGGAATTCTCGGCATCAAGCTCCCTGTCTAGATTTTGCTTTGCATTGCTACGCCGCTCATCCAGAAGCCTTTTTAATTCCTCAAGCCTGCTTTGATCCATTTATCGCCTTTAAATTTGATGGACGCGCCATTTTATATTCTCATCACTTAAAGCTCAGTAAAAATTTTATCGCTCATTCGCTGTCCTACAATAAGGCAAAGACTCTAGAAATTTTAAGCTATACGTAAAATCTACCATAAATCCAAAAAATTCTAATCAAGCGTATAAATTCCCTTATTTTTAAATCCGCCTTATACTCAGCTTTTTAAATTTTAAAGCAACCCTCGTGTCTTATAGTAAATTTCTCTCTTAGCAAATCACCTCTTTCTTAGATCAAGTAGCTATATAGCTCGATACCCTGTTGTAAGTTACTTTCTAGCGCTTCACGGAGCTACGCTAAATACGCATCAGGAATTTTAGATGTAGAAACAACCTGTATGGTGTGATACTACTAGGTGTAAAATATATATAAGAAATCTAAAATATAATCTTTAAAGAATTTTTATTAAATTCTATATTTCAAATTTAAGAAATTTCCGCGGAATTTTGACTAAATTTCGCATTTTATAATTTTATTATGTCATGGAATTTTCGAGGTAAAATTCCAACCAATTCCGCGGAATTTTAATTTGCGTCCGTGTCAGTCAAACTAGCTAAAAAGCTTTTTCATCGCCTTAAAAAACATTGCGGTGAGCGGATTTGATTTACCTGAGACCTTTGCGATCCAGCTCTCGTAGGTTTCGCCTTTGCTCTTTAAAAAATCCACGAGCGCCTTTTGGCTAGCCTGCATACCGCCGTTTCTTTCAGCATCCAGCAATGCCCTATAAATTGGCTCTATAGTTTCGATCGCGGATCTTGGTAGAGCCTTGCGAAATGCCGTGTATTCGGTGATCTGCCCTGTTACAGGGTCTTTTTTAGAAGTAAATTCCGTAATGACCCAATAAAAGCGCCCGTCTTTGGCTAAATTTTTAACCACGGCGGTAAAATCCTTGCCTTGTTGTATCGTATCCCACATAAGCTTAAACGCTATGCGCGGCATATCTGGATGTCGTATGATGTTATGCGGCTGCCCCAAAAGCTCAAGCTCACTATAGCCGCAAATCATACAAAAATACGGATTTGCAAACGTGATAATGCCCTTCGGATCAGTTTTGGAAACGATATAGCGCTTCTCATCGAGTTTAATTTCCTGATTAATCGGAGTCGGTCTTTGCATTTTTAATCCTTTGCTTAAAAATTTATTGCAGAGTATATAAAATTTTTCTTTTCAGAAATATTAAATTTTCGTTAAATTTTTATAAATGTTAAATCTTTAAGTGAATTTTTAAAATTTAATGTATAATCTCAAATCAAAATTTCAAAAGGCGGCGCGTTGAAAAATCCCTTCCTATCGCTTAAATACTCAAATTTTAGAATTTATTGGATCGGGATGAACCTCTCGCTGATCGGTTCTTGGATGCAAAGCGTCGCACTGCCGTGGCTAGTGCTAAGCATCACCGCAGACGCTTTTAAGGTCAGCCTCGTAGCTGCGGCGAGGTTCTTGCCCGCGCTACTTTTCACGCCGTTTTCCGGTGTACTGCTCGATAAGTTTAATCGCAAAAAGATCCTTTTACTCGCTCAAATAGGCATGGCGGTGACCGCCTCAATTTTCGCGGTTATGAGCTTTTGCGAGCTATATTCTTTCGGCAAAATTTTATTTTGCGCTTTTGTAAGTGGCATCTTTACCAGCATGGACGCCCCGAGCCGTCAGTCGATGGTAAAAGACCTCATCGACTCGCCCCGCGATCTAGCCAACGCCATAGCGTTAAATTCTATGTCCTTTAACGTCGCTCGTATTGCAGGACCCGCACTTGCGGGGATCGTGATGGCGCTGTGGGGCGTGGGCTTTTGCTTTTTATTCAATGCACTTAGCTTTTTAGGCATCATTGTTTCGCTGTTTTTCATAAAAATTCCGACATCCGCTACTACGCTATCTAGCAGAAGCGGAGGCGTTTTTGCCTCGATTGGTGCTGGAATTTCGTATGTCTTGCACAAAAAAATTCTAAGCGAGCTAATGATAATAGTGCTTATCGTAGCGACGCTGGTGCCAAATTACAATGTAACGATCTCGGCGCTTGTTAAGCTTAGCCTAGACGCGGATGAGCGAAGCTTTGGATATTTGATGTCGGCTCTGGGCGTGGGAGCCTTTTGCGGCGCGCTTTTCGTAGCAGTCTTTGATAAACTCGGTATTCGCAAAATCAGATCGTGCGCGATCGCTATGGGGATAAGCTTAGCTCTTACTGGGGCTGCGAATTCCTTCGCATGGGCTGCAGTAGGGCTTGCCGTAACTGGGTTTCTTTTCGTAATCACAAACTCAAGCATTAACTCCACCGTGCAGATACACGTAAGCAACGAATTTCGCGGGCGCGTGCTTAGCTTATACGCGCTATTTTTAATAGGTAGTACGCCATTTGGAGCGCTCATATCGGGTTTTTTTACCGAGCTACTGGGCGCTCGCGTAGCCCTTGCGATCTGCGGCGCAATTAGCATTTTGCTACTGCTAGCGCTATTTTATGGCTTTAAAATACGGCGCAGGACGCATTTTATCTTTTGAGATAAAGTCTAAGCCAAAAGCTGCATTATCAAAATTAACCTTATTTTTACGATGAAGCCTTAGAATTCCTACCGAAATTTAAAGGTAAGGAGTTTTTATGAATAGACGAAATTTCTTAAAAAGCACCGCCGCAATCGGCACGCTAGCGACGTTAAATCTAAATTTAAACGCTAGCGCGGTTACAGGCGGGACGGAAAAGAAAGTCGCCAGCGTCTGTGAGATGTGCTCCTCGCGCTGTCCTATCGAGGTGACCGTCAAAGACGGCCGCGGCGCTCTCATCGAGGGCAACCACAGGTTTGCAAACAAAACCTCCGTCTGCGCTCGCGGTGGAGCGGGCATCAATCAGCTCTACGACGATCAAAGGCTCATTAAGCCGCTCATTCGCGTAGGTGAGCGCGGCGAGGGCAAATTTAAAGAGGCGAGCTGGAACGAGGCGCTTAAAATTTGCGCGCAGAAGCTTGGCGAGATTTCGCAAAAATACGGCCCGCAAAGCGTAGTTTTTACCTCCAAAACGGGCGAACACCACACTCAGATGATGAATTTCGCCTGTGCCTACGGTAGCCCGAACATCTACTCGCACTGGTCCTGTTGCCCGGTCACCTACAATATCGCCGTGCCGCACACCTTCGGCGCTAATATGCAAAGAGACTACGGCGACGCAAAATACATCGTAAATTTCGGCCACAATCTCTTTGAGGGCATCGACATCTCAAAAACCAAAAAGCTCGCAAAAGCCGCAAGTAGAGAGGACGTAAAGCTTTTGGTGCTTGATCCGCGCTTTAGCGTCGTAGCTTCCAAGGCCGACGAGTGGCTGCCGATAAAGCCGGGAACCGACGCGGCGTTTTTGATGGCGCTGATTCACGTCTGGCTGCGCGATAACAAATACGACAAAAAATTTATCGAACAATACGCCGTGGGGCTAGAGGAATTAAGGCAGTCCGTGAAAGATACGACTCCGCTTTGGCAGGAGGCCATCACGGGCATCAAAGCGGACAAGGTAGAGCGCATCGCAAATGAAATTTACGCCGCAGCTCCCGCAGTCGTAATCGACTGGGGTCACAAAACCACGACTGCCAAGGCCGAATATATCCGCACGCGCGCCATCGCGATCGCAAACGCGCTGATGGGAAACGTCGAGAAAAAGGGCGGAATTTACTTCTCTAAAGATTCCAAAACCTTCAACGCGCTTTGCAAAGAGGATCTATTCCCTACCATCTCGAACCCGGATAAAAATTTTAAAATTCCAAAGACCGCGCGTATCGACGGCTGCGGCGAAGAAGGTAGCGAAAATTTCTTCGTGCCACGCAAACACGGCGTTTTGATGCAGATTGCGCCTACGATTTTAAGCGAAAAACCATATCCTGTAAAAGGCTGGGTCAGCACGCGCTTTAACCACCTCATCAACGTTGCGGGCGTGGATAAGAGCGTAGAGGCGATCAAAAAGCTGGACTTCGTGCTCGCAATCGACGTGTATATGAGCGACTTCGCGTGCTTAGCCGACGTGATCTTGCCCGAATCCACGTATTTGGAGCGCGACGAGTCGATTCAAAACAAAGGCGGCACCGCGCCTGGATTTGTAATGCGAAACAAGGCCATTGAGCCGGTGGGCGATACGAAGTGCGGCTATGAAATTTTTAGAGAGCTTGCAAGGGTGATGAAGATCGATCAGGACTACACCTGGAACAACATCGACGAATACCGCATGCAGCAAGCCAAAGGCAACGCCGAGCTGATCGCAAATTTAATCAAAAACGGCTACGTAAGCTACAAAGTGCCGAAGTTATACTACCGAGAGCCGAAGCTCGTGGCTAAATTTATCGATAAATATCCTGCCGCGGCGGAGTTCGTGGACGAAAACGGCGAGATGAGCTCACAGATGAAATTTAAAACCCCGAGCGGCAAGATCGAGCTTTTCGCGCCGAAAGTGGAGGAGCTTTTCGCGGGATACGGCTGCTTAAACACCGAGGGTATGGACGTATTCGGCGGACACAAATACTGCCTAATGACCGGCAAGACCGCGCTTCATACCAACGGTCATACTCAAAATGTCAAAATTTTAAACGATATGATGAGCGAATCGCCGGTTTGGATCAGCCCAGCTTCTGCAAAAGCGGAGGGGCTAAAGACGGGCGATATCGTGAAGCTCAAAAACAAATTCGGCGAGCAAAAGGCTAAAATTTTCGTCACGCAAGGTATCAGAGACGATTGCCTATTTTTATACCACGGCTTTGGGCACGTAAGCCCCGGGCTAAAGCGCACGAACGGCATAGGCACCAACCAAAGCGTCCTTCTCGATCCCGCTGCGGGTCCTGTGGTAAGCACGATGGTAACCAACGTCGGCGTCGATATAGTTAAAATTTGAAAGGGGCGGTTATGAAAAAACTCATAATGATTCACGACGAAAATTTATGTATAGGCTGCCAAGCCTGTTCGGTTGCGTGCAGGAACGAAAACGGCGTACCGAGCGGCGTTTATAGGCTGCAAGTGCACGGCAAAACAAGCGGCATTTTTCCAAGCTTAAAACTCGATTATTCGCGCGCTAGCTGCGTTATGTGCGAGGATAGCCCTTGCGTGGACGTCTGCCCTACGGGAGCGAGCTTTAAAACCAAAGACGGCGTAACGCTCATAGACGAGAAACTTTGCGTCAGCTGCAAATACTGCATCCTGGCCTGTCCTTACGACGCGAGATTTGTAGATCCCGTCACGCACGCTATCGGCAAATGCACCTTTTGCTACACTAACCGCACTAGCAAAGGCTTACAGCCCGCCTGCGTAAGCGTGTGCCCAACAGATGCTTTAACTTTCGGCGACGTAAATGACGTAAATTCCGAGGTAAGCAAGCTGCTAGCCAAAACGAGCGTAGAATATCCCAAAGCGTATCTAAACACCAAGCCGCGTCTAGCGAATATCAAAAACAAAAAAGGAGGACGCTATGAATAATATGTGGGGCGATATGAGCCAATACTCTGAAATTTACTGGCCTTGGCCGATTGCGATTTATCTATTTTTGGCGGGTCTTAGCGCGGGGGCGACGATGGTGGCGCTTTTAGTTAAATGGAATCGCCACGAAAGCGAGCAAAATTCAATCTGGGATGCGATGATTAGAGCAGGTGCGATCACGGCGCCGCTTACGATCTGCGCGGGGCTTTTGCTCTTGATCTTTGATCTGGGCAAGCCGCTTACTTTCTATCTTTTGCTGATCAAATTTAACTTCGGCTCAGTGATGAGCCTCGGCGTGGCGGCGCTTTTAATCTACGTGCCGCTTAGCTTCGTATTTGCGCTGTGCGTCTTCGGCGAGGAAATTTGCAAATTTAAACTACTTGCGTTTTTGCGACCTATCGTAAATTTACTAAGCTCGTTTGCCAAAGCTTCCAAACTCTTCGAGCGAATTTTGTTTATCCTTGCTCTTTGCGTAGGCGCATACACGGGCTTTTTGCTAAGCGCGGTGATGAAAATTCCGCTTTGGAATACTCCGGTGCTGCCGATTTTATTTTTGCTGTCGGGCTTTTCCAGCGGCATCGCGGCGAGCATTTTAGTGGGACTTCTATTTTTTAAAGGCTCGTTAAACAAAGATAGCATAAAATACCTTTTGGTGCTTGATCTGCGCGCGATACTCTTTGAGATTCCGCTTTTATTCATTCTGTTTGTCGGGATGTATTTCGAGGGCGGCACGAGCGCGCTTGCGGCACAGCAGGCTTTGACGCACGAGGTTTACGGTAAAATTTTCTGGATCGGCGTTTTGGGCACGGGGCTCATCGCTCCGATCATCATCGCCTTTACGGCGCTGAAAAATCACGCCTACAAGCCTGCGTTTATAGTTTTAAATTCTTTCGTCGTGCTTTGCGGCGTCATTCTGCTTCGCTACTATATCGTATATGCGGGGCAAATTTGCACGGGAGCGTAGTCTCGCTCCCGATTTAGGGAACGAGTTTGAAAATTTTACTTTTAGAAGACGATTTTGAATACAGAAGCAGCGTAAGTGAGTATCTGCAGGAGCTCGGCTACGAGGTGGACGAATGCGAAAGCGGCGACGTAGCCTGCGATAAGATCGCCGCGAATGCATACCACTTGCTGATTTTAGACATCAAAGTGCCGGAGGTTTCGGGAGAAGAGGTGCTTAGATATGTGCGAAGCCTCGGCCTCAACACCCCCGTGATGATGATGACCTCGCTCGGCGACATCGACGATTTGAGCCAGTGCTACGAGCTAGGTTGCAATGAATATCTAAAAAAGCCTTTCCACCTAGCTGAGCTTAAATTTAGAGTAAGCGAGCTGATGCGAAAGTATTTCGGCGACGAAAAGGGTGCCGTCAAGATCGCGGATAAATTTCACTACTTCGCAAATTTAAAAATTTTAAAGCGCGCAGACGAAGAGATATCGCTAAGCGCCAAAGAGATCAAGATTATAGAATTTCTGCTCGCCAATATCAAAAGATTCGTAAGCGTCGATGAACTCATCGCCGACGTATGGGACGGCGAAGCGGGCAGCGTCGACGTGCGCGTGCATATCAGCAACCTCCGCTCCAAAACGAGCAACGACTTCATCCTCTCCAGCCGCGGACTCGGATATAAGATCAATGCTTAAAGGGTTTAAATTTACGCTTTTTAGCGCGATTTTCATCATCGGCGCCTTTATAAGCGAGAGCCTTTATATAATCTATTTAAATTCCAAAATCGAGGAGAGCGCCGACGTCGCCGAGCTGATACAAAAAAGCGGCGAAGCCCTAGCCGGCACGGATCTGAATCTAAAAGACGAGCTCATCTACGACTACGCGATCCTAAACGCAAACGGCGAAATTTTAAGATCAAACCTAAGCGTGCAGCCGCCCGATTTTGCGTTTATCACGCTGAAATTCGGCGGGCGGGTATTTTTTAAGCGCCACTTTCTGCATGAGGGCAAGCTATATTTTTTCGTCATCTCAAAAAAGATAAGCTATGCAAAGATAGAATTTATCGCGATCTCTACGATCTTTATCACGATTTTCGTAGCGCTCATCATCGCGCTGTTTAACTACAAAATCATAAAAAATTTCTACGCGCAGCAAAGCAACCTCATCAAGGCGTTTTTCAACGACGCGATGCACGAGCTAAAGACCCCTCTAGGCGTCGCGCTCATCAATACCGAGATGCTTGGACTGCGCGATAAACACACCGCGCGCATAAAATCCGCGCTTAAGCAGATGATCATTACTTACGAGGACGTGGAGTACTTCATCAAAAGCGGCAAGATGAGCCTAAAAAGCCGCCGCATCGATATGAGCGAATTTTTGAGCGCTAGGATAAATTTCATCTATCTGGTCGCAAAAAGCAAAAACATAAGCCTGCAATCGCGAATAGCGCCCGACGTGAGCGTTTTCATGGACGAAACCTCGCTGATGCGCCTCATCGACAACACGCTAAGCAACGCCATAAAATACTCGCGCCCCGGTGGCAAGATCATCATCGCGCTAGAAATGGGGGTGAGCATAGCGGTCTTTAGCGTGCAGGACTTCGGCATCGGCATAAAGGATACGAGCGCGATCTGGGCGAGATACTCGCGCGAAAATGCGGCTCTTGGCGGATTCGGCCTCGGGCTAAACATAATCGATAAAATTTGCAAGCGCTACGGAATCGCAAAAAGCGTCAGCTCAAAACCGAACGAAGGCAGCACCTTTTGCTACAAAATTCCGCTGTTTAAGCAGAAGCTTTTAGATTAAAGGCGCGTTAAATTTAGGCGTAAATTTTAAAATTTAGAAGTAGAATTCGCGCGGCTAGGGCTTTTTAAAATTTTGTTTTAGCGTGGCTTTTCAGCCGCCCTTACCTAAACTATCTGCTATATCTTCAGGATTATAACTTACATCATAATCCAAATTTCCGCAATTATCTATATCGCCTATATCTAATCTTGGATATGAATATTTTGATTGTCTAATTTCCGAATTAAACATTTTTTTATCAAGTATCATATTTCTAGCGCTACTATCATAAAAATTGTAATGAAGTATAAAATTATATCCATACGCAATCTTTTTATCTCTTAATATTATTGGATTATCTAATATAATGATACCGCTCCAACCGTTATTTGCTAAAAAGATAGGTTTGTCAAATCCAGCCACCATTCTATTCAAATCAATTTTTAAATATTTTATCGGATTTGTTTTTTTGATTTTTAATTTATCAAATAATAATATATTTCTGGCTTTTTCATCCAAATCTGATCTATATTCAACATCTTTGATTGAGCTATATAAATCTTTATAGTAATTTATTGTCTTTTCTAGCCAATTATCTAAATTTATATCGTCAGCCAATTCGTAATATCCAATTTCAATCTTGCTTTTCATTGACGAACCATATGCATAAATTCTTGCTTTATCCATCTTTTGTTCATCTATTAGTTTCTTATCTAAAAACTGAACTATAACCCTTCTATAGAACTCCTCTTTCGGCAAAATTCTATCCTCTTTTAGGCAGTATCCCTGCTTGTATTTGTTGTAATCGGAAGTAGAAACTACGGCGAAGCCTCGTGAAGTGGAATAATCGGGGATTATACGGATAAATGCGGCGCAGAGTATTATTATAAGAAGTAGCGCTCCAGCTATCGCTTTAAATTTAACGGATTTATAAAATTTCATATCGACGCTCCTTTTAAAATTTAAAATTTCAGCGTAAATTTCCGCGATCTTGCGATCAAATTTAAAACGTCCTCTCGCCGCGCCGCGCCGTCACCGCGACAAAGTAGCTAAGAGCTGCAAGCGCCTAAATTTAAATCCCGCCGCTAGCCTTCGCGGTGCAAAATTATATAGCCCAGCTTCGTGCCGTTTTCGTCTGAAAATGCCCTCACGTAAAAATAATGCCCGTCCTTTTTGATAAAACTCTGCGCCCCAAAATCAAGCGTCGCCAAAATCGACAAAACGTCGTAATCCGGCGCGCTATTTACGACGATAAAGTCCTTGATAACGCCTATTTTATCGTAGAAACAATCGGTCTCAAACCTCTTATCTACGAGGATAAAAATATCGTTTCCCATGCGGTTGATCTGCGCGATGACGTGCTCGAAATCGAGCATTATCTCAGCGCTTCCGATAAATTTGCCCTCGCTAAAAACCGGCGAAATTCCGCGCATGAAAACCCCGCACCGCCCCATCTCGACGAGCGCTTTGGGAAGCAAGCTTTGACGGATCTGCAAAAGCGAATGGCGAAACGAGCTCAGATCGTCGTTGTAAAATTCGTCGCTCCAGCTCCTAGCCAGGCTTCTGGTGTTTTGCGTATGAAAATGTATCTTCACGCCCGTGTAGAAGGGCACCGCGCTTAAAATATCTTTGTATTTTTTCGTCACGTCCATGCACTCGCCGTGTTTACCGCTTTCGAAGCAGCGCACCACGTCGCTATTCTGCGACAAAATCAGCGAGATCGCAAAGGCGTTTAGCTTCTCTTCGTCCACGATCTTTTCAAACAGGCTCGCGCTAAAATCGAATTGCTGCTTGATTTTTATCTCGTTTTCCTCGCTTTTAAAGCGCAGATAAAATGCAAAGGTGGCGCCGCAGCAAGCAAGTGCGAAAAGGCTTAGGTATTTTTTGGATCGCGCGCCTATCATCTGAATTCCATCTTTAAATTTGCCGCTAAAATTTCTGCGAATTCGCTAAATTCCGGCAGATGGAGCTTGGCCTTGCGCATCTTTTTGCCCCAGACGGACTCTGGGAAAAAGCTGTCGTTTTTAAAGCGCGCTTGGACGTGAAAATGCACGCGCGGCACGTAGTTGGCGAAGCTTGCGATGTTGATCTTATCGGGCGCGTAAAACTCCCGCAGGCTCTTTTCGCACTGAAGCACGGCGCGCCACAGATGCGCCAGCGTCGCCTCGTCGCAGTCGCTAAGCTCCTTAAATTTTGCCTTCGTAAAGACCTTCACCCACGGCACTTCGTGCTCCTCGCGCTCCACGTAAATCATCTCGTCTTCGTAAATCATCGCTTCTCCTTGAAAATGGAATTTTAATGCAAAGCCCATTAAAGCTCGGTAAATTCCTCTTACATAAATGATATACTAAGATACATTAATTAAATATATCTATAAAATCTCGATATATTCGTGATTTTTATGCTATAATTCTATTCTTTAAAAGGAATATATATGAAATCAGTTTGGGTAATGATCCTATGCGCCGCGGCGATTTTGATGATTACGATGGGCATTCGTATGTCATTAGGTCTTTTCGTACAGCCCATAATGCAAGCAAATTCCCTATCCATCGCACAAGTAAGCTTTGCGATGGCAACTACGCAGCTGGTATGGGGCTTTTCGCAACCGCTTAGTGGGATACTTGCAGACAAGCTCGGTGCCTACGTCGTGCTGTTTTGGGGCAGCGTGCTTTTGACGATTAGTTGCGCTCTTGTGCCGTTATTTAGCAGCGAAAGCTCGCTTGTATTAACGATGGGTTTTGGGCTTGCACTGGGGCTTGGCGCAGGTAGTTTTCCAATTCTAATGAGCCTAATGGCAAAGCGCCTGCCATTTTCTATCCGCTCGGTTGCTAGCGGAGTGCTAAATGCAGGCGGCTCGTTCGGGCAGTTTTTATTTGCGCCAATGATAGGGTTTTGTATCGCAACGCCTGCCTTAGGATACGGCGGCGCATTTTTTACGCTCGCAGGGCTTAGCTTGCTAATTCTGCCGCTTGCGAGGCTTTTAGCAGGCAGTAAAATTCTATTTGGCGAACAGACCAGCCTGCATGAAGAAGATAAGCGCAGCTTAGGCGAAGTTCTGCGTTTGGCACTGCGCGATAAAAGCTATATTTTGATAAATTTAAGCTTTGCTACGTGCGGTTTTCACGTAGCGTTTTTAGTGACGCATCTGCCTAGTGAAGTAGCACTAAGCGGGCATGGCGCGCAGGTAGCGTCCTTTTCGCTCGCACTGATTGGTATCGCTAACATCGTAGGCAGCTTATTCGTAGGTTGGTGTGTTTCCAAAGTGCGCTGTAAAGTCATTTTATTTTGCATATATACCCTGCGTATCGCTCTTATTGGTGCTTATGCGCTCTCGCCCAAAGATAGTCTTACGTTTTATATCTTCAGCGTGGGATTAGGATTTACCTGGCTAGCGACCGTACCGCCTACTGCAGCTGCCGTAGGTAAGCTATTAGGGACGCGATATTTAGCAAGCCTATTTGGATTTACGATGCTTTCGCATCAAATCGGTGGATTTTTTGGCGCATATATCGGGGGTCTTGCGGTACGGGCATACGGCGCGTATGATTATATGTGGTATTTGGATATGACGCTAGCAGCTATTGCAGCTCTGCTAAGCCTGCCTGTGCGTGAAGCTAAGATGAAGCACGTTAAATTTTAAAAATTTTATGGGATTTTGAAATTTACGGACGGAATTTTCGCAAAATTTTGCAAGCTAAATTACGACAGAATTTTGAAAATTTTAAAATTTATCGGATTTTATGTTTCGCACGATGAAATTTCACTTTAGCTTTAAAATTCCGTTGCAATAATGCGATAAAATGCAAAATCCGCTCATGCTTTCAAATTTAGCCGAGAGGGGCTTTTAAATTTTATAGAATTTTGAAATTTTAAAATTTCGGCTCGCACAGCATTTTAAGAGCCGGCGCGAGAGCCTCTGCAAAGCCCATAAATTTTTCAAATTCCTCCGCGCTAAGCTCTGCGTTAAACTCCGCTCCCGCAGCGCCGAAGCTCGCCTCATAAACAAAACCCGATTTTTTTAAAAAATGTTCAAATTTAGCCACCGCCGCAAACGGCACGAAAAATATGCACTTCTTACGCAGCACGAATTCCACTAGCTCTGCGGCGTCCGCAGCGGCGTCTATCGCGGCATTTGCGCTACTAGCGTATGCGCGCACGAGCCCGCCGGTACCTAGCTTGATGCCGCCGAAGTAGCGCACCACGAGCACCGCGGCGTTAATCAGGCTGACGCCGCGAAGTGCGTTTAGACACGGCGCGCCCGCAGTCGATTTGGGCTCGCCGTCGTCGCTTGAGTTTTCTACGATCTGCCCGGGCTCGTTCAGCGCGCGATATGCCCAGACGATATGCCGCGCCTTGGGGTGTTGCTGCCGCAGCCGCGCACGCAGCGCCTCAAAGCTCGCTAGCGGCGCGAGATAGGCGATGAAGCTTGATTTTTTGATCTCCTGCGCGGCGCTGATCTCTTTTTCAATCGTTTTCAAGGCTTTCCTTTGCGGAATTTTATCTTTTTTGCATTATAATAAAAGTTCAAAAAAAGATCAAAGGAGCTTCATGATCCAGACTTGTTTATTTCCCGCGGCGGGCTACGGCACGCGCTTTTTGCCCGCGACCAAATCGCTACCAAAAGAGATGCTTCCGATCCTTACCAAACCGCTCATTCACTACGGCGTGGACGAGGCGCTGGAGGCGGGCATGGACAATATGGCGTTCGTCACGGGTCGCGGCAAGCGCGCTCTGGAGGATTATTTCGACCGCAGCTACGAGCTGGAGGATCAAATTTCAGGCAGCAGTAAGGAGTATCTGCTCGACGAGATCAGAGCGCTTATGAAGCGCTGCACCTTCTCTTTTACGCGCCAAGAGCAGATGAAGGGGCTCGGCAACGCGATTTATACGGGTAAAATTTTAATCCGCGACGAGCCTTTCGGCGTGGTGCTCGCAGACGATCTGTGCGTGAACGAAAACGGCGAGGGCGTACTTGCGCAGATGGTTAAAATTTACGAAAAATACCGCTGCAGCGTCGTTGCGGTGATGGAAGTGCCGCCGCAGGACGTAAACAAATACGGCATCATCGCAGGAAAGAGCATCAGCGACGATCTAATAATGGTCTCGGATATGATTGAAAAGCCCGAGCCCGGCGAGGCTCCGTCGAGCTTAGCCATCATCGGGCGCTACATCCTAACACCTAATATTTTCGATCTCATCGAGCAGACGGCGCCCGGTAAAAACGGCGAGGTGCAGATCACCGACGCGCTTTTAAAGCAGGCTCAAAACGGCGTGGTGATCGCGTATAAATTTAAAGGCGCTCGCTTTGACTGCGGCTCGGTAAAAGGCTATGTGGAGGCGATCAAATATTTCTACGAGCGAGAATTCGGCGATGGTAAAAAATGAGCTGTTTTTCCCGCCGGCAAAAGAGGGCGCGCTAGAGGAGATAGCGGCAAAGATCCGCGCCGAATACGAAAGCGGCGAGATAGGCTACTACCGCCTGCCGCAGCAAGGCGCAGACGTAATAGCGCAGGCGCAGGAATTTTTTAGCGCACGAAGCTACGATGGGGTCGTGCTTTTGGGCATCGGCGGCTCCAGCGTGGGCGTGCGGGCACTTTATGAGATGTTGCGCCCGAGCGTAAGAAAGAATTTGCGCTTTGAAATTTTGGATAATCTCGACGGATACAGTGTAAATCGCGCGCTTGAAGGGTTAAATTTTGCTCGCACGATCTTCATAGTATCCTCCAAATCGGGCGGCACGATTGAAACGATCTCGCTTTTTAAGGTGGTTTTGCAGCGTTTCGGAATTTCAGATTTAAAGACGCTAGCAAAAAATTTCATCTTTATCACCGATGCGGGCTCGCCGCTTGATATCTTCGCGCGCGAGCACGGCGCCTGCGTGATAAATATGCCCGCTAACGTAGGCGGCCGTTTTAGCGTGTTAAGTGCGGTAGGGCTAGTGCCCGCAGTTGGGCTAGGCCTTGATGCAAGCGCGATGCTACGCGGAGCTGCCGTCGCAAAAGAGTGGTATCTGGATGAAATTTTAGCATGCGATCCCGCTAAAATCGCGGAGAATAAAATTCTACGAAAGGCCCATCACTACGCCACGCACAAAAGTGCGAAAATCAACGTCCTTTTTAGCTACGGCGATGCGCTGCGCGCATTGGGCGAGTGGTACGTGCAGCTCTGGGCGGAAAGCCTAGGTAAAAAGATCGGCTTTAGACGCGAGGGGCTTACTCCTGTGGGGCTTGTAGGCTCGCGCGATCAGCACAGCTTCCTTCAGCTCATAATGGACGGCGTAAAGGATAAGACCGTGACTTTCTTAAAGCTCACGGACAACGGCACTACGGACGCGGTACCTAGTATCAGTCTGCAAGGTCTTGAGGGCTGCGACTTCGTAAACGGCATGCGACTGGATGAGGTGCTAAATCTTCAGTGCGATGCTACGCTGCAAGCCGTGCTAAATGAGGGTATCAGCGTCGATCTAATCGAGGTTCCACGGCTTTGCGAACAGAGCGTGGGCGAGCTATTTTACTACTTCGAGCTGCTAACCAGCGCTACTGGAGCAATACTGGGCGTCAGCACTTACGATCAGCCGGGCGTCGAGGTAGGCAAGAGAATTTTAAAATCGCTAGTTTTGAAATCGCGGGATTAGAATTTGCGGCGCTAGCTAGACGGAATTTCGTCGGGCCAAATTTTTACTAAAGCCAGGTTCTACTTGCATCCCATTTTGCTTAGGCAAAATTTTAGAATTTTAAAATTACCGCCGTGAAATTCTGCGCGTAAAATTTACGCCGCGAAATTTTGATTTCGCGCTACGAGCATTTGGAATTTTGTCACAAAATTTCACGGTAGAATTCCAAAATTGTACCGCGAGGCGTAAAAATTTTGCGACTTGCGAGCGCGCAAGGAGATAAAATGAAAATCACAAGGATCGATCACTTCGTCCTAGTTACGGACGATCTGCAAAAATGCGTGGAATTTTACGAAGGGATTTTGGGCTTAGAGCACGTTTGCGAGAGCGGCAAACACAGCCTGCGTTTCGGCTCTTCAAAGATCAATATCCACACCCGCGCGGGCGAGTTTGCGCCGTTTGCGGCACGTCCTATCGCGGGCTCGGCGGATTTTTGTCTCATCTGCGAAGATCAAAGCGCGCAGCAGCTCAAAACGGAGCTTGAAAGCAAAGGGGTGCAAATAGAGCTTGGCGTCGTGCCTCGCACGGGCGCGCACGGCGCTATGCAAAGTATCTATCTGCGCGATCCTGACGGCAATCTCGTAGAGCTCGGCGTATATGAAAACAGCGATGATAGCGCGTAAATTTTGAGATAAAATTTTAAGCGGAGCGTTAAAATTTAAATTTTCTAAATTTTACCTTTTTGCTAAATACCGACAAGGTGCGCGGGACGCTATCCAAATCTATATGCGTTTTGCGCATAAAATACTCTCTTAATTCCAGATACTCTTTTTCGCCATAAATCAAAACATTTATAATTCTAAGATCGCCCGTTTCGCCGTATATCACAAGCCGGTCATAGATGCCTAAGCATCTGAAACTGCCATTTTTAAGATGCATCAATATACCCGCTCCGAATAGGCTAATTGCTATCATCGAAATTAGCGCGATCATCGCATGCATTCCGCGCATAACGTATGCGCCCAAAGGCCAAAGCGACAAAAACAGCATTTCGGGTATGCTTATCCTCTGCCGCCAGTCCCAGCGCGGATCAAAACTAATCGCAACGGCGCCGATTTGTTCAAGCTTCAAAGATTTATAAGCTTTATCTTCTTTGCGGTATTCGACCTCCGAATCGTTAAATACGAAATAGACGCCCTTTTGTTGCTTTCGCCTGATAAAAAACATTACCAAAGCGAAAGGGAGTAGTCTAAAATTTTTGGGCTCAATGGGGTTTACTACGGTAACGACCGAGATGAAGAATAAGCATCCTATAAGCGTAGCAATCGTGGAATATTTCATATAATCGTAAAAAGCATAGTCTTTTATTATTATCGGATCTTTGTCGTAGTCTCTAAACCCAATCTCTTTGTTTCTTGTATCCATAACCGCCCGCTTTAGCTAAGATAATATTTTTCTATTTTATCTATATTGATATTTTTTCGAACTAAAAACCATTCTTTTATTTCGTTTAGCCTTTCCGCATCATATACGCAAACTAAATAATTTTTTGCCGATAAAATAGAGCTTAAATAATAAGTATTTTCCTGCTCATAGTACGGATAATCCACTACGATTGCAGAAAAGAATGAAAAATTCTTAAAATTGCCTACGATTAAAAAGTGAAAAAATATTTTCAAAAAGATTGCAGAAAGTATTGAAAAAATGAAGAATAATAAAATTTGCGATGATAGAAACGATAGTGCTGCAATAGAAAAAATTATAATAATATTATAAATGAAGCGACGGACTTTATCATCGTTGCAATATCCCCAAAATGGTCTGCCTATCACATAATTTAAATGAAGATTGTTCGTCCTTCTCTCAAGCTCGCCGTTGTTATAGAAATCTATAGAATTATTCATAAAGTAGATTTTGCGATTATTATTGCTTACACAGCTGCTATAAATAAGTCTCAATACTATCGCTATAAAAATTCCAAATATAACGTTAGAGCTTATTTCCATCGTCGATATATGGTGTTTTGAAAAAATTAAATCCCATATGCTTAGAATATATCCGCCTAAAATCATAGGCGCGTATAAAAATGTAATTGTAGATATTAGTAGCCTCTCATAATTTTTTACTATTATCGGCTCTTTGTCGTAGTCCCTTGCTTTAGAATTCTGCGGTAAGGCGCCGCTATCATCTGAGATGGAATTTTGCAGCTCTGCGTTATTTTCACAAGCAGAATTCTGCTCCGCTTCGGTTTCTAATTCTGTTTCTAAATTTAAAGCGTTAGGATGGGATTTTAGGGTTTCAAATTTTGAAGCTTCGGAATTTGAAGATTTAGAATTTAAGATTTCGGAATTCGGGGATTCAAAATTCAGGAATTCAGAATTCGAAGCTTCAAAATTCGAGACTTCGGAATTTTTGGTTTCAGAATTTTGGGCTTTAAAATTTTCGCCGTTAGAATTTTGTTCCAAGCCCCGCTTAGACTCTTGATGCCGCTTTTGTAGTAGCTTTCTTAATTCCTCAAGCCTGCTTTGATCCATTCGCCGCCTTTAAATTTGATGGACGCGCCATTTTATAGCGCCGCCGCTTAAAGCTCAGTAAATTTTACCACTCGCCCGCCGTGCGCCGTTTGATCAAGATTTAGCTCTCATATCTTTGCAGCGATTTTTTATATGTTTTTGCCGCAGCGCAGCCCGTGCTCAGATATACCTCAAACTCCTCGCTGGTAAGCCTGCGCGGCTCATTTGCAAGCCTTGCCGCAGCCGCTGTACCCGTCGCACAGCTAGCGCTTGTACCGAAATTCGCTTCATTTACGATCTCGCCTCGTCGGATTCGGTTGCTAAAGCCCGCTGCATGCGCTATTTGCGGCACACGCTTTAAAGAGAAGTTTAAATTTTGCGTTTCCAGATTTAAAATTTTACCCATGCATTTGCGCGGACCCGCGATAAAATCGCCATTTTGTATGAGCGGGGCGGCGGAGCCGAGCAGGTCGCTGTCCGCCAAGCTGTGCAAGTCGCCTGCCAAGCCGGGTAAGCCGCCCGCCAAAAGCTCTGCGCCGCTTAGGACGCACAGGCTTCGCACCAAAATCCCGCCGCCGCTTTGCGGGACGCTGCGAAACGAAATGTCAAAGCCGAAATTGTGAAAAAATATCTCGCCCGCCCGCGACGTGCGCTTGTAGGTGTTGCGATCCGCGCCCGTGAAATACGCCTCGATCTCCGCGAAGGCGAATTCCGCGCCACTTACGCAAAGCACATAGTTTTGCAGCAGATCGCGCATGAAATTTTCGATCTTTGCCTGCGCTCGCTCGGCATTAAACTGCGCCTGCGGCGGCTCATCACCGAACGCAAGCGCTTGTCTGACGCCCGGCTCCGACTGCGATGGACGGACGTTAAATTTTAAGTGTGCTTGCTCCGTATCAAGACGCACTTGCTCGGTATTAAATTTTAAAATTTCATCTTGCTGCACGCCGCTAGAATATGGCTGTACGCCACAAAATTCCGCATCGCCTTGTGATTTTAAGGGCTTGTCCTTGTTCCCGTCTCTCGCGCTTCCTGCAAGCTTGGAATTTTTTAAAGCAAGCTTTGAGCCCGCCGAAATTCCAAACTCCGCCGCGTTGATTTGTGAGAAAAATTTTTCTAAATTTTCATCGCCCAGCATTTTGCTCTTCCGTAGAATTTCCTTCGCGCTTCGTAGTGTTCGCCTTGCTGCTCGTAGTGCGGGCTTCGCCGTTGTTTGCCTCGGCGCGCGTTAAATTTCCGCCGTCAATCGCGTTCGTATCGTCTCGCGCTAAATTACCGTTGCTACTTGTCGTATTTGTTTCGCCGCCTTTAAAATTTGGAGCTTCGCAACGATCTACACCTAAACGCTCGAAATAATATCTCTCTCGCTCGCTTAAGTTTTCCACTCCCCTTTCGCATACACGCTTGATATACGCCTTGCTAGGGTATCTAAGCCGATTGAGCGCCAATTCACTACCCGCGTCTGCGCGCTTTATCAGCTTAGCGATGCAGGCATCATCCTCTTCACTATTTGCGATATAATCCCATATGCCACAGTATCTATCACCGCCCAGCGCCGTAATCAAAAAATAAACCCAAAGCAGGATTATGGCGATCGATATGCTTCCTTTTATTTTTAAAGATCTCTTTTTTACCATGTTTTTCCTTGAGTAATAAATTTTAACTCATTTTTTCACAAATTTGACCAACGGCATAAAATTTACGATATCGCCTTCAAGGCTAATCTTATCGCCCAGCATTTTGCTCTTCCGTAGAATTTCCTTTGCGCTTCGTTTTGTCCGCCTTGCTGCCCACAGTGTCAGATTTGCCGTTGTTTGCCTCGGCGCGCGTTAAATTACCGCCGCTCGTTGCGTTCGTATCGCCTCGCGCTAATTACCGCCGCTGCTCGTCGTGTTTGCTTCGCCGTCTTTTGACTTGGGCGTTTTAAAGCCCCAAATCTCGCAGCGATCTCCGCCAAAGCCTTGGAAATAATATCTTTCCCGCTCGCCCAAATTTTCTACCCCCTTTTCGCATGTGCGCTTGATATATGCCTAACTCGGATACATTAGTCGATTTACCGCATGGTCATCGCCGGCATCCGCGCGCTTTATCAGCCTAGCGATGCAGGCATCATCCTCTTCGTCATGCCTATCAGAAAAGAATTCCTCCATATTGCAATACATACCGCTGCTTCTTACAACTCCATAAATAATAAAAAACCCCGCAATTAGCATAATAAAAATTTTACTTTTACTAGCTTTCAATTTCGCTTTATCGCCCGACATTTGACCCTTCCGTAGAATTTATATCGCTTTTGATCGCGCCTGTTTCATTGCGGACTGTATTCGCACCTTCGCGCGTTAAATTTCTCTCGCCGTCCGTTATGTTCATATCGCCGCTCGTCGTATTTGCTTCGCCGCCTTGCAATTTTGGAGTTTTAAAGCCCCAGGGCTCACAGCTCTGGTAGCGCTCGAAATAATATCTCTCTCGCTCGCCTACGTTTTCCACCCCCCTTTCGCATACGCGCTTGATATACGCCCTGCTTGGGTATCTTAGTCTGCTTTCCGCAAAGCCGTTTCCGTCGTCCGCTCGTTTTATCAGCTTGGCGATGCAAGCGTCATCCTCTTCGCCCTGTTTATCAGAAAAGAATTCCTCCATATTACAATACATACCGCCGCTGCTTATAACTCCATAAATAATAAAACCCCCCGCAATTAGCATAATAAAAATTTTACTTTTACTAGTTTTCAAGCTCGCCTCCTTTGCGATTAAATTTTGATTTTTTTCGCAGATTTACGATTTGCGGGCGGATCGTAAATTCGCTCACGTTGGATTTCGTGCGCAGAATTTGCAGCGTAAAATTTGCGATCTCCTCAGCGTCCACGAAGCTAGCCTCATCATCCGCGGGCTCGAAGTTTAAATCCTCGTAAAACGGCGTTTTGGTGATGTCCGGGTTGATGCAGCTTACTCTGATCTGCTTGCGCGCCTCCTCGAAAAGGCAGAGCAGAAACGCCCGCAGCCCCGCCTTACTCGCGCTATAAACCGCGCTAAAGCGGCTCGCTCGCAGCGCCTCGATCGAGCTAATGCCGATGATATGGGCGCGGTTGCGTTTTAAATTCGGCAAAAGCGCACGCGTGATGATGATGTTTGCGGCGAGATTTACGTTTAAAATTTTTAAAATTTCGCTCTCGCTAATCGCCTCAAGTGGCGCAAATTTCGCCGTACCCGCGCATAAAATCAGCGCGTCAATACCTTGCGCCGCAGCCAGCGCGCGGCACTCCTTTGCTAGCGCGTCCGTATCCTCGAAGCGCGAGCTTAGCGTTAAAATTTCATAGCCGTTTTGTCGCAAAAGCTCCGCAACCGCGCTGCCGATGCCGCCGCTTGCGCCCGTGATCAATGCTTTCATCTTTTCTCCTTTAAATTTTATGCGGCTTCGGCGCGTTAAATTTCGCGCGTCATGTAAATTTCGCTGCGCTAAATTTTCTCTGCCCATTGTATCCGCCGCTAAATTTACGCGGATTATTTAAACCGCGCCGCGACCTGCGCTGGGTAAAATTTTAAATTTAGCCCGCGGACGTTTTGCTGTGCGAGCGTTTTGTAAAATTTCATCGCCACTCGCTGTGCCCGCCCCGCACGATTTATAAAATTTAATTTTATAAAACTCGGCGCGCCGCTAGATTTTAATCGCTCGCTCGCCGCAAATTTCGCGCTGTATCCTCGGCGCCGCATGCGAGCCGGTACAAGCGCGACGTCTGCGGCAAACAGCGCGTCTAGCGCCGCCGTATCTTTGTAAAATACGCCGCCTTCATCGCCTCTTCAAAGGCGTCATTGCTTTCGTACTCGTGCCCCAAAACCTCGCGCCATAGGCTCGCATCCTCCATGCAGAGGTAGAAAAACACTCGCTCGCGCCACGGCGAAAGCGCGTCCGCGGCAAATTTGAAAAGCTCGCGTTTGATCTGCAGCGGGTAGGACAGCTTGCCGTTCGCGTCCGCAAGGGGCATCTGTAGAATTTTGCTCCGCAGCCCGCGAGAGCGCAGCTTCTTGACGACGGGTTTGATAAAGGTAAGCGTGCCGAGCGAAACCATCGCGACGCCGCTTGGATCGAAGCGGCGCAGCAGCCGCTCAAAAAGCGCGCCGTAATCACTCTGCCACCCTTCGTACCAAACCATCGGGTGGAGGTGAAAGCCCACCAAAATGCCGCGCGCCGCGAGCGCTTCGGCTGCCGCCAGCCGCGCATCCAGGCTCGCGCTTAGATGCTCTTCGTTCGCTATGATCGCGGGGGTATTTAGCGAGAAGGTGACGATGAAATTGCGCGGGATCTCGCGCTGCAGGAAAAAACGGATATTGTTAGACTTGCTTTTAAGCTCCAAAATCACGTTTTCATGCCGCGCCGCGAAGTCCGTTAGCGCGCTTAAAATGCCGAAGCGATCGCCCCACATGAGCGAGTCGGAGCTCTGCCCCGTGCCGATGTGGTAGCTGCGCGCGGGATCAAGCCGCAGCCGCGCTAAATTTGCCGCAAAATTCTCGTCAAAGCCGATTTTCCCGTGCTTGTAAAAGGAACCGATCGCGCAATAGGAACAGTCAAAGCCGCACGAATTGACTGCATCGAGCGTCAGCAGATTGCAGCAGCGCGTGTTTTCGCTCGCCACCGGGCAGCGCCCCAAAGCGATGCGGTCCGCGCGAAAGGATGAAATTTGAAATTTTTTCGGCGCGTAATCGCTTTTGAAGCTCGCGTATGAGTGCGGGCGCGACTTGAGATCCAGCCAGGCTTCGCGCACGAAATTAAAAATTTGCTCGCCGTTTGGGGCTTTCCCTGTTTTATTAAATTTGGCTTTATTAAAATTTAGCCCGCACTGCCCGTCCGCAAGCAGCTCATAAACGGGCGTCTCGTCCCACGCCTCAAAATCGCTCGCAAACTCCGCTAGCTGCTTTTTTTGCTGAAATGAAAAGTGAAATTTATCAAATAGCGCGCCCAAAAACGCGCTTGATCGCTCGCTCAGATTCACGCCAAACTGCGTGCCTAGCTCCTTTTTCGCCTCCGTCATCTTGCTCCGCTTCGTTAAAATTTTGCAAATTATACTTAAATTTCGCGCGCCGTCACTGAAAATCGTTGAAATTTCAGGTCGCGCCGCAGAATAGTCGCTCGAAATAGAAGGCGTAAGCTAGCGTAATAGCGACGTTTAGGATCACAATTCCGCCGAGTGCAAACTTTTGCGGGATTTTCTTGACGCCCGTTCGGTAGTAATACGGCAGGGCGCAGAAAAACGCGGGCAGCACGAGCAGAACGATGCCTAGCGGCATGCCCGCACCGCCCACGCCTATCTCCGCACTGCGCACGAACTGCGACATGGCGGGGAATTTAAGGGCGGCGAAAATGGCCGCCGCAAAGAGTAGCTGCACGCAGAAGCAGTAAAATAGGTAGCGCTCGCCTATTAGAGCGTCTTTTAGCCATAGCCCGATACAGGCAAATGCGAGCAAAAGGGCTAAAAAGACTAGCGAGGACAGATCGGCAAACAGATCCGCCGCGGCATACGCGCAAGCTGCGATGCATGCGCACGCCAAGAGGGCAAAATACAGATAAGAGCCTTTTATTTTCATCGTTTCTCCTAAGCGAGCCCGCGTTTATGCGAGCTTGCGCGATCTTTTTCGCTTTTAAAATTTGGCGCGAAAGGCATTAAAGGGCGCCATGGCGCTTATTTTGGCGCTAAGGCTAACGAAGCGCGTCGTAGCGCTCGTTTTGACGCGGAAACTTACGAAGGCGCCACAGCGTTCGTATGGATAAATTTTATAAACCGCCCGTGCCGCGCTTTTTATTGCGTCGCCACTCGCGCCTTTTGATGCGGGCAAAACAGCTCCTCCGCACTCGTCACATCTACCGCCGCGCAGATTTTCGCGACGTTTTGCGCGAGCTGTCGACGCAGCCGCTTGAAGCTAACATAAATTTTTGCAAAATACGCGTAGGGCGCGCCAAGCTCGCTCCCGCGGCGATCGTCGTGCGGCTTCTCCAAGCTTAGCGGCACGTGTACGGCTCGCTCCCGCGAGTTCATCCGAGATTAGCGGCGTCGCATGCGGCTCGTCTTGCTCGTCCGTTTTCAAATTCTAAAAGCAGGCTTGTCCAGCCTAGATCGTAAGCTAAATTTTACTTCACGGCATCGGCATAAAGCTAGGCTTTGCGTCCGCGTGCGGGTCGCTACCCTCGCGTGTATCGTGCTTTTGCGCCCCGCAATACCCTTAAATTCCGCGTCGTATTCGACGCGCGAGGCTAAAATTTTATCCCTCGGCCAGGTTTTTTTGCACGCACTCATAGTTAAATTTCGCCCTTTATCGCGGCGCGGATTTGCGGCAGGCGCGCCTTTACGAGCTCATAGACGAAGCTTTTGCTAAGCCGCTCGCCGCGCAGATGATCGCTTACGATCTTCATCATCGCCCACGGCACGCCCGCGCGCTCGCAAGCGCTCGCGAAAAGCGCGCTCTCCATATCGTAAAGCGTAACGTAGTGATTTGCGTGCCCGCAGGTAGCATCTTTTGCCGTGCACGGCGTATTTTGTGTTGCACGCGCTGCGGTATTCGTCGCGTCATTGCGTTTGCCCGTCGCGCTTTGTGCCGCAGCCTGAGACGCGCCTCGCATGAAATTTTTTGTATTTTCTGCGCCGTTCGCCCCTTGCGTTGGGGCTTGTGTGTTTATCTCGCCGCACGCCTCGATCGCTGCGATACTTGCCGCATCAGTTCGCTCCGCTGCATTTAAAATTTTAGGCTTGCTCACGCAGATTAAATTTGCCCGCAGCTTGCCGTCTAAACTCGCGCCGCAAAATTCCCGCTCGCAAACGTTTTGAAATTTCGGAGCCTGTGCACTGTGTTCCCCGACCTGCGAGCGATAAAATTTCGATCCGTCCTCGTCGCAAAATTCCCGCGCCTGTGTACCGTCAAAATAAAACGCCTCGCCGATTTGCACGTTTGTATCCTCGCAGCCGCAGACTCCTATGTTTAGCGCAAAGTCCACGCGCCGCGAAAGTAAAATTTCACCGAAGCGCTCTGAATTTTGCGCGGAACCAAAATCTGAAATTTCAAAATTTTCAGCCTCATTTCGCGCAGAGCCTGTCTCTGCGTCGCCGCAGAGCGCGCCCGCGCCCAAACGATGCTTAAATTTTGCGTCCGCGCCGCGCCGATCCCTGCGAAGCTTGCGCCCGAATTCCGCGTTCGCATCGGCGCGACGAACAAATTCTGCGCCCGCTTCAAATTTAGCTCCAAACCTCACGCCGCAGATGTATAGAAGCATCTGCTCGCCTGCGAACAGATCGCCGCTGCGAGTAAGTTTAAAACTCTCGATTATCGCTTGGGCTTCGCAGCGCAAAGCCGTACAGATCAGTATCATTTGCCGCCTTTGTTAAAACCGCATTTTAACAATTTGAGCTATAATATAAGATTAATTTGGCACAAAAGGGCGAAAATGAACGATCTCATCACCATCACGGGCGCGCGCGAGCACAATCTGAAAAATATAAATTTGCAAATTCCAAAGGACAAACTCGTCGTTTTTACCGGTCTCAGCGGCAGCGGCAAGAGCACGCTGGCGTTTGATACGCTATATGCCGAGGGGCAGCGCAGATACGTCGAGAGCCTAAGCAGCTACGCGAGGCAGTTTTTAGACCGCGTAGGCAAGCCTGACATCGATAAGATCGACGGTCTGACGCCCGCAATCGCGATCGATCAAAAAACGACGTCGAAAAATCCGCGCTCGACGGTGGGCACGATTACCGAAATTTACGACTATCTGAGGCTGCTTTATGCGCGCGTGGGGGTGCAGCACTGCCACAAATGCGGCAAGCCGGTCTCAAAGATGAGCTCCAGCGACATCATCGCCGAGATTATGAAGCTACCGCGCGGCGCGAAGGTGATCTTGGGAGCACCCTTGGTGCGCGAGAAAAAAGGTAGCTTCGCCGACATGTTGCAAAGCTTGCGCGAGCAGGGCTACGTACGCGCTCAGATCGACGGCGTGCTGGTGCGGTTGGATGAGGAGATCGAGCTGAGCAAGACGAAAAAGCACTCGATCAAGGTCATCATCGACCGCACGATCATCGACGAGGAAAATTCCATCCGTATCGCAAGCGACGTCGAAAAGGCGCTCAAGCTCAGCTTCGGCGAGCTTGAGGTGGAGATCGCAAACGCCGCCGAGCTGAGGCTTGCACAGAGCCTGATCCACTACAGCGAGCATATGGCGTGCTTTGATTGTAAAATTTCATTCAAGCCGCTCGAGCCGCTCGCGTTTAGTTTCAACTCCCCAAAGGGCGCGTGCGAGAGCTGCGACGGGCTAGGGATAAAATTTAGCCTCGATCTGGGCAAGATCATCAACGAAAACGCCTCGATCGAGGGCGGCGCGATCAAGGTGATGTCGGGATTTAACAAGAGCTATTATTATAAATTTCTGCTCGGGTTTTGCGAGGCAAACGGCATAAACGTCAAAATCCCGTATGCAAACTTAAGCGAGGAGCAAAAAAAGCTGATCCTCTACGGCAGCGTCAAAGAGATCGATTTTTACTGGAAAAAACATAAGCTCGTGCGAAAATTTGAGGGCGCGATCAAATACGCCTACGATCTGCTCAAAAACGAAAGCGATCTGGACGATTATATGAGCGAAAAAATTTGCCCCGACTGCGGCGGGCTGCGCCTGCGCCCCGAAAGCCTCGCCGTAAAGGTCGCAGACAAGGGCATCGGCGACGTGATAAATATGAGTATCGCAGACTGCGTGGAATTTTTCAGCGATGAAAAGCGGTTTTCAAATTTAAGCGAAAAGGACGCGCAGATCGCTGCGCCGATCCTAAAAGAGATCAACGAAAGGCTGTTTTTCTTAAAGGACGTGGGGCTTGGATACCTCACGCTTGGGCGCGATGCGCGCACCATCAGCGGCGGCGAGGCACAGCGTATCCGTATCGCAAGCCAGATCGGCTCTGGTCTTAGCGGCGTGATGTATGTGCTCGACGAGCCTAGCATCGGGCTTCACGAGCGCGATACGCAAAAGCTCATCAAGACGCTGCGAAGCTTGCAAGAAAAGGGAAATTCCGTAATCGTCGTCGAGCACGATAAAAAGACGATCGAGGCGGCGGACTTCGTCGTAGATATAGGCCCCGGAGCGGGTAATCTAGGCGGCGAGGTCGTATTTGCCGGGGATGTGGCGCATCTGCTTAAAAGCAACACGCAAACCGCGCTGTATCTGAATAACCAAAAGGAGATAAACTACCAAAAGCACCGCAAGCAGGAGCTTTGGCTAAGTATTAAAAACGTAAATATCAATAACATCCACGGCCTTTGCGCGAAATTTCCGCTGCGAAATTTAGTCGGCATCACGGGCGTTAGCGGCAGCGGCAAGAGCTCGCTGGTGCTACAAACCATCCTACCGACGGCACTTGAGGAGCTAAATCGCGCCAAAAAAGTGCACGCGGTAAAGGGCGCTAAAATTTCGGGGCTTGAGAGCCTGGATAAAGTGATCTATCTGGATCAAACCCCGATCGGACGCACCCCGCGCAGCAATCCCGCGACCTACACGGGGGTGATGGACGAGATCCGCGCGCTTTTTGCCGCGACGAAGGAAGCGCAACTGCGCGGATACAAGATCGGCCGCTTCAGCTTCAACGTCAAGGGCGGGCGCTGCGAAAAATGCGCGGGCGAGGGCGAGATCACGATCGAGATGCACTTCCTGCCCGATATCAGCGTCGTTTGCGATGTCTGCCACGGCACGAGATACAACGCGCAGACGCTTGAAATTTTATACAAAAACAAAAGCATAGCCGACGTTTTGGCGATGAGTATCGACGAGGCGCTCGAGTTTTTCAAAGCCGTGCCCAAAATTTATCAAAAGCTAAAGACGCTCGCGGACGTCGGGCTCGGCTACGTTTCGCTAGGCCAGCCCGCCACGACGCTTAGCGGCGGCGAGGCACAGCGCGTCAAGCTCGCCAAGGAGCTAAGCCGCACCGACACGGGCAACACGCTATATATCCTAGACGAGCCCACGACGGGGCTACATTTTGCAGACGTAGATCGCTTGGTGGCGGTGCTGCATCATCTGGTCGATCTTGGGAATTCCGTCTTTGTGATCGAGCACAATCTGGACGTCATCAAAAATTGCGATTACATAATCGATATGGGGCCCGAAGGCGGCGAGGGCGGCGGACAGATCGTCGCTTGCGGCACCCCAGAAAAGCTTGCGAAAGATTTCAAAAAGACTGGTAGCTACACGGGGGAATTTTTGACGCAGGAGCTAGCGGCGATGAAAAGCGCAAGCAAAAATAAGCGAGGTTAAAACGCCTTATCAGGGGCAAGAATGGATCAAAACAGGCTTGAGGAATTAAAAAGGTTACTACAAAAGCGACATCAAGAGCCGAAGCGGAGCTTGGAGCAAAATTCTAACGGCGAAAATTCTAAAACCCCAAATTCTGAAATCCAGAATTCTGAAGTCTCAAATTTTGAAGTTTCGAATTTTAAAGCTCAGAATTCCGAAGTCCCAAATTCTAAATTCTTGAATTATAAATCTTCAGATTCTGAAGTCTCAAATTCTGAATCCATGAATTCTAAAGCTCCTAATTTCGCTACCGACGCTTTAAATTTAAAAACCGAAGCGGATCAGAATTCTGCCTGCGAAAACAGCGCAGAGCCACAAAATTTTACCTCGAATGACAGCGGCTCTTTGTGGCAGAATTCCAAAGTCAGAGATTACGACAAATATCCGCTAGTCATCAAAGATCATACTTATTAGGACTATATGAAATACTCTATAGTTCCTACTATGGTAGGCTTGTTGATAGCACTTGCATTTGCCACTATCGTAAATCCTATAAACATTGAAATGTTTCGCCTCGTTCCTTTGGTCTTGGTAATATTCGTAACAAATTTTATGAATAGAGACGGCGCATACTTCGTGTTTTATAACGATAAAATTTTATATTACAATAAAAATAAGATTCGTAAAACGTTCGAGTTAAATAAGATCGGCGCTATGGTTTTGAGCTTTGACTGGAGATGGAGCTGGAAACAAAAAATCCCAATTTTTATAAAAATTTTTCTTGTTATTTGGTTTTTGCTCGGCTGCTATACGACGGGAGAGCCGATCAACGGCGTGGCGATAATTTTTACTTTTTGCTTTTCCATTTTAACCACCAAAGCCTATATGCATCTACTTAACGGCAGCCTCAGCCTTTTCGGTCTTCACGATCAGCTCGTGCTTTATAAGGAAAACGCCGAGGTCGAGATACTAAATATTTTGATGGCGGATAAAGAGGAATATCTGCAGCTGAGAGATTATTTTATGCAAACGATGCAAAAAGATATAAGCAACCTGCAACGCACGATGTCGATTTTTAATGAAAAGATAGAATTTAGAAAATTTAAATTTTAAAATTTGATTAGATTATGTATTTTAAAATTCCGTACTAGTTTGCTTTTTTTTTGAGATTAAAATCCCTCTGCTACAATGTTGTAAAGATATCCTACCGTTTCGTCGCTTAAATTTAGCGTCTTTTTGCTTCGTAAAAATTCTAAAATTTCATCCTGCGCAAAGCCCGTTCTTTGCGCGCAGCTCTCGTGCGCAGGTAAAAAGCCGCGGCATAGCGCGATATTTTCTAAAATTTCCTCATCACATAAAAAACAATACGGCTCGTCGTGCAACCGCCCTTCAAATTTTAAAATTTCGGCGTAGCTTTCTACGATTATACGGCGCGGATTTTGTTTGCCAAAGCGCATAGCAGCGCGGTTTAGCAGCTCGTAATAGAATTTATCCAGATGCTCGGCATCTTTTAGATGCGCGTGCAAAAGCCGCATGAACTGCTGCCAAAATAGCAGCTTCTCGCGGCTTCCTAGCCACGCGTATCCTAGATGCATCACGCCGCTAAGGCGAGGGAGGAAATTTTGATTTTGCGAGAGCTCGAAGTCGATTTTATAGCCCTGGATGATGTTTGAATGGCGCGCGCCGTAGAAGCGGTACGCACGCACGAGCGCACTTTCGCTTAGCACGTCTACGATGCAGTCCTCATCCCTAACCTTGGTCGTTTTTAATATAAATCCTTGCATTTTCCTATTTTAGCGAAATTCACATATAAATTTAAATAAAGAATTTTAGGTTATAATCAGAAGTTTCATTTCATAGAATTTAAAGGAAATCATATGAATTTTGGAGATCTATTTTCAAAAATACGTAGGACGCAACCTGCGCCGAGCGAAGCACCTACGCACTGGATAAAGTGCCCGGGATGCGGCGCGCTGATGTATAGCAAAGAGGTCGAGCAAAATCATAGCGTTTGCCCCAAGTGTAACTATCACCTTCGTTTTGACGCGCAGGCTCGCATCGATCTGATCTGCGACGAGGGCTCGTTCGTGGAGTTCGATAAAAATTTGCAGCCCGTCGATCCGCTAAAATTCGTCGATAAAAAATCCTACAAAAGGCGCATCTCCGAGAGTAAGGAAAAAACAGGCAGACTAAGCGCGGTGATTGCGGGCGAGGGCGCTATAAGTCGCCAAAAAATTCAGCTCGTGGTGTTTGATTTTAACTTCATGGGCGGAAGCCTGGGCTCCGTGGAGGGCGAAAAGATCGTGCGTGCCGTAAAGCGCAGCCTCGATAAAAACGAGCCGCTAATCATCGTAAGCGCAAGCGGTGGCGCGAGGATGCAGGAGAGCACCTTTTCGCTAATGCAGATGAGCAAAACCTCCGCCGCGCTTAAAATTTTATCCGAGCATAAAATTCCATTCATCTCCGTTCTTACCGATCCTACGATGGGCGGCGTGAGCGCGTCCTTTGCGTGGCTAGGAGATATCATCATCGCAGAGCCCGGCGCTCTTATCGGCTTTGCCGGACAGCGCGTCATCAAGCAAACTATCGGCGCAGATCTGCCGGAGGGCTTTCAAAGATCGGAATTTCTGCTCGAGCACGGATTAATTGATGCGATCGTGCCTAGAGCTGAGATGAGGCAGTATCTAAGCGATATAATAAATGTGCTTAGCAAAAACGCTGTGCAGATTGACGATACGAGTGATAAATCGTTACACGAAGAGGGAAGCGAAGAGTAGTGCAGATAACGGTAAATTCCATCCAAAAGGGCGCGGACGAGTTCGCAGGCGCGATAAGCGATTATAAAAAAATGGCAGCTAAATTTGCGGCGGTGCGAGATGAGACCTTTTTTAACGCTAATATCGCTCGTGCCCAAGCAGCGTCTCGCGAGCTCGCACTTATGGCGTACGATGAAGCTTATCTACCGCGCCTTAGCGGATACGTCGTAGCTCTGGATGAGCGCGGACAGGAGCTAGATAGTGTGGAATTTGCGAGTATGCTAAAGGATAAAAGTAGCGTGTCGTTTTTTATCGGCGGCGCTTATGGGCTTAGTGAAAATTTTAAGGCAAAAGCCGATAAAATAATCAGTCTTAGCAGGCTTACGTTAGCGCATAAAATCGCTAAACTTTTGCTCTTTGAGCAAATTTTTCGCGCGCTGTGCATTAACGCAAACCATCCATATCACAAATAAAGGGAAGTAATGAAGAAAAACGAGTTGAAATTTTACAAGAAAATTTTAGAAGAAAAAAGAGAGCAACTCATCGCCAATATTAATAGCTCTGTAAATGAAATTTCGGAATTGCGCGAAAATAAAGCTGCGGATGATTTTGACGTAGCGAGCATGAATACGGATTTAAGCATCGAATACTCGCTCAATGTTAATCAACAAAAGGCGTTTTTAGAGATTGAAAGCGCGCTTAAACGTATCGAAAACGGCACTTATGGGCTTTGCGAGAGCTGCGGTGAGCAGATAAGCTTAGAGCGCCTTAAGGTAAATCCGGAGGCGAGATTGTGCATTTCGTGCAAGGAACAGGCGGAAAAGCAAAATAGGAGTTAGCTATGAAAACCAAGCAATTCTTTTTATATTCGATCGTCTATATCGCAATCGTCGCGATTTTAGTTTTTACGCAGCAAAGCGAAAGCTATACGCTGGGGCTTTTCGGTTTTACGCTTACGCTTCCTGTGGCAGTGTGGATTGTGCTGCCGCTAATTTTATATATGATTTTAGCGATTTTTCATATCGTTTTTCATAGCTTTGCTTTTTACCGCACAAAAAGGGCGATCGCAAAGGATCTAAGCGCATACGATGCGATGAGTAAAGAGGTTTTGCTGGGTCTTGATACCAATAAAGACTTTAAAACCGAGTATTTTAAAGACCCAAGCGAGCTTACTAAAATTTTATCTCCGTGGTACGATAGCACCGGCATAGATGTCAAAAATGAGGATCTAAAGGAGGTCATAGGCGTTATTGAGAAGGTTAAAAACGGCGAAGTGGCGGATCTGCGAAAATATAAACTTCCTAAAGATAACGGACTATTTTTGCAAAATGAGCTCAACCGCCTCGACGCCGAGCCTGCGTATGCGTATGAAATTTTAAAAACCAAGGGAGTTTATAGCGAAAATATCACTAAAAAAGCCTATGCCGTAGCGCTTGCCAAAGGAAGCTACGATAAGATCAAAGCCTATAAAATTCCTCAAGATATAGCCGAGGTAAATATTTTAGTGAATCGCGCGGTAAATGACACGAGCTTTGAGATCAGTAGCGAGGAGCTTTTCGATCTCGTAAATAATGAAAAATTTAGCGAGCAGGATTTTATCGGCTTTGCTAAAAAGCTAAAAAATCATCTCGCTCCAGAGCAATACAAAGCCTTTTTCGAGCGGCTCAAAAACGAGAATCAAGAAGCGACCGAGGCATATCTGTACGCGCTATATGAGCTTGGCATGATCGACGAGTTTAGAGAGCAGCTAAGCCTTGCCGACGGCGACGAGTTTGAGAAGTTTAAAATTCTGCTATTTTTGCGCGACAACGGCAAAAATGTCCCTGCGTCGCTGTTATTTTAGCTCGGTAATTTTACGAGTTCGTTTTATACGGGTAAGAGAGGCTGCTTTTTACGATCTGTACGGCTATCAAACACAGCCTGCGCGATAAATTTTAAAATGCGGGTAAAACTTTAACTCGCGCAAATTCAAAATTTTAGAATTTATCGAAAGATCAATGTGCGCAAGCGGTAAAATTTAAAAGATTTGCTTGCGTAGTGTGCGCGTAAACGGATTTTGCATTTACGCGATGAAATTTAAAATTTAAACATAAAGCACAAGACTTGCTAGCTGAATAAAGTGCTGAAATTTTAAAATCCGCGCGGCGTTTTGCAAGCTGCTTGCTGGGTTTGCCGTGTAAATAAAATTTGGTGGCGATCATCCTTGCTGCCGTTTTGCCACCACTCAAATTAGCTAAGCTTAAAAATAAAATTCGCGCCCAAATGCGAATACGTAGCCTATGAAATTTAAAATTTAAAGCTCGCGGCAAAACCCGCTGCAAGCGCCGCGGTATTAAATTTAAAGGTTTAAATTCAAACGAAATCAAAATGAGAAATTTAAAATGACGAAAGATTTTTTTAAAAAGGACCCCCTATTTTTGGCGCCTTTGGCGGGCTTTTCGGATCCGCCGCTGCGGGGAGTAGTGAAAAAATTCGGCTGCGACGCTACCGTAAGCGAGATGATAAGCGCAAACGCCCTTGTTTTTGAGGGCGAAAAGACGCTAAAGATGCTCGAAAAAAACGCCGCCGAAACCCCATTTTTCGTACAGATCGCAGGCAGCGATGCGGAGATTATCAAAAAGGCGGTTTTGCTCATCAATAAATTTGACGGCATTGACGGCATCGATCTAAACTGCGGCTGCCCCGTTCCCAAGGTCGTAAAGCAGGGCGCCGGCTCGGCGCTGCTGCTTGATCTGCCCCGTCTATCGCGCTTGGTTGAGACGATCAAAAAGTATTCGAACAAAAAATTTACGAGCGCAAAGGTGCGGCTGGGCTTCGGCGTCGTGGATATCGAAAATATCGCGCGCGCCGTACAGAGCGCAGGAGCCGATTTTATCGCGATTCACGGTCGCACCAGAGCTGGCGGATACAGCGCGGCAGTGGATTACGGCGCGATCGCAAGAGCCAAATGCGCGCTGCAAATCCCCGTGATCGCAAACGGCGACATAAACTCTGCCAATGCGCCCGCAGTGCGAGATCTTAGCGGCGCGGACGCGCTGATGATCGGTCGCGCGGTAATTGGCAGGCCGTGGATCTTTCGCGAGATCAAAACGGGCGAACAGGCAAGTGACGCGCTAAAAAGGGAAGTCGTGCTCTATCATTTCGCTCAAATGCTAAGCCACTACGGCAGCCACGGCGTAGCGATATTCCGCAAGCATCTGCACGAATACTCTAAGGGGCGCGAAAACGCTGCAAGCTTTCGCGAGCAGATCAACCACGTCGCCGCTGAGAGCGAAATGACGCGGCTGATCGAGGAATTTTTCGCCTAAATTTAGAATTTTAGGAACTCTGATGATTATTTTAAAAATTATAGCCTGCGCGTTTTCGATGGGTTTTTGCTTGATGTGCATTTCAAGTTTAATGGGTTTTTTTATAGGGCAGATTTTTGACACATCTAGCGTCCGGTTTGACGATCCCTTAGAATGGCTACAGCAGAAGTGCGTATATTTCCTATTTTTGTGGATATTTTTCTGCGGGATTTGCGCAATACTTGCCGCAAAGTTAAAGGATTTTGGTAAGCTCACGGATTTTTTCGTAAATTTATTTTTGCCTACAGCAGCGGTTTGGATACTATCGCCATTTTTGGGGATGATGATTGTGGCGCTGATTGTTTCAGATTTGCATCTTGCCACGTTTTATTCCTCATTGCTTAGCGCATTAATATTTATCGTTCTTTTTATGATCGTCGTAGCCGAGGTCCTAAAGCAGATTTATCCGCCCAAGTCCTAACGCGCGAAATTTTAAAATTTAGTGCAGAGCTCTGCCGCGAAATTCTCGCCTGCCGCCTATAATCACAGCCCGCGCGTTAAAAGGCGAGGGCGTTAAAATTTAAGGTGAAATTATGGAAAATATCTACATCATCGGCGACGTGCACGGCTGCTACAGATCGCTTTTGGCTCTGATAGAGCAGCTGCCGCATAAATTTGATAGTAAAATTTGCTTCGTGGGCGATCTGATCGACCGAGGCCCTGCGAGCGCGGATGTGGTTGAATTTGTGCGCATCCGCGGATATGACGCGGTGATGGGCAATCACGAAAAGCGCTTTGTGGGCAACGCAAAAACTGCACTAAGGTGCGCAAAGACGGGCAAATTTACGAGTTCAAACGACCTTTACGCATTTTTTAGCCTGGATGAAAGCTGGCTATTTAATAACGGCGGTGAGGCGACGCTAGCGTCGTATTATCGTCACGGAGGCGTGAAGCAATGCAAGGAGCATCTGCGGTTTGTCTCGCGGCTGCCGATTTACCTGGAGTATGATTTGTGTGATGAAAGCGGTCGCGCTCTCGTCGTATCGCACTCCGCAGTGGGTCGCGCGTGGGGGATCAGACACGATGCAGAGCGTGCGAAAAGCTTCGCCGCTCATGTGCTAAGCGGGCGCGGAGATGATAGTGCGAATGATGGAATTTTTAATGTCTACGGGCACACGCCGGTGAAAAAGCCCGTCATTACGGAATTTAGCGCAAATATCGATCTGGGCTGTGTTTATAAAAAGCACTGGGGCGAGAAGGCGAGGCTTTGCGCGCTGGAATTTCCATCAAAGAGAATTTTCACGCAAGAATGCATAGATTTTTGAGTTCGCATCCAGGCTCGCACGTATTAAAATTTAAATTGCGCAGGCTGTTTGAGAGCAAAATTTTTAGAATTTAAAGGCGCGTTCTTGCAGCGTCCGTCGCGTAGCCAGGTCGCGTGAAATTTTAAATAATATCCCTTAGTTTACGCGCTTCATACATCCACGCCTCAAGCTCATCCCAGCGCTCGTCACGAATCATCTGTACGCAAATTTCAAGCTCGTTTTTAAAAGCATCGATAGCGCCCAGTAGGTTCGTGCGGTTTTGCTTGAAAATATCGACCCACATCTGCGGCGAGCTCTTGGCGATACGGCTCATGCCCGAGAAGCTGCCGCCTGCGAGATTTATGATGTTGCGGCGATTTTCCTCTTTTAAAACGCTGTTTACGAGCGAGTAGCTGATTGCATGCGGCAGGTGCGAGATGAGCGCCACGTGGTGATCGTGGCTTTTTGCGTCCATAAATACGATCTTCATCCCCGCGAATGAAAAAATTTCGACCGCTCGTTTGATATGCACTTCATCCGCGCCGTGATCGTCGCAGATGACGACTACTGCGCCGTTTAAAAGCTCTTTAAATGCCGCTTGCGGGCCGGAGTTTTCGGTACCAGCCATTGGGTGAGCTGCGATGAAATTTCGTCTGATCTGCGGCGGGCAGCTTTGCAAAATTTTAAATTTCGTACTTCCCATATCAATGATCGTCGTTTCGCTTCTGCAGTCGCTTAGTTTTTGCAACGTCTCAATAATTGCCTCCACGGGGATTGCAAGAAAGATCGCGTCGCAGCTTTGCTTCATCTGCTCTAGGCTTAAAATTTCATGCACGAGCCCAAGTCGCAGAGCTTCCTTTTCGTTTTCGCGGCTGATGTCGCAGCCATAGACGGCGCTGATGATTTTGGTGCTTTTTAGACATAGCCCCAGCGAGCCGCCGATGAGACCCAGACCGATAATTCCTATCTTCATAAAATTCCTTTTTGATATATGCAAGTTTTAATTTTAATGTGGTATTATACGCAAATTATTTTCGTTTTTAGGTAAAATTTTATGAAAAAAAGCGTTTTTTTACTCTTAGTAGGCGGGATTTCCGTGGCGTGCGCCGCACAGATCAAATCCATTAAATTTGAAGGGCTAAGGCATCTTTCTCCACAGGTCGCGCAGCAAATTTCAGGACTTAAGGTAGGCGATGAGCTTAACGGCGAAAACACCAATGCTGCGATCTCGAAGCTATTTGAGCAGGGCTATTTCAGCGACGTTTATATCAGCGAACAAGGCGGCGCGGTCACTATCAACGTAACCGAAAAACCGACCATCGCCAAGGTCGAGATCAAAAACGTAGTTACCAACGACCGCGATAAGATAAATGAGCTCATCGGCTTGCGTCCGGGTCAGGTTTACGACGAGGTGGCTGCTAAAAAAGCAGAGACCCGCATCAAGCAATACTACGAAGTCAAGGGCTTTTTTGACACCGTGGTGGAATTTTATCCAAAACCGATCAACGACGATAAATCGGTAATCTTGCTAACGATCGAGGTAAATCGCGGCGAAAATATCATCATCGATAAGGTAAATTTAGTAGGCGCGGACAAGCTAGACTATGACGATATAGAGCCATCCGTTGCCAATAAAGAACGCGAGATGCTGGGCTGGATGTGGGGCTTTAACGACGGCAAGGTAAAAACCGCCGAGCTTCCTAACGACGCAAATAGAATTCAAGAAGAATATTATAAAAAAGGCTACTTAGACGCACAGGTTTCTGCGCCGCTACTTAATGCCGATATGGATAATTACACTGCTGATTTAACTTATTATATAAAAGAGGGCGAGCAATACACCGTAAGCTCTGTAGATATCGAGTATCCTGCAGATATAATCAAGCTTGATAAAGAAAAGGTTTTGGACGATTTTAAGCTTCAAAAGGGCGATACGATGAATTCCGAGCGTTTGCGCCGCGATATGAATACGCTAGAGACTTTAGTCGCGGATCAGGGATATGCCTACGTGCGTATCGTGCCTAAGACTAAGCAGGACAAAGAAGCTCGCACGGTCGCTATCACGTATCAAGTCATCCCTGAGGATAAAGTCTATATTAGAAACGTAACGATCTCGGGTAACGATAAGACCGAGGATAAGGTCATCCGCCGCGAGATGTATCTGACCGAGGGAAATTTATATAGCAAAACCGACTACAACGATTCGTTAAATTCTTTAAAACGCACGGGGTATTTCGATGAGGTGGAGATTAAAGAAAACCGCGTTTCTAACGATCAGATCGATCTTGAAGTCGCAGTCAAAGAAGCTCCTACAGGCTCTATCACTGGCGGTATCGGATATGGCAGCGAGGATGGAATTTTACTTAGCGGCGGTATCAGTGATCGTAACGTATTCGGCACCGGTCTTCACGGCGCATTCTCGGTCGAAAAAAGCGACGATCAGTTAAGCGGACGCTTGAGCTTAACCAATCCTAGAGTATTTGATTCTGAGTATAGCTTGGGCGGATCGATCTTTGCCAACGATTACGACTGGGACGACTACGATGAGAAATCTTACGGATTTTCAATCACGGGCGGTCGCAAGATCGGGCGTAATACCGATGTAAGCCTTACGTATTATCTCGAAAAAAGCGAGATTAAGGGCTTAAACGAATATTACGCCAAAGCAGGCTATCTAGATGGCAAGAATTTAAAAAGCTCGATTATCCCGTCTATTACATATAATAGCACAGATGATTATTACTTGCCAAGAAGCGGTATGATCGCAAGTGCTAGCTTAGAATACGCGGGTCTTGGCGGCGATATGGACTACACCAAGGCGCGAGGATCGTTTAACTACTACTTTGGCTTGCGAGATTATATCGATCACGACATTATCTTTAGATACAAAGCTGCAACGGGCTATATGTGGGAAGGTAATAAAAAGATCCCGATCAATGAAAAACTATTCCTAGGCGGAATGAAAAGCATTAGAGGCTACGAAGGTCGCAGTATCCCGAAAAAAGAGATCTGCTTAAATGCAAATAATTGCCGCTATATTGAGACGGGCGGTATGCAGAGTTTTAATAACTCTTTTGAGCTAAGCTTTCCGGTGGTTGATAGGCTTAAAATGCGCTTCGTAACGTTTTTTGACTACGGAATGATTGGCGATCATGACTGGAATGAGGAGGAGCGCTACAGCACGGGCGCCGGTATCGAGTGGATGACGCCGATGGGACCTTTGCAGTTATACTTTGTCAAGCCGCTTAATAAAAAGCCGCACGACGACACAAATAGCTTCGAATTTAGTATCGGCGCTAGATTTAATTAAACGCGGCGACTTGCGAACGCTGTGGCGTGCGTAGAATTTTCTACCGCACGCCTTAAAATTTAGTAACGCGCAATTTTGACTTTTCTTGTCGCGCTAATTTGCAGCCGAATTATTGTAGGCGGGTTGAGCTAAATTTTAATTGGAATTCCGCTCGGCTTAGGATAAAATTTGAACGCATAGCTTACTTGGGACTTTTTAAAGTTTTAGTTATCAAGATAGTTTAAAATTCCATTCGTATGGCAAAATTTTAAGTATAAGTGTTCTAAAAAAAATCAATGCAAGCCATTTACATATTTTATTTAAAGAAATTCTAATATTGAAATTTTAAAAATTACGATATAGACGATAAACGCCGCTTTGTTGTGCGCGGAATTTCACTGCATAGGATCTAGCGCGCCACTGAATTTTAAAGCTCATAAATTTTTGAGATTCTAAAATTGTTAGAATTTAAAATCTGAAATTCGCCTCGTAAATCGCTAAACATTTGCGTTAAATTTTGCCTCGCTTTACCGATAATTTAAGTTAAGCTTGTAAAATCGCGCTCTAAAATCATATCAAAGGCTCTTTTATGCGTAGAAATGGCAATGGAACGAAGTTTAAAATTTTAATATTTCTTATTATAATATGCGCTTTGGTTTATGGAATCTTTAGAATTTTTACCTCGCCGAAATTTGAAAAAAATCCTCCACAAATTGCGCTGGAAAATGAAATTTATTGGAATTTAACCTCGCCTTTGAAGATTAAAATTTCAGACGATACCGGCATTAAGCTCGTTCGCGTTAATTTAAACGACGGAGCCAGCACGATACCGCTGCTAAATGAGGAGCTGAATGTTCCGCAAACTACGCTAGAGCTTGCCGTGCAATTTCCTAAAAATTTGATGCTTAATAAAGATAAAAACTACAAGCTCGAGGTTTTTGCAAACGACATTAGCTCGTGGAATTTTGCGCAAGGAAATAAGAGCGTAAAAACGGCAAATATAATAATAGATGACAAAAAGCCCCTCATAAGTATCATCAATCAATCCTATAAAATCACTAAAGGCGGTAGCGCTGTAGTCGTATTCTCAGCTAAAGACGAGCGCCTAAACGAAGTCTATGTCAAAACCAACTATGGCAAAATTTTTAAAGCAATTCCTTTTGTAAAAGAGGGCTATTATGCGTCTCTCGTAGCGTGGCCTGCAAATTTAGAGGAATTTCGCGCAGAAGCGGTCGCCACTGATCGTGCAGGCAACGAAAGCATTTCGCAGATTAAATATTTTTATCAAGACAAAAAATATAAGGTCTCTACTATCAAGCTAAATCCGGGTTTTATTAACGGCAAAGTAAGCGATCTGGCTAGCCAATATGCGCAGAATTTTAACTCTATGAGCGATCTGGAAAAATTTAAATTCGTAAATGAAACTTTGCGTAAGAAAAACGGAGATGATCTGCACGCCGCTACTAGCGCGGTGCACGAGGATAAAATAAATGGATTTGAGCTAAAGCCTTTTTATCCGCTTGCTAAAGGCGCAGCGGTAGCAAGCTTTGCCGATCATAGGATATTTTTTATGAATGACGAACAGGTAAGCGAGTCATGGCATATGGGGCTCGATCTAGCAAGCGTCGCAAACGCCGATATCAAAGAGAGCAACTATGGCAAAGTGGTTTTCGCGCAGGAAAACGGAATTTTCGGATTAAATTTAGGAATTTACTACGGCTTTGGATTATACGGCATATACGGACACTGCTCGGCGACGCAGCTAAGTGTGGGCAGCGACGTAAAGCCGGGCGATATTCTAGCACAGACGGGCTCAAGCGGCTTTGCTTTCGGAGATCATCTGCATTTTGGCATCGTAGTTCAGGGCGTGGACGTAAGACCCGAGGAGTGGATGGATCCTAAGTGGATGAAAGATAACATTACCGATGTCTTAGAATCGTCCAAAAAAGTAATAGAAAAAGGTAAGTAAATTTTAAAATTTTCGCTATAATGCGCGGGTTAATGAAAACGAGGATAGAAATGAGACAGACAACGATAGCTAAGAAAGTCCATAACGTCGGTATCGGGCTGCACAAAGGTGAGCCTATCAAACTTACGTTAGAGCCTTTAGAGGCAGGCAGTGGAATCGTATTTTATAGAAGTGATCTTGGCATTAGTTTTAAAGCCGAGCCGAAAAACGTCATAAATACGCAGATGGCGACCGTCGTAGGAAATGAGAAGGGCTATATATCAACAATAGAGCATCTAATGAGCGCCATTAATGCTTATGGTATCGATAATATCCGCATCATCGTCGATGCTAATGAAATTCCTGTAATGGACGGAAGCTCCGCGAGCTTTTGTATGCTTTTGGATGAGGCGGGAGTAAGAGAGCTTGACGCTAATAAAAAAGCTCTCATCATCAAGCGTGCCGTGGAGATTCGCGAGGGAGATAAGCTCGTACGACTAAGTCCTAGCAAGAGCCCTAAATTTGATTATACGATTAAATTTAGCCATCCGCTCATCGGCACTCAGCACTATGTTTTTGAATTTAGCAAAAAAGTCTATCTTAAAGAAATTTCGCGCGCCAGAACTTTTGGGTTTTTGAAAGATGTGCAAGCGCTTCGCTCCATGGGGTTAGCTCTAGGCGGCAGCTTAGAAAATGCCGTCGTAATCGATGAGAACAAAATTTTAAATCCCGAGGGTTTGCGTTTTGAAAACGAGTTCGTTCGCCATAAAATTTTAGACGCGATCGGCGATCTTGCGCTCGTAGGTGCTCCGATTTTGGGCGATTATACAGCGTTTGCGGGAAGCCACGATCTAAATCATAAACTAACTTTATCAGTTTTAGCCGATGCTAAAAATTTCGAGCTAGTAGATCTTACCGCCGAGGTTGTGCGCGAATATCAAAAAGTCTTTGCTTAAGGCTGCAAAATCAAAGAGGTTGAAATTCTAATTGCCGCTCTTAGCGCTCCATGCTTACTCGGCGTGTATGAAAACGGCGCTAAGATAGCGGAATTTGCAAGCGCCAAAGACGAAAAAGCCGATAACTTCCTGATCGCTAAATTTAGCGAAATTCTAAAAACTTATAAAATCAAAGAGCTCATCTACGCAAACACTCCCGGCAGTTTCATGGGCATGAAGGTAAGCTATGTCATCTTGCGCACGCTTAGCATCGCTCTTGATGTGCCTCTGCGCGCGATCAGCGGCTTTGAGCTAAGCGGCTTCGGGCCGATCAGAGCAAATAAAAACTTCAGCTACGTTTATGAGCGCGGTGAAATCAGGATGAAAAAATGCGCCCCCGCCGCGCTATCTTTGCCGCAGGATTTATCGGTTTTAAATAAAAGCGATGATATACTTCCAAATTACATCATAGAAGCGGTTTAGGAGAGAGCTTGATTATAAGAATTCCTGCGACGAGCGCAAATTTAGGTCCCGGTTTCGACGCGCTCGGCCTTAGCCTAGGGCTATTTAACGAAGTAGAGATTACCGAGCAGAAGTTTTTTTGCGTATCGCTTAGCGGCGAGGGCAGCGACAGAGCGTGGCTTAAGAAGGGCAACGCTTTTTTGAATATTTTCAATGAAATTTACAGAAAACTAGGCGGCGGGCAAGAGATAAATTTTAAATTTGCTTTTCACAACAACATCCCGTTTTCGCGGGGACTGGGCAGTAGCTCTGCCGTGATCGTAGGCGCTATCGCAAGCGCTTATAAAATTTGCGGTTTTGAGATCGATCGCGCTAAAATTTTAAACGCGGCGCTGGAATATGAAAATCACCCTGATAATATCGCACCCGCGACGCTCGGCGGCTTTGTCAGCAGCGTCGTGGACGGCAAGACGGTTCGCACGCAAAAATGCGAAATTTCGCAAGATCTGCAAGCCGTCGTCGTTATCCCCGATACGCCGATGCCTACGAATGAATCGCGGGGCAAGCTGCCTAAGAGCTTTTCGATCAAAGATTGCGTTAGCAACCTCTCGCACGCGGCGTTTCTGACCGCTTGCTTTATGCGACGCGATTACGACAGCTTGCGTTACGCCTGTATCGATAAGATGCACGAGCAGATGCGCATGGGCGTGCTCCCGCAGCTTTTTGGGGTGCGCGAGATCGCCTATGATAACGGCGCGCTTATGAGCTCGCTCTCGGGAAGCGGCTCAAGCTTTTTAAATTTAGCCTACAGATCCGACGCCGCGAAGCTTAAAGCCTGCCTCAGCGAAAATTTTAAAAACTTCCGCGTCGAAATTTTAGATATCGACAACGGCGGCTTTAATATTGACTAAGAAAAATAAAGATATAATCGCATGAGCGAACCGATTAGGATGTGCGTTATTTGTAAGGGGCGCTTCGCCAAGCGCGAACTCCACGCCTTTTTGCAAAATTTTAAAAATATAAGCTCAAACAGACAATTTTATATTTGCGACGGTTGCATAAATCAAAAAGAGAAAATTTCAAAATATCTATCTAAATTTGCGTCTAGCGCAGATTTGGGACATATCAAGGAGAGGGTTTTAAATGGGTGTTCTGATTAAAGATATCGCGGACGAGCTTGGATACGCAAGCAAAGAGATAATCGAAAAAGCGCAGGAGATGGGCTTTAAGAGGGTAAAAACCGCGTCGAATAAAGTAAGCGAGGAAGAAGCTGCTGCTATTTATGATTATATTCAGACGGGAATTTTGCCGGGGAAAAAGTCAAAGCCTGCGAAAAAAAGCTCCGAAAAAGCGCAAGAAGACGAGAATAAGCCCGCTAAAAAACAGAGCGAAACTAAAAAAACCGCTAAAAAAGAGAGTCCTAAAAAGGCGGAAAGCTTAAAAGCTTCCGGATCCAAAGAGTCCGCGCAGAGTGCCAAAGAGCCTAGCGATGAAAAAACGCGTACGCAAGAGCTCGAGGTAAAAACCGAAAAATCTCAAAATCAAAAAGAAGAAATTTCCTCCGCCCCGCAGGAGAAAGAGGAGAAGCAAAATACTGCTTCAAAGCCTGCTCTGGTGCAGATAAACAGCGGCGATAGCATAGCTAGCGAGAGCTTGCAAAAGCGCCGCGGTCTAGTAATAGTCAAAAAGAAAAAGGAAGTTCAAGCCCCGGCGGCACAAGATAGAATCGAGCCTAGGCGCGAAAAGATAAGTGCAAGTCTAGAGGCGATCTTTTCAAACGCTGAACTAAATTTGAAAAAGAAAAAGATCGAAAAGAAAAAAGCTCCCGCGGCTAAAAAAGAGGACGCCCTTAAAATCGACATCATTCCTGATCACGAGATGGCGGATATCGTCATTGAGGACGAGGACGTCGTGGTAATGCCCGATTTCACCGTCAAACCAATTCAGACCGAAAATCGCACCAAAAGTAAAAACCAACCCAATATTTATCGCGCCTCGCAGAATCAAATTTTCAGCAGTGAGGGCGGTATAAGTCGCAGCGGTCGCAAAAAGCATAAAAAAGCCCCTCGCGAGCAGGGTAGCGAAATCGTAAGCTCTGTAAATATCCCAAAAGAGATCCGCGTCTATGAGTTTGCCGATAAGATCAAAAAGCAGCCTAGCGAGATTATTGGCAAGTTATTTGCGCTCGGGATGATGACGACGAAAAACGACTTTTTAGACGAGGACGCGATAGAAATTTTAGCAAGCGAATTCGGCATCGAGGTAAATATCATCGATGAGGCGCAGGAGTTTGACTACATCAAGGCCTACGAGGACAGCGAAGGAGAAGAAAATTTAATCGCCAGAGCGCCTGTCATTACCATCATGGGGCACGTCGATCACGGCAAAACGAGCCTGCTCGATTATATCCGAAACTCTCGCGTTGCAAGCGGCGAAGCGGGCGGTATCACGCAGCACGTAGGCGCGTATATGGTCGAGAAAAACGGCAGGAAGATCACCTTCATCGACACTCCGGGCCACGAGGCCTTTACTTCGATGAGAGCGCGCGGAGCGGAGGTTACCGATATCGTAATCATCGTAGTGGCCGCAGACGACGGCGTCAAGCCTCAGACTAAGGAGGCTATAGCGCACGCTAAGGCGGCAAACGTGCCGATCATCATCGCGATAAATAAAATGGACAAGCCTAATGCTAATCCCGATCTCGTAAAAACTGGGCTTGCAGAGCTTGACATCATGCCTACCGAGTGGGGCGGCAGCTACGAGTTTGTGCCGATCTCCGCAAAGACGGGCGACGGAATTGAAAATTTATTAGAGATCGTGCTTTTGCAAGCCGATCTTTTGGAGCTCAAAGCAGATCCTAGTAAGCAGGCTAAGGCAACCATCATCGAAAGCTCCCTTCAAAAGGGGCGCGGCGCAGTTGCCACCGTCATCGTGCAAAACGGCACTCTGCACGTAGGAGACACCGTCGTAGCGGGTATCGCATATGGCAAGGTGCGCGCGCTTAGCGACGATAAGGGCAGGGCGCTAAAGCAAATTTTACCGGGCGAATGCGGCGTCATCATAGGCCTTAGCGAGGTTCCGGGTGCGGGCGAGACGTTGATCGGCGTTTCGAGCGATAAGGAAGCGCGCGAGTATGCGAGTAAAATTTACGAGCATCAGCGCCAAAAGGAGCTTAGCAAATCGACCAAGGTCACCATTGACGAGCTAAGCGCCAAGATCGCCGAAGGCTCGCTAAAAAGCCTTCCGGTGATTGTCAAGGCCGATGTCGCGGGCTCGCTGGAGGCTATCAAAGCAAGCCTTGAGAAGCTCCGCAACGACGAAGTCAAGGTCGACATCATCCACAGCGGCATCGGCGGTATCACGCAAAACGACATCGCCTTGGCAAGCGCTAGCGAAAACTGCGTGATCTTGGGCTTCAACGTCCGTCCTACGGGCGAAATCAAAGAGCTTGCCAAGGAGCGCGGCGCGCAGATTAAGACCTACAACGTCATCTACAATCTCATCGACGATATCAAGGCGCTTTTGAGCGGCCTTATGAGCCCGATCATCAGCGAGGAGGCCTTGGGTCAAGCCGAGATTCGCCAGGTCATCAACGTGCCTAAGATCGGGCAGATCGCGGGCTGCATGGTTACCGACGGGCTCATAGCTCGCGGCGCAAAGATCCGCGTCATCAGAGAGGGCGTCATCGTTTTCGAGGGCAACGTCAGTTCGCTCAAGCGCTTCAAAGACGACGCCAAGGAAGTCGCCAAAGGCTTCGAGTGCGGCGTAGGCATCGAGGGCTACGACGATATGCGCGTGGGCGATTTTATCGAAAGCTACAAGCAAAAAGAGGAGCAGGCTACGATAGACTAATGCTCGCGGAATTCCGCGTGGGCATTGGCCTCGTTTGCACGGCTTGCGGCTAAATTTTAAGCCTCGATCGCGCTTTGAAATTTTATGCTCGCAAAATTTGGGCGTGAAATTTCGCCTTTAAAATTTAGCGGCGGAGCGTACGGACAAGGCTTTAAATTTTGTCGGTTTCGCGCAAGGTGCTGCTGCATAGCGCTAGTTTTGAAATTTTAATGTTTAGATTTTTCTTGCGGTACGGCGTTGTGATCAAATTTTAAATTTACGCTGCTTGCTGGTCGCAGTTTTTCCGTGCGACTTAAATTTTAAATTTAATCGCAAAGTTGAAATTTTAAAGCGGCAAAATTTAGATTTCGCGCGGCATCGAAGCGTTTTTAAAATTTAAGATAAATTTCGAAACAGTGCAGTATGCGGCAAAACAGCGACGCGGAGGACGGCGCTGTGCAAGTGGCGCAAAATGAGGCGGCAACGGCGCACGGAACTGTGCGTCGCCAAAATGGCAGCGGATATCGTAAATAGCGACGCAGTAAGCGAGCGTAGCGCAAAGAGGGTATCGCCGCGCGCTGTATTATTGCGGTGTCAAGACGGGCAGCGTGGCAGTGGTATAGATAGCGCCGTGGTGAGCAGAATACGGCGTAGAATAGAACTGCGCCTGACGCGGAAATATTTTTGCTGTAGCGGTGCGGCTATACGACGAGCGTTAGAGAGTGCGAGCCATGAAATTCTACGCAGCCTGCGTTTTAAATTTAAGTGCGAAGCGCGCGGGCTAAAATTTAAAAGTAAAATTTCAAAGCAGGGCTTGCGCCTTTTTAAAATTTAAGAGCGAAATTTTAAAAAGTGCGGCGCCGCTCGCAGTACCTGCGCGCAGCAAACCGCTCAGAATTTAAATGGACGCTCCGGCGCATCGTAAGCCGCGTCAAATTTAAACAGATCGCGTCGCCGCAGGACGGATATTTCGCCGCGCCGAAGTGAAATAAAATTCAGTGCCGCCGTGAGATGGATGCGAGATAAGGCTCCGCGGCGGAGCAATAAAATTCCATCGCCGCGCAATCTGCGGTGATTTAAGATAGCGAGGTAAAGATGAATCCGACCGAACTCAGAAGACTGCGCACGCAAAGCGTGCTAAAGCAGCTCATCCCCGAAGCGCTCGCGAGCCTTGAGGACGAGCTTTTGCGCGGGCTGTGCGTCACCGACGTAGAGTGCAAGCGCGGGCGCTACGATGCGTTCGTATATCTGGATAAAAACGCCTTCGACGAGCGCGAGCAGGAATTCGTGCTCGAAAAGCTCGGCCGCGTGGCGAGATATTTGCAAAACTTCTGCGCCGAGGCGGAGGGCTGGTACCGCTGCCCCGCGTTTCACTTCAAATTCGACGACCGCTTGGAGTATCAAAACAAAATGGACGATCTTTTCGACAAAATAGAGGAGGAGCTGCGCAAAAATGGTTGATTTAGAGGCTTTAGCGCGCGAGTGCGGCGTGCAGCTTTACGACGTGGAGATGGTGAGCGAAAACGGAAGAACGATCTACCGCATCAGCATCACTAAAGCGGGCGGCGTGGGCCTAGACGACTGCGAGCGGTTATCGCGGCTACTTTCGCCGATTTTCGACGTGGAGCCGCCGCTTGAGGGCGAGTGGACGCTGGAGGTCGGCTCGCCCGGGCTTGAGCGCAAGCTAAGCAAGCCGCAGCATTTCGCAAACTCCGTGGGCGAGCTGGTGCGCCTAAGCCGCACGGACGGGCAGAAGCTAAGCGGCGAGGTGCTTGGCTGCGAAGGCGGCGTGCTTAGACTACGCACGGACGGCGGCGAAGTGAGCGTGCGACTTGACGAGATCAAAAAGGCGCGAACCTACGTGCAGTGGTAGCGGCGGAGATTTAAAACTCTGCGCGCGGCTTTGAAATTTTGCGAATGAGACTTTAAAATTTGCCGCGCGGGATTTGCGAGTTTGAAATTTCAGCTCCGAATTTTGAGGTTTAAATTTTAAAATAGCTTTTGAAATTTACAGCTCCCGGTTGCTCTTGATCTCTCGCGGCGATTGGCGCAAAATTTTAAAATTCCAGTGCCGCTCGCCTGTTTTGAAATTTTATGTTACGTCGTTAAAAGGTAATTTTTCAAACCAGCGAGCGATGCTTTGAAATTTTACGCTGCGCCGCTAAAAGATAAGTTTTGCGTGACGCTTGCGCGTTGCTTAGGAATTTTACGTCGCACTAAAAGGTGGCTAAATTTAAAATTTACGCGCTGTTTCGGCGCGGCAAAATTCCACGCTGAAATTCCGCCCGTAAATTTTTGATACAAAATTCCTGTGCCAAATTTCGCCTTAAAATTTTGTCTGTAGAATTTTAAGGCGAAATTCTACAGACAAATTTACGTTTTAAAACTCTGCGGGCGAAGGTTTGCGCGCCGTTCATCAGATAATTAAAATTACGCCAAGCGGCGCGGATGTTTGCGACTATGAAGCGGAGATTCCGATCGTGGCTAGCAGTACGGGCGAGGTCATGAGCCCTACGATCGTAAGGATCCACGCTAATATCGCTATTACGAGCGAGGCTTGCTTTTTGACGGCTTGATAGGTCGCGGCGATCGCGCACAAAAACGCAAGCGGAACGAAAACGATCCCTAGGAAAAAGATCCCTAAAATCGCGAAGACTATGGAGAGTATCCCAAGCACGTTTGATTGGGGTTGAACGGTCGGTTGTTCAGACATTTTGATCCTTTGAAGAAAATTCTTGTAATTCTACCCCCCCCCCCCCTGAATTTGAGCTGAAATCAAGCCGCGCCTTTTGAAATTTCATATTCGCGCCCGATTGCGGTTTTGCCCCAGCGCTTCATTAGAATTTTACTTCGCAAAATCAGCGTTTGCGCGCTATCGATACGCTCATTTGCACGATGGGCGAAAATTCTTGGCGCGCGAAAAGGACGCCGCAAAATTTACGATTTAGGATAAAATTCTAAAACCTGTGGTAAGATTTCGCAGTTTTGTTCCCGCACGGAATCTGCTCCTACACATACGGCGCGCGGCTTGCACTCTGATAAATTTGGCGCTTAAAGCGAGGCTTGTAGCGGCAAACGTATTTGGAACGTGAGTCGGCGTTAGCCGGTACGACGGCATGGGCGAGCGTAGGCGGGCAAGCGGGTTGCGTCCGAGGCGCAATCCGTTGCGGGCAGACGAGGCGAGGTTGCTGACTAGCCGCAAATCGGCTAAGCAATCGCGGCGGAGCGGGACAATTTAAATTTTGGATTTTGTATGAACGACGAATTTTACATGGATTTGGCGCTGCGGGCTGCGTGGCGCTATCAGGCTTTGACGCTACCCAACCCCGCCGTGGGCTGCGTGCTTCTAGATAAGAGCGGCAGAGTTCTTGGCATAGGCGCACACAAAAAGGTGGGCTTTTTGCATGCCGAGGCAAACGCCGTTTTCGCCGCGCTGTGCGATCTGGACGCAAATTTCGCGCAGGATTTCGCTCGCGAATACGCCCGCAAATTCGGCGTTAAATTTCAAAACCTAGAAGCCCTAAAAAGCGCGCTTTTGCAGCCGAGCTTCACTTATGATTTTATCCTAAACCGCCACGGCGGGCTTTTGGGCGGCGCTTGCGCCTATGTCACGCTTGAGCCCTGCGCACACCGCGGCAAGACCCCGTCTTGCGCCGAGCTTTTGGCGCAGCTCGGACTATCGCGCGTGGTAATCGGCACGCGCGATACGAACGCGCAGGCTGCGGGCGGCGCGGAAATTTTACGCCGCGGGAGCATAGAGGTGAAATTTGACGTTTGCCGCGCCGCAGCGACGGAGCTTGCGGAGCCATTTTATCTGGCGCGCGAGAGTGGCTTTTGCTTCATCAAAATCAACGCCACGCTAAACGGCTCGGTGCATGGGCGGATCGGCAGCGAGAAGCAGCGCGCGTTCGTACACGAGCTGCGCGACGTGTGCGACTACGTGGGCGTGGGCGGGCAGACCGTGCGCGCCGACAGGCCGACGCTGGACGTGCGTGCGGCTAAATTTGACGAAATTAGCGCTTTGGCAGGCAGAGCCGATATGCTGGCGCTAGACGCGCGTGTCGCGCCGCAAAATCTAAAGCTGCGCGCACCCGATGTTTGGATATACTCGCGCCGTGCACTTTCGGATTTTGATGCGAGTATTCCGCTTTTTGGCATCGCAGGGCGCAAGGTAGAGGTCTCGCAGTCGCTGCCTGCGGGTGCCAAAATCACGATGATAGAGGCGGGGGCGAGCTCGTTTGACGAGTTCGCGCAGTTTGCGAGCCACGCGCTTATTTTTTACAGCGCGCAGATGAGGGACGCGGGAAATTTCAAAGCAAATGCCACGCTACAGCCGCTTTTCATCTCCCATGCGGGCGATCCGCACCTGGAAGCGAACGAATTCTACGGCTGGTTTAAGATTTTAAAATAAAAATCACAAAAGCTTCGTTATTATCGGTATAAGGATTAGCAGTGCTACTATTATTATAATGACCAACTCACGCCTATCGTCGTAAAGGCGATGGAAAAATATGAAATTTTTCACGTATGCCGCAAGCAACGACGCAGAGCGAATATAAAAAACAGATATATGCCGCAAGCGGAACAAAAGCGACAAATCCCGAAGCATAAACTAGCGCTACTAATACATATGTCGCATTTGCCAGCGCAGGTATGCTATAAGTCCAAAGCTCTGGCTTTTCAAAAGGGGTGTAGATATTATTCAAATACAAAGCTAAATTTACGACAAGCAGTAGAAAAAATATATAATTCTTTTTCATAAAAGGAAAAACGGCGCAAACCAAGACTACTATCAAATTTAATGCGATAAGAAAACCTATGTAATTAATATCTATAAAGGCGCAAAGTAAGCCTAAAATCGCGATTAATATATCTCTTTTCATAACCGATTGCCGTCCTTTTTAATTCCTGCAATTATAATGCATAGATTTAAATTTTGATAAAAAGTATTCCGTGATTAAAACTTTGTCGCGCCGTGCGAGCGATTTACGCCTATTAAATTTAGCGCATACGGATAAAATTAAACGGGGCGCTTAGCTTTATTTAGATTCAAAAACGATAAAGTTTAACCATATTATTACGCCTATAAGCAATAAAATAGACGATAGTGTTTCGTTGGCATTCCAGCGCCTTTTTAGGCTAACGATTTGTAAAAATTTGCCGAGCTCGTAATCGCTTTTGCGAAATGAAAATGCCGTAGAATAGGTGCCTATGAATAATATCACGGCGGATAATATCGCTACTAATTTTTTATCCAAATCCAGACCGAATAGCATAAAACCGAATACTATGATATAAGTAACGGCGGTAAGCGCTAAAATTCCTATCGTCGCAAAGGCGATGAAAAGTATAAAATTTAGCTTGCGATCGACCTCTTTGACGTAAAAATCGCTCAAACTGCTGCTGACGTAAAAGGCGAATAGCTCAAGAATCGCCGTCGTAAAAGGCAGGCGAATATCACCCGGAAATAAAAAATATCCCTTCAAAAGGCTCATAACATCGATATTTGAAATATTTTCAATATGCCACGAAACAACGTAAAATGAAATCACAAAAATGGCCAAAAAGACGTTGCCCAAAAGGAACTTGTAAATTAGGTATTTTATGTTTTTGCGCACCTTGGCTCCCTGAAATTTCGCGAGATTATACGGCAAATTTGCTTTTAACAGGCTCAAATCGGCAGGAAAATTTGATGAGTGAAATTTAGGCAAATTTTGAGAGTAGTTTAAATTTGCGGCTAAATTTACAGCTCGATTCGCGGCACGGAATTTTAAAATTTAGAGGCGCGATATACTTTACTAAATTAAAAATGTAGCGCGCTATGTCATCTCCGTGCTATTAAAATAGAAGGCGCTTGGCTAAATTTAAAACCACTCCGTGCGTTCGATAAATTTCGCTGCATTTGCTAGCCTGCTGCTCTCGTCAAATTAAAATTCTACAAACGCGCATAGGCGCCGTTTTGAATGATGCGGCGATCTGCTGCGTAAAATTCTACTATTTTGCACGCACGGCGCCTGATTTTGAAATGGCGTCCGCGGGGAGAAATTTTAAAATTCCACTACGCGTAGGGATTTAAAATTTCATAACGAGCGCAAAATTTTAAAATTTGAAATCTCAAAATTTTAAAATTCCGAAATCTCGCGGCGCGGGCAAATTTAAAATTTAAAACTCAAGCCAAATTTTAAATTTCAAACCGAGCGGAATTCTAAATTCTAAATTGAGCGGAATTTCAAATCCAAAATTTAATGACTATGCCCCAAATGCCCGCCCGTATCGTTTGATCTTACTTCGCAGATGAGCTCGTCGGTGCATTCGTTATCGCTGCTCTCACACTGCAGCGTAGTGTGCGTGATGCCTAGATGCTCCATTTCGTGCGATATTTCGGCCATGATCTGCTCCGCTTCGCGCACGCTCAGCTCGCCGCTAACCACCACGTGAGCCGTGAGCGCGTTTGCGCCGCTTGTTATGCTCCAGACGTGCAGGTCGTGCACCGAAAGCACGCCGTCTACGCCCCTGATCTGCGCGACGAGCGCGTCTAGGCTCACGCCCTTTGGCGAGCCCTCCATTAGAATGTTTAGGCTCTCTTTTAGCATGCCCCAGCCGCTTTTTACGATGAGCGCGGCTACGAGCAGGCTAGCCGCCGCGTCCGCCCAGCCCCAGTCAAAGCACATCATCGCCAAAGCCGCTGCGATCGCACCCACCGAGCCCGCAGCGTCGCCCAGCACGTGCAGGTAGGCGCCGCGCATATTGACGTTTTCTCTCACGTCACCGCCGCGCAGCATGTATAGCGCCACGACGATGTTTACAGCAAGACCCAGCGTACTGATGGCGAGCATGCCAGCGGTGGCTACTTCTGGCGGGTTTTGCAGGCGCCGCGCCGCCTCAATGACGATAAAAACGGCGATGACGATGAGCGTGACGGCGTTTATCGTCGCGGCTAAAATTTCGATCCGCCTATAGCCGAAGGTTTTTTGCAGATTGCCCTTGCGTTCGCCGAATTTAAACGCAAACAGCGAAAGCCCGAGCGCTGCGGCGTCTGATAGCATGTGCCCGGCGTCTGAGAGCAGGGCGAGCGAGTTCGTCGCCAAGCCGCCCGCGACCTCGACCAGCATAAAAGCGGATATTATAAGGAAAGAATTTCTCAAAACGACTTTGTTTGACGCGTGCGAATGCGTGCAGTGGGCATGATTTTCGTGCATTTTGACCTCATTTTTCGGCAAATTTTAGATACATTATACCCTAAAAAAGCGCTTAAATTTTAGCCAAATCTCCTTCCGGCTCAGCGCTTGTGCGCTTGCCTATGTCTTTTAACTTACTAAACTCTTCCACTAGCCTCGGCGCGTCATCTAAGCTGATCGCAAATGTCCAAAGATAGGTGAGCACCGAGTAGATGTGGCCTGCGTTTGCCTGCTTGCTTGAGAGCAAAAATATCGCCAAACTAAAAATCGCCGCCGCACTCGTACCGATGATGAAAAAGCTCATCGCCTCTCTGTTTGATATGCGGATACGAAGTTTTGAAAGCACGTCGTAGTGGCGATTTAGCGTGTATTCGTCGCCTACGCTTATGCGTCCTGCTTCGCGCTCTAGCTGGTTGTTTAGTTTTAGATACAAGCGGTCGTTTTTGGCGATGTATTTGGGTAGCAAAACTCCAAAAATCGCGAGCAGGGCAAAAACAGCCAAACCCACGTAGAACTCGATAAATAAAAGCATGATCGCCGAGCCGAAAATCGAGACGACCGAGGTAAAAAACACGGGAAAATGCTGCTCGAAAAAATCCACGAATTCGCGAGATAAATTTGCTCTTGCGATTACGGCGCTTTCGTCTTTTGCGGCTCTTTTTTCGTTCATTATCACGCTTACGGCAAGTCCTGCATATATCCTAGTAAATACCTGCGTATCCACGCGTCGCCTAATCGAGCCAAGTCCCCAGCCCACGAACACCATGCACGAGTAGCTAAGTGCCAAAAGCGTGTCGCCCGCTACGATGGCGTTTATGGCGATGCCGGCTAGTACGGGATAGATGAGAAACAGTCCGTTTTCCGCTAAAACCAGGCTAAACGTCAAGAACAGCTTTTTAAAATTTTTCTTTGCGATGAGCGTTAGCGTCTTAAATGCGCTATTTTGCATAAAAATCCTTCGGTTAAAATCGCGCGGATTTTAGCTGATTTTAAAATTCGCGTCAAACTTTTTGAAAAATTTTGCTGTAACTCTTGACATTACAACAAAATTTTACTATACTTCGCTCATCAGTTGTAAGTTATAGCATTACAACAAAAAACTAAGGAGAAAAAGATGTCAAACTACAAGATCGTTTCAACCAAAAGCGAACCCAGAGTCGAGCTGAAAGAAGCTCTAGGCTTAAGCGGCTGCGAGCTCTCTATCAACGAACTTCCCGCAAACGCGAGCGTGCCGTTCGTACATTCGCACAAGCAAAACGAGGAGCTTTACTTGGTGCTAAAAGGCGGCGGCACGCTATTCATCGACGGCGAGGAGACGGCGGTGGGCGAGGGCGACGCTATCCGCATCGATCCCGCGGGCAAGAGATGCTTCAAGGCGGGCGCGCAGGGGATGAAATTTATCTGTATCCAAACTAAACGCGGCAGCTTGGAGCAGTACACTAACGGCGACGGCGTGATAAACGACGATGTAAAGCCAAGCTGGCTGTAAATTTCGCGAGACAAGCGCGCAGCAAAGCGCAGGTGTAAAATTTAAACTGCGTAGCGCGGCAAAACGCACCCTGCGTAGCGGGCTTATCGGCTGCGACGACGGCGATAGATGGTCGTATGAGAGAGTGTATCGGCTGCGACGGCAACTAAATTAGCTTGCAGCAGCGATAAGCGGCTATGTAAGCAAACAAAATCTAGATTTAAAGGATAGAAAATGAAAAAGGTAGCAATCATCGGAGCAAACGGAAAATCAGGTAGCGCGCTAGTTGCGGAGGCGCTAAAGCAGGGCTACGACGTAACGGGCTTCGCGCGAAACAAAGAGTATGAAAATGGTGCCATCAAGCTCGTGCACAAGGACGTTTTTGAGCTTAGCAAGGCCGATTTGGCGGGCTTTGACGTCGTCATCAGCGCGATCGCTGCATGGACGCCGCAGACCTTCCCGCTTCACGCGAAAATGACGCAGCACATCGCGGAGCTGCTAAGCGGCACGCAGACTAGACTTTTCGTCATCGGCGGTGCGGGCGTGCTATACACAGACGCTTCGCGCAAGACGCGCCTGATGGATACTCCAAGCTTTCCGGCTGAGTATATGGGCGTAGCCGAGGCGACTGCGGCGAGCTACGAGGTGCTAAAAGCGAGCAAAGATTTGATCTGGACCTACGTGATCCCTGCCGCGGAATACGACGCAAACGCCGCTCGCATGGGCTCATACGTCCTAGGAGGCGACGAGCTGATCCTAAACGGTAAAGGCAAAAGCTATATCGGCTACGCAGACCTCGCGCTCGCCGTAATAGATGAGATCGGGGCGCAAAAATTTATCGGCAAGCCGTTTACGGCAGTCGGCGAATAATGGGCGTTGCCGCGCGTAAATTTTAAACCGCGCGGCACGGCGAAAATCGGGCGTAAATTTTAACTGCGCGGCACGGCAAAATTCTAACGTAAATTTTAAATCGTTTAGCGCGGTAAAATTCGAACGCAAATTTAAAATTTAGCGAAAAAGCAAGTTCGGGCTTTAAATCAAAATTTAGCGCTAGGACAGCCTATGTTTGAATTAAAATTTAGAGCGAGCTACGGCTTGAAATTAAATTTAGCGGCGGAGCCGAACCTAAGCTAAAATTTAAAATTTAATGGCGATGGTGGCGGCGACCGCGGTGCTAATGACGGCTGCGATTGCATTGCAGAACATCGGTAGCGATTGTATTCGAATAATAGCGGCGGTAGCGATAGCAGCGATTGTATTCGCGATAACGGCAGTAGCGGTAATGAGCAGCGGTAGCGGCTGCAACGGTGGCGGCGACGAGGTTAGGATAGTCGCGCTATCGGTATAGGGTAACGCGATGCTTGCTATGTCGCGGATGAAATTTAGGCGCGATTAAAATTAATATCTAAATTTTAAAAAGATCGCTTAGCGGATGGAATTTTGTAACGATTAAATTTAATATCCGAATTTTAGAAAGATCGTTTGGCTGATAAAATTTAGACACGATTAAATTTAAGATTAGAATTTTAAGAAAATCGTATAGCGGATGAAATTTTAGCGCGATCTGAAATTTAGCGGTCGAATTTAAGGAAAATTTCGCTTAAATTCTAAAACTCAGATCCAAATCAAGGAGCGAAATGCAAGTAGGTATAAAATTTTCACTCGCGGTTCACATAATGCTTTGCGTCGCGTATTTTCGCGAGGAGAAGGTCACGGGCGATTTCGTCGCCGCAAGCTCGGGGATAAACCCCGCCATCGCGCGCAAGCTGATCTCGCAGCTGAAAAATGCAGCCTTGGTGCTCACGACCGCGGGCGTGGGCGGCATCACGCTGGCTCGCGACGCGCGGCTCATCACGCTTTTAGACATTTACGAGGCGGTGAGCGGGGAGGACGCGATGTTTCGCCTGCACAAAGGCTCGCCTAGCGCCTGCCCCGTGGGCGGCAAGATCGAGGCGGTACTCGCGCCGCGATTTGCTCGCATTCAGAATGATTTTAAAAAATCCCTATCCGACGTGAGCTTGGCGGATCTTTTGAACGATCTGGGATAGAGCTAATTAAAATTCTAAACACGCATTTATCTTCTAAATTTGCTCAGATTTCAAGGCTTGCGGGCTAAATTTATATAAAATTTTACCCGCTCGCCGCGTAAAATTTCGGTTTAATTTAAGCTAGGCTATAATGCGCTCAAAAATGGCAAAATGACGTTTTGTTAAAGGGGATGGAAATTTTGAAAAGCTTCAAACTTCGGTTTATTTATGCTATCTGCGCGGTAGTCATATGCGCGCTGTATCTGCTAGGCGAAAGATCGGGTCTTGCGGAGCGTAAACAAACTAACTTCGTAGTTACTGCCGATACCAATGTTTCCAAAGTGCCGGGTCTTAGCAAATACGTAACTCGAGAAGAAGTTGAAAGTTTTGCGTTTCGCTACTGGGATATAGATAATGAGGGAGAATATACGAATTCTCACTGGGAAGAAAACGCTACTTTAAAAAAGCTTCGCTTAATGCTCAAAGCTAAAGACACCAGAGGCGTTTTAAATTTTTTAAAAGACAATAATCTAAGCGTAAATTTACAGATGCATGCAGGTACTAGCCCGCTTATTTATAGCGCGTTTTACGACGATGAAAATACCGCTAAAGAGCTTATAAAGTTAGGAGCGGATATGAGGCATAAGGACAGATATAAACTTAGTCCGCTAGCCTATGCGATAGAAAATAACTCCACCAAAACGGCAAAACTATTACTGGATAACGGGGTTAAATTTGAAGAGGTGAAGGCGGTACAGTGGTATTTGGACTGCCCAATATATAAAACCAGCAGCCCGATTTTAGTCGACAACAGCAAAGCTTATATAAAATTGGATAAGGATGCTTGCGTTTTTAGAACTGGACTCAAAGGAGATATTGACCCCTTATATTATTTGATTACAAATGGTTTTTCAAAAATGATAGAAATAATCTTAGATCACGGATATAGGCCTCAATTGAGTGATCAGAAGTACGATTACATATATATTGTAAGTGATGCTAAAAATTCTATTTTGCCTAGATCGTATTATGTTCTTTTAAATTCAACGCCCAATTATGAGCCGATACTTGATATTTTGTTGAAATATAATGTAGTAGGACAACCTACTCAAGAGGAGTTGGATCTTGCTTACAAGCATTGTGTTACGTATTATTTGCATAACTTAGGTAGAAAATGGGATTATATATTTCATATGAGAGATTATCAAAAAGGAGAGAAAATTTTAGGCGGATACGGAACTGCACGAAATGAAAGGATAGCTAGGTTACACGAAGAGGAACGCAAGAATTCTTCATTTAACAATTCAGAACCTGAAAAAAGCATTCAAATCACGCCCGATCCAATAATACTAAATTATTATGATACTGCCGTAAAGGATTATGGCAGATTTTGCGGCGATGAGAAATTAACGAATTTGAAAGAAGAGGATATAAAGACCGAGGAGGAATTTGATAGTTTAAGAGATTAGTTTAGAGATAGGAATAAAACATTTCCTGACACAAAAGCGGCTATGAAGTATCTCAATTTTGCGGAAAAATATGACTTGGTTTCGACCAGTAAGAGTCGCGGCGAATTAATGATTAAATATAACGGCAATCAGATGCTTTTTGATGAATATGTAAAAATTCTACAAGATAAGATAGATAAATCTCAAGGAGTGAAAAAATGAGTGCTAAATTTTATAAGATAGGAATTTAAAATATAGTTTATAAAATTCTAAAATTTCGGTAGTTTGAATATAGTGAAGAAAGTAATAGCTAAATTTATCTGGAATTTAACCCATGCCAAAATTCTGTATGTTGCATGAAAAATTTTGCTTGCCATATGTCCGAAGATACAATAAGATAAATTAAGCTATAAATTTCTCACTAAAAAAGCGGTTGCGTCTTAAATTTTATCCGTCTACAAATCAAATTTACAATTTTATCTTCCTAACTTCCAGTTCGCCGCCAAAAAAGTTCGCGTAGTAAAGCAGGTCTTTTTCGACCTCAAGCCCCGCTAGGTAGCGCAGAGCGAGGTTTGCCTCAAAGCTTGCCGCAAACATCACGATCGCAGCCGTTATGCCCGCAGGCGTCGCGTTTAGGCTCGGGAAAAATTTAAAATCCGCGTTCTGTACGAAGCAGACTTGGCACTGCCAGCTGTCCACCGACGCGAACACCCACGGCACGCCTATTTGCTTAGCAAACGCATCGATCTGCGCGCGCGTGGCGAGATTATCGGTCGCATCTAAAATCAGATCAAATTTCTCGCCCGAGGCGGTCGCGCTAGCGAAAAATTCCTCCGCGCGGCTCTTATGCACCTCCACGCTCACGCCGTCGTAGCGGCTTTCCGTGCGGCTTTTAAAAATATCCGCTTTAAATTTGCCCTCGTCTGCGAGCGTGAATAAAATTTGCCTGTGGATATTGTGAAGCGCCACCGTGTCGAAATCCACGACGCTGATCCGCCCGATACCGCTTGCGCCCAGAGCGTAAGAAAGGCTGCTTCCAAGCCCGCCCGCGCCGATGATTAGGATGCGCTTATCCGCAAGCGCGCGCTGCGTCTGCTCGCTCCAAAGCTGGATCTGCCTGTGAAAGTAGTTCATAAAAGCCCCCTGCCGACTAGATTTTTTCGGAATTTCCACAGCCCGCGCGCCGCAGCGATCTCGTCTGCGTCCACTTCGCACATCAGCACGCCCTCTTCGTTTTTCAGCTCGTTTGCGATCTCGCCGCCGGGGGTTACGACGAAGCTCTCGCCGTAAAATTTAAACTCGCTCTCGCCGAATTTTGCCTCGCCGATGCGGTTGGCGCGGATGACGTAGAGCGAGTTCGTAAACGCGCGCATCTTCAAAAGCTCGCGCCAGCGTCCGCCGCTTTCGAAGGTCGAGGCGCACGGCACGAGCACGCAGCCGACGTTTTTTTGCATAAAATAGCGCCAAAATACGTCAAAATGCGCCTCATAGCCGAAGCAGACGCCGAATTTCACGCCGCCCTCGCTAAAGATCATCGGCGAAATTTTACCGATTTTGCGGCTTTTGCGGTTGGCGAAAAAGCCCTCCTCGTTCCAGTGCGGATAATCCATCAGTATATTTTGATCGTAAAATTTCACCTCCGAGGGCGAAAATTTCGCGCAGGATTTCACCCAGATAGGCTCGTTTTCGCTCGCGCAAAAGATCTCCTCTTCGCTCGCATCTTTTTGGCTCTCGGCTTTTAAATTTGAAGCGTTCGAGTTACTTGGGATCGAAGCGCTTGAATTTAAACCGTCTGCGGAATTTGCGGCTTTTAAATTTAAAGCGTGCGCGCCGCAGGAATTTAAGCCGCCTTTGGAACTCTGTTCGTTTTTGGAATTTAAAGCGCCTTTAGAATTTGAACTATCGTTGGAATTTAAATCGCTCTTGGAATTTGGCTCGCCTTTGCAACCGGGCTCACTTTTAAGGCTTAAGGAATTTTCGCCGCCGCCGCCGTTGCCGCGCGCGCTTTTTTGAGCCGCGCCGCCGAAAATGCCCGCCTGCCTCAAAATCGCGCCGCTAGCGGCTCTGATTATCGGTGCTACGATATGTAGGTCGTATTTAGCGGCCAGCCGCGCCATCAGCTCCTGCTTGTGCTCGCTCTGTTCGCAGGCGATAGAGCGGGGCATCTTTTTAAGCTCGCTAAAGAAGGAATTTAGCTCATATTCGCCCAGCAGCACGATCCGCGCTCCGTTATCTTTGGCGACCTTCATATAGTAATCGATCCGATTTTCGCTCATCGAAAGCGTCGGTAGTTGTAAAACGCATACGTTTATCATCGTCGCCTCCTAAGCCTGCTCGGGCGCGTTTATTTCGGTAACCTCGAGTTTGGCGTTTTCTAAAATTTCCTTCGCCTCTTTTAGCAGCGCCACGCCCTGCTTATACAGTTTCACGCTCTCTTCTAGGCTCAGATCCTTGTCGTTTAAGCTTTTTAAAAGCGCGTTAATCTTCTCCATTTTTTCCTCAAAACTCATCTAAAATCCTTTTTATGATGTAATCAAATTTTTCTATCTCGACCAAAAACGCGTCGTGTCCGTAGTCGCTATCGATCTGCGCGTAGCTCGTGCGATCCTTTTTGCCCAGATCGCTCATCGCATCGTAAATTTCTTTCATCAGCTCAGGCGGAAAGAGCACGTCGCCTTTGAAAGAGATGAGGTGCAGGCGCGATCTGATCTGCGCGCAGGCGTTTTTGAGATTGCCGTAGTGGCGCGTGCAATCAAATATATTCATCATCTTGGCGATGTAGAGATAACACAGCGGATCGAACCTGCGCGCGAAATTTTCGCCGTTGTATTCAAGGTAGCGATCGACCTGAAAGCGTCCGTTGATCTCGTAAAGACCGTCGGTTTCAACGTAGTTGCGCCCAAATTTTTCCTGCATCGAGCTTGGGCTTAAAAAACTTATATGCCCCGCCATGCGCCCCACCGCCATGCCGTCAAGCCCGCGCTCGGCGATCAGATTTTTATCGTAGTTGCCGTTTTTAAAGCTTGGATCGCGCAAGATGGCCTCGGTCGCGATCTTATTAAATGCGATCGCCCAAGGCTGCGTAGCGTATGTGCTTGCGAGTACGAAAATTTCATCCGCAAATTCGGGATATTCGATCGCGTAGCACAGCGCCTGCATGCCGCCCAGACTGCCGCCGATAACGGCGCGGGCGCGCGAAATACCTAGGCGCTTTAAAAGCATCATCTGCGCGCGCACGACGTCCGAGACGACCACTACAGGAAAGCGCAAGCGGTACTCGCGGCCGCTGCTTTCATCGACGTCGAGCGGGCAGGTAGAGCCAAACGGCGAAGCCAGGATATTTATGCAGATGACGAAAAATTTTGTCGTATCGACCGCTTTATGATCGCCGATGAGCCCGTCCCACCAGCCCGGCTTAACGTCGCCTTCGTAAAGTCCCGCGGCGTGCGCGGAGCCGGTTAAGGCGTGGCAGATGACGATAACGTTTGATTTGTCTCGGTTTAGCTCGCCGTAGGTTTCATAGGCGAGCTTGAAGTTGGAAAAGACGCGGCCGCTCTCCAGATAGAGCGGCTCGTCGAAATTTTGAATTTTGCTTTGAAGGATCACTGATTTACTCGGTAATTCGGCGCTTCCTGCGTGATGATGACGTCGTGGACGTGGCTTTCTTTAAGACCTGCGCTCGTGATCTCGACAAATTCCGCCTTTTGCTGAAAGGTCGCGATGTCCTTGCTGCCGCAGTATCCCATCGAGCTTCGCAAGCCGCCTAGCAGTTGAAAGATCACGTCTTTTAACATACCCGCGTAAGGCACGCGTCCCTCGACGCCCTCGGGCACGAGCTTTTCTTTTGCGGTGCCGTCTTGAAAGTAGCGATCCGAGCTTCCCTTATGCATCGCCGCTAAGGAACCCATGCCGCGGTAGGTTTTGTACTGGCGACCCTGAAACGTAATGAGCTCGCCCGGGGTTTCGTAGCAGCCTGCTAGCAGGCTTCCCATCATCACCGAGCTTGCGCCCGCGGCTAGGGCTTTGGCGATGTCGCCCGAGTATTTGATGCCGCCGTCTGCGATGATCGGAATTCCAAATTTAGCCGCCTCGATCGCGCAATCGTTGATCGCGGTAAATTGCGGCACGCCCACGCCCGCTACGATGCGGGTAGTGCAGATCGAGCCCGGACCGATGCCTACTTTAATCGCGTCGGCTCCTGCGTTTGCGATATCTTTTATGCTGGCAGGGTTTGCGACGTTTCCGACTACTACGTCGACGTCAAAATTTCGCTTCAGCTCCTTAAGCGTGTCGATAATGCCTTTGGAGTGTCCGTGCGCAGAGTCCATCACAAGCGCATCTACGCCCGCTTTGACGAGAGCTTCGGCTCTTTGCAGATGGCCTACGCCAATCGCCGCGGCGACGCGAAGACGGCCGAATTTGTCTTTATTGGCGCTTGGATATTCGATGCGCTTTTTAAGGTCTTTAATCGTAATAAGCCCCTCTAAATGGCCGTTTGCATCGATTATCGGAAGCTTTTCTACCTTATTGTTTCTAAAAATTTTCTCCGCATCATCAAGCGTGCAACCCTTTGGAGCGGTAATTAGCGGAGCTTTGGTCATCTTTTCGCCCACAAGTGCGGCGGTGTCGGTTTCAAAGCGCAGATCGCGATTAGTTAAAATTCCGATTAGCACGCCGTTGTCGTCGATAACGGGAATGCCGCTAATATGGTACTCGCTCATCAGATCGAGCGCGTCTTTGATCGTGGCGTCCGCCTTGATCGAGATAGGGTCGATAATGACGCCGCTTTCGCTCTTTTTTACGCGGCGAACCATCTTGGCTTGGGAGTCCTCGTCCATATTTTTATGGATCACGCCGATGCCGCCGAGGCGCGCCATCATTATCGCGGTGCGGTACTCGGTGACCGTATCCATCGCAGCACTCACGAGAGGGGTATTTAGTGTGATATTTTTCGTAAAACTCGTGCTGATATCGACCTCTTTGGGTAAAATTTCAGAGTATTGCGGTACCAACAAAACATCCTCGAAGGTCAGAGCCTTTTTGACGATCTTCATACTTATCCTTTCACGATTTTTTCTAAACTCAAGCCGCCGTCCAGCACCGTTTGTTCATCGTAGGCGCGCCCGATAAGCTGCGCGCTGATATTAAGAGCCTCTTTATTTTTCGCTACCGGCACGGAGATCGCGGGAAGCCCCGCTAAATTTACGCCGATCGTGTAGATGTCGCTAAGATACGCGCGAAGCGGATCGCTAAGCTCGCCGAATTTATACGCCACGCCCGGCGCGATCGGCATAAAGATCAAATCGGCGTCTTTTAAAATTTCCTCATATTCGCTTTTGATGAAAGCCCTTGCTTTCTGTGCCTTGATGTAATACGCGTCGTAGTAGCCGCTGCTTAGCACGAAGGTGCCTAGAAGCATACGGCGCTTGACCTCGTCGCCGAAGCCTTCGCCGCGGGTGTTAGCGTAGAGCTCTTTTAAATTTAGAGCCTTCGCGCGGTTTCCGTAGCGCACGCCGTCGTAGCGACTTAAATTTGCGCTAGCCTCGGCGGTCGCGATGATGTAGTAGGTCGCGATGTCGTATTTGGAGCTGCAAAGATCGCGATAAACGATCTCGTGTCCGAATGATTTTAGTTTTTCTATGGTTAAATTCAGAGCCTCTTTGACCTGCTGCGAGGCTTCGTCGATATAATTTTTTATAACGGCGATCTTAAGCTTGCGATCGGCGTTTAGCTTATCCGCGGTGCTTTCGTAAGTGCCTGCGTAGCTCGTGCTGTCCATCTCGTCGCGGCCTGCGATGATGTCGTATAAAATCGCCGCGTCCTCGACGCTGCGCGTGATCGGTCCTATCTGATCGAGGCTGCTCGAATACGCCGCAAGCCCGTAGCGACTAACCCTGCCGTAGCTCGGCTTAAAGCCTACACAGCCGCAAAATGCCGCCGGCTGGCGGATAGAGCCGCCCGTATCGCTTCCGAGTGCAGCTACGGCGATATTCGCCGCTACGGCAGCCGCGCTTCCGCCGCTACTGCCGCCTGGTACGCGCGAGTGATCGGTTGGATTGAGAGTTTTGCCGTAGAATGAGCTTTCGGTAGTACTTCCCATCGCAAACTCATCCATATTCGTCCGCCCAAATGGCGCCAAACCGCGCTCGCGTAGCTTTTTGATCACCGTCGCGTCGTATGGCGCAACATATCCTTGCAAAATTTTACTCGCCGAGGTGACGCTCCAATCTTTTACCTGAATGTTATCTTTGATCGCGATCGGCACGCCCTCGCCGCTGACGTTTAGAGCCTCGCCCGTAAGCTGCTCGACGTAGGCGCCAAGCTCCTTAGTTTTTAAAATTTTATCCTTTAGCTCCGCTCTAAGCGCCGAAATTTCATCCGCGCTCAGCTTTAGAGCCTCTTTCAAACTTATCATCTGCCATCCTTAAATTTATTCACGAAATAGATCCCCACGCCCGTCGCTACGCAGATCAGCGCGATCGTAAAAAATACGAAGCCGAGACTTATGGGGCTAGCGAGCATGCATGACCTTCGCGCAGCGCGGGCAGAGCTCATCCGGCTCTTTTGCGTTAAATTTCCAGCATCTAGGGCATTTGTGTTTAGAGGATTTTACGAGGCGGAAAATTTCGTCATTTATCTTAAACTCCGCCAGAGCCTCATCGCTTTGCAGAGTGTCCACGTCGCTTACCATGAACCAATCCGCCACGCCTAGGATGTCGTTTGATAAAATTTCGTTCGAGCTCGTCTGCAAAACCAGCTCAAGCGTCGATTTGATGATCTTGTCCTTTTTCAGCGCATCGATAAGCTCGAAAAATTTCTCTCTCGATTTGATTAGAATTTCGTCGAATTCTAGAAAATCGTCAAATTCTATCGGCTTATATGTCAGATCGAAAACGTCTTCTTTGCCCTCTTTAATGATTTGCGGCGCAAATTCCATCACTTCGTCGATCGTGTAGGTTAGCGTAGGTGCGATCAGAGGCAGCAGCGCTCGCGTGATCAGAGCGATCGCACTTTGCGCGCTTCTGCGGCGCGGTTCGTCGGGTGCGTCGCAGTAGAGTCTGTCTTTGCAGATATCAAGATAAATTCCGCTCAGATCGGCGCTTAAGAAATTTAGCAAGGCGTTGAAGCCTTTTGAAAAATCGTAGTTTCTAAACGCCGCTTCCGCGCCTGCAAAGGCGTTTGCCGCGCGCGTTAGGATCCAGCGGTCAAGCCGCGTAAAATTACTCGTCTCGATCTCATTTAAATCACTGGTGCTTGCGAGCAGAAATCTTATAGTATTTCGGATCTTGCGGTACTGCTCGCTTACCTGCTTTAGGATATTGTCGCTGATCTTCAGATCGGTCGAATAATCGCTCATCGCGACCCAAAGGCGCAAAATTTCCACACCGTGGCTCTTTGCGACCTCTTGCGGATAGACGACGTTTCCGACGGACTTGCTCATCTTTTGACCCTTCTCATCGACGGTAAATCCGTGCGTGAGGATGCTTTTGTACGGCGCGCATTCGTTGATCGCGCAGCTTAGAAGCAGTGAGCTTTGAAACCAGCCGCGGTGTTGGTCGCTGCCCTCAAGATACATATCCGCAGGGAATTTGCCCGCATCATAGGCGCCGCTTTGTAGTACCGCCTTCCACGTCGAGCCGCTATCGAACCAAACGTCTAAGATATCCATTACTTTTTCTAAATTTTCGGGCCTATAGCCGCTGTCTTGCGGTAAGAGCTCCGAAATTTCCATCTGCCACCAAGCATCCGCGCCCTTAGCCTTAAAAATTTCGTAGATATTATTTAAAATTTTTTCATCAAAAATCGGCTCTTTGGTGCTTTTGTCGCGGAAAAATGCGATCGGCACGCCCCAATCTCTCTGGCGCGAGATACACCAATCGGGGCGGTTTTCTATCATCGAGGTAAGGCGGTTGATGCCGCTTTGCGGATAAAATTTAACCTTGCCGATCTGCTCTAGCGCTACCTGACGCAGCGTCTTGCCGCTAGGCATTGGCTCGTCCATCGCGATAAACCACTGCTTCGTTGCGCGGTAGATCACCGGCTTGTGCGTGCGCCAGCAGTGTGGATAGGAGTGGACGAATTTGCCGGATTTGATAAGCGCGGGGCCTAGAAGCTCTAAAATTTTCTCGTTCGCTTTGAAAATATGCATCCCCACGAGCTCATCTACGACGTCTGCGCGGAAGAGTTTTTTGGTTTTAAGAGTTTGATCGAAACAGCCGCCCTCATCCACGGGCATGATCACCTCGATGCCGTATTTAAGCCCTACGAAATAATCGTCCTCGCCGTGTCCCGGAGCCGTATGCACGAGCCCGGTGCCGCCGTCCATCAGGACGTGCTCGCCGAGGATAAATTTTGAAGCTCTATCGTTTAGCGGATTGATCGCGTTTAGACCCTCAAGCTCGGCGGCCCCAAATTCTTTTACGATCTCGCCCTTGGTGATGCCCAGGCTTACGAGGCTTTCGACTAGAGGTTTTGCAAGGATCAAATTTTCGCTCGTCAGCGCGTAAATTTCATTCGGGTTCAAAGATATCGCGCCGTTTGCAGGCAGCGTCCAAGGCGTGGTCGTCCAGATGACCGCTTTAGCGCCTTTAGCGCCGATTTTAGCGTTTGCTTCACTGCTTAGATCGAACGCCACGAAGATCGAGTAGTCCTCTTTGTCTTTGTATTCAACCTCGGCTTCTGCGAGCGCGCTTTTTGCCGCCCAGCTCCAAAACACGGGCTTACTTCGCTCGATTAAAATTCCTTTTTTAGCGATCTGACAGAGCGCCTTGTAAATTTCAGCTTCAAATTCAAATTTTAGCGTCAGATACGGATCATCCCAGTCGCCCAAAATCCCCATATCTTTAAATTCATTGCGCTGCACGTCGATGAACTCTTTGGCGTGCTGTCTGCAAAGCTCGCGGATCTGCACTTTTGAAAGCGATTTTTTCTGCTCACCTAGTTTGATCTCTACTTGCTGCTCGATCGGCAGGCCGTGGCAGTCCCAGCCCGGTACGTAGCGGATCTCCTCGCCGAAGAAATAATGGGTTTTGGTGATGATGTCTTTTAAAATTTTATTCAGCGCATGGCCGATGTGGAGGTGTCCGTTAGCATACGGCGGGCCGTCGTGGATATTAAAGCTAACGCTTGCGCCCTTGCGTTTAGCCTTCATCTTTTCGTAAATTTTACGCTCATCGTACCATGCCTTAAATCGCGCAGGTTCGTTTTGAGGTAGCGCGCCTCGCATCGCAAAATCCGTAGTAGGAAGAAAGAGAGTATCTTTGTAGTCCATATTTGTACCTTTTCGTGTCTTAAAAAATTTGTGAAGTTTATCCAAAACGCCATTAAAAAGCTCTGAAAGAGCAGTCTGCGTTTATGCTATAATGTGCGAAAATTTAATGAGGGTCTTTATGAAAAATATCATCCTTGTAATAGGCGAGGAGATCCGCTACGACGCGGCCTTGATGAGCTATATTTCTCGCAGCTACGAACGTGTTTTTGGGCGGATGGACGATCTGAAATTCTTAAGCGAAAACGATAAGGTTTTGCCCTTCGCGCTTGAAAAGATGATCGATTCGTACGATTTTATCACGATCTTTGCGGCAAACTCCGCCTACGCGGTCGTCGGTAAAATTTTATCGACGCTCTCTTTCGATTCGCTCGAGCTGAAAAACGGAGAAACCTTGGCGCCCTCGATGGCGCGCACGGTGGCGAAAAACAGCTTCCTGCTAAACGTCAGAGGTTGCTCGGTAAACGTGATCAAGGCGCTTTGCTTGCAAAGCCTGCCGCCGATCCTCCAAGACGCGCCGAACGCGGGCGAGAGCTTCTATATTTTTGATTGCGAATACGAAAACGTAAAGCAGCGCCTAGAAAGCCTTGCGATCAGCTATAAAATTTCGCTTACGATCAGCAGACCCAGCTCTTTTTTGCTACTCGTGCGCGCCAGTGCGATGAAATTCGGAGCGCTGGATGCGTTTTTACAAAGCGTCGGCAAGTATTATGAGAGCTGCTACATCGAAGGCGGCGATTTTATGGGCTTTGTGGTGGATAGGCTGCGCGAAATAGGCGCTAAGATCACCTTTGCCGAAAGTTGTACCGCAGGGCTCATCGCCGCAAAATTCGGCGCGATCGCGGGCGTGAGCGACGTTTTCGACGGCTCGCTCGTAAGCTACGCCAATGAGATAAAAAATCTCTGGCTCAACGTGAGCGAAGATACGCTCGCTCGCTACGGCGCGGTAAGCGCGCAGACCGTGGGCGAGATGCTGGAGGGCGCGCTGCAAAGCAGCGGGGCAAGCTTTGCTCTTGCGGTAAGTGGTATCGCGGGCCCCGGCGGCGGAAGCGCGCAAAAGCCCGTAGGGACGGTCTTTATCGGCGCGAAGGAGCAGGGCGGTAAACAGATCGTCGGGGAATTTCATCTAAATGGCGATCGAAACTACATCCGCGAACAGAGTGCCGATATCGCTATCTGCTTGCTTTTGAAGCTTAGAAGCGATCTGTTTTTCGGGCGGCTTCCAAGCGCGATTGCAAGGGATGAAATTTAAAAGGAGCGGATTTTGAAAAGACGAATTTTGAAAGGGTGCGGAGGCGATTCGGCGCAGAATTTTATCCGAGCGAGCGGCGAGCTGGGCTTTAGACGGCCGCGAAATTTTGTTTTAGCCGGCGGTGCGCGAAATTTTATCTCAGCGGGTCGCGCTAGAAATTTTAATTTTATAAACGATTTTAGTTTTATAAATGCGGCGCGAAATTTTACTTTGGCGCTAGCCGCGATATGTATTTTAGGCGGCTGCGACGGCGGATCAGACGCGCAAGATCGCGAACAAAACGCACGCTCGGAGCAGAATTTTAGCGCGGGTAATCAAGGGCGAAATTTTAATAAAAGCGCGGATAGTTCGGGGCAAAATTCCGTTCAAAGCTTTACACAAAATTCTATACAAAGCTCCGCGCCGCAGGGCTTTGAGAGCAAGCAAAAATCCGATCTAAATTCCACGATAGACGAGCTTGCGAACGATGCTAAAGTTTTTGGCGAGGCCTTGCAAAATTTGCAGAAAAAAGCGCCTGAAGTCTTGAACGATTTCACCGCTCGCAACGCCGATAGGACCAAGGATCTGCTAAAGCAGGGCGAGGCGGCGGCGCGCGAGGCGGGCAAAAACCTCGATAAAATGGGCGAAAGTCTGCAAGGCATCATCAAGGATGCAAACGAAAGTATCGGTAAGGTCTTGGAGGGCTTTGGCGTGCAGCCCAGACAGGAGCTGCGCGGCGGGCGCTCGCAGGAGCGCGATGATAATTCAGATCCTGAAGAGGCGGCTGGTAGGCAAAGTTTTAGAATTTAAGCGCGGCTAAATTTCGCTTCAATTTGTTTGTTGCGGCGAATGCTTGCAGAGAAGCGATGCTAAATTTTATTAAAATTTCCCCTGCGCGGCGGCTTCGTTAAAATTTTACTCGCGCGAGCCTCCGCAATGGAATATGAATATTTGCAAAGAAGTAGTAAACCTCTGTAAAACGCGACGAGTGCCCCCAGGGCGAGCATTTCTAAAATAAAGCGCGAGTAGTGAATGAAGTTTGGAATTCAAAGCTCCGCTCTTTGAAGTTGCTGTAAAGATAAGCAGGCAGCGGCTGGTAAAGCTTTAGAATTTAAGGCTGCTTGCGATAAAACAAGAAAAATTTTACGAAGTAGGGCTATAATGCGCCCCGCAATTTCAAATTTAAAGGATAGAAATGAAAACTCTCATTATTTTGGCTCATCCAAATATCGCAAACTCGCTCGTAAACCGCCACTGGAGGGATGCTGTGCTAGCCCATCCTGATAAGTTCGAGCTTCACGATCTTTACGCGCTTTATGCGGATTTTAAAATCGATGTGGAAAAGGAGCAAAAACTGCTCGAAAGCCACGATAAAATCGTGCTTCAGTTTCCGTTTCGTTTTTCAAACTGCACGCCGCTTCTTAAGCAGTGGTTTGAGGATGTTTTTACGCGCGGCTGGGCTTACGACGGAGAGGATGGCGGCAAACTTAAGGGCAAAAAATTCGCGCTTGCGATCTCACTTGGCGCGACCGAGGCAAACTACTCTAAAAACGGCATTGTGGGCTTTAGCGTAGATGAGGTGCTAGCGCCATTTAAGGCTACGTTTAATTTCGTCGGCGCGATTGCGCTACCAAATTTCGTCTCGTACGGCTTTACTTACGATAAAAGCGAGCAAGCCGTAGAAAATAGTGCGAAAAATTATATAAAGTATTTAAATAAGCTTTAAATTCTTTGTTTTTCTAGCCGCCCGCCGCGCGTAAAGCTTTAAAATTTTACGTAAGTGGCGTGGCGGATTTTTTAAAATTTTCGCTCAAAAAGCTCAAATTTAATCCTAAAATTTTTAAATTTTACCCCAAAATTCCGCTCACGCTTCGTATGTGATCTTAAATGAAATTCCAAGCAAAATTTCGCGTCTAAATTTGAGCCCCGCTCTTAAATTTTAAAATTTTATCAGAGATTTTTTTATACAATTACGGCTGAAATTCGGCCCAAAAAAGGAGAGGGAATGTATAAGCTAAAGCATCTTCTTAGCGCGCAGGATCTGAGCCGCGAGGACATCTACGACTTCATTGATCTGGCGCGCGAGTTTAAATCGCTCAACCGCAGCGATATCAAAAAATCCGACTCGCTTCGCGGTAAGACGGTCATAAACGCGTTTTTTGAAAACTCCACCCGCACCCGCACGAGCTTTGAGATCGCAGCCAAGCGCCTGGGCGCGGACAGCGTAAATTTCACGGCTGCGGACAGCAGCACGAAAAAGGGCGAGACGCTGATCGATACCATCAGAAATATGCAGGCGATGCGCACGGATATATTCGTGCTGCGCCACAGCTGCTCGGGCGCGGCGAAATTCGTCGCGGCCAACTGCGACGCATCGATCGTAAATGCGGGCGACGGGCTGAACGAGCACCCGAGCCAGGCGCTGCTGGATCTTTTTACGATCAGCGAGCACAAGGGCAGGATCGAGAATTTAAACGTCGCGATCATCGGCGATATATTCCGCTCGCGCGTGGCCAGAAGCGACATCTGGGCGATGAAAAAACTAGGCATAAACGTGCGGCTCTTCGGCCCTCCGATGATGCTGCGCGACTGCGACGCGTTCGGTTGCCCGATATGCAAAAGCGTAGAGGAGGCGATCGAGGGCGCCGACGTCATCATTATGCTTAGAATACAGCTCGAGCGGCAAGACGGCGAGCCGAGCTTCCCGAGCGTGCGCGAATACTCGAAATTTTTCGGACTTACCGCTAAGAGGATGCAAGCAGCGAAAGAGGGCGTCATGATAATGCATCCCGGCCCGATCAATCGCGGCGTGGAGATCAACTCCGACGTAGCCGACGATCCGCGCTATAGCTGCGTTTTAGATCAGGTAGAAAACGGCGAGGCGATGCGAATGGCGATACTTCATACGATAAATTTAAACAGGAGCGCACGATGAAAATTTTGATAAAAAACGGCACGATCGTTAATTGGGGCGGCAGCGAGGAAGCGAACGTCCTGATCGAGGGCGATAAAATTTCAAAGATCACGCGCGAGTGTCCCGCCGCAGACCGCGTCATAGACGCTGCGGGCAAGCTCGTGATGCCTGGGCTCATCGATATGCACGTGCATTTTAGAGACCCGGGGCTCGAATACAAAGACGACGTCGTCAGCGGCAGTGAAACCGCGGTCGCAGGCGGCGTGACGACCTGCCTCCCGATGGCAAATACCAAGCCCGTAAACGACAACTCAAGCATTACTCGCGCGATGATCGCTAAGGCTAAACAGCGCGGGCTTATCGATCTGCTACCGATAGGCGCGATCTCGCAGGACTGCAAGGGCGCAAAGATCGTCGAGATGGGCGATATGCTGGAAGCCGGCTGCGTGGCTTTCAGCGACGACGGGCTGCCCGTGACCGACAGCTCCGTGATGCGACAGGCGCTCGAATACTCCGCGCACTTCGGCTCATTCGTGATAAATCACAGCGAGGATTGCTCGCTTTGCCACGGCGGCGTGATGAACGAGGGCAAGATAAGCGTGATCCTCGGTCTAAAGGGGATGGCGAGCGAAAAAGAGGAGATTATGATCGCACGCGATCTGCTGCTTGCCAAAAAGACGGGCGGGCACATCCACATCGCGCACGTAAGCTCGGCGTGGTCGCTAAAGCTCATAAAGCAGGCTAAGCGCGAGGGTATCCGCGTCACCTGCGAGGCTACGCCGCATCATTTTACCTTCGACGAGCGCGAACTGATGGGATACGATACGAATTTTAAAATGTCGCCGCCGCTTCGCACTCAAAGCGACGTGCAGGCGATCAGAGAGGCGCTTAAAAGCGGTTTGATCGACGTCATCGTGACCGACCACGCTCCGCACAACACCGACGATAAATTCGTCGAATTCGACCATGCGCCGTTTGGAATTTTGGGGCTTCAAACCCTCGTGCCGCTTACGCTGCGGCTCGTAGAGCAGGGCGTTATCGGCCTTGAAGACATGGTGCGCCTCTGCTCGTTTAATCCAGCTAAAATTCTAAATTTAAAGGACAAGGGCGAGATCAAAGAGGGCTTTTTGGCCGACGTCGCGATCATCGATCCGCAGATTTCCTACGTTTACGACGAGGCGCTAAATAAGTCCAAATCGCGCAACTCGCCGCTTTTCGGCAAGCAGCTTACGGGCGCTGCGGTATGCACGATCAAAAGCGGTCGCGTGGTCTATGAGTTTCCAAATGTCGTAGCGTAGGGCGCTTTCGGCGTAAAACTTGCGATCGGCGACTTGCGGATGAGCGGCATTCGTAGCTCAAATGGCGCTATTGCTTAATTTTAAATTTAGCTAGTTTGAACGCAACGGCTTGCTTTTAAAATTTTGCAGTGCGATCGGTTCATTTTAAATTTGATGGCAGCGTAGGCGCAGCAACTTGTCTTTAAAATTTCATAACGCGAGCGCGATTGAAATTTCTTTAAAGCGGTTTGTCGTTTTTGGAGTGCGCGTAAATTTGACGCACATCGCCTTGCTCATGCCGCTCGTGGATTTCGGCTTCGGAATTTTACCGACGTATGCGGCATTTGTAAATTTATAACGGCACCTTTTTCGATGCGGCAGCTGCTTTTAAAATTTCACGTTCGCGGCGGTTGGGAATTCTATCTTTGCGCAGATTTGTTTTTGCTTCACGCGCAAATTTTATCGTGATTAAATTTGTCGCTAAGGCGCAAAATTTTAAAATTTTGCCGCCGCTAGCTTTTGGCGCGGAGCATAAATAATCCGCCGCATGAACGGGAGCGATCGAAATTTAAAGGATATCTATGAACGGCGAAATATATCTCTCGTGCGCGCTGTGCGTCGCGCTAAAATCAGCTCTGAGCGGCAATCCTAAGCCGCCGCCGCAAGATCAAAAATATATAAAATATTTAAATTTTGAGTTTGTAAAGGAGCATTTCCGCACCGCAGAGGGTGTGAGCCGCGCAGCGCATGGCGGCGTAAACGACGCAAGTAAAGCTGCGGAGCAAAAAGATGCGTACGGCGCAGTGCAGAGCAGTGCGACGGAGGCAGTGAAACAAAAGCGCGCGAACAGCAAAGAAGCGGCAAATGAAAAAGCGGCGAGAAAAAAAGGCGCCGACGAAAGCACGGGCTCGCCGTTTCTACAAAAGGCGCATAAATTTTTTACCGAGCAAGTCGCGCAAAAAGGGCGCGAGGACGAGCCGATCTCCGCACGGCGGCGTTGGATAGAGCAGTGCCTAAAGCTCGGTTTGAAGGACGCGGGGCTTAGTATTTTAACTTTCGCAAAAGATAGAGCGCTTTTGGGCTTTTCGGGGATGAACGTAAACGGCATCGTTTGCCGCTTCGAGGACTTTGACGGCGTTTTTACGCCTGATTGGAAATACGATCGCGACAAAAAGGCTTGGTATGTGAAATACGTCGAGCGCCTTTGGCGCGGAATGCCGCGGAATGCGCTAAACGCGCGCGATAACAGCGCAGAATTCGAGAATGTTTTAGTGCAAATCATGGATTTTGCGAGCAAGATAGGCTGCGAAAACTTCGCGCAGACGTTTGATAATGCGCTTAAGACGCTGCGGGGCGAAGTCGCTGTGGGCGAGTATTACGCCGTTTCGTTTGCAGCGCTGCCGCAGCCGAGCTTGAGGGCGTTTGCCGCGGCGGGGATCGCCGATGTATTCGGTGCGATGGGCTCTTGGGATGATGAGCCGCCGTCTATGGCGCAAGAAATGGGGCTCGGGGGCGAATACGACCGCCTCTCGGACGAGCTCTTGGCGCAGAAAAACTTAGCGATTTTGTTTGCGATAAACGGCTGGTAGGGCTTTGGCACAAGAGCTAGAAAGCGCGCTAAGCCTCTATCGTCGCGGGCCTATCAAACGCCGTTACGCTCGGCAGTTCGCCTTTAAATTTCTCGATCTGCACCATACTTGTGTGCGCAGTGTTGCTTTGCGAGAGCTGCGAGCTCGGTACGTCCTTGGTTAGTACGTTTATGTTGCCGTGCTTGCATAGGCTGCGCTCGCCCCAGACGGCGGGATCGTACCACGCGCCCTCGCTCACGATCACGACGTTATCTTGCGCGGTATCGCTTACCAGCGCGCCGCAGAGGATCTCGCCTCGGTCGTTGTAGATCCTCACTACGTCGCCCGTTTTGATGCCGCGCGCCTTTGCTGTGGTGGGGCTAATTAGCGCAGGTTCGCGGTTCGCGATCTCGGCGTAGTTGCGGATGAGCGAGTTGTTTAGCTGCGAGTGGAGTCTAAATTTAGAGTGCGCGCCGCTGATGGCGATAGGATACTTGCTCACGTCGCCGCCCAGCCACTCAAAGGGCTCCATCCACGTCGCGTGCGGCGGGCAGTCGGGATATCCTAGCTTTTCTACCGCCTCGGAGTAGAGCTCGATCTTACCCGACGGGGTTTTTAGCGCGTTTTTCTCGGGATCGGCGCGGAAGTCCGCGTAGTTTGTGAAGTACCGCTTTTTCTCGTCCACTTGATCAAATTTAACGTAGCCCCTTTGCCAAAACTCCTCAAATTTCGGCATCGCTATGCCCATGCCTTCGGCTTGCTTGGCGGCGTTTTCGTAGATCTCGCGCACCCACTCAAGCTCCGTTTTACCCTCGCTAAAGGCCTGCTCGTACTCCTCGCCCCACTGCGCGCAGATGAGCCTCGCGATCTCAAAGTCGCTCTTACTCTCGCCTGCGGGCTTTATTAGCGGCTTAATCGCAAAAAGGTACTCGCTAGTCGAGTTTGCAAACTCTATATCCGTGCGCTCGCATTCTAGCGCTGCCGGCAGCACGATGTCGCTGAGTCTTGCCGTACTCGTCCAAAAAGGCTCGGTGGTGATGATTGCTTCTATCTTTTTCATCGCTTCGACCGCGCGGTTGGTGCCCTGGTGGCGGGTGAAGGTCGAGCCGTTGGCGTTAAACATCACGCGGATGTGCGGCATGACATATTTTTTGCCGTTGCGCTCGATTTCTTTGCCCGGCTCCATGATCGCGTCTATGAGCCTGCTGTTTGGTATCTCGTGGTATTTGGCCTTAGCTAGCTTGCCCTGCGGGGCGATGTATTTTTCGTTTATCGCGGGATTAAAGGCCTGAAGCTTTGGCGCGATGAAGCTAATGTCGGCATTTTTATGCATCTGATCGTTCATCACATAGCCGCGCCCTGTCTTGCCGATGTCGCCTAGCATCGCAGCTAGCGCGATAAGCGCCCAGTACGCCATCTCGCCGTGGTGCTGTCGCTGTATCGCGTAGCCGGTAACTATGAGCGTGTCTTTTTTAGCCAGCGTACCCGCTAGCTCTTTTAGCTCTTTTTCGCTCACGCCGCAAATTTTACTCGCCCATTTTAGATCCTTTTTCACGCCGTCTTTCGCGCCGGTGAAATACTCTTTAAATTTATCAAACCCGACCGTGTAGCGCTCTATAAATTCCTTGTCGTAAAGCCCGTTTTCGTAGAGATATTCGCAAAGTCCGATCAGCATCGCCGTATCGGTGCAAGGGCGCACGGCTAGATACTCCGCGCCGAAATACTCCGCCGTTTCGTTGCGATAAACGTCGACGCTGTAAATTTTCATCTCGTCTTTTTTAAATTTCTCTTTCATGATCTCGTAGTAGGCGTAGGAGTTGTGCATCGGTACGCCGATGGCGATCTTATTTGACACGACGGGATTCGTGCCCCAAAACACGATCGTTTTAGCCTCCTTTACCACGCCCTCCCAGCGCGTAGGATTATGCGTCGGATCGATAGAGCCGGTCACGTGAGGCAAAAACGCCGTCGCCGCGCCGTATGAGTAGCCGCCAAGCTCGCTCACGTAGCCTCCTAGCGCGTTTAGCATGCGCTTTGCGGTGCGCTGCGAGTGGCCGACCTTACCGAGGCTGCCCCACTGATAAAGCTGCCCGTAAATGGCCTCTGAGCCGTATTTATCGAAGTTTTCTTTTAAAATTTTAGCGCTTAACTTTATCGCCTCGTCCCAGCTAACGCGCACGAAGGGCTCTTTGCCGCGAAGCTGCGGCTTTGGATTTGAGGGATCGGCTAGGAAGCTTTTGCGCACGTAGGGGTATTTCACGCGCGTTTCGTTTTGGATGTGATCGCTTAGGGCGTTGTTTAGCACCGTTGGCATCGCGTCGCCCTCGAACGGCTCGGTGCCAACGACCCTGCCGCCGATGGTTTGGACGTAAAATGCGCCGAATTTATTCGCGCAAAGCCCCATCTGCTCGTCAAATATCGCTTGCGCCGCCGCATCAAACTGCTTTGCCTGCGCTGAAGCCGCAGCCAGCGCGCCTAGTTTTAGAAAGTCTCGTCTTTTCATGGTTTTTCTCCATTAAATTTAAATTTGTTTGTTGGTTTGGTTTAAATTTAGCGGGATTTATGAGGTTGAGCTTTGCATAGTTTGCCTTTAAACGTATTACGCGACCTCGCGTCTTGGCGGCTATTTTACGAAATTTAGGCTTAATTTGCCATTTATCTATGGCGTCGCGATGGAATTCTATTAGAGCTAAGCACTAGATAAATTCCGCCGCGACTATTTGGGTCAAAAGCTATACGTAAGGCTTAGATTAAAGGTGCGCGGATCGCCGTAGATCATTCGATTAGAACCGATGCCCTCAAAATAGCGCTTATCGGTTATGTTATCGACGTTTAGCTGCACATCTAGGTTTTTACTCGCTTTGTAGCCTAGCATTACGTTTGCAATCGTGTAGGCTTTCTGCTCGATCCTGCCGTATGGCGAGTCGGAATAAATCTTTGAGCGATACATCGCACCTGCGCCGATTCTAAATGTGCCGATCTCATATTTTGCAAAAAGATTTGCGCTGGTGCGGGAGGAGTCGCTGGCGTAGATATTGCCGTCAGCGTCTTTGGCTTTGTAGTGCGCTAGCCCCATGCTTAGGCTTAGCGCATCGGTGATTTTACCGTTTACATCCGCTTCAAAGCCCCTGCTGGTTACTCCGCGACCCTGCCTGTAAGCGTAGGAATTTGTGCCCGTGATATACTCGTCGGTGCGGATGCCGAGCTTATCTTGGATGATCTTAAAAACGCCCAGGCTTGCTTGCAGATCGCCGTCAAAATACTCGCCTTTGATGCCCGCTTCGTAGTCCTTGCCTTGGATGGGATCAAGATATTTATTGTTTTTGTCCTTGTAGGTTTGAGGTTTAAAAATACTCGTATAACTTGCATAAAGGGTATGATGATCGTCTAAATCATAGGTGATCCCTGCATATGGAGTAATTTCGCGGGTAAAATTTCTATTATCTGCTCCACCTGTAATTTTATATTTATAGTAACTCATCCGCGTTCCTAATAAGAGCTTTAAATCCTCGGTGATTGAGAGTTTATTCGCGGCATAAATTGCTTTTTGAATAGTTCGATCGGCATTATTTTGATCTACATACGGTAAGCGTGGATCTTCAATATGAAGGTCGTTAAAATTTATTCTAGTACGCGCGGCATAAGCAAGGCCTGCCGGAGTGTTTCGACTATTCCAGTAGCTACTTACGTTATCAGATCCTTTTTTGTAGAGATTATACATCGCACCAAATACAAATTCATGATCTTGTTCGAAAAATTCATAAGGGATATTCACATAGGCATCGATATTGTGGATATTCTCTTCGCGCTTGTTAGCATAAACGCTAAGATCGGCGACGTTTCCGATGCCGCCAGGGCCTACCCTGCCGCCATAATAGAGCAAATTTGAATCGGTATGAGCACGACGAAACGAATAACTCAAGCTTAAACTCGCCTCGTTTGAGAAATATTGTTTAAAATCGGCATAAAAATCAAGCGTAGAGATGTCGTATCGCGTCCAAGACTGAGAGAAAATTTTGTTTTTGCCGAAGTGCGTGCGCGTGCCGTCCGAGTTAAACGCGGGCATTCCGCCCCAGCGCGTGCCATGTCGGCGTAGAGTCTGATAAAATGAGCCAAAGCTCAGCCTTGAATCGTCCGTTACATCGATATCTAATACGCCATAAACGGCAGTATTGCGACGATTGTAATAGTCCATATAGGAGTGCGATCGTTCATGCATAAACGCTAGGCGTCCGCGCACCGAACCGCTTTGATTGAGCGGGCTTTGCACATCGGTTTTAAGCCCGTATTTGTCGTATGAGCCGCCGTTTAGGCTGATGTATCCTTTTGGAACGGCGGAATCCGCGTGCTTACGAATAAAATTTAAACTCGCGGCAGGATTTCCTGCGCCTGCTAATAATCCGTTCGCACCCTTTACTACCTCAACGCGCTCATATGGCAGTAAATTTAAATCGTTCGCCCCGAGGCTAAAACCTCCGAAGCTAGGCATCGAATCAAGCAGATAATAATCTATGCTAAATCCGCGCGCCGTAGGATAGAGCCTCTCATCCATACGCCCGCTCGTAATGCCCGCGATATTTCGCATCAGCACCTGATAATCGGTTATCCCCATATCTTTTAGTTTGGCTTCGGTCACCACGGTAAGAGACTGGGGCGTTTCTCTTGCCGTAAGATCGAGCCTGGTGGTACTTTTAACGAGCTTTCTAGCCTCATAATCTCTGTCGTCGCGACGGAGCTTTTGGGTATCTTGCACTTCTATGGTGCCTAAGTCCTCCGGGGTGCTCGCAGTGGCGTTATTTTCCGCATAAAGCGAAGTTAGCATATTTAATGCGACTACGAGCGAAAGAGATACTTTCTTCATAACTTTCTCCTTTTAGAATTTCTATTTTTTAGGGTTATGTAAAATCCGCAAATGCTTAAAAATAGGGGCGCAAGCCCCGCTAAAAACCATATAAGCTTCGTTATTGCGCCGTATGAGCCCGCATGGGCGCGACGAAAGCCGTCTTGAAGTTTGTCCGAAAAATCCGCATCGTTTATAAAGTCCGCTTTTAAAATCTCGCCTGCATCCGATATCGTGATACGGCTCGCGTAAGGGCTTTGAAGCGGGTTTTGCCCCGCCTCGAAGCCGTATACGGTAAAAGCGCCGCCCGGACAGAGCGGAAAGGCGATATAGGTGGAGCGAAATTCTTTAAATTTAACCGCTATCCGCGCTAAAGCCTCATCTAGCGTCGCAAGATTTTGCGCCGTTTTCATGCTTACCGCCCCGTTTGATGCTGCGACGGTGGAATTTCGCTCGGTCTTAAAATTCTGCAAGACCGCGCCGCATGGATTTGCGAGCGGCTTGTAAGTTACCGCCCTTAGCTCCCACCATGCTCCGCTTATAGCTATAGCAAACATTACGGGAGTGCTCGCGACTCCGATTAGGCGGTGAGTGCCGCGCATAAAATATATGGCCCGATCTAGCCTCAGCGAGAATAAGTTTTGCCAAAATTTTTTGTAGATAAAAAAGCCGCTAATGCCGATAAGTAGCGCGCTAAGCCCCGCGATACCCGTAAAAATTCTACCGCCGCGACCTAAAAACAGCTCCGCGTGCAGTTTATTTATCGCGCCGATAAAGCCCTCATCTCGCGGCATGGGCGCGCCTTTAATCTCGCCGCTAAAGGCATCTAAGTAAATTATGATCCGCTTTTGCAGTTTCTGAGAGGAAAGTCTGATTTTATCGGTCTTTAAAGGATCTTGCGCGATGCTCCAGCCCATGATCGCGTACTCTTTAAATTTGGATTTTATCTCGGATTGCAGGGTACTAAATTTCATTCTAACGGGGAATTTCGCTATGCTTTCTTGCGTCCTAAACACCTTGTCTTTTAGCAAAACTTCATTGATCTGCTCCGCGTAAACTAAAACCGAGCCGCTTATAGAAATGATTATAAGGGGTATGCAAAATATCAAAGATAGCCACAAATGAAATTTGCGCGAGATTTTGCGAAAGGATTTAGACAAAATTTTCCTTTTTTTGAAAATTATTTTAATTAAGGCGGTGTGATTTTAGTGAAAATTGTATTAAAGCATCTTGAAAGTCATTATAATTTTTTAGCTAAAATTTTACGGCGTAAAATTTGCTTGAATGATTTATCTATAGAAATTTTAAAAGCTATTTTAAAATTTTAAGAGCCGAGCGAATATTAAAATTTTCGCGCACAGGAGAGTTTAAATTTAAAGCAAATTTCGGATTTTAAAATTTCAATATCACGCAGGGTCGTGTTTGGGTTGCAGGCGTGGACGATCAACGACTCAAGTCGCTTGCAAATTCCGCACTCGCCAAAAAAACTCTGCGTTGCAGCGATTTAAATCTTTAATCGCGAAATTTGCAATTACGCGATTAAAAGAATTTACCGATAAGCGCGTATCCCCACAGCGCGGCGTTGAGAAATAGGCTCATCATCACCGCCGTGCTTGCGGTGTCTTTGGCGCCTTTGGCTAGCGGGTGGATTTCGCTCGTGGCAAGATCGACCGCGCGCTCGACGGCTGAGTTTATGCACTCAGTCACGAGCGTAAAGACTGCGCCGAAGATCAAAAATAGATTTAGCACCGCGCCGAAATTCCAAAAAAATAGCGACAGCAGAAGCGGCACGAACACGCAAAGCTCGAGTCTAAAGCTACGCTCGCTGCGCAGCATCTCGGCAAGACCCGCCATCGCGTAGCCCCAGTTGGCAAAAAATCGGTATTTGGGCTGATTGCGCATAATTTTCCTTTAAATTTAGTCAAAATTTCGTATAATCATACCAAAATTTTTGCGCCAAAGGCTAAATTTGAAACTGATTAGTTGGAATGTAAACGGACTGCGCGCAGTACTCGGCAAAGACGGCTTTGCATGGCTTGCGGAGCAAAACCCCGATTTTTTGGGCTTGCAAGAGATCAAGGTGAGCGAAAAGGACGCTCCGAAAGGGCTTTATGAGCTCGGATTTTCTCAGATCGATCTAAATTCCGCTGCTCGCGCAGGCTATTCAGGCGTGGCGAGCCTGGCAAAATTTAAAAGCGAGACGAGCAAGGCGCTGTTTTTCCCAGACGATGAGGGGCGCGTGCTGCAGCACCGCTTCGGCGATGTCGTGCTTTTTAATATTTACTTTCCTAACGGCCAAAAAGACGAGGCGCGGCTAGCTTACAAGATGGAATTTTACGCGAAATTTCTAGCCTATGCGCGCAGCCTCGCGGAGCAGGGGCTCGGAGTGATATTTTGCGGCGACGTGAATACCGCGCACCGCGAGATCGATCTCGCAAACCCCAAAGCAAATTCCAAAATCTCGGGCTTTTTGCCGATCGAGCGGGCGTGGCTCGATGAGGTCGAGACAGCGGGCTTTGTGGACACTTTCCGTGCCGTGCACGGCGAGCTGCGGGACGCCTACTCGTGGTGGAGCTACCGCTTTAACGCGCGCGCAAAAAACGTAGGCTGGCGGATTGATTATTTTTTCATCTCGGCTAATTTGCGCTCGCGGCTAAAGGACGCTTTCATCCTAAGTGACGTGATGGGTAGTGATCACTGCCCCGTGGGTATCGAGATCGAAATTTAGCCGGGGCAACTTTCACGCCTGCAAGCTTTGATCTTGCGCGACTGGCGGATAAGGTGCGCGTAGCTTTGCAAGCTAATGCGCGGATTTAAAGAGGTGGTGCGTAAAAACTGCGCGATAAAATTTTAAATTTAAGGAGAGAAAATGTTGAGCGATATCGAAATAGCAAATGCGGCGAAGCCGGATAAAATTTCAAACGTTGCGAAAAATTTGGGGCTTAGTGAGGATGAGATCGAGCTGTGCGGCCACTACAAAGCCAAGCTAAATATCAAGCCGCGCTCGCGCGCTTCGAAGCTTATTTTGGTCACGGCGACCAATCCGACGCCGTTTGGCGAGGGCAAGACTACGACCTCCATCGGTCTAGCCGACGCGCTAAAGCGTCTGGGCAAAAGCGTCTGCCTTGCGCTGCGCGAGCCCTCTTTAGGGCCGGTTTTTGGTATCAAAGGCGGGGCTGCTGGCGGCGGGTACTCGCAGCTGGTGCCGATGGATGATCTAAATTTGCATTTTAACGGCGATTTTCACGCCATCACCTCCGCAAACAATCTCATTTCGGCGGTCATCGATAACTCGCTGTATCAAGAAAACCCGCTAAAGATCGATAAAATTTTATGGAAGCGCTGCATGGATATGAACGACCGCGCGCTGCGCCACATCACCGTTGGGCAGGGCGGGCGCACCGACGGAGTGCAGCGTGAGGACGGCTTTAATATCACTGCGGCTAGCGAGATAATGGCGGTTCTGTGCCTCTCGAACGATCTTGCCGAGCTTAAGGAAAATATCGCAAACATCATGGTCGCCTACGATACGCAGGGAGAGCCGATATACGTGCGCGATCTGGGCTGCGCGGATGCCGTGGCGATCCTGCTAAAAGACGCGATAAAGCCAAATCTCATCCAGAGCCTAGAGCATACGCCTGCGCTCGTGCACGGCGGGCCTTTTGCCAATATCGCGCACGGCTGCAACTCCATAATGGCGAGCAAGCTCGCGCTCTCGCTTGCAGATTACGCCGTGACGGAGGCGGGCTTCGGCAGTGAGCTCGGGGCTGAGAAATTTATCGACATCAAGTGTCGCCGCGCAGGCATCGCTCCAGATGCTGCGGTGTTAGTTAGCACGATCCGCTCGCTTAAATACAACGGCGGCGCGGATAAAGAAAGTATCGCGAGCCCTGATCTTGCCGCGCTTCAAAAAGGTATCGTAAATTTAGGCGGACATATTGAAATTTTACAAAACTTCGGGCTAAATCCGGTCGTGGCGCTTAACCGCTTCAGCTTCGATAGCGACGAGGAGATCGCTTTCGTGCGCGAGTACTGCAAGCAGCGCGGCGTGCAGATGGCGATTTGCGAAAATTTCGCCAAAGGCGGCGAGGGCGCGCTTGAGCTAGCCCGTCTCGTCATAGATGAGTGCGAGCGCGCTAAGGAGCTGAAATTCGCCTACGAGCTTAGCGACGATACGGCGAGCAAGATCGAAAAGATCGCCGTTAAAATTTACGGCGCGAGCGAGGTCGTTTTCGAGCCCGAGGCGCAAAAGGCGCTACAGCACATCAAGGCTTTGGGGCTTGAGCGGCTAAACGTCTGCATCGCAAAGACGCAGTATAGCTTCAGCGACGATGCCAAGGCGCTTGGGCGCGCGCGCGGCTTTAAGCTTAGCGTTAAGGACCTTCAGATCCGTACGGGAGCGGGCTTTATCGTCGCCGTCTGCGGCAAGATAATGCTTATGCCGGGGCTGCCGAAGGTTCCTAACGCGCTAAATATGAAGATTACGGATGGGGGCGTCATAAGCGGGCTGGCGTGATCTGAAATTTTATTTTAGGCGCTCAAAACCAAAGCCGAAAATTCCGCGCTTGGGCGGTAAAATTTAGCTGCAAGCTTCGGCGGCGATAAATTTTGCTTGTAGGTTGAGACGAGTTTATCGCGCCCCGGTTTTATCACGTCATGGTTTTACTACGCTCGAGCTTTATCGCGCTAGGCTTTAGCCAGTTGAATTTTGATTAGTCGGATTAGTCGGATTTTGGTGCGCTGGGTTCGTCCCGCGGAATTTCATTAAATTTCGCGCAAGATCTACGCAGAATTCGGCGCGAAACTTGCGCGGGTTTGCATTTGAAATTTTGCTTGCGAAATTCCGCGCAAAACCGGGCGCAAGATTTTAAACCGAGCCGCTCGTGAGTTTGTGAGCTCATCGCGGCAAGATTCTAAATTTCATGTCGAGCGCACCGTGAAATTAATCCGTCGGTCGCGCAGCAGATCGCCGCACGATCTAAAATTCGCGCTTGCGCTGCGACATACGCCGCCGTGAGTTAAATTATGCGACAGGCGAGCTAAATTTTACGCTCGTACGATCAGTCATGTTGGCAGAGGTTTGCAGAGCCTAGATTAAATTTTACACACCGCCGTGCATCGCCTGCGGTGGGTGCGGATTCTTGATCTGTTCTGTTTGAAAATGCACGGCAGATATAAACCGTGCGGCAGTAGAGCTAAATTTTACGAGCCGATGCGTCGCGTCATGAAATTTCGTGCTGCTCGCTGCGAACTAAATTTGCGCGACGACTATATGCCGCTGCGCGCTCGTAAATTAAACTGCACTACACGCGCCAGTTGCCTGATTGTCGCGCGGGATTGAAATACGCGCTACTGCTTGTCTTAAAATTTAGATCGCTGCACGCCGCGCCATAGCTGTCGTAAAATTTTAAATTTCATGCTGTGCGTACGTACGAGCTAGCTGTGAAATTTAAAATTTCACGCGGCCGCGAAATTTGCTGTGCGTTATGCCGTATCGCGCATCTTCGCGAGCCAAATTATGCGCTGCTGCGGAATTAAAGTCTTGCATACCCGCTGCTACCGCTCGGGCGCCGTATGCCTGGCGACTCCGTTTTGCGATCCGTTCGCGCCGTATTTGTTGCGGCAGTTATGTAAGTCGCCGCACCGCAGTGCGAGATTTCGCGTCGAGCTCTATTTTAGAGCTTTGATTTGCAGCGAGATTTTACGGCGCGCAATGGCGCTAAATTCCATCCTGCGTGAGATTTTGGAATTTTAAAATTCCCTTTCGCGGTATAATTGTATGAAATGCAAAATTTGCAGGATTTTAATAAAGGAATTTTAAAATTTATGCGGCGCGGCTTTGTGGCGCGTCCGCAAGAAAGGAGCGATCATGGACAAGCTGGATAAAGAAGAGCTTGCAGAGGCGTTTGTCGCTAGGCTTAAAGCACTAGCGCGTAGCGGCGGCGCCGATCTGCGCGAGCTTGATCGCGAGTTTTATGGATTTAGCGTGAGGCTTGGCGTGCGTTACGACTTTGCCGGCAAGTTTAGCGTCTCGCAGATAAGTGGCGGCGAGCGCGCGCAGCTGCATTTCGCTGACGTCGCGCAGTTCGAGGCTCATGCGCGCGAGTGCCTACGCGCGGCAAGCACTGATGCGGAGCTAAGCGAGGCCTTTACGCTACGCCTGCGTGCAGACCCCCAAAAAGCCGCTACGAATGCGGATCAAATCATAAAATTCCACGATTTTAAGCCCTTTAGCGTTCAGCTGCGTTGCGAACATTGCGGCGGATCTGGCAGGAGGCGCTGCAAAGCTTGCGAAGGCGCAGGCAAGACGCCGTGCGCTAACTGCGGCGGGCGCGGGCGCTTGATCTGCCCAGATTGCAAGGGCACCGGCGGCTATAGCCGTGCGGCATTAAGCTCTACGGGCGCTCACGTGCACGATGCTTCTAAGAGCGGTGCCGCAGGCTCTGCGTCAAATTCTATGGGCTATCGCTTCATTCCCTGCGCTAGCTGCGGCGGTAGCGGCTCGCGCATTTGTCCCGCTTGCGGCGGCGCAGGCAGGCTGCGCTGCGAAAAGTGCGGCGGTGCGGGTGATTTTCGCTGCGAGCACTGCGATGGGCGCGGGTATTTCACTCGCACCGGCAAAGTATCCGTTTATGCCCGCCCGAGCGTCAGTATAGGCGCTAGCTCGCAGGTTTTCGGGCGCGAGCTGCTGGAGTTTTTATGCAGCAAGGGCGTAGGTTTTGCAGCACGCAGACTTTTATTTCGTCTAAGCTCGCTGCGATCGGTGCAGGGCGGCTGCGAAGCGGTATTTAGCGCGGAGGATGAGTTTTTGCGCTTGAGTTTTGCCGTCTGCGGTAAGGCTTACGATGCGGCGTGCTTCGGTGGCGTGACATTCATAAGGCCCAACTTTTTTGACGAAATTTTTGCGCCAGAGCTTGCGGCGGCACGTGGTGCGCCCGCTAGACTAGGGCGGGACGATGCGCAAAGCCTTTTTGCACTGTTTTGCGCGAAGCCTGCGCTGGATGCGGCGATGCGCCTAGCCAGTGCTAAGCTGCGCGGCGAGATGCTAAATCTTGATCAGTTGCGCGGCTCGGATGGACATTTTAACTCTATAAATTTTGCCCGCAGCGCGGCTGGTCGCGACGCTTTGAGCCTTGCAAAAGACGCTTTTCGCAAAGAAAATCTCGAGGGCGGCGCGAGCGTAAAATTTGCGGGCACGAAATTCGCGAGCGCTTCGGCGAATTCTATGGGCGCGGAAGATAATCGCTTGGGGTTGCGCGGAGAGCAAGGCAGGTTCGCAGGAGGAGTGAGCGGTGGCATAAAATTTGCCGGGGCGGATCTTTTGGAAGGTGGAGAGAATTCTGCCGGCGATTTTGAGGCTAGGCAGCAAGGAAGCGAAGCTCTCGCGCAGAATGGACCTAATTTTGCCGGCTCGCAAGAGGGCTTAAGCGACACTTCTGATCGCGCCGCGGAGGGTCTTTGCGAATTACGCGGCGAGCGAGATTACCGAGATTTAAGCGCCTTGGGTGCTGAAAATTCCGCAAATTCCATAGACTCCGCCGCAATAAATTCTGCAAATTCCAAAAATCTTGCCGCTGCAAAATTTAAAAATCGCGCGAATACGCAAGATCCTGCCGCGTCAAATTCTAAAATTTCGCCCTTTGCGCGATTAAAGAAGTTCTTTTTCCCGCATTCTTTGCGCGAGGATTGCGCTCAGAGTTTTGCCGCGGCGATTATGCGCGTTTGCGAGGGCTTTATTTCGCAGCAATGCGCTCGCGATTTGGGCGGAGCGATGGCTGGGGCGCTTGGCGTGCTAAGTCCACGCTATGACCGCGTAGTGTGGTACGTAGGCGGAGGTATGCTTATCGCAGCGGCTACACTGGCGTGCGAGGGCTGCTTCGAGATGATCTTTGCGGAGCATTATTTTTGGGCACTCGCGTGCGGCGTGGCAATCGCTGCTGTGGGGCTGTTAGGCGGAGGAGTGCTGTGGCTGGCAAGCGCAGTGCGGTGCGCTGTAAAAGCTCGTAAAATTCCGCGAGAGTATCGCTGTGGCAGGGGTGGCGCGGCGTTTGCTCGCTTTTGTAAAGCTCTGCTCTGCGCCGTTTTAGCTAGCGCAATCTACGGAGGCGCGGCAAATACGGGCTACGTGCCGAAAACCGGCGCAGCGGGGCTGCTGCGAGGGTGGATGCCTACATTTTTTGAGGACGAAAATTCCGCTTCCGCGAGTGATGGCGTAAATTCTGCAGACGAAAATTCTACGAGTGCAAGCTCTAACGGCTCTGAAAACCCTGCTTCAAATTCCGCTTCCGGGGCGACTAAGGATTCCGCTGCGATGCAAAAGGATAAAATTTTATATATCCAAAAAAGCATCGGAGTGAGGCAGGATGGGATTTTTGGCGCACGCACGCTAAAAAAGGCGAGAGAGGTTTTGGATCAAAACCTAAGCGGCGTCGATGAAATTTACGAGGCGCTAAAAAGCAAAGAGCGGGCGAGAACGAACCCGAACTCTAGCGATCAAACTGCGCCTTAACGGTAAATCCGCGCCTTAGGCTTAGCGCGCGATTTTAAAAAACGAAAAGGACGAAAATGAAAAATAAAATTTTAATTCTAGTATTCGCTGCGGCGCTTTCCGCAAATTTTGCGCTTGCCGAAAAATTTGAAATCACCGCAGACGATATAAGCCGGGCTACAAAATCCTGCGATAAGGGCGATATGAAGTCGTGCGGGGCCTTGGCGCAAATTTACAATTATGGCTGGGGCGTGCCGCAAGATCTGCTAAAGGCTGCGCCGTTATATGTCAAAGCTTGCAAAGGCGGCGATGTGGAGTCGTGCGTAAATTTAGGCATTTTGTATCAAAGCGGGGAGGGGATGCCACGCGATGAGGCAAAGGCGGCGGAGCTGTTCGACAAAGCCTGCGATGACGGGCACGCGATAGGCTGCAGTAACGCGGGCTCTGCGTATATCAGAGGCAGAGGCGTGCGCAAAGACGCTATGAAGGGCGTAGGTTACTATGTGCGCGGTTGCGATATGGATATCGCGGATAGCTGGGCTGCGTGCTTAAATTTAGCGCGTCTTTACGAGGGCGCAGATAATGCAAAAGCCGCGCAGTACTACAAAAAGGCCTGCGAGCTGGGCAGCAAGGATAGATTTATGAGCTCGGTAGCGGAGCATGAGCAGATATGGAAAAGCTCATGCGAAAGCTACGAGAGGCTTAAATAGCCCGCAAATCTATGCCTTGAAGCAGACCCTCGCACTCGCCGTGGTTACGGAGTAAGAACCATAGCAGATTTCGCATAAATAGTGCAAATCTAAACATCAAGTATCCTGTAGAAGCGGAAACATAACGACGCAAGCTCTTAGCGGGCTCGTATTTTAGGAGGCAAGATAATGACGCTAGCGGCTGATCCGCCACGTTACGCCGCTGATCGATCGCGGCGTGTGCGACGCCGCAAAAGCGGCACGGCGCGATCCTATATGACGCTACGCAAAGCTTAGCTCTGTATGAAACCTATAAATTTAAAAGCAGCGCCGCATACGAAAAGCTCGCTCGCATAAGCCGAATATGTTCCTCTCCGCTGCCGCGCACCACACTTACGGCGCAAAAGCTATTCCCGTAGCGGGACATAGAGCACCTAGAGGCTTTGCGCGAGTTTAATCTACGAATATTCCCCGTGCCGCTAATAAAATGCCATTGCTGGCTCGTGCTCTCGCGCCTGCTGTGGCTGTGCGGCATGAACCCTAGCGGCGCAAGCGCGAAGCAGAACGGCGGCGCGCGCTTGATCTGATGCCGTCGCTGCTGGAAGCGGACACGACGGTGATCGCGCACGGCTTCGTGCTGCGCGTAATACGCCATAGCGCGCGGTAGGCGGGCTACCGCCTGATATATCGCTTTTGCGAGGGCTGCTTTTGCGTAAAAATTTGGCAGCGCGCCGCGTAAAGATACAGCTCTGCGCGAAATTTTGAAATTTTGCGTTTTGTAAATTTAATGCGCCGTTTGACAGCTGTCGCGAGGCGGCGAAATTTTATAATGTAATAGGCGCCGCTTTTTGAATGCGGATAGCCCGCCACCGGGAAGTAAAATTTAAACCATACGGCGCGAGGTCGTTTTCGAGCCCGAGGCGCAAAAGGCGCTGCAGCACATCAAGGCTTTGGGCCTTGAGCGGCTAAACGTCTGCATCGCAAAGACGCAGTATAGCTTCAGCGACGATGCTAAGGCGCTTGGGCGCGCGCACGGCTTTAAGCTCAGCGTCAAGGACCTTCAGATCCGCACGGGAGCGGGCTTCATCGTCGCCGTCTGCGGCAAGATAATGCTGATGCCAGGGCTACCGAAGGTTCCTAACGCGCTAAATATGAAGATTACGAGCGAAGGCGTTATAAGCGGACTGGCGTGGAATTTTATTTTCGGCGCGTCCATTTTTTTACGCGCCCGCCTTGGGGTTTAAGCTTAGCATTCGCAGGTACTCAGATGAGAGAGGAGTGGAGTTGCCGATTTGCAAAATTTGGCTGAATTTGCTCGCTTGCGGGTAAATTTTAAGCGTGGGATTTTGCGGATCGGCTTTGATTTTTAAAAACAGAGGCTGATTTGACGAGAATTTGACGTTAGGTTTGCCTTTTAAAATTTGACGAATTGCCCATAATCTCTCGCCAAAGCGGATAAAATTGCTTGCCTTTTTGGCAAATCCCACTAATCGTAAATTTGAGATTTTTACGTCAAATTTATGGGAAAATCAACGTAACGTATTTTGGCGTTTTTATTGATCAAATTTGCTTAGACAAGCCAAAAATCCTGCGCGAAACAGAGCTAAATTTTAACCTTCTCCCACGGCTCAATCCCGCCTGCAACCTCCTCAAAAACGCCTGCGATTTCTATATTTTTTACACCTAAATTTCGCTCGTAAGCCTTGATATCGCGCGATTTTAGCTTCTCTTGTAAAAAGGCGAATTCATACTCGATCTGCCCGCGAGAGACGGCTATTTTGGCTAAATTTCGCTCGTCAAATTCGCCCACCTTCGCTACGTCAAATTTATACCCGCGAGCGCAGGCCTGCGTGTAAACCCCCGCCAAATACGCATTTATCGCCTCTAGCGCGTTTTCATGCGCGTAAAAGCGGTCAAGCTGCGGGTGATTTTTGTAGCCTTTAGTAAGCCCAGCCAGCACGTTTTTAGCTAGCAGCGCCTCGCGCCAAAGTGCGACTAGCCCCTTTGCGTCGAGATATTTAAAGTTTATCGTCCAAAGCCTCATTTTCGCCTTTCGTTAAATTTCGTAGTCAAATTCGGCGCGCTTTGCGCCACAGCCTGAGCGGCGATAAATTCGCGCCTTAAATTTGGCCGCGCCCTAGATTAGAGGCTAAATTTTATCTCACCGCACCTTTAAATTTGCCCGCTCATTGCAGCTTGCCTCTGCATAGCACGGGGATCTTTTCTACGACCTCACCGCCGCTAACGAGGTAGGCAAACTCGTGTAAATTTACGACGGGGCAGATGTGGTTCGGATAAATTTCGAGCCGATCGCCCACGCGCACGGCGTCTCGCAGCGCTCTGTCGTAGATGATCGCATGCTCGTCGTAAACGCCCTTTATCCACACCTTCGTGCCCTTTATGCGCCCGAGCCCGGGCGTTGCCGTAAAGCCCTCGGTGCGCCTTTGCTGAGTGAGCCCCTTGGCGCCGATATCGGTGATGATGCGATCCGCCGTAGGTTTGCTGATGACGGTCGTAAGGATGCTTGCGGCGTTCATCGAATAATCGCCGTATGCCTGCGCCTGCGAGGCATCCATAAAGATATAGGTGCCCGGGCGGATCTCGGTGACGCCTTTTAAAATTTCAAAATCATTGATGAGTGAGGGCGTCGAGCCGATGCTAACGACGCGTGCGGGTAGAGCTAGCTCGCGCGCGATATCCGCAAACTCCAGCGTGCGGCGCTGTGCGGCTAGGTGGATACACTCGCATTCGCTTTTATTAGCGGCTTTGTAGGAATGGCCGTCGTGGGAGAATACGCCGCGGAATTCTATATTTTTGCAGCTTTTTAGAAATTTTATAAACGCCGCGAAATCCTGCTTTTCCACGAAGCCCGAGCGGTTTTCGCCCACTTCGATCTCAGTAAGCACGCAGGCCTTTGTGCCGCTATGCTCAAAGGCGCGCTCTATCAGGCTCGCCTGCTCTATGCTATCTGCGCCGAAGCTTAAGTTTATCCCCGCGCGCAAAAGCGCGATGATGCGCTGAAATTTCAGCTCGCCCACGATCTCGTTTGCGATAAATATATCTTTCAGCCCGTTTGCCGCCATGATCTCGGCCTCGCCCGTTTTAGCGACCGTGATGCCTGCAGCGCCGATACTTTTTTGCAGCTTCGCGAAATAGGGCATTTTGTGCGTTTTGGTGTGCGGGCGCAGGCTCACGCCCGCGGCGTCCGCGTAGTTTTGCATCTTTTGCAGGTTGCGAAGCACGATCTCTTGCTCGATCAGCAACGCCGGCGTGTCGATGTCGGATATCTTCATAAACTTCCTCCTTGTTAAATTTACGAAATTTTAATTCAGCCGCGCTTAGTAGCTGCGCCCGTTTTGCGGCGGCGAAATTTTAAAATTTAGCGCGGCTTGCAAAGGGCAAAATTTATCTATCGCTTGCAAAAAGCGGAATTTACGCGCTTCTCGCAAAATATGGAATTTGCGCGCCGTAAATTTGTCGCTGCTTGCGAAATAGCGGTTTGCTCGCTGCAAATCGGCGCCCTTCGCGAAGCGTCTGAATTTGGCGAGTAGATTTGCGTTTCCTTACCGCACAAAGCAGTACCGGTAAAAGCAATACCGCGCGCCGCATGAAAAAGTCAAAATAAAATTTTAAAATGCGCCGAGTAAAAATCAATATGCGCGCCGTACCGCTAGGCTCACGGAGTTTTCAGCTCTGCTTCACGCCGTTTTATCCCTCGTGTGCCTGTTTTTATTGCGGCGCATATTCGCGTTAAATTTTTCGGCGAGCGACCCGGCGGACTAGCCGTTTTGCGCTGCTGTCTCTGTTTCCGCGCCGCCGCCCGTGTTTTCGCGCTGAATATTTAGCGCCACAACTCGTTTGCACCGCCGCTCGTGTTTTTAATAAAGCTAGTTTTGCGCCGCATGCTGCACATCTCCACTTATTTTAGTGCCGCCGCTCGTTTCCGCAGCGACACTTAATTTTAGCGCGCCTCGCCTCGAGATTTGTTATTTTTTGTCCTGAAGCACCTTGTCGCGCCATTTCGAGTTTGCTTTGTTGTCGGTCGCTACGTCCTTGGATATCTCGGCCGCCGCTTCGAAATTTTTACTCACGCCCTCTTTGGAATTCTCGTATTTTAGGGCGTTTTCGCTTTTGATGCCGATGCTGCGTGCTTCGCTTGCGGCGTCGATATTAGCGCCTAAAAAGATAAATTCCCAGTCGTATTTTTCTTGCTTGTCGCTAATCATCTTTTTGATCTGTGCTTTGGAGTATTCGCGGCTTGAGTTTTCCTGCCCGTCGGTGATGATGACGAAAAGCACGCGATTGTTTTTGGCATAGATATCCGGCACCCGCTCGATACGCGCTATCGTGCTGCCGACGGCGTCCAGTAGCGCGGTGTTGCCGCCGGCGTAGTACTCTTTGGACGTTAGGTTTTCGACCTTTTTAAGCGGCGTGCGGTTGTGGATGACGTTAAATTTCGTATCGAAAAGTACGGTCGTGACGCTGGCGTCGATGCCCTCTTTGCGCTCCTTTTCTATCATCGAGTTAAATCCGCCGATCGTATCGCTCTCAAGCCCGCTCATCGAGCCTGATTTATCTAAGATCAGCACCAATTCCAGGTGGTTTGCGCCGTCTTTATGATTAGGCGGCGTGGCGAGCTCTACGCTTTTGGCAAACAGCATGCCCGCAAGCGCGGCTACAAGAAGGATGATTTTTTTCATAGAGGCTCCTTTATTAAAATTTCGTTATTTTATCATCGCACTGCTTAACGGACAAAATTTCATCGCTAAAATTCCGCCGTTCGGCTTTGCTTCGTAAAATTCTAAAACAGAATTTCGCCGCGAAATTTTAAGGCGCAGAATTTTATACGGCACGGAAATTTGCACGCAAATTTTATGCGGCACGGAATTTTATGGCGCCGCAAAATCAAACGTCTGCGGATCTGCTCCGTTTTGCGCTGAGGTAGCTTCCGATCTCGCTTATTAAGACGCCTGCGAGGATGAGCGCCGCGCCTAAAATTTGCATCGCGCTTAGCCTCTCGCCGCCCACGAATACGCCCATAATGCCCGCCGTTACGGGCTCTAGCGTGAAAAACAGAGCGGTTTTTACGGGCGTCGTGTATTTTTGCATCAAAGCCTGCGCAAAAAAGCCAAAAACCGTTCCCAACAGGCAGATCACCGCCATCGCGACGAAAAAGCTTCGGTCCATCACCGGCACGATGCTGACTCTTTCAAAAAAGATCGTCGCAAAGCAACAAAGCGCGCTTAGGCAGAGGATCTGTACGTAGGCGATACCAGCTACGTCGCAGCTTTGCACGAAGCGGTTGGTCAGCACGATGTGAAACGAATACGCGCAGGCGCAGACTAGCGCCAGCGCTTCGCCCTTGCCGAGGCCTAGCTGCGTGTCGCCGATGAGATAGAGCCCAGCGATCGCAAGCGCGATGCCCGCGTAGGCGTAGGAGTAAATTTTATGTCTAAACAGCGCCGCGGCGATGAAGGGCACGAGCGCGACGTTTAGGCCGATGATGAACGCTACGGAGGAGCTTTGCGCAAATTTAAAGGCGAAGGTCTGTGACGTAAAACCCGCGAATAAAAACAGGCTAAGCACCGCGCCGTGCTTGATCTCGCGCGAAGTTATGGCTTTGAGCTTCGGGAAAAATATCGCACCTGCGATGATGCTCGCGGCGAAAAAGCGCCAAAATAGCAGCACGAAGACGTTGTTGCTCGCAAGCGCCTGCGAGGTGGGCAGATACCCGAGCCCAAAAGCGATCGCTACGAAGAGCATTCCGATGTCGGCTCTAAATTCCAAACTTTTATTCATCTGCGTCCTTTTTGAAAATTTAAAGTCGTAATTCTACGAAATTTTAGATAAAAAATAGGCTAAATTTTGGCGGAGCGATTTGGAATTTTGGTTTTTAAGATCGCGAGTTAAATTTTAAGCGCCCGGCTCGTTTTTTGGGGTTTGCGTCAGGCTCATCTTTTTTGAACTTACGGGCGCTTGCGTTGGGCTCATCTTTTTTGAGCTTGCTCGCGCGATCATTGCACCGCGTGGATAAATTTAAAATTTAATCGCCAGCGCCCTCTTTGTCATTTTTTAGAATTTCTATGTTTGCGCGCTCATTCGCGCCTTTTAAGCTTATAGTTTTTTTTGAGCGCGGATTTAAGGGGAACTCTTGCCTCTTTTGATTTCATCATCTTATAGCGCCTCTTTCTTATCTCTGCTTCGATAAATTTTATATCTTGCTGTGCGTATGGGAACGAGAGCGTGAAATTTTTTCCGCTTTGCCCGTCTTCTACTATCAAAATTGGCATCTCGCCCCTCATCCCTTTATCCGTAAGGGCGTTTTCTATATCGATCTTTGTGCTAAATTTAAACGATAAAAATCTCCACTCTTTCCTTACGGTGCGGCTGTCTATTATGACGCCCTTTTCGGATAACGGCAGTATGGCAACTAGCATCATTGCAAGACCCATCACGATCACAAGTACGGTCTCGCCACTGCCTCTTTGTATATACCCGCCTACGCATAAAGGGTCGTTTGTATCAAAGCATGCAACTTTACCTCCGCCTCTTGTTGTTTTTATCCAAGGCTCATCAAACGCTACCAGCGAACCCCAGGATAAAAATAGCACGATAAGCATAGTTTTTGCTATGGGGCTAGGAGGTATGAGCCAGGCGCCCTTTTGCACGGTTTTATAAGAGGCTTTGCTTTTAAAAACCATGCTTTTAAAAATAGCAAGCCCAAACAGTAAAAGATTTATGCCGAATATCAAATATAAAAATATCATGCCGCCGCCTTAAATTTAGATATTTTTAACGTTAAATTAAGCCTAGGCATCTTGCTCGGTCGCTTTAGCTTTTGAAATTTTAGCGAGCTTTTTGGATATAAAATTTTGTAAAAAATCTATATCTTTTCGTGCATACAAAAATCCCGCCCCGAATTTAACGCCGCTAATTTTGCCTCGTATGCTGATTATTTTTATGCCTCTTATAAACCACACGACGTAGGTCATCTATCAAAGCTCTTTCATTAAATTTAGACGCTAATTTAGCGCTTTACTCTCTATCTTCGGCACTAAAATTTTGCTCGCTTAGCTTTTGGTGAAAATTTACTATAAACATATAGGCTTCTTCTATATGATAGTCGGAGAGTTTTACTAGCTCGCCTCCTATATATTCAGGCGGTCTTATTTTTGTATATGTTCTACGTCCCGCGACCAACACGCCCCTGTCTGGTATATTTAATAGATTATGAAAGGTTACATATTTTCCGAGATTGTCTATATATTTTTGATCAGTTACATTGTTTTCGCCGTCTATTTCAAGAAGAAGCAGGCGATCATCTTTTGATAACTTAAGCCCTATTAAATATTTGTCTTCCTTATATTTAGCGATAGAGGCTAGATAAAATGAATCTTTACTTTCATAAACGGTCGATTTTTTTATAAGCTCGCCGCGGCCATTTAGCTTTATAATATCGGCGGTATTGCTTGTTTCAAATAGCATCAAAATAGAGCCGTCGTCACTCTCGATCATATCTTTTAAAAAATACCCGTTCATATCTATTTTGGTTTCAAATATAAGGTTTCCGTCCGGATTAAATTTAAGAATTCCTAGCTCTTCTACGACCAGAATAAAATTTCCGTCACTCGTTTTTAATATCTTTATAAGACCGTCTTTCGGTTCTTTAATTTTCTTTACCTCCGGTTGCTTATCCGGGGATGTTCTATCGTAAATGTAACTGTTATAAAAAGTATCTGGCAGATGCGAAACGTCGATCGGTTTCTCCCAGATTATTTTTGCGTTTTTATCCATTCTAAATATATTATTTCCATAATCGCACGCCACAAATTCATCATTATCCGTCGGAGCTATCTGTTTTAGGGCGCGAGGAAGCGTATTTGAGATTTTATATGTCGCCTTATCTACGATGTAAGCCGCCTCTTCGTTTCCTAATACGTAGTAGCTTTGCATCTGAGCCGCTATTAAATTTCCCCTTCCGATAAAGCTTTTATCGATTATTTTTCTCCAAATTTCGCGCCCGCTCTTATCAACCTTCATAAAAAGATCGGGGCTTCTGCCGCTTTCGTATTCTCCGGCCAATATATATCCGTCGTCGGTAGATACGGCCATATTGATAGATGAAAAGCCGTTTTGAGAAAAAGGCAGATCCCAAACAGGCTTTGATTTGTCTATATTTTTACTCGAATCTTCCAGCTCTTTGCTTCCTATCTCATTTTTTATGGGTTCTTCTGTTAAAGTATTTGTATCATCGTTATTTTTTATAACGCTTATAAAACCTTTAAAATCGGACACTAAAGATATAATCATGCGGCGTTCGTCTAAAGGTATCGCCGAATTTACATCATCAGCCTCCGGCATATAATAGCTTTTTAGGCAGGTAGGCTCAAATCCGCCGGAAATATCTAAGACGTCTATGCTCGGCAAAGTCGTATCGTCCGAGCCGTCTTTGCTTCTAGACAAATATATTATTTCGTCATCCCCGCCGATATCAAAAGTATAAATTCTATTACTAACGGTATAGTTATTCAGATGCTCGATATCGTCTATGTTTTTGATGCTGTAAACATTAAGAGTATGAAGTTCGTTTGCGTATAGATATTTTTTATCGGCAGAAATTTGCAAATTTATAATGACTCCGAAATTATCTCGTTTATAAACCTCTTTTATGTTTTTCGGATCGCTCACGTCAAGCACATGAAGACCCGCGAAGTCGGACATGAAAACGTATTTGTCCGAGTATACAGCTATATCGCCTTTTTCTATCGGATTAAAGGTCTCCATACCTATAAACTCGCCTAACATTTTTATATTATCCGACGAAATATCTAAAATAACCATACCGTTTTTGGCTTTTACGTAGGCTAGTTGGTTATTTTCGCTTAGTTTTATTTTGGAGAAACCTTTGGCTTGAAATTTGGTCGTGATCTTTATATTTTTAGGATCTCTAACGTCAAGGCGTAGAATACCTAAATTTGGGCTTGCAATATATAGGCTTTCTCCGTCGTTTGACTCGGCCGCTTGGATATTTTCTACGTTATATCTAGCCTCCGGGAAATAAAAAAGCCCAAGCAACTCTATGTGGTCTAAATTTGATATATCTATCACGCTTATACCGTCTCTGTCGTGTCCGAGAGTATATAGCCTCTTTTTGCTCTGAGATACCATCATATCGCGCACTTCAAACGGAATTTGAACGGAGTTATTTATGATATCTTTTTTATATATCGTTACGTCTTTTTTGCTCGTAAATTTATTGCTTTTCTTACTACTAAATTTACCGCTATTTTGTGGAATTTCAGCTTTTCCTGCGCTCGCCTCTTTTTTCGGTATCGCATGCTGATCGATAGCTGGGCTTTGTTCTGAATTTTCGGACGCTTTATCGATAGGCGGAATTTGAACGGAGTTATTTGCGATATCTTTTTCAATCGTTGCGTCGTTCTTGCCGATAAATTTATCGCTGTTTTGCGGAATTTGAAAATTTTCTTTGCTCGTCTCTTTTTTCTGCATCGCTGACTGATCGATAGTAGAGCTCTGTTTTAAATCGTCGGGCTCTTTATCGATATATTTCATGCACAAAAAAGCAAGCGGCAGAATAACCATTAAAATAGCAAAGCATATCGTAAATTGTCGTTTTCTCTTTGCGTTAGGATCTATCATCTAAACTCCTTTATAAGTCCCCGATTTTCTCTTTTAAATTTATACTAAAGCGGCGTCTTTGTTCGTTCAAGGCGGCCGCTTTTCGTTAAAATTTAGATGCTGATTATATCAAAAAATGGGTCAAAAACTACTATTTCGATATTGTAATTTCGGACTTCTTAAGTCAAAACCAATGTTTCATTTAAAATAAATACGGACTAGTCTTACGCAGATCAGGTGCGCTTAGAATTTTACCTCACCGGCGTGATCTTGCCGCGCGAAAGTCGGATTAAATTTTGGCTCCGAAATCCTACGGCGCGCGGTTTATGACGTTGCGCGAAGTGCCTGTGCGCTCCTGTAATGCCTATATTCTTGCGCTGCGGCACGTTTCCTCTAAAATTGCTGCTTAAATTTAAATAACAACCCCTCGCTTTGAAAATATTTAAAATCGCGCAATATAATTGCGAACCTCAATCAAATAAAGATTGAATTTATCTCGCAAGGATCTACAATGAGCTCGCTTTTGAAGCGCAATAAAATTTTGTTTAACGTCCATCTTATTTTATCGATCGTTTTTTCTATCCCGCTGCTTATCATTGGCGTTACGGGCGCGATTTTGTCGTATCAGCACGAGTTTGAGGCGCTAATAAACGCGGGCTCTAAAAAGGTCGAAAAAACAGGCGAAATGCAAAGCGTGGAAAAAATTCTGCAAAGCTTTAGCGAGCAAACGGGCGTTAAACAGCCCGTAAGGCTCGTCGTACCCAAAAGCGATGACGAAGCCCTCGTCATTTACGCAAACAGAAATGATGCGTATCTGGTCGATCCGTACACTGCGCAGATCATCGGCAAGGATCGCGGCACGGGCTTTGTGCTAACAGTGATGGCGTTGCATCGAAATTTGGGCCTAGCGCTAAGCGGCAATAAAACCGCAGCCGAGGTCGGCAAACAGATCGTAGCCGCTAGCGCCACGGCGATGATACTGCTCGTAATAAGCGGCGTTTGGCTGCATTTTCCAAGGCTTAGGCGTAAATTTATCGAGGCGATAAAGCCAAATTTTAAACTCAAAAAATACGCTCTTTTTTATAACCTACACACGAGCCTAGGCTCGCTAAGTGCAGTGATTTACCTGCTTATCTGCTTAACCGGGCTTAACTGGTCGTATAGCTGGTATAACGATGCCGTGATGAAGCTTTTTGTAAGCTCGCAAAATTTACCGCAAGCTAGCGCGCCTAAAGCTGCCACTTCTAAAGATCACGCCGCCGCACCTGCTAAAGAGGAGAGCAAAAAGCCCGCTACATATAAATTTAGCGACGCGCAGAGGGCTTATGAGATATTCAGATCAAGCGGTATAGAGTATAAAGAATTTACCTTAATGCTCGCAGCCGGAGATAAGATCGGCGTCAGGTATTATGAGCCGGATGCGCCCGCTACCGCTCGTCCGAGAGGCGCGAGCGTGAAGCTAAATGAGGGCAAAATCGCGCAACAGAAGCAGACGGAGGGTATCACCGTGGGTGAGTTCAAGGACGCGAACTATCAGCTTCACACGGGCTATTTTTTCGGGCTAGCGGGTAAAATTTTATGGTCGCTCGTTTCGCTTTGTATGGCGCTTTTTATCTTTAGTGGCTTTTATATGACGGTAAAAAGGGCGTTTAAGCAGGAAAAGCCTTAATGAGCTCGATTAAATTTTACCTTGTCGGACGAGAATTTAACATCGAATTTTACGGCGAGGATTTAGCTAACGAGTAAAATCTACCGCTAAAATTCTGTGTTAAATCCTACTGTGGGCTTTAAAGATTCGAATTTTATCGTCGCTAATTCGACCGCGCTGATTCAACCGTAAATTCCACTGAGCCAAATCCACGCTTCTAAGCCTGTGCCTAACTCCGTATCATCGCAAAGAAAGAAAATCTGTTTATCTAAAAATCCATCGGTGTGAAGCCTAATGGTACTTTTTGGCGTGTGTGTGCTCAAAATCCTGCGTCTATTTATACCACAATCTAAGTAGCGTCGATAAAATCTATCTTACTATTAAAGCTAAAGCAAAAAATAGTATTCCCAAATCTGCGTTCAAGTGCTAAATTTACGTCATAAAACTCGCACATAATTTAATTTTATATTCATCAAATTTTAAGCGGGGGGGGG
>NZ_CALHGM010000032.1 GCF_938030145.1 uncultured Campylobacter sp.
CCGCTCTTTAAGCTAGCTAAGCTTGCAGCTCTGGTTTCTGCGAAGGATTTGGTATTAGAATTTACGCGCGCGCTAGGAGCCGAGGAAGCATCAAATCCTAAATTTAGATAATTGCCGCTTTGATAAATTTTAGGGTTATAGCTTAGACTTACCCCTACATTTAGCGTTGCATGCATATTGGCTGCGTTAGGAGCTATAAGGCTGCCGCTTCCTTGCTTATTGATTAGATGAATCTCGCTGCTTGGACTTAACGGGCCGCTTACTCCGCTGATATAAGCCGTGATATTGCTTACGTTGCTTAGATCTGTGTTAGCGGTAGGATCGCTTAGGGTAAGCACGCTATCGCCTGCTCTAATAGAGTTAGGAAGAAAGAAGTTTAGCCTGTCAAAACCGCTAATATTTTTAGCGCTTAAGGAATTTGCTGCCGCAGGAGAGCTATTGCTAGCTCCTATGTTAAGGGTGTTACCGCTACCGCTTGCGCTTATTACGCCTACATTATGACCGCTGATGAAATTTAGCGTATTATTTGCGCCTGCTGCGTGGATATTTCTAGCGTTAAAATTCTTATCCTCCCCCGCTTTGCCTATATCTATGTTGTTTCCGTTAAGACCGCCGGCACCAAGATACTTTTGCAGCTCATCCGCATCAAAGTCTCCATTTATACTCTCGTTAGTCTTAATAAGCTTTTGAATATAAAGCTCCCGCTCATCCTCGCTTATATGCATACCGCCTATGTTTCTGCTAAAGGTATTGGCATCTTTTATGACATAGTTTTTATTTAGTTGAGTTACGTAGCCTTTATCTTTAAAGCGCGGATCATATCCGGTAAATTTACCGCCTCCGCTTTTATAGGCAAGGGTATATTTCTTATTATCGTCACTCGGATAGCTTGCATTGTTTAAAGCGTTAAATTCGCTTGCTGAGTTTACGAATATATCGGTACCGCTTAGATCGGTATTGCCAGAACCTGTCAAGCTTAAAGCCCTTTTAGTACTTGATGAAGCATCATTTTCAATCTCGCTAAGGGAAGCTAAATTGAATTCCAATTTATTGAAATTTGCAAAATTCCCTGCATTTAGGCCATTGCCTGAGTTTGGAGATAGGATATTTAAGCTGTTGCCCGAATTGCTAGCGTTTGCGCTAGATACTCCGTATATCGTGCCTGCTACGCTGCCGCTTCTGAAATTTACTACGTTGTTGCTGCCGCTAGTAGCTTCCGCTGCGTAGACGTTGCCAGCAACTTGCGTGTTGCCGTTTAAATTTATAGTGTTGGAGGAGGCGATGCCGCTAGCCTTTCCGCCGTATACGCTTCCGCCTACGTTTACCGAGTTGAGAGTGATAGTGTTGGAAATCGCGCTGTTTCCCTTGCCGCCTACCGCCATTGCTCCTACGCTGCCGTTATTTATAGTTACGATATTGGATTTGGCTTCTCCGTTGCTAGTATTGCCGCCGTAAATGCTATTGTGGATTATCGTAGCATTCGTAGTTACGCTATTATCGTGGACGTTTCCGCCGCCGCTACTGCTATGAGTGATGCCCGCATTTACGTACCCCACGTCTATTCCGCTTGCTTCGAAAGTTACATGGTTATTATAAATTTCTTGCGGGGTAGCGGAATTTGAATATCCTCCATCGATCTCGCCTATATTGCTTCCGCCCTTGATCTTGGCATAGTTATCGTGGACGCTATTGCTTCCGTCGGTAGCGTCGTCTCTGCCCGAGCTTATGTTTTTGCCGCCTAGATTGCCTGCATTCTCCTTTACCATTACGGTGTTTCCTTTATTGCCGAATAGCTCAGTAGCGCCCGCAGCCTTGTTGGAATTTTGATTTTGCATTAGCTCGCTTTGATCGAAGTTGGGATCTATCCAAGAACGAGTTAATGTGCCTTTCTGCATGATTAAATTCTTACTGTTTTCGACCTCGATCGTGGTGCCGGTGATTTGATAGTGATCTTTGTCGGTAATCGTGTAAATTTGATTATCTTGCACGGTTTGTGCGGCTCTAGTAATCGTGCCGCCGCCTGAATTATGTATCAGATAGTACTTTCCTTCGCCAAGATCTGATTTTATACCCTCTATCTTTGTACCGTTTAAATTCGTATTGCCATTAGTGGTTAGAGTAAGCGGCGCATCGGCTTGGGTAGTGGAATATAGATCATGAAAATTTATAGAGCCGAAATTTTTAATGTCTTTAGCTTTTTTAATGCCGCCGCCGACCCAATTTTCTATATGTAAGGTATTAGTTTTATCCGTAGGCTTATTGCTGCCGTAGATTGTACCGCTTATAGTGCCGCCTCTAAAATTTACGTTGCTATTCTCGACGCTGCCGCTTGTAGCGTAGCCCGCAAAGACGTCTCCTGCTATCGTCGTTCTTTCTTTATTGATATAAACGACCGCATTTTTGACGCTTCCTACACGTGCGCCATAGACATTGCCTCCGATGTGTACGCCTTTGTTGGAGTCTGACGCTCCTAGAGTAACTCTATCGCCATCCGATTCGCCTGCAATGCCGCTTGCTGCCGCGACATCACCTTTTACGGTACCTTTGTAAAGATCAACTACGCTTCGCGAGCTCGAGGCGCCGCCCAAAGAGCCTGTGACGCTGCCTACGATTGCATCGTCGTTGTTGATTTCTACGCGATTTGCGCTCATTATGCTAGCGCTATTTGCTTGGCCGCCGATTACTTGGTAATTTTGCGCTTTTAGCTTTGCGCTTATGGATACGGAGTTTGCGCTAGAGCTTCCGCTTCCACCCGCTGCGCCCCAAATTCTACCACTACCGCTTAAAGTAATAGTGTTTGTGCTGACCGTTATATTGACGCTATTAGAGTTACTTTGCCCTGTGGAGGATTGCGCGCCGAATATATCGAAGCTCCCTCTAAATGTGCCACCTTTGATAGTTATTCTATTTGATACGGCATCGCCGCCGCCGCTTACTATACCGCCTACGATTACGTTTGTAACGGAGCCGTTGCCGATAGTGCCTCCGTCGATTGTTACGGCGTTAGAGGAAGCTTTTTTATCCGCTCCGCTTCTGCCGCCGATGATATTATAATGTCTATTTGAGCTACCGCCGAAGTTATTGGCATTTCCCGTAATTTCAGCGCCGTATTTTACAAAAACCTGATTTCGCGTTGCTTCACCTTCATTGCCTGTTTTAGATGCCGCTATACCTTGTCCGCCCACGACCAAATTTACCTTAGAGCCGTTTTCTAAGCTCACGTAATTATCTGATACCCCCTTGGCTTCGGCGCCTATTGCGATACCCACGTAGGCGTTTGTGCCTCTAATCGTAAGTCTATTGTTGGAAGCAGAATTCAACTCGGTAAAGCCAGCGATCCCGTCGCCGCTTCCTCCGCCGTAAATCACGCTACCAGAGTAATCCGTCCCGCCGCTTGTAACGCCCGTAATCGTCGTAATATTGCCGTTCGAGCTGGTACTTCCGCTGCCGCTAGTATTGCCGCTAAATCCAGCCGAATAGAGGTTATTATGGGTATGGATAAGCGGCGGATTAGAATCTGCATTGCAAAGCGCTTGTGCGGGCGCTAGTGCGAGCACCGCTGCGAGGCTAAGCATAGAGGAGCAGATGGATTTTTTCATATATTGATCCTTTGAAATTCGTAAAGTTTGCGATTATACATAAAAATAGATCAGTTTGCAATATGAAAATCACTGATCGGTTTTTGACAGAGGGGGGCTGCATTTGTAATTTTAAGTAGTAAAAATTTACTCTTTGCGCAGAATAAATTCTTGACTGCAAAATTTAACCTTTTTTAGGGGGGGGGGTATTTCGAGTGGATTGCAAGTGGTGAAAAAACCTAACAAAGAGATTCTGAGTAAAATTTGAAATAATAAAAATCTGAGCTAAATTAATTCTGGCAATTTCAAGCTGCCATGGAATTTATGCAGGGTAAATTTTTAAACGAGCGAAATTTTATATAAATGCCGTTTTACCCGCGAAAAAGCTTCTTTGAAAAATTTAAACGAGCAAGATTGCGCGATAAATTTTATGTGATCCCCGCTGCAAGAGCTAAAGCATAGCAAGCAGGAGATAAAATTTACGTGATAAATCTTGCGTGATAAATTTTAAAATGAGCCGCAAATCCTACAAGAAGCTGTAAATTCCATCTAGCAAGAAATATCTTTTATCCGCAGCGCCGTGATAAAATGGATTAAAAGTCCCTTCGTATGCCTTTTCAAAAAAGCCCTCTTTGCTTAGCTTTATAAGCTCTGCATTGACGAAGTCTAGTAGCTCTTTATTACCTTTCTGCACGCCAATACCCATGAAATCAGGCTTACCTAGCGTTTTAAGCGGCACTTCCACCTCGCTATCGACTACTGGATATGCCATTGCGATTAGATTATCGGTCGCATAGGCGTCCACGTCGCCGTCTTTTAGCATGCGGTAGCACTCTCTGGCGATCTTGCAAAATGTAAAATTTCCAAAGCCTTTTTGTTTAAAAAATGCCTCGCCTGTACCGCCGCTTTCAAGTAAAATTCTCTTCTCTCGCAGATCGGCTAAGGATTTTATTCTATCGGCCTTGCGGGTTAAAACTCCAAGATTTACCGAAAAATACGGTGTTGAAAAATCGATCTGCTGCGCGCGTTCAGGCGTAATGGTAATCGTAGCGATGACGATATCTACGCGGTTGTTTACTAGTGCTGGAATTCTATCCTCGACCTTCATCGGCACAAACTCGATTCTGCCGCCTTTTTCGCCGAAAAGATCATTTGCTATGGCCTGTGCCATCGTAACTTCAAAGCCCTCGAAAGTTCCATCGTTTAGCTCACTAAAAGGAGGCTGTCCGTCGTAAACGCCGATGCGAACGACGCCTTTTGATCTGATCTGTTCCAAACTATCGGCAAAAGCAACAATAAATGGTAGCAACATTGCAAGAAGCAATTTCATGGCAAATCCTTAAATTTAATCTCTTTTCCACTTTCAAATGAAGCAGGAAATTTTATTTACTAAAATTCTAAAAGCCGAACTTAAAATTTAAATAAGCTCTTAGAGCATATTATAAATCTTAGAGCATATTATAAATTCCATCTAACAGAAAATATTTCTTATCCGCCGTACCGCGATAGAATGGATCAAAGCTCTGCTCGTAGGCCTTTTTGAAAAAGCCCTCTTTGCTTAGCTTGATGAGCTCTGCATTGACGAAATCGAGTAGTTCCTTGTTGTCTTTCTGCACGCCGATACCGATGAAATCGCTAGGGCCTAGGTTTTTAAACGGCACTTCTAAAGTATCATCGATGACGGAATATGCAAGCACTATGAGATTGTCGTTTATATAGCCGTCCGCATCGCCATTTCGAATCATTTCGTAACATTCCTTAGCCGAAGCGCAATGGCCCAAATTTTTAAATCCTTTGTTTTTGAAAAATCTCTCCGCCACCGTCGCATCGCCTTCGAATACAATCTTTCTATCATGAAGCTGCGCGATATCGGTAAAAGCGTCGGCTTTGCGGGTTAATACGCCCAAATTTACGGAGAGGTAGGGGAGGGAGAAATCGATCTTTCTTTTTCGTTCGTTGGTAATACTAAATAGGCCGATCACCAAATCAAGCTTATTTGCCTCTAAAAATGGAATCCTATCATTTACGCTTAGTGGGATAAACTCGATTTTGCCCTCTTTTTTGCCGAAAATTTCTTTAGCAATAGCGTTTGCAAGATCGATTTCAAATCCTTCAAATTTGCCGCCATTAGACTCGCAAAGCGGTGGATGATCGTCGCGCACTCCGATGCGAATGACGCCGTTTTGTCTGATTTGATCTAGGCTATCTGCAAAAAGCGCCGCACAAAATAAAAATATAGCGATAAATGCCCTCATTCCCTATCCTTTATCGTTAAATCTCAATGTTATTCTAGCGAAAATAAGGCAAAAAGAACTAAAATTTTATGAAAAATTGAATTTATTTTTTGAAAACCGAGTAATTGAATGAGATTTTAAAAGATTTTTTTGAAATTTAGCGGGTTTCGTACTAAACCCGCTAAGTGTTTATAAAAGGCTGTAAATTCCATCTAGCAAGAAATATTTTTTATCCACCGCCTTTTTGTAAAACGGCTCGAAAGTTTCGTTGTATGCTCTTTCAAAAAAGCCCTCTTTGCTTAGCTTGATTAGCTCAGCATTCACCAGTTCTAACAGCTCTTTGTTGCCCTTCGAAACGCCCACGCCGATAAATTCTGTAGGTCCCAGCGTCTTAAAAGGCACGTCCATCGTCTTATCCATGATCTCGTAAGCAAGCACTATTATATTATCGTTTACGTAGGCGTCGGCTTGGCCGTTCTTTACCATCTCGTAGCACTCCTTTGTAGTAGCGCAGCGCATTAGATTGTCGAATTTTTCCTTTTTAAGATACAGCTCTGGGGCCGTTGCATTGCCCTCTACTAAAATTTTCATATCTCTAAGCTGCGAAATATCGCTGATCGTATCTGCTTTGCGGGTCAGCACGCCGAAATTTACGGAAAGATAAGGGATTGAGAAGTCGACATGCTTACTGCGCTCGGGCGTAATGATGAAAGTTCCGATGATCAGATCGACTTTGTTATTTGCCAAATAGGGTATGCGTTCACCCGCCGTAACTGGGATAAATTCTATCTTGCCGCGCCCTTCACCAAATACGCTTTTACTAAGCGCTCTTGCTAACGAAATTTCAAACCCCTCGAATTCGCCGTTCTTGGATTGGCTAAGCGGTGGGCGACCCTCTCTTACGCCGATTCTGATCGTGCCGCTTTGTTTAATGCCCTCAAGGCTATTTGCAAAAAGCCCCGCACAAAACAAAAATAATGCAAAAAACAACTTCATTTTTTGCTCCTTTTCTTTGAAATTTATATAATGATATCAAAATAAAACTGTTGTTTGTGCTAATAGTTTTCAAATAGTAATTGCTTAAATGCGTGTTTATGTGCATTCTCTCGCAGTAATTGGAATTTAGATAGTAAATTTATAGCTTTTCGCCAACCTCTACGATTTTGCTTAGCACGTATTGTTCTAGCTCGCGTCTAGGCACGTCATTCTTGAGCGCTTCGTTGTAGATATTTTCGACTATGCGGCTGTATTTTTCGTAAGGAAAGTAGAGGAAATGGTTCGCCCAAGCGCGTTTGATGAGCTCGTGGGTTAGCTTTTTTCTAGCCCACGCTTTAAAGCAATCAAAGCCGATAAAAACCGCCGACGTCGCTATGATCGTAAATAAAATGGAGAAGTGAAAGTCGATCTTTTCAAACATCGCGTGCGTCAGAGTTATCAAAAACATAACGCAGACAAATGCGAAGCAGGCGAAGATCACGTAGGATTTGCCGTAGTTAAATTTAAAATTTAGTTTCGAAGGATCGACGAGCATACCGTCGTTAAACTCGGCGTTGGCTTCGAGTAGATCGCGGAAGAGTACCGGCTTGTGCGACACATGAAACATAATTTCTAAAAGCCTATCTTTAAAATTTGATTTATCCATCGGAGTTCCTTCGATTTTTGCGGCATTATATCTTAAATTAAATTGTTATAAGATAAAATGATGCGAAATTTCAAGGAGAGATTATGTTTGAAATCAGCGGAATGAGCGGCGATGAGATAGTTTATATTAACGGTAAGCTCTGCAAGGCCAAAGAGGCCGCGATAAGCCCTTTTGATCGCGGTTTTGTGCTTGGAGACGGCATCTATGAAGTAGCGCCCGTGGTAAATTTTAAAATTTGTGACAGAGCGGATTTTTGGGAGCGCTTTGAGCGCAGCGCCGCGCAGATCGAGCTAAAAATTCCATATTCTCGCGAAAAATATGAGGAAATTTTATATGAGCTCATCGCGCAGGGTGGCGTGAGCGAGGGCGCTTTCTACACCCAGATCACAAGAGGGGCTGCGATGCGCGATTTTGATTACGTCCGCGACATCGAGCCTAGCGTCTTTGCTTTTGTCTATCATACGCAAATTTTTGATAATCCGCTCGCAAAAGAGGGGATCGAGATCGTAAGCCTGCCCGAGATCCGCTGGCATAGGCGCGATATAAAATCGATCTCGCTTTTAGCTCAGTGCATCTTAAAGCACGAGGCTCACAAGGCGGGCGCTTATGAGTGCTTTTTGATCGAGGACGGGCTCGTTACCGAGTGTTCGAGCTCCAGCGCGTTTATTATCAAAGATGACGTTCTGATCACGCGGCCGCTTTCAAACGACATACTGCCCGGTATCCGCCGCAAGGTGATCTTAGGCCTTGCTGAGCAGGCGGGGCTTAGCGTGCAGCAGCGAGCGTTTGGAATGAGCGAGGTTTATGAAGCCGATGAAGCCTTTATCAGCGCAGCGACGCTGATGGTGCTGCCGATCGTAAAGGCAGACGGCAGGCAGGTCGGCGGCGGCACAGTCGGCAAATACGTACCGCGCCTGCGCGAGATGTACGCCGCACGGCTAAAAGCCGAAGCGGGACTGTAATAGGGCGGTCAAATTTAGCCCGTTAAATTTAAACTATGCGGGCTGATTAAATTTTGCTTTCTAGCTCCCCGGTTATGTGACCCAACTCGCTTACTAATTCTAAAATTTCAGCCAGTTCGTATTGATGAGCATACGCTGTTCCGGTTGTCGGAGGTATGCTAAATAGCTCTGTTTCAAAGCGGTTCGGCGCGCCGTTTAGAAATAGGTAAAATTTATTATCCATAAACGCCGCGCTTATGCTAAATTTATGGTAGTATCGCTTTAGCTCGTTTAGTCGCTCCATCAGCGCAGGCGTTAATAGATATCGAGCTTCGACCTTGTCGTCGGCAAACACGCGAAATTCGCTATTAAAAATGACGTTGTCCATTAGCTCCTTCTCGCCTAAAATTTTTGTATTTAGCTCGCGGCTCGCCAAGATGGTTTTAGTGTAAAATCTCTTGCCGAATTCGCATATCAGCACGCTGCCGCTAAAATCCATATACGCATCATATAAGCTCATTGCAAGCGAAGCTAGCTTCACATAGGTATTGTCTATGCCCAGATCGTAGTTCTTTTTGATTCTAATCGCCTCGCTAAGGCCAAATTTTACCCCATCCCATTCGCCTTTTATCTCATCTTCGCTGATAAAATCGGAGTTTGCAAAGATTCCCACTCGCCTGAATTCCTTCGCGCTTATGCCGCGGCCTGGCGAATAAGTAAGCTGCGGATATGCCTGCGAGATCGCCGTGCGCACCAAAACTTTTTTGTAAAATAGTTTATATTCATAAGCGGCGTCTGCAATGCCGTCGTAAATGCAAGCAACATAAATAATCAAAAGCACCGCGTAGATAAGATAGACTTCGATCATCTTGTAATCCGTATCACCGTCTGTTTTAAATACCGCATCGATCGCAAACATCACGATAAATGGGAACAGATACAAAAATGCTATCTTGGCATAGATCATCACTACCTTGCAAATACACTTTTTTTGTTTGGCTCTACTTAGCGCTATCGCCCTGTCTAGTTGCATACGTTTCCTTAAATTTTTTGATCCGAAATTTTATAAAATTCATTCTCTTGATAAAATTTCACCACAGCTTCGTCCGCGCTTGCGCTGCGCTGCAAATACCGTAGCAATGGCTCTGCGCGCGTATATATCACCCCGAGCCCCGCAAGGCTCGTCGCGCGCGAAAGCGCCACGTAGAGCTGCCCTTTGGCAAAGATCCTGTCGATGTCGCAGATGAGCCGCGGGATGCTCATACCTTGGGATTTGTGGATCGTGATGGCGTATGCGAGCTTGAGCGGGAACTGATAATACCGCGCCAGCACGATCTGCTCGGCATCCGCGCTGCTTGCGGCGATTTCGCTTAGTTCGTATGTTTGCAGCTGCACGCGGCTTAGTATGCCCGAGGGTTTTTTTACGACCACGCTTTCGATATCGCCGCCGGAACTTTTTTCGATCTTTTCGACGACGCCTTGCTCGCCGTTAAAAAACTCGCCGCTTTTGTTTGCGGTAAACAGCACCTTTGCGCCCTCTTTCAACGTCAGACTTTGCGGCGTATTTAGAGAGGCGATCCATTTTTGAATTTTTTGCTCGCTCACGCCACTTTGCAGCGCTTCATAAAAGCCCTCAAAGCTGCTTTGCGGCGCATTAAGCTTGGCTAGTCTGGCGCTATTTATTGCATCCACTTCGGCGTTTCTGCCCGAGATTATCGTGGCATCTGGTTCTGCTCGCGCGGCATCGATGAGCAAAGATCGCATCAGCTCCGCCGTCTGTTCGCTTGGGGTGCCGAGCCGCAGCTCGCAAAGCAGGCGGTATAGCGCCGCGTCTGCGGTGCGCTTGGAGCCTATCATCTCGACGTAAAAAAACTCGCACTGCCTCCACGCGTACGATCCGAAGGCGTAATCTGAGTCGCTAAATAGGCTCGCGCGCGGCGCACTCTCGCCCTCTTTGCGCACCGGCGGAAGCTGATAAAAATCGCCCGTAACGAGCAGCCGTCCATTAAATTTAGAATTTGAAATTCTAAGATAGATCATCTCGAAAAGCTCGGCGCCGATCATCGAAATTTCATCAATCACGATGAGATCCGCGAGGGCTAAAATTTTTCGCAGCTCGCTTAGCTTGCCACTTTGTTTGCGATCGAAGCTTTTTAACTCCTCGTGGTTTTTGCAGATGCCGAAGCGGAAGAAGCTATGCACGGTCACGCCGCCGATCTCTACGGCACTGATGCCGGTGCTGCCGAGTACGATGACGAGCTTGCCGCGAGCGCGGTAATCTTCGATGAGCTCTTTTATCACGTAGCTTTTGCCCACGCCTGCGCCGCCCGTGATGAAAATATTGCGATCTTTTAGCTTTTGGATTATGAAATTTATCAAGTTTTTTCCTATTTTTTGGCAAAATTATAGCCAAAATTTTTTAAAAGGCATTTTGTTTGAAACGATTAGTATCTCTCATCTTCGCGGCTTTAATCCTTGCAGGTTGCGGTAAAACCGTCCATAAATTTATCCCTGAAAATCCCGCTGTTTTGGATCTCGAATACGCTCAAAACAGCGAGCGGCTGCCCGCTCCTGCGTCGGTGCAAAACATAAGCGGAAAAGCGTTTAAGAGCCGCTATTTTAAAATTTGGTTTGACGATGCGCCGATTAAGGCGGGAATCGATACGTTTTGGGGGCTTAATTACGCCAAGGGGCGCCACTTTGACGCCGCAGGCAGGATATACGACGACGCGGTTTATCAAAGCATTCGTATAAACGCCAATGAAGAGGCGTTCGGGCTGATCTCCGCGCCTGCTATAACGGTAAAAAACGCACTGCTGCGAAATATCCCAAGCGACTTGCCGATTTTCGGCGATCCGAGCGAGCCGGGGGAGGGCGAGCCGTTTGATTACGCGGCAAATTCCGCCGTGAGCGTGGGCTATCCGCTGCTGCTATCGCATTACAGCAGAGACGGAGCGTGGGCGTTCGTGCGCAACGACGGCGTGTGGGGCTGGATCAGAAGCGACGCGATAAAGCGCATCAGTCCCCAGCAGGCGGATATCTACGCAAATTCTAAATTTATAACGATCCTGCGCGACGGCGCCGCCGTTTATGACGAAAACGGCGCGGAGCTTTTTAGGGCGCGCACCGGCACGATCCTGCCGTATGATTTTAGCGGTGAGCGCGATCTTGGCGGCACGCTCGGCGTACGGAGCGTATTCGGTGGCGAAATTTTAACCCAGTTTGGCGGCAAGAGATATTTTGTTAGCGCGGATGATGCGAGGCTTTGGCCTGCGGCGCTTGATGAGCAAAACTCAAAGATCGTAGCCGCTAGCCTGCTCGGGCAGAAATACGGCTGGGGCGGGTATAAATTTCTTCGCGATTGCTCGCTTATGACGAAAGATTTTTTGGCGAATTTCGGGCTGTGGCTGCCGCGAAATTCCAAGGCGCAATCGAGCCGCGGCGAGCGTTTTTCGCTGGCGGGGATGAGCGCGGATGAAAAGCTTAGCTTCATCGGAAAAAACGGCGTAGCGTATAGAACCCTGCTGTATATGCCTGGTCACGTGATGCTCTATGTGGGGCAGGTGGATGGCGAGCCGGCGGTGCTGCACGATATCTGGGGGCTTCGCACGATGGATGGCGGACGCGCGGTCATCGGACGTACGGCGATTACGTCGCTTACTATCGGTTCGGATCGCGCCGACATCGCCGAGGATCGACTGCTGATCTCGCGTATCAGCGCGATGAGCGTACTTTCGGGCGAGGATGACGCTATCTCGGACGATCGGTTCGCTCCTGAGGATCCGAGCGCCTTATCTGCGTATGCGAGCGGAAATTAGGCTGCTTGCGGGTATGGGCGTGAATTGGACTTCGCTTAGCAGCTGCCGTCATAGTTTGCTTTTGCCGTTGGTGGAGTCGCGCGCTTGACGATGCTGCGGTGCACGCAGGCGCAAATTTAAAATGGCGTTTTATGTGCTGCGCCATTTTAAATTTAGCCTAGGCGGCGAGCAAATTTGAAATTTCGGGCTTAAATTTAGTCTAAATTTAAGCCTATATCTCGCAAGTCCTTAAAATTTCGGGCGAAATTTTAAAATTAGCCCGCAAGTCTGGTTAAAATTTTAAAGCGCTATCCAAATTTACGCTCCTGTTTTAAAGCTCAATCGCGCGCCGCTCCCCTTAAAAGAACAAAAAATATCTCGGCGTCTTGCGCTTATACTTTAGATACTGCTGTCCGTAGGCTCGCTCGCAGTAGCGCTCCTCGCCCAGGACCACGAGATGGTTGTATATGGCAAAGGGCACTATCGCTATGAGTAGCCACAGCGACGCCGAGGCGACGCAAACGCCCGCCATGCCGAGAAAATAAAAGAAATACATCGGATTGCGCGATAGGCGGTAGATGCCGCCTTGTGCGGCTCTGTCCGCAGGGGCCGCCGCATAGTCGTAAAAAGCTTTGATGAAGCCCGCAAAAGCCGCTACGTAGATCACCGCTCCGATCCAAAACCACGCGCTACCCGTCTTAAGCGGCACGAACACCGATAAAATAAGCAGCGCTACTTGCAGTAGGGCGCTTATGATCGCATTTCGCCTATCTGCGGCGTCGTACCACGAGGTATCGGTGGCGCGCTTGCCGACCTCCTTGTAGATAAACATATACGCAAATTGTATCAGTACCATCGCAAATGAGGGTATCCAAGCGCCCGCTAGAGCAGGCTCAAGCATCGTAAAAAATGAAATTTCCATGACCGCCCCTTTGGCTTTAAATTTTATCTTGCAGTCTTGTTTTGCCCTTGTTTACTTACCGTTGCTTTGCCCTTTTCTACTCGCCGCGGATTTAAATTTTACTTCGCCTCGCACCGCCCGTTTGACATACCGCGGATATGTTTGCTTGGCACGCCGCGGGTTGGGGATGCTGCTTCGGTTGGGACCATGCGGCAGCGACGCCGTCATTTAGGTATCGACTCGCCAAGCACCGATTGGATCTGCATTTTATGCGGGCGACATCCGCACTTCAACGCACCAAAATGCGAGACAGCGGCGCTTGTTTCGACGATACGACGATGCCCGCTGGCCCGTATGACTAGACGATTTGTCTATCCGGTGCCGAGATAGGGCGGGCGGTTTGCTCGGCGCCGATGTACCGCTGCACGATGAAACATCCCGCGCCGATGTGTTGCCACCTACTACATGATGAGACATTCGGCACGGATGCTTCCTGCTAGGTGCAGCGCTGACGCCGTTGCTTCGGCGCCGCGCCTTATTTACCCTCCGGGTTAAGTCCTTTTAAAATATAGCCAAATTCCGTATCGCTTAGCTCGTAATTCATAAATTTTTTATAAAACGCCTTCGTTTCGGCCTTTACGTCGATGTCGGCAAAAAGCTCCGGCTGGATGGTTTTCGCCGCCCATAAAATTTGAAGTACCGCATCCGCGCCGTATCGATCCCAGTTGAAAACCCCGCGCGGATTGCCGTAAACGCGTCCGTTTTTGACCGCATCCGTGCCGCTGTAAACCGGGCTAGATTTGATTTTTTCTACCACATCTTCGTTGTGATCGCCGCCTACGATTATGATCTGCGGGTTGCTAGCGATGATCTCCTCGGCTGTGATAGTCTTCATCGGACCTTTGGTAGCGGTGATAGCATTCGTTCCGCCGGCTAGCTCTATCCACGAGTCGATCAGCGTGCCCTTACCGTCGATCTTTAAAAGATCGCTTCCGCCTACGATGTGAAGGACGCGCGGGCGCTTATCGGGGCTTAAATTTGCGGTGCGGCCGCTAACTAAAGCGATATTTTTATCGAGATTTGAGATCAGATCCTTCGCTCTTTGCGGCGCATCGCCGCCTAGCATATCGCCGCACATCCTGATGCTGCGCCTCATCTGCTCGTAATCGCTAAAGCTCGCCTTTAAAACGGTAAAGCCTTGCTTAGCTAAATTTTCGCCTGCCAATGCAGTTGAGACGATGACTACGTCGGGGTTTAGCTTCATCAGCTCCTCTAAATTTACGTCATTATTTTTTAGCAGCACGGGGATTTGCGCTAGGCGTGGATAAATTTTACGAAACCACGAGTTTTTGCTGATGTTATCGGTAGTAGCGACGATTTTATCCGCTCCGCCCAGAGCTAGTAAAATTTGATTGTTCGAGTGCCAGAGTGCCGCGATACGCTCAACTTTTGCGGGGATTTTGACCTCAGCTCCGTCCATACCCTTGATAGTTCTAAGCTCTGCCGTGCTCGCAAAAAGCGCACCCGCCAAAAGCAGTAGTAAAAATTTTTTCATTTTTTCTCCTAAACGGTATTGAAATATATGTCGCGATATTACAAAAAACCTCATTAAAATTGCGTAAATTTTAACCGCTGTCGCCGCGATTATTTATTATTTTTCAAAGTAAATTTTTATATAATCCATTTTAAATTTAGCATTTTTAAAGGAGAGAAAATGGATGAAATTTTATATTTAATAGGCGCCGCCGTCGGGGTTTTAATCGCGCTTTTTATCATCGTGCCGCTGTTTTTCAGGCGCATAGTGGAGACGAATGAAGTGCATATCGTCCAGAGTGCACGCAAGACGACGAGCTACGGCAAAGATACCGGTAACGGCAATAGCTACTATGAATTCCCGAGCTGGGTGCCGGTGCTGGGCGTTACGAAGATCGTTTTGCCGGTCTCTGTTTTTAGTATCAAGATCGAGGATTATGAGGCGTATGATTTAGGCAGACTTCCTTTCGTAGTCGATATAACGGCGTTTTTTAGGATTATGGATTCAAATTTAGCCGCGCAACGCGTCAATAATTTTGAGGATCTTAACAATCAGCTTAGAAATATCATTCAAGGCTCGATCCGCTCGATCCTTTCAAGCCGCGTGCTTGAGGACATCTTGCAGATCCGCTCCGAGCTCGGAGATGATTTTACCAAGGCGGTAAAGACGCAGCTGCAAAACTGGGGTATCGAGCCCGTCAAAAATATCGAGTTGATGGATATCCGAGATAGCAGCGGCAGCAAGGTTATCTTAAATATCATGGAGAAGAAAAAATCCCAGATCGAAAAGGAAAGCCGCGTAGAGGTCGCAAACAACACCAAGCTCGCCCAGATCGCGGAGATCGAAGCCGCGCAGGCGACCGAAGTACGCCAGCAGGAGGCCAATAAGATGGTAGGCCTTAAAACCGTCGAAAACGAGCGAGAGGTCGCGATCTCAAAGGAGCAGGCCGAGCAGCTCATCAAGGATCAGCAAAAGATCACGCAGGAAAAGGCGATGGAGGTCGTGCGGGTAAACGACGTCAAGCAGGCCGAGATCAAAAAGCAAGTAGAGATCGTAAAGGCCGAGCAGGAGCAGCGCAAGATCGAGATCGACGCCGAGGCGCGCAAAAACGCCAAGATCCGCGACGCCGAAGCGATTAAAGAAAATCAAATTTTAGTAGCGCAGGGCGATAAAGAGAAGCAGTTTCTCGCCGCCGCGGCGCTTTTGGAGATGAAGGACAAAGAAGCGCAGGGTACGCTAAAGATAGGCTCTGCCGAAGCCGAGGCGCTTAGGTTAAAAGAGCTCGCGCCGGTAAACGCACAGATCGAGCTCGCGCGCGAGATCGGCGAAAATCAGGGCTATCAGACCTATCTCATTTCGATCAAACAGATCGAAGCGAACCGCGACATCGGCCTAGAGCAGGCCAAGGCGCTAAGCGCGGCGGATCTTAAGATCATCGCAAACGAAGGCGGCGTGGGCGAGGGGATGAGTAAATTCGGCGAAATTTTAAGCGCCAAGGGCGGCACGCAGCTAGCCGCGATGCTTGAAGCGCTAAATCAAAGCGAGGTCGGCAAAAAGGTGCTGGATAAAATTTCAGGCGCCAAGGAGGGGGATAAATCCGAGTAATATTCGCAGTCTCGGGCGAGTAAAATCGCTAGCGGCACCGCGCGGGCGAACAAATTTGAGCGGTCCGCTCGTCTGTGCGGTTTGTCTGTCTGCATTGGATAAAATTTAAGGCGCTAGCGAAATTTAAAGGTTGCGAAATTTCAAATACTCGCGGAATTTCGGATTTTCGTGAAATTTTAAAATGTCGCGGAATTTTAAATATCGTAAAATTTCAGGCCCTTGTGCGCTAGCATTTAAAGGCGGCGCTGTATCGCAAGTATTCGCAGGGCGCCAAAACTGCGGGTAAATTTTAAAAAATTCGCAAAGCAAGATTTAAAATTTAGGCGCGGGTGCATAGCGTTCACGCGAATTGCACCTAGTAGTTGTAGGTTTGCCGCCAAATGTTTGAGCTTTGCCGTCTAGCGGTCAAATTTTGCCGCCATGCGAGGCTTAATTTATTCGGTTCGGATGAAATTTAAGAAGTGCGAGCCGTTGGCGGCAGCGTAAAATTTAACCGCCCGCATAAAATTTTAAGGAGCGCACGATGGCAAATGCCGTAAATTCCGCGCAGTACCAAGCGCGCATCAGGCAGGCGGAAACTCTTTTCGAGGGGCGAAATTTTACCCGGCGCCAAACGATAAATTTAAGCGGCGGATATGAGATCGTAAAGGACGCATATAGGCTCGGCGCGACAAGCTTTAGCAGCGGCGAATACGCGCTGTTTGATACTCACAAAACGCAGATAAAAAGCTGGCGCTGTATAGACGATCGGGCGGAATTTTTTAGCCTGATCCGCCACGCAGACGGCAAATTTTACCTCGTTTTTCGCCAGGATCTATACGGCTACAGCGTGCTTGATCTAGCCTCAGCGCAGATCATGCGCTTCGTGCCGGACGCCTGGCTAGACGGCAAGGAGAGCTTCATTTGGGACGGCGTGCACTATCTGCGGGGTTGGGACGCGCTGGCCGTAGACGGCTGCTACTGGGGTGCTCCAAACGACGTGCATTTGGTAAGCTTTGCCGAGCCGATGAGCGAAGAGCAGAGATATGTCGATGTTTTAGACTGCATGCAGGGCGGCTACGACATCTACGAGCAGGCTGATTTTGCGGGCTTTGAGGGTAATGAACTTAGCCTAAAATGCTTTCGCGCGGACGCCTTGCGATATGAAAAAGTAAAAATTTCGCGCGAGCAATACCGCGAATGGATGTGTGAAGCAAAACGGCTATAAGGCTTAAATTTGCTAAATTTCGCGCTCAAATTCAAGGCTTGCAAAACGGTAAAATTTAAAACAAGCCGCAAAAAGCGGAATTCAGAGAGATCAAAGGGGCTGAAATAAGGAATACGGATGTTTTTTGAATACATTTTAATCGGCGCCTGCGTAGGCTTTATCAGCGGATTTTTCGGCATCGGCGGCGGCACGGTCGTGGTGCCCGTGATGATGCTCTTCGGCTACGATGTCAAATACGCCATCGGCATTAGCATCATGCAGATGATCTTTAGCTCGATCTTCGGTTCGTTCGTAAATTTTAAAAGCAAAATGCTAGACGTCGCGCCCGCGCTGGTGCTGGGGCTCGGGGGCTTTTGCGGCGCGCTTAGCAGCGGCTTTATCGTAAGCTATTTTTCGTCAAAATTCCTTCTGGGCACGCTTATTTTGGTGCAGATCGTAAATTTAATCAAACTCTTTAAAACCCCGACCGAGCCCGCGAGTGAGGCCAACGAATCTAAAATTTTGCTCTTTATCGTGGGGCTGTTCGTCGGCGCCGTGGCGATCAGCGTGGGTATCGGCGGCGCGGTATTTGTGATGCCTATTTTGATCAGTTTTTTAAACTACGACATCAAAAAGGCCGTCAGCACGGGGCTGTTTTCGTGATATTTTCCTCAAGCGCGGGCTTTATTAGTCTTGCCGCACACGGGCTCGTGTACTACGAAATCGGCGCGTTACTCGGCGTCGGCTCGCTAGCGGGCGTTTATGCGGGCGTCAAAACCTCGCACAGGATCGGCAAAAAAGCTCAAAAGCGCTGGATGATCGCACTTATCGTCACGATACTTTGCGTGACGATCAAAAAATTTATCGCCCTAAACTAGGGATATTCGTTTTGCCTGCCACGCCTAAATTCGGCCTAAAGAGTGCTTTAAATTTTAAAATTTAAACTCCGTCCGTTTGCGCGAGCGATTTTTGAAATTCGTATTTGAAATAAAACGTCCACGCAAGCGGACAGAGGATTATTAAAATGACGGCTACGACTTCGGCGGCTTGTGCATGAAATATTACAAATAAGGCACCTATGTAGTTAAGAACATAGGCAAAACCCCAAAATACCGTGTTTGAGCGGTCGTTTGATATTCCGGTTGCGACCAAATAGATGCAAATGCAAATTAGCGAGGCAATCAAAAAGGCTTCAAGGACGCCTAGTTTTTGGTAGTTTACGTCCGAAGCAAAATAACCCAGCGCGCAAGACGCTAAGATTATCGCGAATAAAATTTTACGTAAAATTTTAAGCGATTTGACTTCGGGCGAAGCATAGATTATATGCGCGCAAAGAGCTATAAAATAGGCACCTGCGACAAAATCGAAAAATATGTAATAAGCGAATTCTCCAAATACCCCCAAATCATAGCCGCTTACTAAAATTTTTTCATCTATGACATATAGCGTGCCGAATTTCGCCGCTAAAAACGCAGCCGTAAGCAGGATCGGATGTAGTAGCGCTCTGCCTGCAAGCAGGTCCGTGCAAATGTGCCCGAGGAAATTTATCAATCTTTTCACGCTAGGCTCCTTTGAGATTTCGCCGCTTGCAGCGTCTCTCGTGAAATCTTCGCCGTTTGGTTTAAATTTGATCTCAAATCGAGATAAATTTTAGCTCGAGAGCTTTTAAAAATCGCTTAGAGACAAAAGCATAAATTCGCGCGCCCGGGAGCGGGTCGCGTATTTTAAAATCTGCGCCGTTCAAATCATTTTCCTATCGCAAGCTGTTTGCGAGCGAGCACATATTGCAAAAGGCGCGGATGAAATGGGAGCATCAACTAGCTCGTCCGTCCGCTCGTAGCATTTAAAATTTTATTCGATTTTTAGTTGCGCAGCTGGTTTATCCGCGGCGGCGGGTTTGCGCACAGCGAGGTTCGTGTGCGGTCGGCTTGCTTACGGTATGGATTTGCGCGTAGTGAGGTTTACGCAGCAGGCGGCGGGTGGATTAAAATTTTGATTTATCGTTAGCGAGGGTGCGCCCTTTTTTCGCAGCGGATGCGAGGCAGGGCGCAAATTTCGTAAATTTTATAAATTATTTCGGCAGATCGCCGAGCTCAAAGCGTAAAATTTTACGTACCTATAATCACAGCCGACAAAAGCCCCCACAAAATGGCCTCTATCGCTAGCACTGAATGAAGTACGGTCGTATTCATCGCTTCTCCTTTGTTTTTAACTTTATTTATTGCTCGGCTCGGGCTGCTAGGGGCGTGCCCGATCGATCTATGAGCGGGATTATATAAGATGATTGTGTTCTTAATGTGTCTTTTGAAATTTAGGACAAAATTTCTCCGTCCGTTGCAAAGCGCGAGCGAGCGACGGCATATTTCAGGCAAAATTCAGCTACCTACGTTAAGGCGCGGCAAATTTAAGCGAGCCTGCCGCCCGCCGTAATGCGCGGCAAAGTCGTAGCACGCGGTAAATTTAAAGCAGATTTCCGACCTCGTCGCGGCGCACGAGGCGTCCGCTGCAAATCGATATAAAATTTAAAGTAGAATTTTATGTGAATGCGGCGCGCGACACGCCCGCACTTTTTTACGTCGTCAAAGCTTGCATCATCAAAGATTGCATCGGCCAGGATTGTGCCGTCAGGGCCCGTATCGTCAAAGCTTGCATCGGCGTGGCTTGCGCCTGTGGGGCGAAATTTTACGGCGAGTTATGAATTGCAAGACGCAGATCATCCGCACCGTCTTGATCTGAAATTTAAAGCGGAATTTTAACGCGCGCCTCGGTTCCGACGCCGGGTTCGCTTTCGTATTCGATCTGGCCGCCTAAAAGATCAAGCGCCGTGCGTACGATGCTAAGTCCAAGCCCGCTGCCGAGCTCCTTATGCGATTCCTCGCACTGATAAAATCGGTCAAAAATTTTATCCAGCTTCTCGCGCGCGATACCGATGCCCTCGTCTTTGATGCTCACCTGCGCAAAGCCATCGCAAGCGCGGCAACGGATGAAAATTTTACCGCTCGGGCGCGAGTACTTAAGCGCGTTTTCGATTAAATTTCGCCAAATTTGATTTAGTAGCCCCGCGTTTGATCGCACGCTAAGCGGCGATAAATCTAGCTCAAACTCGTGTCCTTCGTAGCTTTGGCTCAGCGATATGATGCATTGCCGCAGCTGCTCGTCGATACGTACCGTCTCATCTAGGCGCACCGCCGCACCGCTATCAAGTCTCGTTAGCTTTAGCATATCGGTGCAGAGCTTGCTTAGGCGGTTTGCTTCTGCGCCGATGGAGGCTGCGTATCGCACCGCGCGCTCCTCGCTCACGCCGCCCTCTATCATCTCGCTTAACGCGGCGATTGAGGAGATCGGCGTTTTCATCTCGTGCGAGACGTTTGAGACGAACTCCTTTTGTAGCTGCTCGTGCTTTTGCAGCTTCTGCGCCATTTTATTGACGTTTACTACGAGCTCGTCCATATAGACGTAATCAGTGCGGTGTCCGTGCAGCTTGCGCTCGGCGCGCGCCTCAAAATCGCCGTTTGCGATCGCAGTGATCGCGCCTAGTAGCCGCTTGATCGGGCGGAACAAAATTTTAAGTCCGAAGTAAAGCAGGGTAAAATTTAGCGCCATCGTGATTAGGCAGATGATCGCGCACAGCGCCACTCCGTCCCAAAACCCGCCGATCTTGCCGCCGATGCCTATGTAAAAAAGCATGCAAACCGCAAAGCAGACGATGAAATTTATCACGCCGAATGCGAGCGAAGAGTAAAACGCGATGAAGCTTTTGAGGCTGATGAGGTATTTTTTCACGCTCGCTCCTTTTTTACGGCTTTGTAGCCGAGCCCGCGCACGGTGATTATCTCGAAATCCTTGGAGTTTTCAAATTTCGCCCGCAGCTTTTTGATGTGCGTATCGACGACGCGCTCGTCGCTGTCCGTTTCGTAACCCCAAATTTCGCTCATTATCTCAAACCTCGTAAAAATTCTGCCCGCGTAGCTTAGCAGTAGAAACAAAAGACGAAATTCCTTCGGCGCTAGGCTTATCCGCTCGCCCTCGGTGCGGACGCTGAGCGTATCGTAGTCAAGCTCGCTTTCGCCGATGAGTAGCCGCTTTTCGTTCGCGATCTTTGCGCGCCTTAGCAGCGCATGCACGCGCAGCACGAGCTCTTTTAAATTTATCGGCTTGCTCATATAATCGTCCGCGCCGCTTTTAAAGCCCGTCTGCATATCCTCGATCTCGCTTTTTGCCGTTATGATCAGTATCGGCTGGCTCTTGCCGTCGCGCCTAACGTATCTGCTAAGCTCAAAGCCGTCCATCTTAGGCATCATCACGTCCGAGATGATCAGATCGAAGTGCGCCTCGTCTAACGCCTCTGTCGCCTGCTTGCCGTCGAAGGCGCAGCCCACGCTAAAGCCCTCATCAAGCAGCTTTTCCCTTATCGCCGAGCTCAAAGCCTCGTCGTCTTCGACTAGTAAAATATTAAGCATCATCGCTCCCGGTTTGATAAATTTATACGCTTAAATTTATACATAAAATTTTAAGAAACAATGAGATATTATACGTAAATTTTTTCAAGGAGTAAAGAATGAATTTCAAAAAAACCATATCGGTTGCCGTTATTGCGGCTTCGGTGCTGGCGCTATTTAGCGGATGCGCGAAAGAAAGCTCTCGCGTAGTGCAAACCCCTACGGTAGCGAGTTTAAACACCAACTACTCGGGCGAGCGAATCGCCGTGTCGGTAGGACGCTTCAACAACCAGTCCTCTTATAACAACGGCGTGTTCTCCGACGGTGAGGACAGACTGGGCAACCAAGCGCAGACAATTTTGATCTCAAGCTTACAGCAAACAGGACGTTTCTCGGTGCTTGATCGCACGAATATGCGCGCCATCAAAGAGGAAAGCGCAATCTCTAAAAGCGCACAAAACTTAAAAGGCGCCAGATACGTTATCACCGGCGACGTGACTGAGTTTGGTCGCAAGACGACTGGAGATCATCAGCTGTTTGGAATTTTGGGTAAAGGAAAGACCCAAACCGCGTATTCTAAAGTAAATTTAAACATCGTTGACGTTAGAACGTCCGAGGTGGTCTTTTCGACTCAGGGCGCAGGCGAATACGAGCTATCAAACCGCGAAGTGCTAGGTTTCGGCGGCACTGCGGGCTATGATTCGACGCTAAACGGCAAGGTGCTAAGCCTAGCGATCATCGAAGCGGTCAATAATCTCGTAAACGGCCTTGAAAACGGCGCGTTTAAAGTGAGATAAGGATTAAATTTGAAAGTAGGTAGCGCTCTTGCGCTTGCCGCTGCTGCCGTGATCTTTTGCGGCTGCGGCGGCGGGACGCGGAATCAAATTTATTACTGGGACGGCAGCTACACGGACTCGACCTATCAGTATCTAAAGCAGGAAGGCGACGTAGGCGAACAGATCGAAGCGCTTGAAAAATCCATCCAAAAGGCATACGAAAAAGGACTCAAAGTCCCGCCGGGGCTTTATTCGCACCTGGGACTTTTGTATCTAAGCGCAGGCAACGGTGCGAGGGCGAGGGAGAACTTTGAAAAAGAAGCTCAGGCCTTCCCTGAATCAAAGCCGTTTTTGACCTTCGTTACAAACCCCGCCGCGCTTAAAAAAGCTGAGGCTGCGACCAAGCCGGGCGCTGATAAAGTCCAAGGATCAAGCGGGCGCGAAGCCGCTAAAGCAGCCTCTGCGAAGCAAGGCAAAGCTGCCGCGAAGCAGGGCGGCAAAACGAATAAAAAGGCTAAAAAATGAAAAACAAAGCTCAAATAGCGATTTTTAGCGTATTCGTGGCGCTGTTTTTTAATGCGTGCGCTCTAAGCGAGCCTGAAATTTACGACTACTCGGCACTTCAGCAGGCTAAGCCACGATCGATTTTGGTGTTGATGCCGAGCAACGAAACTACCGAAGTGGATGCAGGCGCTGCCGTGCTTGCCAACGCGATCTATCCGCTAAGCGAGGCGGGTTATTACGTATTTTCGCCCGCGCTCGTGCATGAGACCTTCAAAAATAATGGAATTTACGAAGCGAGCGAGATCCAAAACGTCTTCGCGCACAAGTTAAGGCAAATTTTCGGCGCAGACGCCGTGCTATACATAGATGTCGTCAAATACGGCACTTCGTACATGTTGCTAAATAGCGTAAGCGTAGTGGCGGTCAATGCCAAGCTCGTGGATCTGCGAAGCGGCGCGACGCTCTGGGAGGGCTCGGCGCAGGTAAGTGACGACTCAAGCAGAGGCAGTAGCGATCTTGTAGGCATGCTGATCTCCGCGGTCATCAAGCAGATCGGCGATACCGTCTCCGATGCGGGATACAAGCTCTCTGCGAGCGCAGATGCGATGCTGCTGGGCCAAAACTGCAACAACTGCTTGCTCTACGGCCCGTATTCACCGCACTACGGCCAGGATAGGCAGCTTGGCGGCGGCAAATAAATTTTAAAAAGGACTAAAATGAAACTAGCCGAGGCGCTGATACTGCGCGCCGACATACAAAAACGCATCGAGCAGCTAAAATCAAGGCTCGCGGACAACGCGAAGGTGCAAGAGGGTGAGAAGCCTAGCGAGGAACCAAAGGCGCTGCTAGCAGAGCTGGACGCGCTCACAAGCGAGCTTGAGCGGCTAATCGTTCGGATAAATTTAACCAACTGCACCGCAAAAGCGGACGGCAAGAGCCTAACCGAGCTAATCGCCAAGCGCGACGTACTCACGCTAAAAGCGGGCGCATTGCGGGCTTTCGCGCAAGTTGCCGCGCAAAAGATCGATGCATATTCGCGCAGCGAGATTAAAATTTTAAGCACAGTCGACGTCGCGGCGCTGCAAAAGCAGGTGGATGAGCTGGCTAAGCAGATCAGGCAGCTTGACACGACGCTGCAAGGCGCGAACTGGCAGACCGATCTAATCGACTAAAAAATCGTCAAATTTAGCGGCGAAATTCGAAAGGATTTCGCGAAAAATAAAATTTCGGGTAAGTATCGCAAGGGGCGAGTACGAAACTCACCTGTGAAACAGGTTTATGGCAGCGCTCGCGGAAACGGGCGCATCCCTTTTACGATTTATTTTCAGTAAATTTACAGGGGCAATGTAACTACGCAATGTAACTACCGCGTACTGATCTAGCGATACCGAGGGCGGGAACGGGGAAATTTAAAACGAAATTTTGATTTTGGCGGCGCGGCTTGCAGGCTCGCGGCAAAATTTTGCGGCGCTTTGAGCGGGCTTGACGCTCAAATTTTGCGTTAAATTAAGGCGCGCTTGCCATTTTGCATTTTAACTGCGAGCGTCAAATTTTACAAAAATCATAAAATTTAGCCAAATTTAAAGGATGAAATTTGAAATTTAAAACCCTTGCGCTAGCGGCCGCATTTTTCTTTGCGATTGGCATACACGTGGAGCTTGCGGCAGAAGCGAATTCCATAGATTTTAGAAAAACGAGCGGCGCGGAGCAAAATCTCGCGGACGCAAAAGACGCCAAATTTCAAAACGCGTATTTTAAAAATGCAGATACCGCGGAGCGCGGCACGAATCCAAACTTATCGCAAAAAGCAACCCTCATCGACGAAGCGAAAAATTTCTACCGCGTGGACGAGCTGCTGTTTCGCAGCGCTCAGCTTGATGGAAGCTACGCTGCAAAGCTGCACGAGCTTGGTATCAAAAAGCATCGTAAATCTGCGCCATTTTAGCAGAAGTGGCGACAGAAGGGCGTTTGGCGATCAATTTTGGCTCTCGAACAAGCCGCTTCAAAGCTGGGAGATAAAGCCCGCACAGATCGCGGACGTTTTGCGCACCATTCGCGAGCGCCAAAAGGAGGGCGCCGTGCTCGTGCACTGCTATCACGGAGCCGATCGCACGGGGCTTGTGGTGGCGATGTACCGCGTGATCTATCAGGGCTGGAGCCTGGACGCCGCACGCAGCGAGATGATAGACGGCGGATACGGCTTTCACTCCATGTGGCAGGATATCGCGGGCTTTTTGACGCCGCAAAACGAAGCGCTCGTAAGAGCCGAGCTTGGAATTTAGACGAAATTCGCCCGTCCGATCAGACGGCGGCAAAATTTGTAAATTTAATAATGACAAAATGCCGTTTATAACGAAATTTTAGAATATGGGCTATGTATATTTTCTGGGGCGAGGCTCGGGATACACCAAAATAGGGGCGAAAAACGAGCTGAAAAGGTGCGCGGAGTTTGAGCAAAAATTTGAGGCTTGCAAACAAAAGGCGCGAGAAATTTTAAATTTATAGGTATCGCTAAAATTTTACTCTTTGCGGCGAGCTAAATTTAAAACCGTAAATTTCTACAAAGAAGCAAAGAGACCTTAAAATAGTAAAATTTAAGTCGTAAAATTTTACGCATTTTTCTACTTAAAATTATCATACTCTTTTTTCAAATATGCGCTCACACCGACGCCGCGTGCGTATCGCAACGAAAATCGGTTAAATTTAAAGAGCCCGATTTGCGCTTGCGGCGACGGGGCGCGTAAAACGCCGCAGATATTAGAAAGATATCCGTAAATTTAGCCGAAACGCAGTAAAATTCGAGCGGCAAATTTAGCAAAAGGAGCGATCGTGGAAAATTTATTACTAGCGCAGCTGCGCGAAGCGCTACCGCAGGGCATGCGCGTGCCAAGCGAGACCCAGGCGCTTTATGCGTGGATCGAAGCAAACAGCTTTTATGACGACGTTGGCGGGCGCAGACGCGGCTATCTCTACCCGCAGGATCGGCTACGGCAGAGCTGGAGCGGCGATGAGCGCGAGGGCGGCACGGACATCGTATTTTTCACGGATGAGCCGAAAAATCGCGACGAGGAGCTAAGGTATTGGTTTTACGGCGAGGATCGCGAGCTTGCCGCGGAGATCAAGCAGCGGCTTTGCGTGTTCGCAGGCAGCGGCTCGGAGGGCTCGATGTGCGCGCTGTGGCTGGACGATGCGGGCGAGACGAAGATCGTGCACATGGGCTCCGGCTCGGGCTCGACGATGACCTGCATTTTGGCTCATAGCGGGCTTGATTTTTTGCGATTGCTCGCAATCGGTTATGATGAAATCTGCTGGGACGAGGATTTTAGTGCGCCGCCAAACAGCGAGGATGACGATTTTATCGTGCATCCAAACGTGAAATTTCAGCAGTGGGTAACACAGACGTTCAAAACGACGATCCCGCAAACAGCGCTTGAGCTCGTCACGCCCGCGCATATGGACGACGAGAACCCGAGCGACGAGTTTTTGATCTGGGTAAATCGCGTCGCGGGATAAAATTTAAAGCGGCTTTTGCGCTGCTTAATGAAGTATTGCGGGGTTTGCTTTCACAGGGAACCTTGTGAAATTTAAGCTTTTGCTGGCTAATTTAAAGAGCCTAAATTTAATGGATATCTTTTGATTAAAATTTTAATGGTAGCGGTATCTATTTGGAAAAGCATTAATCATCTATTATTGCTTTTGCTACTCTTAAAATTTTTAATAAATTTGCTCGATAGAATTTAACTCTTTGCAGTGTGGCGGTAGAATTTTTGCTGCTATCCGAAATAAGACGCGATAGAAAAGTTGCTGCGTCTTTAGGAATCCAAATAAAAATTTAGCTAAATTCCGCGTGGATGGATTATATCAAAGCATGGAAGTTCTGTCGGTTTAGCAAAGAACTGATTGAGACTAAATTCTAAAGCAGAAAAAACAAGGTTAAAAGCTTTTCGGTAGTTTTGGCGATAGGTTGTCTTTAAATGTCGTATCAGAAAAATTGTAACCGCAGCGACGCAGGCAGCGCGCGCAGAGCAAAAAATGGCGCGAGCATCTGTATCGGCGTAGCGCTTTTAGGCTTCGTACGAAAGATCGTATCCAAACGATCCTATTGCCAAATATCTGCATAAATTACGACGGATTTTTATCGAGGGTATGGGGGGCGAGCTACAAGGCGTATCCAGCGAATATGTCTTTGCAGCTAGCTGCGCGCAGGCATTTAAAAGACGGAAAGTAAAAGCGAACAGGTTGAAATCTGAAAGCATTAATAGGCGCGCAATAGGCAAATTGCGCTCAGTGGCGAAGTGAGTGCAAACTTTTGTGGTAGCTTTGAGCTGTTTGCACGCGCGCAGAGTAGCAAGCGCTACTTTACTTTAAATCTCTTTTTGGATCTTGGGTTTACACTCGCAGAGCAGCAAGCACTAGCAGCTCGGCGCGGAGGTATCGTATTTTGCACCGCTTTCGCAGTAACTTCTCCTTGATACCTACCAGCTGACGCACTTTCTAGCAAGATGAGTGATTGTTGTTTTGACATTGATGAGGATGAGCTTGGCGGGCTTATGACAGCATATACAGCTCAGTAGCCGTAAACGCGTAGTTCGCAGCGTTTTATGAATTTAGCGGAGGGTTTGAGCCGGGTGGGCATGCATAGTTTTTTAGCGCCTTGTGGAAATTTAAGACGAGTGTTATTGCGAGCGGGTGCAAATTTTTAGGTAAAATTTTATGCTCATTGATTTTTATATGGCTGCACTAAAGCATGCTCTATACGGAAAAATTTCGTATAAATTTTTAACGTAAGCTTTGCCCATTTAAGGGGATAGGAGAAGGGAATAAAATTTTACGATCAAAAGGACAGGGATTGTGCTCACGGGATCGCGTGTGTGACGCAAAAATAGCGATGTAGAAAACTCACCGAGCAGTGCGGATGAAACGAGACGATCTTCATCCGCCACTTTTTAAAATAAAATTTCGCGACTAAAAAAGCGATTTTGCCTTTGTAAATTTTAAAATTTTGCTAAAAATTCTTTGTATTTTTCTGCACTTTTTGCGATATATTCGCTATCTGGATGAAATGAAAATCCATAGCCGAAGTGGCACGGCAGCAGCTTGGCGCCTGTAAAATTCATCGCGCATTTAAAAGGCGTGATAACTTCTTCTATGCCAAATCCGATCGTGCCGTCTTTTTTATAGTTGTTTCGCTCGTCGCCGATAGTGATCGCTAGGGCGAATTCTTTACCTTTTAGCTTGTCGCCGGTGCTGCCGTAAGCCCAGCCGTAGGCAAATACATCGTCGAACCATCGCTTTAAAAGCGGCGGATAGCTGTACCAATAAAGTGGAAACTGAATGATAATTTTATCGTGGCTTAAAAGTAACTCCTGCTCGTGCGCAACATCGATTTTGCCGTTTGGATAAGCAGCGTAAATTTCGTGAATATCAAATTTATCCGCTTGCTTTTTGGCTACCTCGCGCCACGCCTTATTTGCGTGTGAGCTTGCCATATCGGGATGAGCGATGATGATTAGGTTTTTCATATTTTCTCCTTGTTTAAAATTTCTTACATTATATGTTTTTTGGCTGAAATTTAAATTTACTATTCAGATACTTATATTATAAAGGATTTAAAATTTATATACGAAATGCGATAAGCTTTGTAATCGTAAAATTTTATCAGAATTAAATTTTTTACATAAATTTTATTTGCGAGATTTCATTTAAATTTATAAGTAGATTTTGACCTTAGCCATATTGGAGTGACAAGAGGGATAAAATTTGGTCTATGCGAGACTTTACTTATCAACAAAATTTAAGTTTAAGTAGATACTCTGGATGGGATATTTGCGTCATTGCTTTTAGGTAAATTTCAATATTAGTGTTTAAGTCTTAAGCGAATTAATAAAGCCGAGAGCGAGTCTCGGCTAAATTCTACAATAAAATCGGTGCTATTAGAAAGCCGAGCGCTACTGAAAACGCTATAGCTAAAACACCTGGTAGGAAAAAGGAGTGGTTGAATATATATTTACCTATCCTAGTAGTTCCGGTATCATCCATCTGAACAGCTCCAAGTAAGGTCGGATACGTAGGAAGCACGAATAGTGCGGAAACTGCAGCGAACGATGCGACTAAGATATATGCGTCTCCGTTATTTGTAGCAGTTAGTCCAAGCGCAGCAATAACCGTAGGTATAAGCGCTTTTGCAGTAGCGGCTTGAGAGTAAAGAAGCATACTCGCAAAAAATAACGCTATAGCTAGCATAAATGGATAGTCTTTGACAAAATCACCAGCGAAATTTTTGATAGCATCGGTATGATTTACCACGAAAGTATCACCTAGCCACGCTACGCCGAGTACGCATACGCACGCCGTCATACCACTTTTAAATGTAGCGGTATTAAATAGCTTATCGACTTTGACGCCACAACTTACCGTTATTAGAGTAGCGATGACTAACATGAAACTCATAATGGCGTTATCTCTAGTTAGCACTAATACTTTAGTAGGTTTATCGGTATTTTCTACGTATTTTACATTGGTAGTTGAGTCGGTTTTGACTTTTATGTTTTTTGCGACTAGTTCGTTAAATTTATCAGGATCTTTGCTTTCATAGATTTTTTCGTAGCCTGTCACGTAACTTGGTTTTATCCAGCCTACATTTTTGCTAATAGCCGTAGCGTATAAAACGACGGCGATAACACCGATCAAAAATATCAATACCGATCTTTTGGCTCCTGCAGGAAGTTCTTTATTTTCTTCTGTTTTAACCTCTTTTATTAAGCCCTCTTTAAGCCTTCTTTGATATTCTGGATCGCTACTTAGATCGAGATTATAAAATAAATTTATAACAAGAGCCGTAAGCATACAACCGATAAAGGTCGTAGGTATCCAAATAGCAAGCAATAATGGATAGCTAATGCCTAATCCGCCTAAAGCATGCTCGCCTGCCATAAATACAACCGCCGCTGAAACGGGGCTAGCAGTAATGGCTATCTGGCTAGCGACGACGGCTATACTAAGAGGTGCACTAGGCTTAATATTTTGAGTCTTTGCTACCTCTGCAATGACAGGTATCATAGAAAACGCCGTATGTCCCGTCCCTGCAAATACCGTAAGCAAATATGTAACTATCGGAGCTAAGAAATTTATATATTTTGGGTGTTTTCTTAGTATTCCTTCGGCTATTTGTACCAAATAATCGAGTCCTCCTGCTACTTGCATAGCCGTAATAGCGGCGATAACAGACATAATGATTAAAATGACGTCCCATGGTATACTGCCCGCTTTTAGACCAAGCCCCAACGTAAGAATGACGACGCCAAGACCGCCTGCATAGCCTATAGCCATACCACCTAGTCTAACACCCAAAAATATCGCACCGAAGAGTACGATCAATTGCAATATCAATGAAATGTCCATTGCAAAACTCCTTATAAAGTAATTTTTTTAACGGCGCGCAGAATTCTAAAGATTTCAGCAGGTAAAATCCGAATTATCTTTATAATTCAGTGGTCGGAATTCTATGCGGAATTTTATCCTAAAATTTCGCAAGTGGAATTTTACTCCACGGAAGCTAAATCTAACTTGATGAAATTCTGCATCTACGGAATTCTGCACGATAAATTTTATCTATTTAGAATTCTACTTTGCGGAATTTCGCCTATTAAATTAACCGACGAAATTCCGCGCCGCACCTAGTTTGGAACTATTTTTTGCTCATATGTGGGTTGAGCATAGATTTAGGCTCTAGAATTTTATCTATCTCCTCTTTTTTCAAATATCCGCGCTCTAAGCAGATTTCGCCGACAGATTTTCCGGTCTGAAGTGCCTCTTTGGCGATACTTGCAGATTTTTCGTAACCGATGTAAGGATTGAATGCAGTAACGATACCGACAGAATTTAGCACCGATTTTAGGCAAGCTTCAGGGTTTGCTTTTAGATGTTTGATAGCTTTTTCAGCTAGTGTATTCATCGCATTTTCCAAAAGCACAATCGAGTTAAATAGCGCATATGCGATGCCAGGCTCAAACGCATTAAGCTCGAATTCTCCGCGCTCTGAGCAAAGCATAATCGTAACGTCGTTGCCGATAACCTCGTAGCAAGCCTCGCCTACGACCTCGGCGATGACCGGATTTACTTTGCCCGGCATGATGGAGCTGCCCGGTTGCATCTTAGGAAGCTCGATTTCGCCTAGACCGCATCTAGGACCGGAGTTCATAAGACGTAGGTCGTTTGCGATCTTGCTTAGGCGAACGGCAGCTGTTTTTAGCGCGCCACTAACGTGAACGAAGTCTGCGGTGTCTTGTGTAGCGGCGATGAAATCCTCTGCAGCTTTAAATTTAACGCCGGTGATTTCACCCAGTTTTTTCTCGACTACGTTTTTGTAATCAGGGTGGCAGTTGATACCTGTGCCGATCGCCGTAGCGCCCATATTTAGGTAAGTCATCGACTCTCTAGCAGCTTTGATAAGTGCGATATCGGTTTTGATGTAGGTAGCAAAAGCGTTGAAAGTGTTTCCAAGAGTAGTAGGGACGGCATCCTCAAGCTCCGTCCTTCCCATTTTGATGACATCTTTGTATTCTTTGGCTTTAACTTCAAGCTCTTTTTTCAAATTTTCCATAGCTTTTAGTAGATCGGTTAGCTTGGCGTAAGCAGCGACTTTGATCGAGCTAGGATAGGTATCGTTGGTGCTTTGACCCAAATTTGTGTGGTCGTTTGGATGGAGGTATTGGTATTCGCCCTTTTTGTGTCCCATGCTCTCCAAAGCTATGTTAGTAATGACCTCGTTGGTATTCATATTCGTCGAAGTTCCGGCGCCACCTTGGATCATATCGACTACGAATTGATCTCTGAACTCTCCTGCGATGAGCCTATCGCAAGCTTTTGCAATCGCATCGGCTTTTTGTGCGTCTAGGACTCCGACCTCTTTATTGGCTAGTGCAGCTGCTTTTTTGATTTGTGCAAATGCCTTGATAAAAAATGGATAGTCTTTGAGCGCTCGTCCGCTTAGATGGAAGTTCTCTAGTGCCCTAAATGTCTGCACACCGTAGTAAAAATCGTCGGAAATTTCTAATTCACCGATGAAATCGTGTTCTTTTCTGGTCTTTGCCATAATAAGTCCTTTCGTTGAAATTGTTAATGGAATTTTAAAGCTTTTAGTATTAAAAGCAGCTTAAAACGTAACGAAAAATTAAAATTTAGAAATTAGTATGATTGTTTAAGGCTTTAAATAGAATTTTACTTAAAAAATATTTTGGAATTCGCTACTAAGGCATAATTACACTTTAATAGAAATATCGTATCATAAGTAGATTATGAAAGTGAAATTATAAAAATTCTTGTTTAGCTTAAATTATAATTTGAAAAATTTGAAGTTAAAGGCGGTAAAGGCGGAATTTTTTATTGCATTTATATTTACTAGAGCGGAGCTATTTTTTGCGTTTTATAAAATAAATATATAGGAGCGAGATTATAATGACGACAGCGAACAGAGCGATCGTAATTAGATGCAGATCTTGCTTGATTAGCTCCTCGTTTTCGCCGATGAAATATCCCAAGCTCATAAGTATTAATGTCCAAATCGCAGCTCCAAGCCCAGTAAATAGCACGAAGCGCGCGACATTCATCTTTGCAAGGCCCGCAGGAAGGCTGATGTATTGACGAATGCCTGGGATTAGGCGGCAGTTAAACGTTGAAATTTCGCCATGGCGGTTAAAAAAAGCTTCGAATTTTGCAAATTTCTCCTCGGTGATGCCTGCGTATTTGCCGTATTTAGCGATAATCTTACGTCCAAAAAAATAGCATAGATAGTAATTAAACAGCGCGCCGGTGATGCTACCGCCAAGCCCACAAACAAATGCCGCAACAAAGCTCATCTGCGATTTTGAGGCCAGATAGCCCGCGGGGATCATCACGACTTCACTTGGGAAGGGAAAGAAGCTGCTTTCTAAAAACATCATCACAAAAATGCCAAGGTATCCCCAACCTGCGACAAATTCTACTATAAAATTTACGATATCAGAAAGCATTTGAATTCCTTGATTTAATGTAAAAAACCGGCTGCGCTTAAAATTCCGCAAAATTTAACATCGGCATAGCGAATAAGTTTAGAATTTAACAATCCGGCGATACAAGAGTGATCTTAAAATTTCACAAAATTTAGCGCATATAAAACAAAGGCGCGGGCTAAATTTTATCCTTACAAGTTGCCACCGTAGCGAACTTGCATTATAAATTTAATAGCCTCGCGCCTTAAAATTAAAACTATTTTGCGTATTCGATGTTTAGTTTGCCGAATAGCTCATTAGCCTTGTCATCGATTTTTTTATTTACTTTGCTTGGAAGTAATTGATTTTTGATGAGATCTTTTACCTTTTCAAACGGCATAGTCTCAGCCTTTTTGCTGCTTTCTTTGTAGATTATATGATATCCGAATTGCGTCTTTACCGGCGTTTTGCTCATCTCACCATCTTTTAGCGCAAACGCCGCTTTTTCAAACTCCGGCACCATCATGCCTTTGCCAAAAGAGCCCAAATCGCCACCGTTTTCTTTCGCACTTGGATCGATTGAAATTTCTTTAGCTAGCTTATTAAATTCCTCTTTTAAATTCTCTTTTTTGACTTTTGATAGCTTCGCAATCGCGTTTTTAGCAGCCTTTTCGTCTGCTACTAAGATATGGCTTGCAGTAACGGAATCTGGTTGCATGAAATTCTGTTTATTTTCATCATAAATTTTTTTAGCTTCCTCGTCGCTGATGCTTACGTCTTTAGCTTGTTCGCGTTGCCATAGATTAAATGCGATGCCATCTTTAGCAAGCTCTAGCTGATGCTTATATTCGTCGCTGTTTTCAATGCCTGATTTTTTCGCCTCTGCGATTAGAAGTTTGTATTTGATCAGATCATCGATTAGTTTTTTCTTCTCATCGGCGGTTGGTTCCTGTCCGCCGTGCTGCATACCTTGAGCCAAAAACGGTGCAACATCCTCATCCGTAATAGTGATATTTGCGTCTTTTGCAGTAGCCAAAACGCCTGCATTAAGCGAAGATATAGCCATAGCGGCAACAAAGCTGAAAGATAAAATTCTTTTCATTATTTTTCCTTTATTCGGTAAATTTCGCGCAATTATAAAAAAAGATAGTAAATAAAATAGCCAATGTCAGCAAATTCGGCGCGAATCCTGCGCCGAATTTTAAAAAGAGGGGAGTTAAAACGACGGGATGATTGCGCCTTTATATTGCGTCTCGATAAATTTTTTCACTTTCTCGCTTTGAATCGCTTTATCTAGCGCCTTGATTTTAGGGCTGTTTTCGTTGCCTTCTTTAACGCTAATGACATTTGTGTAAGGGTTGCCCTCAGCCTTTTCTAAAAATAACGAATCCTTGATCGGGTTTAAATTTGCATTAAAAGCAAAATTTGAGTTGATGACTGCAATATCGACATCACCCAGAGTGCGTGGAAGCGCGGCGCCTTCAAGCTCTAAAATTTCTAAATTTTTAGGGTTTTTCGTGACATCTAACGGCGTGCGTAGCTTGGCGTTTTGATCAACTTCGATGAGCCCTGCGGCTACGAGTAGATCCAGCGCGCGGCTTTCGTTAGTCGGGTCGTTCGGCACGGCAACTTTGGCACCGTTTTTAAGATCTTTTAAATTTTTAATCTTATGGCTGTAGATGCCCATCGGCTCTAAATGCACGCCTACGGTCGCTTTTAATTTCGTGCCCTTGTTGGCGTTAAATTCCACCATATACGGCACGTGCTGGAAAAATCCCGCATCCACGTCGCCGCTATCGGTAGCGAGGTTCGGGGTTACGTAGTCGTTGAAAACCTTGACCTCAAGATCGTAGCCTTGGGCTTTTAGATCGGGCTTGATCTGCTCCAAAATTTCGGCATGCGGTATCGGAGTAGCGGCGACTACGATTTTTTCGGCAAGAGCGAAACTGACGACGCTAGCGCTAAGAAGCGAAGCGAGAAGAAATTTCTTCATATTTAATCCTTTTGGTTAAAATTTTGCGGTATTATAGCAGGTAGAATTTTTAATGTCAAGTATTTTTATATGATTTTTTAAAATTTTATCTAAAATATTCTAAAATTCGATATTTCTATATATATTTAAATACTACATTTTATTGTATAATGCAGAATTGGCACGCTTTAATGAGCGCTTTACAAAAATTCCGCTAAAATCGCAAAATTTAAAATTTTAAAAAAGGGCTGAAAATGGCAGATTTTTACGACGCGAAAGCCGTAGAGGAGAGCTTTTATAAAATTTGGGAACAGCGCGGCTACTTCGAGATCGACGGCAATAAAGATATCCAACAAAAAGGCAAAAACTTTTGCATTATGATGCCCCCTCCAAACGTCACCGGAGTGCTTCATATCGGGCACTCGCTCACTTTTACCTTGCAAGATATCATGACGCGATACAAGCGAATGGATGGCTACCGTACGCTTTGGCAACCGGGGTTAGACCACGCAGGCATTGCGACGCAAAACGTCGTCGAGCGCGAGCTTTTGATGCAAGGGATTAAAAAAGAAGCGATCGGGCGCGAGGAGTTTTTAAAGCACGTTTGGCGCTGGAAGGAGCAAAGCGGCGGGCAGATCGTAAAGCAGATGAAGCGCCTGGGCGTCACGCCCGCGTGGAGCAGACAGCGCTTTACTATGGATGAGGGGCTTAAAAATGCCGTTCGCAAAGCCTTCGTAAATTTATACGACGCAGGGCTCATCGTGCGCGGAAACTACATGGTGAACTGGTGCACGCACGACGGCGCGCTAAGCGATGTGGAGGTTGAGCACAAGGAAAACAAGGGCAAGCTCTATCATTTGCGTTACTACTTTGCGGACGGACAAAATTTATCAAATTTAAATGGATGCCGAGCACCAAATTTAAATAAAAATTCTGTTTCAAATTTAACTCAAAATGACGAGGCAAAGTATCGCGATGAAGATTTGCAGGTTGTGCAGAATTTTGCGAGCGCAGATAGAACGGATGGTTCATCAAGCGAGCAAAATTCAAACTCTTGCAAAGATTCGAGCGAGATGAGCCGCAACTACATTGTTGTCGCAACTACGCGCCCCGAGACCTACTTCGGCGACACCGCCGTAATGGTAAATCCCGCGGACGAACGCTATAAAAATTTAATCGGCAAAAAAGTCGTGCTGCCGCTAATCGACCGCGAGATAGAGATCATCGCCGACGAATACGTCGATATGAGCTTCGGAACGGGTGCTGTGAAGGTCACGCCAGCGCACGACACCAACGACTACGAGGTCGGTAAGCGCCACGAGTTGGAGTTTATCACCGTTTTTGACGAAAAAGGAATTTTAAATGAGCAGTGCGGTAAATTTCAAGGCTTAGAGCGACTTGCCGCGCGCGATCAGATCGTAGCGGAGCTTGAGCGGCTGGGCTTTATAGAAAAAATCGAGGATTACGAAAATCAAGTCGGCTACTGCTACCGCTGCAAAAACGTCGTCGAGCCGTACATCTCTCAGCAGTGGTTCGTGCGCGCAGATATCGCAAAAGATGCAATTACCAAAGTAAATTCCGGTGAGGCGGAATTTTTCCCGAAGCACTGGATCAATAGCTTCAACGCCTGGATGCGCGAGCTGAAGGACTGGTGCATCAGCCGCCAGCTGTGGTGGGGACATAGAATTCCCGTATTTTACTGCGACTGCGGCCATCAGTGGGCAGATGAGCGTGAGAGCCCCGATGCCTGCCCGAAATGCGGCGGTAAAAATTTTACTCAAGATCCCGACGTACTCGATACGTGGTTTTCAAGCGGTCTTTGGCCGATCAGCACGCTTGGCTGGGGCAACGGCGAGGCGCTGAAAAACGAGAAGTGGTTTGAGGAGGATTTGAGCGAATTTTATCCGAATACTATGTTAATTACCGGCTTTGACATTTTGTTTTTCTGGGTCGCGCGCATGATGTTTCAGTGCCAAAACGCCATGGGCGAGCTGCCGTTTCGCGACATCTACCTGCACGCCTTAGTTAAGGACAAAGACGGCAAAAAGATGAGCAAATCGAGCAAAAACGTAGTCGATCCGCTGCTAAAAATCGATGAATTTAGCGCCGATATTTTGCGCTTTACGCTTACGATTTTGTGCGTGCAGGGGCGCGATTTGCGCCTTAGCGACGATAAGCTTTTGATATATCGAAATTTTACGAATAAGCTCTATAACGCGAGCAAATTTTTGCTTTTAAACGCTTCTAAATTTGACGATTTAGACGCGGCGCAGATCAAAACGAGCCTCGGCAAATATATGCTTTCGCGCTTTAACTGCTGCGTGGGCGCGGTGCGGGAAAATTTAGACGAATACCGCTTCAATGACGCTGCGACCGAGCTTTATAAGTTTTTTTGGGACGAGTTTTGCGACTGGGGCATTGAGCTTAGCAAGGCGGACAAGGCCGCGATCGGCGAGCTAGGGATGATTTTTAAAGAGGCGATGAAGCTGCTAAGCCCGTTTATGCCGTTTCTAAGCGAGTATCTGTATCAGGAGCTAAGCGGCACGAAGCTGCAGGACGCGCGCTCCATCATGGTGATGAGATACCCGCAGCGGGGCGAGCGCGACGAGCGGATCGAGGAGCTATTTTCGCTTCTCATCGAAGCGATCGTGAGCATTCGTCGCGCAAAGGCGACGATTGAGCTCGGCAATGCGCGCGTAGCCAAAGCCTACGTCAAATCCGCAGTCGATTTAAGCGCCGCCGCGGACTACATCAAAACGCTTGCCAAGGTAGATGAAGTGGAATTTACGCAGCAAAATATCGCAAATTCCGCCCGCGACGTAAGCGAGAGCTTAGAAACTTTCGTGCCGCTTGAGGGGGTCGATCTTAGCGGCGTGATTTCGCGTCTTAACGCGCAAAAAACGAAGCTGCAAAAAGAGATCGAAAAGCTCTCAGGCATGCTAAATAACGAAAAATTCGTAGCCTCCGCCCCGCAAGCCGTGGTTGAAGCCAACCGCGAAGGGCTGCAGAGCGCGCAGGAAAAATTCGCCAAAGTATGCGACGAGCTAAAGGCGTTTGGCGAGTAGCCCGTTAGTTTGAGCTTAAATTTTAAATTAAGGAGAAAAATATGTCAAAAGGTAGTATCGGTGGATTTACGTTAGGCACGGTCATAGCCGTCGCACTATCATGGGGAGTCAATAAAAGCATAATGTGGGCGATAATCCACGGATTTTTAAGTTGGTTATACGTGATTTATTATTTCTTACTGAGGTAAAATTTCATCGGCGGCGCGCCGTTTTACGCGCTAAATTTTAAAATTTATCAAGGATAAAAAATGAGCGAAAAAATAAAAATAGCGGTTTTAGGATATGGAAATTTAGGTCGCGGCGTGGAGCTTGCCGCGCGAAATAGCAAGGATTTGCAGCTTTCGGCGGTGTTTTCTCGCCGCGAGCCGCACAGCGTGCAAACATGCGGCGCGCCGGTATTTAGCGTGGATGAAATTTTAGCGCACAAGGGCAAATTTGACGTTTTGGTGCTTTGCGGCGGTAGCGCGACGGATCTACCGACGCAGACGCCCGAGTTTGCGCTAAATTTTAACGTCGTTGATAGCTTTGATACGCACGCAAAAATCCCGGAGCATTTCGCCGCGGTGGACGCCGCAGCCAAAAAAGGCGGAAACGTAGGCATCATCGCCGTGGGCTGGGATCCTGGGCTGTTTTCGCTAAATAGATTATTTGGCGAGAGTGTGCTGCAAAACGGCAGCAGTTATACGTTTTGGGGCAAAGGCGTGAGCCAAGGCCACTCAGACGCCATCCGCAGGATCGAGGGCGTCGTGGATGCGCGCCAATACACCGTACCGATAGATAGCGCCTTGGAGCGAGTTCGCGCGGGTGAAAACCCGAGTCTTAGCACGCGCGAAAAACACCTGCGCGAGTGCTACGTCGTGGCCGAGGACGGCGCCGATAAAGCGCGCATCGAGCGTGAGATAAAAACGATGCCCAATTACTTCTCCGATTACGATACGAGCGTGCATTTTATCGATATTGCGACGCTTAAAAAAGAGCACGGCGGCATCCCTCACGGAGGCTTCGTCTTGCGAAGCGGAGCGACGGGCGAGCGCGGCGAAAATAAACATTTGATCGAGTTTTCGCTAAAGCTTGATTCAAATCCCGAATTTACCGCAAGCGTGCTCGTAGCTTACGCCCGCGCAGCGTATCGTTTGGCACAAAGAGGTGAGCGCGGCGCGTTTAGCGTATTTGACATCGCTCCGGCGCTTCTTTCGCCAAAGAGCGCAGATGAGCTAAGGCGCGAAATTTTATAAATTTCTGGGGCGTTTCGGCGGAATTATGAACGAGGAAATCTGAGTGATAAAGATAGAAAATTTAAAGAAATTTTACGGAAAAACCTGCGTGATCGACGATGTGAGCCTGGAGGTGAAACAGGGCGAAATTTTTGCCATCGTCGGTCGCAGCGGCGCGGGTAAAAGCACTCTGCTGCGCTGCATAAACGGCCTTGAGGACTATCAAGAAGGAAGCCTTAAGGTAGAGGGCAGGGAGGTAAGAGAGCTAAGCGGCGCTCAGATCCGCGAGTTGCGCAAAAATATCGGTATGATTTTTCAGCACTTCGCGCTTATGAGCCGCCGCAGCGTCGCGCAAAACGTCGCCACGCCGTTAGCGTTTTGGGGATATTCGAAAGATCACACGAAGCGCCGCGTCGCCGAGCTTTTGGAGCTCGTGGGGCTTGCAGATAAAGCAAACGCCTATCCTAGCGAGCTTAGCGGCGGACAGAAGCAGCGCGTGGCGATCGCGCGCGCGCTTGCATTAAGCCCTAAAATTTTGCTTTCCGACGAGGCGACTTCGGCGCTTGATCCCAACACCACCGCGCAAATTTTATCGCTTCTGCGCCGCATCAATCGCGAGCTAGGCATTACGATCGTGCTCGTTACGCACGAGATGGAGGTCGTAAAGGGCATCGCGCAGCGAGCGATCCTGCTTAGGGGCGGGCGCGTGAGTAACTCGGGCGATATCGTCTCGCTGTTTTTGCACCCGGATGAGAATATGAAGGAGTTTTTGGGCGAGGAGGAGGTGCTACCCGCAAGCGGCGTGAATATCAGGCTCTTTTTCCCGCCCGCGGTTGCGTTTGACAGCGTGATCACGCATATGGCGCGCGCTTTGGAGATAAATTTTAACATCGTTTGGGGCAAGCTCGAGCGCCTCGATAAAAACGTCGTCGGAAGCCTCGTGATCAACGTAGAGCCCGCACACGTCGCGCGCGTGGAGGAATTTATTAAAAACGCGGGCGTGATCTACGAGATCGTAAGCGAGGATGAGATCAAAAGCTGTGCCGCGATCTAGGTGTGATTTCGCGCCCTGTGCGCTTGCGCCGCACTAAATTTAAGGGCTTACGCGGCATGGCGAATTCAAAAACTCGCGCGAGGTCGCGAACTCAAAGGCTGGCTCGGCGTTTTTGATTTGATGTGCGCGTCGTGGCATTAGTCGTGGCATTACAAATTTAATTAGTTTAGCCGGCGGTTTAAATTTCTATTTTGCCTCGATAAAATAAGCTCGGCAATGCGCTGTTGGCGTGCGCCCTCGCTAGCTTTGATTCGCGTTTAGAATTCGACTAGCCGTAGCGAGCGATTTAAATTTCAGAGATCGCGACCGACCGAGCGCATTTAAGCCGCTCCGCGTTTGAAATTACAGGCGTTTAAATTTAAATTTGAATTTTTTTCGGAATTTCACACATACTTCACTTTTACGGAAGTATAATTCCGCTAATTTCTTTTAAGGAGTACGTAATGAAAAAACTTACTTTGTTTGCGCTTAGTGCGCTATTTGCTGGCACTTTTGCCGTAGCTGCCGACATGGGCATGAAAGATGAGATGAAGGACGCCAATACATCAATGCATAATGGTGCGAAAGAGATGAAGGGCGACATGAAAGATATGCACAAGGATGCTATGAAAGAGGGTAAACATATGAAGGATGAGATGAAAGGCGAAATGAAAAAAGAGATGAAAAAAGAGATGTAGTGAGTAAAATTTTACTCGTAGAGGACGATGAGACGCTTTGCGATCTCATCGGCGAATATCTAAAAGACGCGGGCTTTGACGTATGCGTTTGCAGCGACGCTCAAAGCGCCGCGGATCTTGCTTATGAACAAAAATTTGATCTTTTTATCTTTGACGTAAAAATCCCCAAAGGCGACGGATTCTCACTTTTAAAAGAGCTACGCAAGAGCGGCGATCGCACCCCTGCGATATTCGCCACGTCGCTAAATACGCTTGATGATCTTGAGGTTGGTTTTAAAAGCGGCTGCGATGATTATCTCAAAAAACCATACGAGCTAAAAGAGCTGTTGCTGCGCGTTAATTCTCTCATAAAGCGAAACTTCAGCCACAATTTTGATGATTTTGTAACTATTGACGACGAGTTTAAATTTTACTTTGCAAGCAAAGAGCTACGCAGATCGGGCGTGCCCGTCGCGCTTTCAAACAAAGAGCGCGAGCTGCTGGCACTTTTTTTACAAAATAAAAACAGGCTTTTAAGCAAGGATGAAATTTTCTCCGCGATCTACGCTTTTGACGAAACTCCGAGCGAGGAAGCGCTGCGAACTTATATCAAAAATCTACGCCGCGTCCTAGGCGAAGAGCACATCATAAATCGCCGCAATGCAGGGTATCTGTATGTCTGAGAAGACCGCTTTAACGCTTAAAATTTTATCTTTGTATCTCATTTCAAGTGCGTTGTTTTTGGGATATTTTTTCAAGATAAATTACGGGATGAACGAAGCCGCGCTGCTTTCGCACAGGATAAAAGAGCTAAAAGAGATCAAGATGATGATCTATATGAAAGCAAGCATGGACGGGCTGGAATCGCTAGCGGACTTTGAGCGCGAAAAGGGCGTGAGTGCGTGTATATTTAAGCCAAACTCTGATGAAATTTACGGCTGTGACGGCGAGCTTGGCGCACTTGATAAAGCGAAGCTAAAGGCGGAATTTATAAGTGGCGGTAGGCTAGGAATTTATGAGAATCTGCAAAATATGGAGGAGCGAAACGCCTTTTCCAAGGCTAAAATCATTCTGCTTGGAAGTAGTGTGCAGGGCGAAATTTTAACGCTTCGTATCAAAACCGCAGCGATGATGATAGCGCTTTTGGGCGTGATATTAGCCGTGGCGTTTTATCTGGTGCGGCTAGGTACAAAGCCGCTTTACGATAAGATTGACACGCTAAATCGCTTCATCAAGGATAGTACTCACGAGATTAATACTCCGCTTAGTATTATCTCCATGAGCGTCGAGACGATGCGGCACGCAGAGCTTGGGGAATACAACGCCAAACGCGTCGCTAATATCGATCTTGCCGCCAAGACGCTTTCGCGCATCTACGAGGATCTCGTGTTTTTGACCTTCGGTATGAATAAGGATGGCGAGATTAGCTCGATCGATCTAAAAAGCCTCGTCGCTTCGCGCTGCGAATACTTCGCGCCGTTTATTCAAAAACGCAGACTAAGCCTTAAAACCGATCTTTTGGATGCGAGTATGAATGCAAACGTCTATGAAATTTCGCGCCTGATCGACAATTTGCTAAGCAACGCCGTAAAATACGCAAACGCAGGCGGCTACGTGGATGTGCGGCTAAGGCGCGGTGAGCTAGCGATCTCAAATAGCGGCGAGGGGATCGATAGTAAAAAGGGCGGCGAAATTTTCAGGCGCTTTGCACGCTTTAACTCAAGCGAGGGCGGCTTTGGAATCGGGCTTAGCATCGTAAGCGAGGTCTGCAAAAAATACTCCTTTTCTATCTCCTACGACAGCGTGCCGGGCGAGATAACGACCTTTCGCCTTACGTGGCGCGAATAAAATTTTAAAATTTAGCAAAATTTCAAAATTTAAAAGCGGTCGCTTGCGGTTTAAATTTAATCGTCGCTCGGTCGCTTAAATTCCGCGCAAAAAAGCTCTAATTGCTGGAGCGTTTAAATTTAATCGTCGCTTGTTTTTGTTCTAAAACGGAGCGCGGAATTTTATCAGTCGTTCGCTTTGCGCTCGTAAAATGACCCTGAAAGTTATGGGTGCAGAATTTTATTCGTCCGCGATTTTATAAAATTTAGCTTTTATTTCTCGATAGATATATCCAGTGGACTATATTACTGAATAAAATCGGAACAGACATACCAAAAAACATTGAGCCGCCTCCAAAAAACGATAGTCAACCAAACAAGCTTTCTCTGCTCGCAAAAGTAGGAAACGCCCGTTGCCTACTTTGTGTGGGATGCCGTTTATGGCAAAATCGGCGTAGAAATAATTATTTAGAAGCCAATAGATAAAAGGTATGCCGATAAGCATAATTAGCTGCGTCTTGACGGCGGGAAGCTCTTTTTTGTATAAGAATGTGGCGATCGGACAATACGCGCAGCTTAGCGCGAAAGCCGTTAAAGTAGGTACCCATAATGCCGCGACGTAAAATTCCGCAAGCTGCGTGTGCGGGCTTATTTTGCCGATCGCAGCGATGTTTGGAAAAAACTGCTTCATAAATTTAACGAAGTCTGCGCATGCCGCACTTACGTCTAAAATGTTTTCGGGTAGCTCGAATACGCTAAGTGCCGTGATCGCAAACAGCGCAAAAACCGCCGCGTAAAGTCGCCCGAAAAATTTGATAAATTTCGTATCGGGATATGGCGCCTCTTGCTCTTGCGCGCCTTGAGAATTCGGCAGATCGCTCATCGTTCGCTCCTTTAATAAAATTTGCGCGTCAAAACCCGGCTCGCGCTAAATTTTAAAATTTTATGCCTTATCGTTCGGTAAAATTTCACGACGAGAACTTGCTTTGGAATTTTGCGGTCAAATTTGAAATAAAATTTATTAAATTTAACCGAGCAATGCTTTTTTAAAAACAAAGTCTCGCCGCTTCTAACGCGCAGTGATCTAGGCGGGATTTGGGCGGCAGACCTGCTTACGGTTGCTAGCCGAAGCAAAGTAAAAGGGCGCTTCGCAAGTATAGCCCCTTCCGTTCCACTTCTTCCGAGGAAGAATTTAAGCCTTATCGGAAGCGACAAATAAAATTAAACCCGCGCGTAGCGTAGCAATTTCTCGTATCGTCGGAGCGAGAAAGCCCCTAAAATAAAGAAAGCCCTTTCATTTCACGCAAGCTCGCAGCCAAAGCCTAAAATTTAATTGCCTAACAAAAAGGCAAGTTGGTATCACTGCTCGCAAAATAACCGCGGAATCCCGCTAGATCAAATTTAAAATTCCGAGTATTTCTGATAGTCGATCTGCGCGGAGTTTTTGTTGATCGTATCGACCGTAGCTTCGGCGATCGCCAGCTCCTCGTTGGTAGGGATTACAAGCGTTTTGATTTTGCTATCCGCCGCACTTAAATTTCTAATCGAGCCGGTATTTTTTGCGTTTTTTGTCGCATCGATTTCGATGCCGATATGAGCGAGCTTCTCGCAGACATTTTGCCTAAAATGCGGTGCATTCTCGCCGATACCGCCGGTAAAGATCAAAGCGTCCACTCGCCCAAGCACGGCGTAATACGCTCCGATCATCTTAACGACGCTGTACACGAGCATCTCAAACGCAAGTTTCGCGCGCGGCTCGCCGCCTTCCATCTTTTCATATACCTTTCGCAGATCGCTTGCGCCGCAGATGCCCAAAAGCCCGCTTTTTTTGTTCATTATGACGTCCATATCCTGCGCGTTGTAGCCCGCGACGCGCTCGATGTATGGGATGATCGCAGGATCGATCGAGCCGCATCTGGTGCCCATGATGATGCCTTCAAGCGGCGTTAGCCCCATCGAGGTGTCGATGCACTTGCCGTTTTCTATGGCGCTCACGCTCGAGCCGTTGCCGAGATGTAGCGTAATGGCGTTGAAGTTTTCGTATTTTTTACGCAAAAATTTCGCCCCCATCGTCGAGACGAACCAATGCGACGTGCCGTGCGCGCCGTAGCGACGAACCTTATATTTTTCGTAGAATTCATACGGCAGCGCGTACATATACGCATAAGGCGGGATGCTTTGATGAAAGATCGTATCAAAAACCGCGACGTTTGGAATTTTCGGAGCTATTTTGAGGCAGGATTTGATGCCCGCTAAATTTGCGGGATTGTGTAGCGGCGCAAGCGGCGCAAGCTCGGCGATTTTAGCCATTACGTCATCATCTATGAGCGCGGGAGCGTCGAAATAATCCGCACCTTGGACTATTCTATGCCCGATGCCGCCTACTTGAGTTAGATCGTTGATTACTCCGCTTTGTTTTAAAAGATCAATCGCAATCGCAATCGCGGTTTCGTGATTTGGAATTTGCTCGTTTTCAACTTTTATGCTTCGTCCATTGGCGCAATTGATGCTTCCGCTTGCGTGCGTCGAGCCGATCTCCTCGATGAGCCCACTTGCGATGCAAGCGTGATTTAGCATATCGTGGAATTTAAATTTAACCGAGCTCGAGCCGGAATTTATGACTAGGATATCCATTAATTCTCTCCCGCTTGAATTGCGCTGATAAGTATCGTGTTTACGATATCGGCGACCTTGCAGCCGCGACTTAGATCGTTTACCGGCTTTTTTAAGCCCTGTAAAATCGGTCCGATCGCCACGGCGCCTGCGGTGCGCTGCACGGCCTTATAACAGATATTTCCGCAGTTAAGATCGGGGAAGATAAATACGTTCGCGCGCCCTGCGACCGCAGAGCCCGGCATCTTTTTCTTAGCGACCGCTGCATCGACTGCGGCATCGAATTGCAGCGGTCCGTCGATTAAAAGCTCCGGCGCCTTTTCGCGCGCTTTTTGCGTCGCAGTTTTTATGAATTCCACGCTATCGCCGCTGCCGCTATCGCCGCTGGAGTAGCTTAGCATCGCCACGCGCGGCTCAAGCCCGAACGCCTTTGCGGTCGCGGCGCTTGAGATCGCGATACCTGCCAGATACTCTGCGCTCGGGCTCGGCGCTACGGCGCAGTCGGCAAAAAGCAGAGCCTGCGTATCCAGGCACATTATAAACGCACCGCTAACGGTTGCGATGCCCGGCTTGGTCTTGATGATCTGAAGCGCGGGGCGGATCGTCTCCGCAGTAGTCGTGCCGGCACCGCTTACCATCGCATCAGCTAGCCCTTCATACACTAGCATCGTGCCGAAGTAGGTGCGATCGCGCACTAAATCGCGCGCCTGCGCCTCGCTCATACCCTTTGCCTTGCGAAGTTCATAAAGATCGCGCGCAAATTTTTCCAAGCTCGCATCCGTCTGCGGATCTAAAATTTTAACGCCGCTTAGATCGAGACCTAGCTTGCTTGCGCTTTTTTGCACTTCGTCTTGCCGCCCCAGAAGGATCAAATTTGCCGCGCCGCTTTGCTTTATAATCGCGGCCGCGCGTAGAATTCTCTCATCGTCGCTTTCGGGCAGTACGACGGTTTTAACGTTCGCGCGAGCCTTTGCGTAGAGCTTGCTTTCAAATTTCAACGGAGTTAGAATTTCACAGCGTGTGGAGTTTGCAGCGTCCGTGAAGTAGCTTTTGTCGGCAACGACTTTATCAAGCTCTATCGCGCCGCTTTCGCAAGCGAAATTTTCGTCGTGAAATTTTGCATCGCTTTCGCAGGCAGAATTTTTACCGCAAAGCTCCGATTTTTTAGAATTTGCACCCTCTTGTGCAGGTCTTAGCGCGGAAAATGAAATTTTATCCTCATATATGCTGGCAAAGCTTACCGCTTTTGCTGCGGTGATCAAGCGCGTGCCGATGCGCGCGGCAATTTCGTTAGGATAAAATCCGCAAACTGGGATATTTAGATCCTTTGCGATTTGTAAATTTAGCTCGCGCAGATCAGCTCCCGCTACGCCGCGAACCAGCACAAAATTACACTGCTTTAGGATCTGTGCAAAGCGTTCTATCGCCGCTTTTCGCACGCGCTCATCCTGCCCATCCGCGAGCGCTTTTTCAAGCTCGCTCCTGCTAAAAAGGGCATTGTCGCCAGCGATGCAAAGTTGCAAAACGTTGTGAAAGCTCATGGATAAAATTTTATCTAGTTTTTTTAGCTCGGATTGATAGGCGGCGGGTTCGTCGCATAGGAGCAAAATTCCGTTCATCGGTTGATCCTTTGAAATAAGATAGGCAATTGTAGCAAAATTTTGCTTGCGTGTTAATCAAAGATTTATCGTGAGGGTTTAGAATTTGGTAACTTTCAACAAAGGAGCGCACATGAAAAATTTAGTGATTTTGGCTCTTTTAGTGAGCCTCGCCGCGGCGAAAATCAACATAAACGAAGCTAGTCGCTACGAGCTGATGACGATCGGCGGACTTGATGCGGGTAGGGCGGATATGCTTATGCAATACCGCCAAAAGCGCGAAATTTCAAGTGCAGATGAGCTAAAGGGCATCAACGGCTTTGCAAGTTACGATACCGCTAAACTGCAGAAGAGCTTTGAAATATCGCCTAGAGCTAACGTGCAGCAGCCGGTGCAGCCTGAGCGCGATATAGTCGTGGTCGAAAAGACCCGCACCCGCACGGTTTACGGAGGCTCTACTTACAAACGCGTTGAAAATTACGGCAATGGCATCACGATCACAGAGACCGGCACTTTACCGCCACCTCCTCCGCGAGGATATGGTAGGCACGGCGACATGATGCCGCCTCCTCCTCCGCCTCCTGGCGGTATGCCACCACCTCCGCACGGAGGTATAAAACCGCCACCTCCACCGCCACCTCCGCGCGATGATTATTCTCGCAGGAGAAGTTCTAATAGTATGAGCGATAGCGAAATCGGCGGAAGCTCGCGCCGTAACATGCCGGTGCCTATGCATATGGGAACGATCCGCTCGAAAAGATCCAGTAGCGTCACAAGCTTCGGCGACTGCGATCCGCAAAGCGGTAACTGCGCTAGCGTGGGCGTAGGCGTGCAGGTAGATAGAGGGTTTTAAAATTTAATTTATGCGGGCGGAATTTTAGGATTTTAAATCGAGATTCCGCCCGCCCTAAATTTACGGCTAAATTTTAAAATTTCGTAACGTAGAATTTAAAATTTACACAGGAGTTGCTCTGCGCTACGATAAAATTTCAAAGAATTTTGTAAATTTAATCTAGCCTCGCGTGGTAAAATTTCAAGCCAAAATTTTACGTTAAAACCGATGCACCGCGTTTTGTCATGATAAAACCTCGCGCCTTAAAATTTTAAATATGAAAATCCAGCCGCATTATAAATTTTAAATTCGCCTTTTCTACTCTTGCTAAATTCCAAAATTTTGCCCCCGTCTTGCTACTATTAAATTTTAAATTCGACCCGATTTAGCGCCTAAAATTCGTGAAATTTAATTTACAAAATAATATAATCACAAAATTATTCCAACGAAACAGGATGGGCGTATGAAAGAAATTAGCGGATCGCAGATGATCGTGGAGGCGTTGCGGCAGGAGGGGGTCGAGGTGGTTTTCGGCTACCCGGGCGGCGCGGCGCTGAATATTTATGATGAAATTTACAAACAAAAATACTTCAGACACATTTTGGTGCGCCACGAGCAAGCCGCAGCGATGGCTGCGGACGGATATGCGCGCGCTAGCGGCAAGGTCGGCGTGGCAGTCGTTACAAGCGGACCGGGTTTTACTAACGCGCTTACGGGGCTTGCTACGGCGTATAGCGACAGCATCCCGATCGTGCTTATTAGTGGGCAGGTGGCGACCTCGCTTATTGGCACCGACGCCTTTCAGGAGATCGATGCGATCGGAATTTCACGCCCCTGCGTCAAGCACAACTATCTAGTTAAAACGATAGAAGAGCTGCCTAGAATTTTAAAAGAGGCTTTTTACATCGCTCGTAGCGGCAGACCTGGACCCGTGCACGTTGATATTCCCAAAGACGTAACGGCGAAGCTTGGCATTTTTGAATATCCTAGCGAAATCAAGATGCAAACTTACAAGCCGAATTATAAGGGCAATGGAGGGCAGATCAAAAAAACCGTCGAGTTAATCGCAAGCTGCAAAAAGCCTATCCTCTACATCGGCGGCGGCGTCATCAGTGCCGGCGCAAGCGAGCTGGTGCGCGAGCTTAGCGAGTTTGCGCAGATCCCGGTCGTTGAAACCCTTATGGCGCTGGGGGCTATGCGAAGCGATGATAAAAACCGCCTCGGTATGGTCGGTATGCATGGCAGCTACGCCGCAAATATGGCGCTTAGCGAGTCGGATCTGATAATCTGCTTGGGCGCGAGATTTGACGATCGCGTCACCGGAAAGCTAAGTGAATTCGGCAAAAACGCAAAGATCATCCACGTCGATATCGATCCTAGCTCGATCTCAAAGATTATAAATGCGGATTATCCGATCGTGGGCGACGTGAAATCGGTGCTAGAGGAGATGCTGCCTCGCATTAAAAACGAGGTCAACCCTCAAAATTTCGAGCAGTGGCGGGAGCTCATCCGCAAATACGATGAAATTCACCCGCTTAAATTTAACGACAGCGATGAAATTTTAAAGCCGCAGTGGGTTATACAAAGTACCGCAAAAATCGCGGGCGAGGACGCTATCATCGCTACGGACGTGGGGCAGCATCAGATGTGGGTCGCGCAGTTTTATCCGTTTTGCAAGCCGCGCACGCTGCTAAGTAGCGGCGGGCAGGGCACGATGGGATACGGCCTGCCCGCGGCATTGGGCGCGAAGGCCTATGCGGGAGATAGACCGGTTATAAATTTCAGCGGCGACGGCTCGATTTTGATGAATATCCAAGAGCTGATGACTGCGAGCGCGAGCGGTCTAAACGTCGTAAATATCGTATTAAACAACAATTTCTTAGGCATGGTGCGGCAGTGGCAGAGCCTGTTTTACGGGCAGCGTTTCTCATCGACCGATCTTAGCTCGCAGCCCGATTTTGTGAAAATTGCGGAGGGCTTCGGCGGCGTAGGCTTTAGCGTTAGCACTAAAGCGGAATTTGAAGACGCGCTGAAGCAGGCTCTTGCGAGCAAGAAAGTAAGCGTCATCGAGGCTAAGATCGATCGCTTCGAAAACGTCTGGCCGATGGTGCCCGCAGGCGGCGCGCTTTATAATATGATTTTTGAGCAGGAGTCGTAAGGATGAATAGCATAAGAAGAGTAATATCGGTCGTCGTTACCGATGAGCACGGCGTTTTGTCGCGAATCTCGGGGCTTTTTGCGGGGCGCGGCTATAATATCGACAGCCTTACCGTTGCACCGATCCCAAATACCGGCCTATCGCGCCTTAGCATCGTCACTTCGGGCGATGAGCGCGTCATAGAGCAGATCACTAAGCAGCTTCATAAGCTGATCCCCGTCTACAAGGTCATCGATGATGCAAAATTTGTCGAAAAGGAGATGGTTTTGGTAAAGATCGCGCTGGGCGAAAATTTAGCGGGGCTTGATGCCGTTTTAAAAGCCTACAACGGCAGCATCGCAAACAGCGACGACAGCAAGATCGTCATCATGGCGTGCGACGACGCAGACCGCATCGACGGATTTTTAAAGACGATAAAAAAATACAATCCGATCGACGTCGTCCGCGGCGGCAGCGTCGCGCTGGATATGTAAGCGGCGATAAAATTTAATCAAAGGAGCGCAAATGAAATTATCTAAAATTGCTGAAATTTTAAATATAGAGCTTAGCGGAGCGGACGCGGAGATTACCGCGATAAATTCGCTTCAAAACGCAAGGCAAAGCGAGCTGAGCTACTGCGATAGCGACAAAAACGAGAAATTTTTATCCGCCACCAAAGCAGCCGCCGTGCTGGTAAAGTGCGGCACTGCGGTTCCAAACGGCGTGCGAGCGTTGGAGTGCGAAAACCCGCATCTAGCCTTTGCGATCTTAAGCGCGCATTTTGCCAAGCCGCTCATTCGCAGCGGCACGCCCGCAAAGATCGCCGCTAGCGCGCAGATCGGGCAGAACGTGCATATCGGCGTAAATTCCACGATCGGCGAGGATTGCGTCATTTCAAGCGGCGCGTATATCGGCGATGACGTGCATATCGGAAGCGGCTGCGTGATCCACGCAAACGCCGTCATCTACAACGACGCGATCATCGGCGAGCGCTGCATAATCCACGCAAACGCCGTTATCGGAAGCGACGGCTTCGGCTACGCGCACACCAAAACGGGCGAGCACGTTAAAATTTATCACAATGGCAACGTCGTGCTGCAAGACGAGGTTGAGATCGGCGCGTGCACGACGATCGATCGCGCGGTATTCGGCTCGACGATCGTTAAACGCGGCAGCAAGATCGACAATCTCGTTCAGATTGGGCACAACTGCGAGCTCGGGCAAAACTGCCTCATCGTCTCTCAAGTTGGGCTTGCGGGCTCGACGACGCTCGGGCGCAACGTCGTGATGGGCGGACAGAGCGGCAGCGGCGGGCACGTAAGCGTAGGTGATTTCGCTCAGATCGCGGCGCGCGGTGGCATAAGTAAGGATCTGGCGGGCGGCAAAAACTACGCAGGGCATCCTATAATGGAGCTTAGCGAGTGGTTTAAGCTGCAGGCTAAGATCGTTAGATTTTTTAAAGATAAAAAGCACTAGCCGTTTTGCCTTGGCTGACTTGCCTTGATTGGTTCGGTCGATCGGCTTGATTTGATCGTTTTGATCGTTCGCTCTGATCGACTCCTCTAGACAGCTTGATTTAATCGGTTCGCGTCGTTTCAGTGAAGTTTGAGATCGCCAGGCAGTTGGTGATTGTGGAGTGGTTTGCGTTGCCGTTTGTGCTTTGATGTATTTTGTAATCGCTGTGGCGGTAAATTTTGCCCTTTTATCGGCGAAATTCTGCCCGCGCCATTCTTTGTCGTGTGCTTGCTTCGCGGGTGCGGTAGAATTTGCTCTGCTAGTTTGAGCTGCGTTTGTTAGCAGTCATTGCGGCCGAGCTTTACGAGCGCTTTTAAATCAGTGAAAATTTAATTAAAGGAAAAACGATGATAGAGATGTTTTTATGCTCCTATTTTGCGGGCGCGGCGACGCTTTTTGAGGATTTTGCCGAACAAAATATCCGCACCAAGGAGGTGCTTTTTATCCCGACCGCCGCAAACGTAGAGGAGTACCGGGACTACGTGGACGAGGCGAAAGAGGCGTTTTCTAAAATGGGCTTTACGCTTCAAATTTTAGACGTTTCCAAAGCGAGCGAGGCCGAAGCGAAGGCGAAGATCGGCGCGGCGCAGGTGCTTTACGTAAGCGGCGGCAACACCTTTTATCTTTTGCGCGAGCTTAAAAAGAAAGGTCTTGCTAGCCTCATCGCAGATCGCGTCCGAAGCGGCGAGCTCGTGTACGTGGGCGAGTCGGCTGGCGCGATGATCGCCGCACCCAGCGTGGAGTACGCAGTCATGATGGACGATGGGGGCGACTACGAAGCTGCGGCGCAAACTGGGCTAGATCTTGTTAAATTCTATCCAGTAGTACACTACGGCGAGGAGCCCTTCGTGCAAAGCACGGCTGAAATTTTAAAAGCTTACGGCGGCAAGTTAAAATTGGCGCCGATAAATAACGCCGAAGCGATCGCGGTGCACGGCGATAAATTTAAAATTTTAGGACGGTAAACTGCGGCGTAAAAGTAAAATTTAGTAATTAAACGCTTCGTAAAATTTACGCTTATATTTTCGCATAGGGCTGCGAGGTGGAATTTGAGCTTAGGTGCGGCAAGCCGCTAACGAATAAATTTAATCAAAGGATCAAAATGAAAATACTACTTATTAACGGTGGGGCGCCGTTTAACGGCAATGGCGGCAAGCTAAGCAAAACCTTGCACGAGCTAGCCAAAAATACGCTGGAAGCCCTAGGGCACGAAACGCGCGAAACTACGATACATGAGGGCTACGACCTAGAGGGCGAGGTAGAGAAATTTCTATGGATGGATGCCGTGATCTGGCAGATGCCCGCGTGGTGGATGGGCGAGCCTTGGCTAGTCAAAAAATACATGGACGAGGTGTTTATGGGCGGCATAGGCAAGATAGTGGCAAACGACGGACGGCACAGCGCAAGCCCAAACGACGGCTACGGCACGGGTGGACTGATAAAGGGCAAATCGCACATGCTAAGCGTCACTTGGAATGCGCCGCTTCAGGCGTTTGAGAAGCCGGGCGATTTTTTCGAGGGCGTGGGCGTGGACGGCGTTTATCTGCATTTTCATAAGGCAAATGAGTTTTTAGGCACGAAAAGGCTGCCTACTTTTATGTGTAACGACGTCGTTAAAAACCCGGACGTAGAGCGTTTTATGAGAGATTACGAAGCGCATCTAAAAAGGGTTTTCGGCTAGCCTTGACGGCCTCAAACGAGTTTATCTGCTCGTAGTACAGCGCCAGATGGGCTAAAACGGATTATAAAATCGCTTCTTAAGCCGGATATTACGGCGCTTGTGAAATTTTAAAATAATGCCAAGCAGTACTTGTTCGAGTGTGGCTCGCGACGCGCGAGGTTTTCGTAAATCGCGAGATTCGAGCTTTGCTCGGCTGATTGACACTGCGTGATGTGAAGGAGGTGTGAAATTTGAAGTCTTGCGGCGCGCGATTTATGCAGTCACTATATAAAATTTCATACGGCTGTCGCAGCTTTTAAGTCTGTGCGAAATAAAACTTGCGAAACGACGTGGCATTTTGCGATCGTTTTAAATTTTGCAAATGCGCTGTATTTTAGCTCGGCGCGAGATAAAATTTTACGCGGCGCACTTTTATGTGATGTATGCGTCTGGCTTGCCGTTGCTCGTTAGTGCCATGTCAGCGAGTGCCTAAGCATGGATGAGTGCGATGGCTGGCTCGTGTAACTATTAGCGTGCCGTTCAGTGCTGCTAGTGGCTTTAAGAGGCGCGATGTGTATTTACAGGGGAAGAGATGCTAAAAATCGATATGCTTGAGTTTTTTCGCTAGGGCGAGTTTGCTGACGTAAAAAGCGGCTTGAGCTGCGCGCAGATCGCCTCGATGTTTGGCCCTGCGGATGCGAGCTTTAAGAGCGCGGGGGCTGAAATTTTAAGATACGGCGCCTTTGAGTTTCACTTTTTTCGGGACGAAATTTTTATGATCTTTTCGGATCATTTCAGAAGTGAGCCTCTTGATTTCGGCGGCGCAAGGGCGCGGCAAATCGAAATCGAGCCTTGGATATTATCGGGCTGTCCTGCCCCCATCGATCTTGCGGCAGTGAAAGGCGCTTTAAATCGTGAGCGGATCGAGTATCGCGAGCGCGCAACGGATGAGGGTTTGAAGCTAGACTTAAGCAGCGGCGTCACGCTTGCGTTTGAAAGCTTGATCGGGTTGGGCGAGCCCCACGGATACGAGCTTGCCGCATTTTGGATGAAATTTTAGTGGAATTTAAAAAGAGAAATATTTCTTTCGCGCGCTTTTTAAATTTAGCTTTCAAATTTACTCTTCGTCGAATGAAAATGAATGAAAATCCAAGCTAAATTTTGGCAGAAGCGGCGCCTTGTATCGCGCACGGCGCCGGAAAAACCGAGCCGTATTAGTTGCAGAAGTGCGGATTTAAAGATCGCGATAGCTTATAGCGACGCAGCTTTGTTTTTATGCTGCTACGGCGCGCCAGGATAAAGCGCCGAAATAAAATTTAAACAAAAGAGGTTTGATGTTTTTTGATACAAAATACGATGAAAAAAGATCGCTAGCTTTAATCAGATGAATACGCTTTTAAGATGCGTGCTGCTGTTTTTTATCCTTGGCGCGGGCGCGGCGCTGTATATGTCCTACACCGCGGTGCTACCGTCTAGCCCAGAAGATTTGCAGACCATAGAGGGGCGCGTTATATATGTGCAAACAAATAAGAGCAGAGGGGCTAGTTACTATAGGTTAAATTTAGTGGATAGCGCGTTTAAACAGAGGCGTTTTTCTTTAGATGTTTTCGGTGCCGAGAATACGGATACAAGACCGCGATATACGATAAGGACGTAAAAATTTGGTACCAAAGGATCGGGGGCGATACCGACCTTGCACGGCAGATCGCCCTTAAAGACGGGCAAATGGTTTTAAAATACGATTATGCTTTTGCAGCCAGGTTTTATTACGATACCATATCCGATTCCTATAGAATCACATATTTGAAATGGGGCGGCGGTGCGCTTGCGCTTTTGATCATTCAGATCGTTTTGACTCGGATAGCGAGGAGAAAATATCGCGCCAAATGGGGCTACTACGAAAAATCTACGAATAAAATTTAAAATCGCCGCCGCCGAATAAATTTAAGCAAAATTTTGACCGGGTAAAATTTCGGATCGGCTTTTGCGCGCCGATTAAATTTACGCGTCCGCTGCGCCGCGAAATTTAAATCTTAATTTAAATAGCGAAATAGGAAAAGTGAAATCGAGGTTTAAATTTTACTTTTTAAAATTATTTTGAAAAACGGCGGGTAGAAATCAGAGTTTTATCACAGAATTTTGTTTTTGGCAACTCTTGTGGGGAGCGACAAAAAAATGCGCTTTTTGCTTTTTTACTTGCGCGGTCAAAGGTGGCGCTTTAAATTTACTTGCCTTGAGACGGCGGTTTGGCTGTCGATGTAATCTTAGTCGCAAACTCATACTTTAAAATTTAACTGTAATGAAATGGTAGTGCGGCTTAAGCGTAAATTTTATCGTTGCGCCTAAGTTTTACTTCGACGTCATGCGCGGTAAATTTATAAAATTTCACGCCGCGCCGCGTAGCAAAATCAGCTCGCAAATTTTCAAATATGGCGGCAAAATTTAGCCCAAATTTAGGGCTAAATTTCACGTGCTTTCTAATTTTTCTCGGCTAATTTTTTCTCGATAAGCTTTAAAATTTCATCCGCGCTTACGCTCTGCCGCTTTAGGTCTGCACGGGTGATGAACTCGACGCTTCCTTCCGCTAGAGCTTTGCCCACGAGCACTGCGTACGGAAAGCCCATCAGCTCGAAGTCGTTCATCTTCACGCCGAAACGCTCCGCGCGATCGTCTAGCAGTACGCGAACGCCCAGTGCGCGGCACTGCTCGTACAGTTTCTCGGCAAATTCTACCGCAGCTGCGTCTTTGTGATTTGAGATGATGATCTCAAGCTCGAAAGGCGCCAGCTCGCGCGGCCAGATGCAGCCTCGCTCGTCATGGCTGCTTTCGATCGCCACGGCTATGAGTCGGCTTGCGCCGATGCCGTAGCAGCCCATGTAAAACGCACGAGCCTTGCCGTTTGCATCCAAAAATCGCGCCCCCATCGGCTCGGAATAGCGCGTGCCGAGCTGAAAGATATGGCCCACTTCGATGCCTTTTGTGATGCTAAGCTCGCCGCCGCAGCACGGACACGCGTCGCCTTCGCCCACGGCCGCGAGATCCGCAAAGCGCGATTCGTTAAAATTTATCACGCTAGCGCCCACGTAGTGGTAATCCGGCTCGTTTGCGCCCGCGATCATCTCGCGCGCTCCTTTTAGCTCGGCGTCGATGTAAAATTTCACTCCCTCGCCGAGCCCGAAAGGTCCGCAAAAGCCCGCCGTAAAGCCAGCTCGTGCGATCTCCTCCTCGCTAGCATCGACTAGCTCCAGCGCGCCGCAGGCGTTTTGCGCCTTGGTCTCTTGCAGCTCGTCGCAGCCGCGGATAAAAAACGCTACGATCTCGCTGCGATCCTCGTATAGCGCTTTTTTGATCACCGCTTTGATTGTATAGAATTTATCCACTTTGAAAAATTCCGCCACTGCGTCGATAGTTTTCATCGCGGGGGTTTTAAATTTCATCATACCGTCGGTTTCGGGCGCGGCGGCGTTCGTGGTTTTGGGAGTACGGCGCGCAGCCTCGATATTTGCGGCATACTCGCAGCGCTTGCACACGATGATATCGTCTTCGCCGTTGTTCGCTAGTACCATAAACTCCTTGCTGCCGCTGCCGCCGATCGCGCCGCTGTCCGCATCGACCGCACGGAAATTTAACCCAAGTCGCGTAAAGATCCGCGAGTACGCCTGCCTCATCACCTCAAACTCACGCTTCATATCCGCAGCGTCTGCGTGGAAGCTATAGCCATCTTTCATTATAAATTCGCGTCCGCGCAGAAGCCCGAAGCGAGGGCGCGCCTCGTCGCGGAATTTCGTATTGATCTGATAGATATTTAGCGGCAGCTGCTTATAACTCGTAATCTTATCCGCTACCATCAAAACCGCTGCCTCCTCGTTAGTTGGGCTTAGCACGAAGTCGTTATCCTTGCGGTCTTTGAAGCGCAGCAGCTCCTTGCCGTATTTGGCGTAGCGACCGCTTTTTTTCCACGCATCCGCGGACGTCACGACGCTAAAAGATACCTCCTGCGCGCCCGCAGCGTCCATCTCCTGCCTGATGACGGCGCAGATCCGCTCCAGCACTATCTTTCCTAGCGGCAAAAAATTATAAAGCCCGCTGCCCAGCTGCTCGATAAATCCCGCGCGGATCAAAAGCGCGTGGCTAGGTAGTACCGCGTCTCTAGGGGCCTCTTTTAGGCTCGGAGCGAAAAGCTTGCTAAATTTCATTCTGTCTGTCCTTTTTCTCGTTTTCTTGATTTAAAAATTTTTCGTAGTTTTCTTGCAGTTCAAAAATTTCGACCAGCGCGTTTACCGTGCCGCCCTCATCGTCCGCTTCGCCAAGGTTTTTTAAATTTACCGTCGGAGCGTGCAGAAACGCTTTAAAAACCTGATGGATCAGTTTGCGCGCTTCTTCCGCATCGCTGTGTTTTAGATAGCCCTTTTTAAGCGCCTTGGCTAGCTCCAGCTCAGCTACTTGTTTCGCGCTTTGGCGCAAAGCCTTGATGATCGGCGTGGATGCAGCCGCCTTGAGCCATTTGAAAAACTCGTTCGTGAATTTTGCCACGATCGAGTAAGCGATCTGCGCCTGCTCCTCGCGAAGCAGCAAATTTTTCTTTACGATTTCCTCCAGATCATCGACGCTGTAAACTTCAATATCCTCGCTCTGGCTAAGCTCCACGTCGCGCGGCACGGCGATATCGAAAAAATATCGCTTAAAGCTTTTGGGCTCAAGCAAGCTATCGGTAATGATCGGCTCTTGCGAGCCCGTGGCGCTGAAAAACAAGCTCGCAGAGTTTAGATATTTTTTCAGATTATCCAACGCGTCGGTCTTGATGCGAGCCGCGCAGCTGCTCGCGCCGCCGTTTGAGTCTGCTTCCGCGCAGTTTAAAGCTGCGCCGGCGTCTAAATTTACGCCACACTTCGCGCTTGCGTTATTTAGATTAACATCCGCGCGATTTAAATCCGCACTATTTTCCGAATTTGCGCCGGACTCCGCGCTGATCAAAGAATCCGCTAGCCTTCGCGCGCCGGCTAAATTTCGATTTAGAATTGTAATATTCGCGCCGCTTGCGAGCAGGTGTTTACACGCTAGCTCGCTCATCTCCCCCGCGCCCACTACCACGGCGTTTACGCCATGCAAGGAGCCTAACTTTTCCTTTGCCATCGCCACGGCGACGCTTGAGACCGAGATCGGATTTTTTGAAATTTCGGTCTGGTTGCGGATACGCGCCGCGCATTTTAGCGCTTCGTCTATCGCTCTTGCGATCTGCGCGCCCGCGTGGGCGTTTTGTTTGGCAAATTTAAAGGCGTCTTTGAGCTGGCCTACGATCTGCGTCTCGCCCACTACGAGGCTATCAAGAGATGCTGCGACGGCGAAAAGGTGGTGTATTGCGCCGTAATCCTCGTAAATATCGGCGCGCTCGGCTAGCTCGTCGTAGCTCACGCCGCTTACGCGTGAAAGCGCTAAAAGCACGAATTTGCTAGCCGCTTTGAAGTCGTCCACCGCGGTAAAAATTTCTACGCGGTTGCAGGTGCTTAGCACCAAGCACTCCTCTATTGCGGAGTTTGAAGCCAAAAGGCGCAAAATTTCTTTCTTGCGCACGTCGTTTGAAAACGAAAGTTTCTCGCGAACCGTGATGTCCGTGTTTTTATGGGTGAAGCTCACGCTCATATACGCCATCAAAACTCCCTATCTATCATATCTCGCACGATTTGCTCCAGCTTGTCGTTTTTAAATTCCACTACTGCTTCGAGCGCCTTCTGCCCGTAGGCGCGAGCTTCGTTTATACAGCGCTCGATGATGCCGTGCTCGCTAAATTTTGCTTTTATCCATGAAATTTCACTCTCGCGTAGCTGTTTTTTAAAAAACGATTTTAGCTTTTGCCGTCCGGAATCATCTAAATTTTCGTATAAATAGATGTAGGGCAGGGTGGTTTTACCCTCTGCAAAATCGCTCAAGCTCGGCTTGCCGAGCGCTTCTGAGCTTTGCGTCACGTCTAAAATATCGTCGATGATCTGAAAGGCAAGCCCAAGGTTTTTGCCGTATTCGCCGAATTTTGCGCTCGCGCTTGAAATTTTATCATGATCTTTCGCGGCTTTCGGATTCCTGTCCTCGTTTTTTGCGCCGTTAATATCTGAAATTTCGCCGCGATTTTCCGCGCCGCCGAATTTTAAAAACGCCCCGCAGCGCGCGACTTCTTCGATCAAAGCGGAGGTTTTTAGATAGATCATCTGCAGATATTTGCTCGCATCGTCGTTAAAATCATTGCTTAAGCTCACGTCCATCAGCTCGCCCACGGCTAGTTTCGTGACAGCGCCCGAAAGCGCGGCGGCGATGCGGCTTTCAAATTTAGAAAGCTCGAAGTATGCCTTGGAATAGAGTATGTCGCCCAGCATCACGGCGTTTTTGGAGCCGTAAGTGGCGTTGATCGAGGGTTTGCCGCGGCGCACCGAGCTTTCGTCGATGACGTCGTCGTGCAGCAGGCTCGCAGCTTGAATGAGCTCGATGATCGCGCACAGACGCAGCGATTTTTCATCTTTTTGCGCGATGTTTAGCAGCAGCTTGGAGCGCAGTTTTTTGCCGGGGCTTAGCCTGTCAAACATCTCGTTAGCGGGCTCGTAGCCGCAGTCTGCGATGAAGCTTTTCATAATTAAATCAATTTGATCTAGCATTTTACTCGTCGTTGCTTAGGATATTTCCGCTTATTTGCAAAAATTTGTCGTTTAGCTCGTCTTGTAGATCCTGCTGCGCAATGAAGCTTTCGATCTCTCGCTCGCTAATGCCGCGCGCTTCGCAGAGCCGCTCACAGGCGATTAGGCGGATTAGAGCTTCTTCGATTTCGTTTTGCACCAAAGTAGGGCTTGCAGTGGATAAAATTTCAAAAAATTTCTCTCTTGGGCTGCCTTCAAAAATATCCATTTACCTTCCTTAAAATTTCGCGATTATAGCAAATGTAAAATTTAATTTAGGTTAGGGCGCGGCAAACTATCGGGGGCTTTTAAACATGAGTAATTACGCAGATTTTGCACTTGCGTGCGGTAAATTTTAAGCTTAAGCGCGGGATTTTGGGCTTTGAATCTCATAAATTTTAAAATTTTATTTATTTGCGAGATAGGCAGAGCGAGCGGAATTTAAAAATTTAATCTTGGTCGCGTGGCTGATTAAACGCGAAGCTTTGCAGAAGGTGGAATTTTAAATTTATAGATAAGCAGCTTTATTTTTTTTGCGGAAATTTTAAAATTTTGTGGCGCGGGTGAAATTTTAGATTTCTTGTGAGCGGACAGAATTTCGCTTTGCTTGAGCGGTAAAATTCTTGGATTTCGCGTAGGTGGAGAGGATTTTGGCTTTGCTTGTGCGGTAAAATCTTTATTTCTGAGCGGCGGATAAATTCTACTTATGCAAAATCTACTCGCGTGCATAACACAGATCAGGCTTTTTAAAATTTTAAAATTCCGCCGCTTTGCGAGAATTTGAAATTTCATGGACGCGGTAGAATGCTAAAATCGCGTTTGGCATTAAATTTTTAAACTATAATTTTGAGGCAAATTTTAAATTAATCTGCGAGAGTATCTCTAAATTTAGAATTCCGCCACCTTTTACAGATAGAATTTCATTTTTAGCGCAGATAAAATCGCGCACCACAAGAGCTACTTTTAAAATTTTAAATTCCACTCGCGCAGATGAAATTTCGGTTTTTGTGCTGGCGGAATTTTTCGCGCAAGGATCACTTTTAAATTTTAATTTCGCTTACGTTGCGCACGAGGATGGAATTTGCTCTGTTTTAGGAGCCTAAAACGCGATTTTGCCATGCTGCAATACTGCTTTTAATTTAGCTATGCCTAAAAACCAGGCTGCTTAAATTCCGCCGATGATTTCGCGCGCTTGCGCGATGCTTAGGGCATTGCAGCTTAGTTCGCTAGGCTCGCCAAACCCCCAGCATACCTGCAAATACTCAAGTTTTGCGCCTCTTAGATCTGCCAAGTTTGCCTGAAAACATCGCGTTGCCGCAGTTTGTGAGTCTTCCGTCGCTTCTGTTTTTGCGGAAATTTTAGCGCCTTTAAAGCTTAGTGTTGCCACCCCGTCAGCGTCCGAGTCGTTAGGGCGGAATTTTTCATCCGCGTTAAGATTTTTGCCGCAAGAGTTTAAGCCCTCGCTAGTGCTGAAATTCTCTCTACTCGTGTCACGGCTAGCATTTAAGCTCTCGCCGTCATTGCCGCCTTGAAATTCTAAATTTTGTAAGAATTCCGCGCCACGGAGTGCAGCTAGTTCATCTTTTTTGCTGTCGCCCAAAAAAATCGCGTTTTTGTGCGGCGAGCGCGATATTACGTGTAGCAGCATCGTAGGGTTGGGTTTTGATGGCATCTGCTCGTTCGCGCCTACGACCAGATCAAATAGCCTGCGCACGCCCGTTTTTTCTAAGATCGCGCTTAGGGTATAGGAAGGCGCATTGGAGGCGACTGCGAGAAAAAATCCTGCTTTTTTGCACGAGTGCAAAAGATCTTCGATACCCTCGTAAAGCACGGCAAAATCGCGGTAATTGCTTACGAATTCTTTTTCAAAAAACGCAAGCTCTTCGGCGCTCGCTTCGGTTTTGCCGTAAAATTCCAAAAAGGCGTTTTTGCTTGGATCGTTGATGGTGTGGACGATGAAATTCTTTTGCAGCGGTGCTAGATCGTAGAGCTCGCGGCGAGTGTTATTGACGCTGATTTCGATCGCGCGCGAAGAGTCAAGCAGCGTGCCATCCATATCAAAAATCACGGTTTTCATCTAATAATCCTTTAAAAAATCGATTTTGTGCTTGTCTTTTTTGTAACTCTTATTATTTTTGAGCTTTTGCAGAGTGTTTGCTTCATGCTGTAGCGCTGATCTAAACGCGGCATCGTTGATCTGTCCTGCCTCGCTAGCATCAAGGACGTTTTTAGCAAAGCTCTCAAGCGCCTTGGTGTAGGGACTATCGAGATTCGTAGCGGCCGCTTTAGATAAAATTTCATAGTTTTTAGCTATTCGCTTCGCAAAAAGCTCTGCGTCGAAATCCTCGCGCTTTAGCAGTGCTACGGCGGATTTTACGAAGCGCTCTAATGCGCGGATATATTTAACGCGCTCATCTTTTTCTTTGATTTGCATGATTTTTCCTTAATTAAAGCGCGCATTATAGCAAAATTCGAAATTTTGGCAAAATTACGCATATTGTAAAACTATATTTTAATAACATTTTTTCTATAAATCCTGTATTATAGGCATTTTAAAATCATATAAAAATACTTGACTTTATTTTAAAATTTAGCTATTATTCGCCAAATTTTTTACAAAGGACGAAAATGCAAAAAGAAACCCTCGCAACTCACTTCGGTTACGACTCCGTCGCAGGCTACGGCACGATGGCAGTTCCCATTTATCAAAGCACCGCGTTTAACTTCGGTTCTAGCAAAAAGGCCGCCGATCGCTTCGCGCTGCGTGATCTAGGGCCGATTTATGGGCGTTTGACAAATCCTACTACTGATGTTTTTGAGGCGCGACTTGCGGCGCTGGAAAACGGCAAAGCTGCAATCGCGGTCTCTAGCGGGCAGGCAGCGATATTTTTTGCGGTGGCAAATTTAGCCGCAGCGGGCGAAAATATCATCATCGCCGAGAAAATTTACGGCGGCGCGACTACGCTTTTGGCACATACGATCAAGCGTTTCGGCATCGAGGCTAGGGTTTTTGACTCCGAAACGGCAGATAATTTGGAAGGTTTAATCGATGATAAAACTAGAGCGATCTTTTTCGAGACGCTTTCAAATCCTCAAATTTCAGTTGCAAATACCGCTAAAATCGCTACAATCGCAAATAAGCACGGCGTAGTAACGATTGCGGATAACACGATCCCAAGTCCTGCGCTTTACAATCCGCTTGATGACGGCGCCGATGTCGTAATCCACAGCGCGAGTAAATATATAAGCGGACAGGGACTTAGCATCGCGGGCGCGGTCGTTTCGAGCAATGGGTTAAATTCCAAACTCAAAGGCAATCCGCGTTACGCACATTTCAACGAACCTGATGAGAGCTATCACGGCTTAGTTTATGCAGATTTAGTAGATAATTTCGACATTTACACGCTTAGGATTCGCTTGTCCCTGCTTCGCGATATTGGTGCGACGCTATCGCCGTTTAACGCGTTTCAGCTCATCCAGGGGCTTGAAACACTGCCGCTTCGCATGCAAAAACACTCGCAAAATGCATTAAAGATAGCAGAATTTTTGCAAAATCATCCGAAGGTAAAGCAGGTCAATTATCCGGGGCTTGCAAGCTCGCCGTTTAATGTCGCGATTAAAGCGAAATTTAAAAACGGCTATGCAAGCAGTCTGATGAGCTTCATCGTAGATAGCGAAGAAACAGCGCTAAAGGCGGTTAGTAAGGTTAAAATTTTCTCCGTCGTAGCAAATATCGGCGATACGAAGTCGATCATCACTCATCCTGCGAGCACGACGCATTCGCAGCTAAACGAGGAGCAGCTAAACCGCGCTGGCGTGCCTGCGAGCCTAATCCGCCTAAGCGTGGGTATAGAGGATGCGAACGATTTGATTTCTGATCTTAGTGAGGCACTGAAATAATGGCACTTTTAAGCACAAAGGGCGTTTATGGGCTGGCTGCGATTTTGCAGATCGCCAAAGCTAGCGAAGTAGCGCCGATAAGTATCAAAGAGATCGCCGAGCGTACGGGAGTTTCTAAGAATTATTTGGAGCAAATTCTAAATACCCTTAGAAACGAAAAGCTAGTGTGTAGCATCAAAGGTAAAAACGGCGGTTATCACCTAGCCAGAGATGCTAGCGAGATTACTTTCGGTGAAATTTTTACCGCTCTTGAAAAGGATCTGCGGATGACTAGCATCCAGATGAGCGATCCCGGACTGCGGGCGTTTTTTGAGAAATTTGACGTCAAGCTGGCAGAGATATTTAACGAGCCTCTAAGCAGCTACGAGGAGATGATGGCGCGAAGCGTCCAGTATTTAAATTTCAGCATTTAAAGGAAAAATATGAAAATAGCAAACGATGTTACGGAGCTCATCGGCAATACTCCGTTAGTTAGAATCAATACGTTTGGCAAAAATGCCCTCATCTTAGCCAAGGCGGAATTTTTAAACCCAAGCCACTCGGTCAAGGATCGCATCGCGTGGCAGATCGTAAAAGACGCGCTAAGCTCGGGCAAAATCGATAAAAATAGTGTTTTGATAGAGCCTACCAGCGGAAACACGGGCGTGGGGCTTGCGATGATCGCAGCAAAGCTCGGTATGAAGCTCATCCTAACGATGCCAAGCTCGATGAGTATCGAGCGCCAAAAGCTCATCGCGGCATTCGGCGCTAAAATCGAGCTGACCGATCCGAAATTTGGAATGAAAGGCGCGGTAGATAGGGCAAATGAGCTAGCGGCGAGCACTCCAAATAGCTTTATCCCGAGTCAGTTTGATAACCCGAGCAATCCAAAGGCGCATTTTCAAAGCACTGGACCTGAAATTTGGGAGCAAAGCGGCGGTAAGGTAGATATTTTAGTCGCAGGATTTGGTACCGGAGGCACGCTCAGCGGCACGGCGAAATTTTTAAAATCTAAAAATCCAAACCTCAAAGCCTACGGCGTGGAGCCTGCTAGTTCGCCGCTTCTTACGTGCGGCAGTGCGGGCGGGCATAAAATTCAGGGCATCGGCGCAAATTTTATCCCTGATAATCTTGATAGAAGCGTCATCGACGGTTTTTTGAGCGTTGAGAACGACGATGCGTTCGCCGCAGCTAGACAGCTAGCACAAAAAGAGGGCTTACTCGTGGGCATCTCAAGCGGTGCGAACGTTTATGCTGCCGCTCAGATCGCTGCCAAGCCCGAAAACAAGGGCAAAGTGATCGTTACGATCCTTTGCGATACCGGCGAGAGGTATCTTTCTACCGAGCTTTTCAAATAGGCGGCGGTTTTTGCGCGAGCGCGGCGTTAGCGCGGTAATTTTTGCGCGCTTTTTGCGGACACAGAGCTTTGCGCGATTAAATTTCACGCTGGCGCCGGAATTGGCGCGATGAGTTTTGCGCGATCGCGCGGGTTATTGCGACGATTGCGAAACTATATTTTGCATTTTCGCGTTACGTAGGCGATAGATTTACGCGATAGTTTCTGTGCGGGCGAGGCGATAGTTACGATGGTTGCGCGATGACTTTACGTAAGCATCGCGATTTTGCACTTCACCCATTTGTTGATTTATCGATTAGTGCCCGTCGCGAGATAAAATTTAGCCCCAAAATAGGGTTAAATTTTAAAATTTCGCCTCGCTCACAGACAATAATTTTCGGGCGCGCTATGTATGACGGCGCGATCGCGCAACGTAAGGCATTAAATTTTAAAATCGCTAGGCTCGCCAAATCTGCGCGATCTGTTCTTGCCGCAAAATTTTATATCACCGTCCGCATATGCGGCACAAAATTTTAAAATTCTACTGAAATTTTAAAGCTCGTTGCGCGGCGCAAATTTCAAACCCGCGCCGTATGTAAAACCCAAACCGCCTTTTAAATTTAGCCAAATTTCAAAATTTAATCATAAAAACGCTATCATCGGGGCAAAATTTTTAAGGTTGTAAAATGAGTTTGAGCCTGAAATTTCGCCCCAAAAGCCTAGAGCAGATCGTGGGGCAGGGCAAGATCGTAGCGGTTTTTAAAAAATTCGTCGCCGCAGGCAGCATCCCGCACAGTATATTTTTCGGCGCCGCAGGCAGCGGCAAAACGACGATGGCGCGCGTGATCGCAAGCGAGCTGAATTACGATTTTTACGAGCTTGACGCCACGAGCCTGAAGGTCGAGGATATCCGCAAAATTCTATCCTCGCACGCCGGCTCGCTCATCAAGCCGCTCATTTTCATCGACGAGATCCACCGCCTCAGCAAGACGCAGCAGGAGGTGCTTCTTATACCGATGGAGAACTACGCCGCGATCATCATCGGCGCGACGACGGAAAATCCGCAGTTCGTACTAAGCAGCGGCATCCGCTCGCGCTCGATGATCTTTGAGTTCGAGCCGCTTAGCTACGAAGATTTGGAGGCGCTTTTGGCGCGGGTGCAGGGCGAGATCGGCTTTGAGATGGACGAGGAGGCGCGAAAATACCTGCTAAACTCCAGCAGCGGCGATGCGAGGAGTATGCTAAATCTGCTGGAATTTGCACTTTTGGCAGACAGCGCCATTACGCTGGATACGCTTCGCACGCTGCGTGCAAATGCCGTAGCTGCGGGCGTTAGCAGCGATGATGTGCATTATGAGCTTGCCAGCGCGATGATAAAAAGCCTGCGCGGCAGCGACGCCGACGCCGCGCTGTATTACGTCGCGAGGCTGATAGATGCGGGTGAGAGCGCGGATTTTATCGCGCGCAGGATGGTGATCCTAGCTAGCGAGGACATCGGCAATGCCAATCCAAACGCCCTAAATATCGCGGTTAGTACGCTAGCTGCCGTCAGCAAGATCGGCTACCCCGAAGCTCGCATTATCTTAGGTCAATGCGCGATCTATCTGGCGCACAGCCCCAAATCAAACGCCGCGTACTTGGGCATCAACGCCGCTTTAAAGTTCGTCCGCTCCGCCGCTCCGCTACCTACGCCGCGCTATCTTATCAACTCGGACAAGCAGATAGCGGACTACAAATACCCGCACGACTTCGGCGGCTGGGTCGAGCAGGCCTATATGAGCGAGGCGGCGAAATTTTACGAAAGCAAGGGGATCGGCTTTGAAAAGACGCTGGATGAGTGGCTGGCGCGATTGCACAGGGAAAAGATCGATATCAAGGAGTGAGAAATGAACTTTAGCAGCGTCCTAAAACTAATGAAGCAGCGCTACGGTGCGGATGGCGAGTATCTGTGGGATGAATATCCGAATTTTGCGGTTTTTCGTCACGCAGGAGGGAAGCGCAAGTGGTTTGCGCTTTTGATGCGCGGGCTTGCAAAGGAAAAGCTTGATCGCGCACTTCCTGGCTCAAGCGACGTGATAAATTTAAAAGTTTCGCCCGATTTGGCGGCAATTTTGCGTGACGAAAAAGGAATTTTTGCAGCCTATCATATGAATAAAAAGCACTGGATCAGCGTCTGCCTTGATGCGGTGCCGCGCGAGCAGATCGAGGATCTAATCGAGCATAGCAGGGAGCTTACGAGGTAGAATTTGCGCCTGGGATCGGTTTAAATTTGCGTGCGAAAGAGGCTAAAATTGAACCGAGAGCGCAGATTTTAGCGGCTCGTGAGACTTAAATTTAAAAATTTTTGCAAAGAGCGCGGATGAATGAGCAAAATTTGAAATATATCGCAAATTTAAAAGTGCAGGACGTGCCGTGGAGCAGGCTCACGACCGCTTACGGTAGGGCGAGCGAGTTTGCTGAAATTTTTGAGAAACTCGCGCGGGCAATCGAAGCTTGTGATGCGGCGCACAGTTCGGGCGGCGAGCAAAATTTAAAAAGCGAGCTCAGCGCAGGGGAAAATTTAAAAAATCATCATGGCTGCGGGCAAAATTCTACGGATGTGGCAAGATGCGGCGCGGCACAAAATTTCGTAAATTTAGCGCAAAAGAGTGAGTCGAAATTTAAAAAGGCAGATAACGGGGCGGCGAAATTTAAAGCGGGCGGAGAGACGGAGCTTAAAACGGACGCGGCGAAGTGCGGTGAGGCGGAATTTAAGAGTGCGGATAGCGCGGCGATAAAATTTAAAGCGAGCCAGGCGAGTAAATTTAAAACGAGCGCAGCGGATAAGGACTTGGATGCGGGCGAGCGGGAGAAATTTGATATTAAAACCGCCCAGGGCGCGCTTAGTAAGATTTTTACGAGATAGAGCATCAAGGCTCGTTTTGGCACGCAACCCCTTTTGCGCTGCTGTTTTTGGTGCGTATCTTTATGCAGGCGCGCGCTGCGGCGGACAAAAACGCGAATAAAAATAATCAAAACGCCGCGGCGGAAGAAATCGGCGGAAATAATCAGAACGCGGCGGATAGAAATGCGGATAAAAGCTGGCAAAATGATGCGGCAGGCTTTATCGCGGCTCGGCTCGGTGGATTTTTTGCGTTTATGATTGAGATTTGCGATGATGCCGATAAGATCTCGCACGCAGCGCCGCTGTCGAACTTTTCGGATATGCTTGCGGAAAAATATCTGTGGCCGCAGAGCGATGAGAATGACGAGGAGCGCTGGGAGGAGTACTTTTACGACGATGAGCTATTTTACAGCCTCTATTTTTATTCGCGGGCGGTTTTGGACGCGACGGGAGTGGACTTTGCGCAGTTTAAGTCTAAGCCAGACCGGCGTTTTTAGGTGCATCGTTTAAGCGCTATGTTTAAGCCTCTTTCGCCGCCATGTTTAAATTTATCGCGACGCGCTTTGGCGACACTTTGTTTAAATTTAGACTTCAAAAAATTTTTAAAATTCTTTAAAAATTTACGGCATGCAGAATTTACAGATCGTCTGTTTAAATTTAAAATTCGCGCGATTTTTGATCGGCGGTGCGGTTAAGGCGCGGGTAACGCTTTTAAATTTAGATTGCCGCGAAGCTTCAAACTCGCTTGCGGCAGAGCTTTTTATGTGGTTTTAAAAAGATACCAATTCGGCGCAATTTTTTCTATCATTATAAACTCGCTAGGACTCATTTGCGGCAGGTCCGCCTCGTCTTGCACCCGCAAAAAGCCCACGGAATTATCGGTGATCCCGCCGATGAGCAGCATAAATCTTTTGCCATCCGTCTTGGTGTGAGAGAGATGCGGGCTTTTGATCTCCGCCTTTGCGCGCTCGGGCTCGCCGCCTGCGTAAAGCTCGTAAATTTTTTCAAATGCCGCTAGGTTTTGTTTCCCAAACTCCATAAGCTCTTTATCGGGCGCTAAGATTAGCTTTAAATTTATGATATCCGTATCGGTTCTTTGCTCAAATTCGCGTTTTTGCGCCTCGTTAAATTTTTCATATTCGCTTACGATAGCCTCAATAATAGCGGTTTGCGCCAAAACTCGCACGGCGTAGATTCCGTCCTCCTTAGTATAGACATAAAGGTCGAAGTGCTTCTCTTTAGAGCCCAGAAATACGTGAAAAATCTCGCTAAATTCGTCGCTACGTCCAAGCGGAGCAACCGTGATTTTGCTATAATTATCTGCCGCGTAGAATTTGCGCTTTAAATAGCTTCTCATCTCGCCTTTGAAATAAAGATTTTTATCGAAGTTTGCGTCGCTAAATAGCGAGCGGACGAGCTCTTCGTTAGAGCTCGCGTTTAGGTTTAACGCGCAGCTTGCACAAAGTATGAGCGAGGCAAAAATTTTTGAAAATCCCGCCGTTTTAAAAAATCTAAATAAGCCCAAAATTTAACCTTTGGAAATTTTATAAATTTAAAAAGTCCATAAATTCTGGAAATTTTAAAATTTTGCAAATTTTAAAACTCCGTAAATTTCGTTTTTATAGGCCCGCCATCTCCTCAGCGCGCGCAAGAAGCTGCTTTGCACCCTTTTCGATAAAAACGCGCGCAAGCTCCGCGCCTACACTTTGGTATTGCGATTTTTGCGCGACGATGCTTTGGCGGATGCTCTCGCTGCCGTCGGGTAGACCCACTATCGCGCTGATGTGGATATTTTCGCCGTCAAGGCGTGCGTTGATGCCGATCGGCACCTGGCAGCCACCCTCTAAAACCCTGACAAAATCCCGCTCTACGGTCGTTTCGATGATCGCGCGCTCATCTTTTAAAAATTCTATCGCGCGCAGGATTTGCGGCTCGTCCACCGCCTCGATGCCAAGCGCTCCTTGCCCCATCGCAGGGATCATCTGCGAGACCTCAAAGGGCGCTACGTGCTTTACCTCGGCGCGCAAATTTAATCGGTTGATGCCCGCCATAGCTAAGATGATCGCATCGAATTCCCCGTCTTTTAGCCTTCGCAGGCGGGTCTGGACGTTGCCGCGCAAGGAGATTATCTCTAAATCAGGCCGCATGCTAAGCAGCTGCATTTTGCGGCGAAGGCTTGTGGTGCCGACTTTTGCGCCGCGAGGTAGCTCGCCGAATTTAGAGTATTTTTCGCTAATCATCGCATCGCGCACATCCTCGCGCGCGCAAATCGCCGCTAGTACGAGCCCCTGAGGAAACTCCACTGGTACGTCTTTTAGGCTATGCACGGCGATATGTGCTTCGCCGCGAAGCATGCTCTCCTCAAGCTCCTTCGTAAAAAGCCCCTTGCCGCCGATCTTTGCAAGCGGCGTGTCTAAAATTTTATCGCCTTTGGTTTTCATGCTTTTTAGCTGCGCTTGGATGCCGCGGGCGCTAAGCAGCGATGCGATGTGCTCGCTCTGCCACAGCGCAAGCATACTGCCGCGAGTAGCGATGATCAAATTTTTCATTTTTTCTCTCCTATGCTTTTTCGAATCTCGATTTCGTTCTCTTCGATCACCTCAACGTCGATTACATCGTCGCTTGTGCGGCTGCGTCGCCAAAATTTTCGCTCTCTTTTTTCGGAATTTTCACTACTAGCGTTAAATTTAGGCACGTCGCTGGTAACGCAGTAAAACGACGCGGTAATTATGCAAACGCCTAAAATATCGCCGAAAATGCCAGGTGCAATGAGAAAAACGCCACCTACGACGAAGCCTACGCCGCTTAAAATTTCTTTCGGCGAAATTTTCATTAGATTAAAAAAGCCCATCCACGAGCGGTTTGCTACGACGTATCCGCCTAAAATCGCGCTTATGACGATCTCCACCGCATACGCCGCAAATCCGTTTGCGCTTACGAAATAATAGGTCGTAAATGCCTCAATTATCAGATACGGAACGATCAAAAGCCTAAACATATTTTTCCTTGAATTATCGCTTTAAGCCGCGCCTCTTTAATGGCGCTAAAATTTAATCGCGGATTTTAGCAAATTCCGTCTGAATTTTTAATGTATCGCAAGAGCCCCTCACAGCCGCGCTTGATATCTGCGTAGCAGCGCTCAAAATCACGCGTGTAGTAGGGATCGGCGATTTGTAGGCGTTGGGGATCGGTTAAATTTAAACCGCCGCTCTTTAAATTTAAGTCGGTTTGTTTTGCCGAGCCTTTGAAATTTAGCGCATCGCAGTCTGCAAAATTCCCCTCTTTAAATTCCAAAAGAAATTTTACCTTAGCCATATCCTTGCCGCGAAAAATTCGCCCCAGCGAGCGCATATTTTCATCATCCATGCAAAGAATTAGATCGTAGCGCTCGTAGTCTGCGGGCGTGACCTGCACGGCGCGATGCACTACGAGCGGCACCTTTTGCTCTTTTAGCACGCGCTGCGTTTCGTAATAGGGCGGCGAGCCGATCTCGTCGGTGTGCGTCGCCGCAGAATCCACGCTCACGCGCGCACTTAGGCCGCTTTGATTAATGAAATTTTGCATCACGGACTGCGCCATCGGCGAGCGGCAGATGTTACCGTGACAGACGAAAAGTAGCCTCACGCGCGCCTACTGTGTGATGATGTCGTAATTTTTCGGAATTGCGGGCTTGAAGATCGCATCGTTTACCGGCGCGTTTTTGCGGACGTTGCTTAGATTTATGACGACCTTATTGTCCATTTTATCGGTGTAGCTGATCTTGCTCGGCAAATCGCCCTTTAGCTCGATGAGATATTTCACGTCGTCGAAACTCGCCTCATAAACGCCGTTTTTATTTGGCTTTGCGTTCGCTAGGATCGCGGTTAAATTTGGCGTTTCTTTGATATTCGTGATGATGGCCTGCTCGAGTTCGGGCTCGATTACGACGACCTTTGTGAAACTAAAAAATATATTTTTTATCGTAGGGGTCTTATAATGCCACACGGCGTGCTCTTTCGTGGCGCTAAAATCGCCGCCGTAGCTGATTTTTGCATCATCGCTCTGCACGGTTTGCGAAAAATTTGCGCTCAGAGTGTTGAATTCTATCCCGCTTGCGAATGCAAAAATGCAGCTTGCCGCTAAAGAAATAAGAGTTTTTTTCATAAATTTGACCTTTATTTTTGGAAATTTGCGCGTATTATAGCCGTTTTTCTAGGATTTAATTAAATAGAAACTAAAAATATGTTAATATGCACGGTTAAAATTTTAAAACTAAGGTTTGAGATGTTTAAAAAGGTCATCCACGGGATTTTCGGTACTAAAAACGATAGGATCGTCAAACAATACGCCAAGCGCGCAGCACAGATCAGTGCGCTTGAAGAAAACTACGCGGCGATGGACGATGCGGCGCTTAAGGCCGAATTTGAAGCGTTAAGAGCGCAAGTTCGCGCGGGCGAAAAGAGCACGGACGACGTGCTTAACGAAGTGTTTGCTATCGTGCGAGAGGCGGGCAAAAGAGTGCTAAATATGCGCCACTTTGACGTTCAGCTGATAGGCGGTTTGGTGCTAAACGACGGCGCGATTGCCGAGATGAAAACGGGCGAAGGAAAGACCCTCGTAGCGACTTTGGCGGTAGTGCTTAATGCGATGGAGGGCAAGGGTGTGCATGTCATAACCGTAAACGACTACCTAGCTAAGCGCGATGCTGCGCAAATGGGCGAGCTATATGAATTTTTAGGGCTTAGTACCGGTGTGATCGTAGGCGGCGAATACGATGACGCCAAGCGCAAGGCCGCATACGCGTGCGACATCACCTACGGTACGAACAACGAGTTCGGTTTTGACTACCTGCGCGATAATATGAAATTTAGCGCAGATGAAAAGGTGCAGCGTGGGCATCATTTCGTAATCGTCGACGAGGTCGATAGCATCCTAATCGACGAAGCCAGGACGCCACTTATCATCTCAGGTCCTACGAATCGCACTCTAGATGGCTACATCAAGGCAAATGAAGTAGCTCGCCAAATGATCCGCGGTGAGGCGCCAGCCGATCCGAAAGGCAAGGCGACGGGTGATTTTACCGTAGATGAGAAAAATCGCGCCGTTTTGATTACAGAGGCAGGAATCTCAAAAGCCGAGAAGCTTTTTGGCGTCGATAACCTCTACAGCCTTGAAAATGCCGTGCTTAGCCACTACCTTGATCAAGCACTTAAGGCGAATTATCTATTTGAAAAGGACGTGCACTACGTCGTGCGCGACGGACAGGTCGTAATCGTGGATGAATTTACAGGGCGTCTGAGCGAGGGTCGCAGATTCAGCGAAGGCTTGCATCAGGCGCTTGAGGCCAAAGAGGGCGTACAGATCCAAGAGGAGAGCCAGACTCTTGCCGACATTACCTTTCAAAACTACTTCCGCCTTTACGAAAAGCTCGCCGGTATGACGGGTACGGCGCAGACGGAAGCGACGGAATTTTCTCAAATTTACAAGCTCGAAGTGGTCTCTATCCCCACAAACGTGCCGGTCATCAGAAAGGATCAAAACGATCTTATCTACAAGACCGAGCGCGAGAAATTTGACGCCGTCATAAATGAGATCAAGCGGCTAAATTCTAAAGGTCAGCCCGTGCTCGTGGGTACGGCGTCGATCGAAAAAAGCGAGAAGCTGCACGAGCTTTTGGTTAAAGAAAACATCGCGCACTCCGTGCTAAACGCTAAAAATCACGAGCGCGAGGCGCAGATCATCAAAGACGCAGGCGTAAAGGGTGCCGTAACGATCGCTACGAATATGGCGGGACGCGGCGTGGATATCCGCATAGATGATGAAGTGCGTGCTTTGGGTGGGCTATATATTTTAGGTACCGAGCGTCACGAAAGCCGCCGTATCGATAATCAGCTCCGCGGACGAAGCGGACGTCAAGGCGATCCGGGCGAGAGTAGGTTTTTCTTAAGCTTGGAGGATAATCTGCTTAGAATTTTTGGCAGCGACAAGATTAAAAATATCATGGATCGCTTGGGTTTGAAAGACGGCGAACATATCGAATCAGGCATGGTTTCGCGCGCCGTAGAAAATGCACAAAAAAAGGTCGAGAGCTTACACTTTGAAGCACGTAAAAATATCCTAGAATACGACGACGTCGCAAACGAGCAGCGCAAGACGATCTATAAATATCGCAACGAGCTTTTAGACCCCGACTACGATCTGAAAGATAAAATCATTCAAAACCGCAAGGAGTACATCTCTAGCGTGCTTGAGGAGCTTGAAATTTTCGACGGCGCAAATATCAAAGAGGTAGATAAATTCCCGATTGTCGCCAAAATCGCTCAAGAAACGGGCGAGGTGCTCGAAAACAGCGAGCTTGAGAAGGTCGATGATTTCAAAGAGCTGAAAGAAAAGATCATCGGCGCGCTTGCCGTTTCGTATGAAAACAAGATGGCGCCGATCGATCCGCAGCAGCGCAAAAGTATCGAAAAGATGCTTTATCTGCAGATCGTCGATCGCGACTGGCGTGAGCATCTGTATCAGATGGATATCCTAAAAGCGGGCATCGGACTTCGCGGCTACAACCACAAAGACCCGCTTACGGAGTATAAAAAGGAGAGCTACAATCTTTTTATGGAGCTTGTAATGCGCCTCAAATCCGATAGCATCCGCTTGCTGCATTCAATCCAGTTTAAATCTAGGGAGGAGATCGAAGCTGAGCAGCGTGCGATGCAGGAGCGCATGGAGAGCTCAAACGCCAAAGAACTCGCCGCCGCAAGCACGAATGAAGCGCAGCTAAAGGGCCCCGATGAGTTTGGCGACAAAAAGCCTAAGCGAAACGATCCTTGCCCTTGCGGCAGCGGCAAAAAATACAAAGACTGCCACGGCAAGGGCGGTCCTAAAAAAGGCGGCTTTGCGAGGTAAGCGCGACGATCGGTCGTAATATCGCGCAATCGGTGATTTCGATTGCGAGTATTACGCGATCGGCGCTTCTCGATCTTGCTTTGCTTCTGTGTTCAGCGGATATGTCGCGGGCGAAAGGCGTCATAAAATTTTAAAGAGGCTTAATCGCGAGGCAGCGCGCAAAGATGTGCGATGGGGCGGAATTTTAGTTTTGAAATTTTAAAATTTAAAAGCGTGCCTGATGCTTTGCTGCATATTTTCATAGCGCTCTGTTTCGGTGCGCCGTGCGGTAAAACGCAAGCCAATCAGCGCGTGATACTTAAATTTAGCGTGCGGCCAAGATGCTGCTCGCAGTTAAAATTTTAAATTTATGCGATTAAAGGCGAACTTTCAAGCAAAGTTCGTCTTTAAATTTTAAGAATTTTAAAATTCTAAAAGATTTGGAATTTCTAAAATTTTAAAATTTTGAGGCGTTTGAAATTTTAAAATTTAGAATTCTGATTTAGAATTTCAAGGTTTCGGCAAGACGATCTGTTTGGTTTGTCGTATCCGATATCGCTCGGGGTAAATTTTATTTGTGTATAAAAATAGATTGTAGCGCGATTTTAAATTTTTAAAACTCGCTGAGGTTTAAACCGGCTACCAATCAAGCAAAGTGCAAGAAGCAATAGAGTAGAATTCTATCCCGTTGGGAGTTAAAGCTCATCTTCCACTATCTTTAAATTTAACTTCAATTTTGTCCCGTTGGGATTTGAAATATTTCAAGAGTGTTTAAAATTATAGTTCATACCTAGTTAAAATTCTATTTAGTTAAAACTTAGTATTCCAAGGTGTGAAGCCTGTTTTTGAAATTTCAAAATTTCAAAATACCTAAAATTTCACATAAAATTTAACGCTAAATTTTATGTGAAATTTTACAAGGACGGCTTTTTGGTAAAGTATTTATTATTCAAATATCTCAGATTCGACCGCTCCCAGCCCTTCATTACGCTTTCGGCGCTACTTGCGTTCTTGGGCGTCGGCGTGGGGCTTACGGTGCTGATCGTCGCGATGGCGATAATGAACGGTTTCGATAAAGAATTCGAGCGCAAGCTATTTACGATGAACTACCCGATCACGATCCACAGCCACTTTCGCGGCGGCATTTCAAAAGACGACGTGGAGGGGCTGCGAGCGGACTTTCCAGATCTGATCTTTAGCCCCTACATCAGCTCTCAAGTCATCGCTAAAAGCGGCGAGAAACTCGAGGGCGGGCTGATTTTCGGCGTAAATTTAAACGATGAAAAGCGCATCAACTCCGTCGTCGCAGCAGGCGCCAAAGACGCCAATCTAACGGACTACGGCATCATGATAGGGCGCGGGATCAAGGACGAATTTATGCTGGATGATGGCAGTAAGATTACGATGATCTTTACTAAGAGCGATCCGGGTGGCTTTGCGCTGATCCCCAAGATGAAGCGTTTTGACGTGCGCGCGGATTTCAGCTCGGGGCTGATCGCCTACGACAAGGCGTATTCCTACGCAGACGCGAGCGATCTAGCCAAAATTTTGGGTTACGACGAGGGGACCTTCGACGGCGTGCATGTTTTTTCAAACGATCCGTTTAAGGATCTGGAGCGTATTAAAAAAAGCCTCCCTAGCGGCACTAACGCCGTGGGCTGGTGGCAGCAAAACGGCAATTTTTTCAGCGCCCTTGCGCTTGAAAAGCGCGCGCTTTTTATCGTGCTGATGCTGATAATCCTGGTCGCGAGCTTAAATATCGTAAGCTCGCTTCTGATGACCGTGATGAACCGCCGCCAAGAGATCGCGCTTTTACTTAGCCTGGGTGCCAGCAAAAAGGAGGTCAAAAGGACCTTTTTCGCGCTCGGAGCCACAATCGGCGGCGGCGGCATCATATTCGGACTCATTTTGGGCTTATTCGGCGTGTGGCTGCTCGGAAGCTTCGACATCGTAAATCTGCCGGCCGACGTTTACGGAAGCTCGAAGCTGCCGATGGAGCTCTCGCTAGGCGATTTAGCGATGATTTTAATCGGCGCGGTGCTTATCGTGGCACTTTCGTCATGGTACCCGGCCAAAAAAGCCACGCAGATCGACGTATTGCAAACGCTGCGCAACGAGTAGCTTTAAACGCGGCGCCTTTAAAATTCGGCGAAATTTTAAAATTCCAAAGTGGCGCGGCTTATTTGGCGTGGCATTTCGGCGCGCGGGTAGAGGCTGCGCGATCTTGCACGGCGCGCGTTGCGTAAATATCGCACTAATACGATTTGTATCGCCAGAATTTTAATTTTTTCGCGAGATTGTAAGCTGCGCGAAGTCTAAATTTTGACGAAATTTGTATCATTAGAATTCGCCAAAATTTTAAATTTAAAAAGAGGGCAAATTTTATGAAATGCTTTCTAAATTTTGTAAAATTTTGAAACCACTCAAAGATGAAATCATAAAAATTTTGAAAGGATCTATGGTGAAAAAGATCGTTTTGTTTCTGTGCGCGGCGCTGTTTCTATGCGGCTGCTCTAGGAGTGGACCGCAAGATGTCCCAGAGCCAGAGCAAAATAAGGCACCGAGCTACCATTATACAGGCTACTATTACGCATAGCGTATATTGCGCGGCGAGCGGCGATGCGAGGCGTTTAACGGCGAGAAAATGGAAACATTGTAGTTTTTGCTCATTCGTGGACAAAAGCTCTCAAGCCTGCAATACAAGCCTTAGCAGCGTTGCAGCCTGAATATAGCGGTGTCAAGGTGTCCATCCGTCTATAATGACGATAAAATTTAGGCTTATTTGAGCAGGCTTAAATTCAGGACGAAATTCTTTTTAAAATTCCTTCAAATTCCCATAAATCCCGCTGAATAAATCTAAATTTTATAAATTTTAGGGTAACATTCCCTATTTCTCAAAAAGGCTTTAAATGACTTTAATCGACGGCAAAAGCATAAGTGCGAAGGTAAAAGAGGAGATCAAATCGGTCGCTTCAAACCTTGCCGCAAAGGGCGTAGAGCCCGCGCTGGCGGTGATTTTGGTAGGCGAGGACGCGGCTAGCAAGACCTATGTCGCGAGCAAGGAAAAAGCCTGCGCCGCCTGTGGGATCCGATCCGTAGCGCACCGCTTGAGCTCCGACGTGAGCGAGGCGGCGCTTTTAGAACTGATAGAAAATTTAAACGAAGACGAAAGTATCGACGGCATCTTGGTGCAGCTGCCGCTTCCAAGGCATATCGATACGAATAAAATTTTAGAAAAAATAAGCCCGCAAAAGGACGTGGACGGATTTAGCGCGATAAACGTAGGCAGGCTTACTAGCGGGCTTTCGGATGGTTTTGTGCCTTGCACTCCGCTTGGCGTGATGCGCCTGTTTGAGGAATACGGCGTGCAGATCGCGGGTAAAAACGCCGCCGTGCTGGGTCGTAGCAATATCGTAGGAAAGCCGATGGCTAGCCTGCTTCTAAATGCCGACGCTACCGTCACTATCGCTCATAGTAAAACGAAAAACCTAAAGCAACTTTGCGCAGACGCCGATATTTTGGTCGTGGCGGTCGGCAAGGCGCATTTTGTGGGCGCCGATATGGTAAAACAAGGCGCAGTGGTGATCGACGTAGGGATCAATCGCGGCGAGGACGGCAAGCTAAGAGGCGACGTCGATTTTGACGCGGTCGCGCCAAAATGCTCGCTCATCACGCCCGTACCCGGGGGCGTGGGGCCGATGACGATTGCGATGCTTTTGAGCAATACGATAAAATCGGCGAAAAATCGCTTAAGACAAAGAGCCTAAATGAAAATACTAAGCAAAATTTATCACTTTTTATCGAGTTGGACGGGGACGGTCATCGTCGTTTTATTCGTCATTCTTTTTGTTGCGCAAGCCTTCGTGATCCCCAGCGGATCGATGCGTACTACGCTTTTGGAGGGCGATTTTCTATTCGTTAAAAAATTTAGCTACGGCATCCCGACCCCGCATATTCCATTTGTAGAGTGGCAGGTGGCTCCTGATAGCGACGGCGACGGGCATATCATCCGCGGCGAGGGTCCGAAACGCGGCGACATCGTGGTTTTTCGCTATCCGCTTAATGAAAAAATGCACTTTGTAAAGCGAAATTTTGCCGTAGGCGGCGACGAGGTGATATTTGATCTGAATAATTTCTACCTTCGTCCGCATGAAGGCGACGAGTTCATTGCTGCGAACTATGATGCTCGCAACATTGTGATTTTAGGTGGCGAAAAATATGTCAAAGAGCCGTATAAATTTAAGGGCATTCACTACGACCCTAATGCTAGAAACTCAATGCTAACAAATGTCAAAATCGCACTTGAGAAGGGTGAATTTTCTATGAAACCCATTAGTCTAAGCGAAATTCCTCATAGCCTCGAAGCTGCGGGGATAAGCTTCAATGCCTTTTACATCAAAGTGCCGCAGGATGAGTATTTTATGATAGGCGATAATCGAAATAATTCCGCCGATAGCCGCTTCTGGGGTCCGGTACCTTATCGTCTGATCGTCGGTAAGCCGTGGTTTACATATTTTAGTATTGACGCCGATCGCAAGATCCGCTGGGAGCGAATCGGGCGTTTCGTCGATACCTTGCAAAACGATGAGAGTTTAATCTACGAGCAAAAATAAGGAGCGGTAATGCAAATAAATAAAATTTTCATAGCGAGCGATCATGCGGGCTTTCATGCCAAAGAGCAAGCTAAAAAAGCGCTCGCCGCTTTAGGTTACGAAGCGGTCGATCTTGGCACGCATAGTGCCGAAGCGAGCGTGGACTATCCCGATTTTGCGGACACGTTGGCGGATAAAATTTTAGCCGAATGTGAAGCTTGCGCGCGAAGTGAAAATTTTAAAGAAAACGACGGCATAAATTCCGCTGCAGCCGCGGAAAATTCCGAAGCGGGCGGCAGTGAAAATTTCGGCGCAAGTATAAACGGCTGCGGAAATTTTAACGACGCCGTACAATGTAGCGAGAAAAATGAAAATTTTAACGCTGTTAAAAACACTAGTCGTCAAAATTTTAACGCTAGCGGAAGCATGACTACCTGCGTAAATGCAGCCGTAAGCCCTAATGCGAGCGAAGATAAAATTTTAAATTCCACAAGTTATGGCATTTATGGAATTCTTATCTGCGGTACGGGCATCGGTATCAGCATTGCTGCAAACCGCCACGCTCACATCCGCTGCGCGCTGTGTCATGACGCAACGAGCGCTAGACTAGCTAGAGAGCACAACGACGCCAACGTCCTAGCCTTCGGCGAGCGATTGATGGGCGCGCTGGTGATCGAAGATATGATTGGGGCGTTTTTTAATACCGATTTTGCGGGCGGTAGGCACATTAAGCGCGTCGCAAAGCTAGGCGTTTGCGGTAGTGCGAATTGTGTGCATGGATTTGACGAAGCGAATTCCATTCAGAATTCCGCTCAAAATTTTACGGAACAAAGCTGTGACGCTAATTTAAATGGGCAGAATTCTAAATTAAGCTTCGCAAGCGAAATCCCTTCTAGCAAAAATCCTATCCACACGGATTCCGCATTAAATTTTGCGCGGAGCTTTAACGATAAAAATTCCTTATTTACCGGCCAGAATTCCTTGATAAGCTTTGGTGGTGCACATCATATAAATTTAAATTCTACGCACGCAAAGATAATCTTTGATGGGAAAAATCCATTGGGTAAAAATTCTACTAGTGCAAATTTCGCGTTAAATTTTGCGCGCGAGAGCGTTTGTGAGAAAAATTTCGCTCAAAAAGCTAGCCGCAAAGATTTTGTCGGTTTGAACCCAGCAATTATAAATTTCAAGGCTACAAATTCCGTCTGTGTGGGCGTTAAGCCAGAAAACGTAAATTGCGCTAGTACGGGTTTAACAGATACGAATTTTGCTATTGCGAGCGTAAATTTAAAGGAAGCAAATCTTTCTAGCATAGATTTTAAAAGCTTAAATTCTGCCTATTTTAGCGCAACCTCCGCTACTATGCGCTTTGCAAATTCAAATAAAGGAGGCGAGCAATGAGCGTAGCATTAGGTGTTTTAGCGCTATTTTTTGCAGCGCTACTTATTCTATCGATCCGAAAAAATTCTAAAATTTACGCCTTACTTCGCAAGAGCGAAGAAAGAATTTCAAAGCTTAAAAGCGATAACGAAAAGCTTAAAACTGCCCTTCGCTTCGGCATCGAGGCTCTGCAAAACGAGGAGAGCGAAAACTGTAGCTTAAAAATCCAAAACGCAAGATTGAAAAGAGGTAAGCTATGAAAAGCTTAAGCAGCGAGCAAAAGAGCTATTTATTTCGCTCGATCCGCACCGTGCGCGACTTCCCAAAGCCCGGTATTTTGTTTTACGATATCACGACGCTCGTAGGCGATCGCGAGGCGTTTAATTTCCTGCTTGATCATCTAGCCGAGCGCTACGCTGATTACGGACTTGATTACATAGTAGGCATAGAAAGTCGCGGATTTATTTTTGCAGCGGCGCTTGCGGCGAGGTTGAGGGTCGCTTTTGTGCCGATTAGGAAGCCAAAGAAGCTTCCTTATATCACGATTTCACAAAAATACAGCCTTGAATACGGCTTCGATCAGGTTGAGATGCACGTGGATGCATTCTCCGGCGTACAGGATGCCAAGGTGCTGCTAATCGATGATCTAATAGCCACCGGAGGCACCGCACGGGCGGCATTAGATCTCATCGCGCAGACGCAGGCCAAGTGCGTCGAGGCGTGCTTTTTATTAAATTTGCGCGAGTTAAACGATCTAGGCGAGTTTTCGCGTCGCACAAACGTTTATTGCGTTTTAGAGGCGTGATTTTGGAAGAGCTACTTAAAAATTTACTGCAAGAATACCACCAATACGCCTATATCGTGCTTTTCGTTTGGTGCATTTTAGAAGGCGAAATCGCGCTGATTTTAGGCGGCATAATGGCGCACGAGGGTCATATAAATTTGCCGCTAGGTATCTTTGTCGCGGGCCTTGGGGCATTTTGCGGCGATCAGTTTTATTTTTATATCGGTCGCTACAACAAAAAATATATCAGTAAAAAGCTCGCGGCGCAGCGCCGAAAATTTGCGATCGCGCACCTGCTTTTGCAACGCTACGGCTGGCCGATAATTTTAATGCAGCGCTATATGTATGGCTTCCGCGTCATCATCCCAATGAGTATCGGCATCACTCGCTACAGCGCAAAGAAATTTGCGATCATCAATCTTTTTAGTGCTTGGTGCTGGTCGGGCGTAACGATGGTTTTGGCGTGGTATTTTGGCGAGGAGATCTGGAGCGGGCTGCGGCTAATCGAGCAACACTGGTATTTTGCGATACCTATCATAGGCGGAATTTTATATCTATTTTTTAGGTTATTTAAACGTATGGAAAATCACTTTATGAACTCACGAAAGGAACGAGATGAAAGTAAAACTGCTAGATCGTAAAATTAACGAGATAGAGGCGGATTTTGAAGTTATTTTAGTCGTGGATAAAAATTTAAATCACGAATTTATTAAAGACGCGGATAAGTTTGCACTTTTTAATTATAAAGGCGAGGGCAATCTGCTGTTAGCTGAGAGCGGGCGGCTGTACATTGGCGTCAAAGCGCTAGAATATGACCGCGTCCGCACAGCACTTGCGAGCGCATACAACACGCTTAAGGGCTACGCGATCAAAAATTTTAAAATCGCCTTTTATAAATGCGGCTGCGACCGCAGAAGCACGATGGCGATGGTCGAGGGCGTGCTTTTGGGCGGTTATGAGTTTAATAAATACAAAAGCGATAAAAAAAACTCCAGCTTGAATGAAATTTTAATCTCTACGCAAGAGTACGGCGGCAGTAGCCCCGACGTGCAAAAGATGAACTACGGCGTACAGCAGGGCATCGTGATGGCAAACGCCGCAAATTTTGCGCGCGACGGCGTCAATGAGATCCCTGAAATTTACACGCCCGAAAAGATGGCGAGTGAGGCTGAAATTTTAGCCTCGAACTACGACGATGTGAGCGTTAAAATTTACGACGAAGACTTTTTGCGCGAGCAGAATATGAATGCGTTTTTAGCGGTCAATCGCTCCAGCGCTCATCCGCCGCGCCTCATCCATCTGATCTATAAACCGCAGCGCTGCCTAAAGCGCGTCGTTTTCGTCGGCAAAGGGCTTACTTACGACAGCGGCGGGCTAAGCCTCAAGCCTGCTGATTATATGCTTACGATGAAAAGCGATAAAAGCGGCGCGCTTGCTGCGATGGGCATCATCAAGGGCGCCGCCGAGCTAGAGCTGCCGTTTGAGATACACGCGGTTATCGGCGCTACCGAGAATATGATCGGCGGCGATTCCTATAAGCCCGACGACGTGCTACTTAGCCGCAGCGGCGTAAGTATCGAGGTGCGAAACACCGACGCGGAGGGCAGGCTCGTGCTTGCCGACTGCCTAAGCTACGCGCAGGATCTTGCTCCCGATCTACTGATAGATATGGCGACGCTTACCGGCGCTTGCGTCGTGGGGCTCGGCGAATACACGAGCGGCATCATGGGAAACAGCGAGGAGCTAAAGCGTAAATTTAAAGATCTTAGCGGATCAAGCGGCGAGCTATTTAGCATTTTGGAATTTAACGATTATCTACGCGAGCTAATCAAAAGCAGTATCGCAGACGTTTCCAACTGCGCTTCCAGCAGGTACGGCGGTGCGATAACCGCGGGGCTGTTTTTGGATAAATTTATAAAAGAGGAGTATAAAGACAAGTGGTTACATCTTGATATTGCGGGCCCTGCGTATCTGGAAAAGGCGTGGGGCTATTACGCCGCGGGCGCGACTGGCGCGGGCGTGAGAGCAAACTTATATTTCTTGCAGGCTCTAGCCAAAGAGCTAAAGGACGTGTAGATGGGGCTGTCAGTAGGGATCGTAGGGCTTCCGAATGTCGGTAAATCCACCACATTTAACGCTCTTAGCGGTGCGCAAAACGCACAGGCGCAGAACTATCCATTTTGCACGATCGAGCCCAATAAAGCGGTCGTGCCCGTGCCCGATGCGCGGTTAGCAAAGCTGGCGGACATCGTTAAGCCCGGTCGCATCGTGCATTCGACCATTGAGTTTGTAGATATCGCGGGCCTCGTGCGCGGAGCTAGCAAGGGCGAGGGGCTGGGGAATAAATTTCTTTCAAATATCCGCGAGTGCGAGATCATCCTTCATATCGTGCGCTGCTTCGAAAGCGGCGACATAACTCACGTTGAAGGCTGCGTCGATCCTATCCGCGACATCGAGATCATCGAAACCGAGCTTATTTTAGCGGACATAGAGCAGCTTAGCCGCAAGATCGAGCGCCTCGGTAAGGAAGCCAAAGCAAATCAAAAGGGCGCTAAAGAGGCGCTAGCCGTAGCAAACGAGCTTTTGGCGCATCTAAACGACGGCAAGCCCGCTTCAAATTTCGCGCTCAAAGAGGATGAAAGCTACATCGCTTTAAATCGCGAGCTGCGCCTGCTTAGCGCCAAAGATGTAATCTACGGCGCAAATGTGGACGAAGACGGTATCGCGCAGGATAACGAATATGTCGCGCGCGTAAAGAAATACGCAAATGCCCGCGGCGCCGAAGTAATCAAGCTCTGCGCCAAGATCGAAGAGGAGCTCATAGGGCTAAGCGACGAGGAGACGCACGAGATGCTGCAAAGCCTGGGCGCGCAGCAAAGCGGGCTGGAGCTCATCATCAAGCGCTCCTTTGCGAAGCTCAGCCTCATCAGCTACTTTACCGCCGGCGAGATGGAGGTGCGCGCGTGGACGATCACGAAAGGCTGGAAGGCTCCGAAGGCCGCGAGCGTGATCCACAACGACTTTGAGCGCGGCTTCATCCGCGCCGAGGTGATCGGATTTGATGATTTTATCGCGTGCGGCGGCGAGAGTAGGGCGAAAGAAGCAGGCAAAATGCGCCTTGAGGGCAAGGACTACGTCGTGCAAGACGGCGACGTGATGCATTTTAGATTTAATGTTTAAATTCTTTTTTAGGTGCGTTGAAATTCGGTCTGCGCTAGCTTTAAAATTTTGTAAAATTTCGGCTCAAATGCGAGTTTAATAAAATTTTGATTTTGCGCGTAGTGGCTTTTGGCTGAAATTTGTATCGCTAGAACAAAACGAAACTTGTGCGCCAAAGCTTCGTTAAATTTCACGGCGAAATTTAGTCGGCTTGACTTGCGTTGAAATTTTACGCAAGCGAAGTCGCCTCGCGCAGGATTTGCGCTTAAAACTGCCCGGTAAAATACGTCTAAGAAATACTTCCAAAATCGCGCCAAAATTTATACGCGGCGAAAACTGCGCGTAAATTTAAAGGGAAAATTTTAACTAAAAATCGCAATAGCTCGTATCTGCGCGCGATAGAATTTGAGTTCCATATTTAAATTTGCGGCTTACAAATTTGATATCCGGTGATTTTTAAATTTTACGATCTTAAATTTAAACATGTTTGTTTAGTATGCGGTGCGAACCGCGCTCGTAAAGCTAACCGTATTAAATTTGCCGCCGATAGGCGCGGCGGAATTTAGCGAAAATTTCAAAATCAAGCTTGCGATTAGTCCATCTTGCCGCACGAAATTAGGAGTCGCGGAATTTTGTCGCGTAGAATTCCGCCGTGCCACAGAGCCTTGCGGGAAAGATGAGCGAGTTTTTCTAGCGCCAGGCAAACAGCGCCTAGCAAGCGGCGCGAAATTTAAACTTAATTTTGGAGGATTATGCGAAATAAGCAGCCCTGTATCGAAGGCAGGATAGAAAACTTGCACGTCCGCGTCCTTAGGCAGGAGATCGAGACGCTCGTGCTTTTTGAGATAGGCGGCGTTCGCTTTCGTATGCGTTGCAGGTCGTTCTCGTTTGAGCAGGGCGATTTAGTGCGCGTAAAATACTGCAACCAAGGATATCTAGGCAGCCTCGTCGCCTTGGAGGTCGAGCGCCGCAGAACGCCTTTGGAATATGCCCGCGATTTTGCGTTGAGCGCGCTGGATGCCGCAAAACGCACGCTATCTTTAGCTTGGGACATTTTGATTACATTCGGTCTGATCTTTTTCGCCACGACGGTATTTTACGCGATCTATTTTGCGTTCGCAAAAGATGCATTCCCAAACATGGGCGATTTTTTCTATACTTGTGCGGGGCTTGCGCTTGTTGCGATGATAATTCTGGCATACGTTTACACGATCGTCCGCGCTATTGAAAAGCGCGCACCTCGCTTGACACGGATATTTTTGACGTGCACCTACTTTGCTATATTCCTTATGCTTTTTACTGCCGTTTTTATCATCGCGCTTGCGGTATTGCTTTATATTTGCGATATTTTGGGCTTTGGGGATTATTTCTTTTCTTGTTTAGTGCTCGCATTCGTGTGTTCGTATCTGGTTTGCTCTACCTACATGCAAAAACTCTCATCGTGGCGCAAGCGTCATAAAAAGTAGTACCTCTGCCGCATAAATACACAGCGCGGAATTTCATAATTACGTCGCCTCAAATTTTACATATTAGAATTTCGCGCTGTGCTATAAATTTTATGCGCCGCGAAATTTTAAAATTCCGTTTCACGCGAATACGGCAAGAGGCGAAATTCCGCCACGCGAATAAAGCATACCGCCACGTTGTGAGCATCGATAATCTACTCGTTTATTCCGCCAAATTAATCCATGCCGCCGTAAATTTTACGTTTTAAATTTCACGCCGAATCTTTCGCGGCTAAAAAATACCTCGCAGAGCCGCTGTGCCCTCTACATGTCTGTACGGCAAGAAATAATGCACGAAATTTATGCAAGCTCCTCCAGACACGCATATTTCGGCGCTCAGTCTGTGTTTGACATGCGCAGAATCGAGATCAGGTATCTCTAATTCGCCGCTTTTGTAACCGCTATAGCCCATTTCTAGCGGCACCTCTAGCTCATCCTTTTCAAACACGATGCGCCCGCTTTGCACCTGCTCGAGTTTGATATTTTTCAGCACGATTCCAGGCGCGCTCACGTGGTCAAATTTTATACTTAGTTCATATGGGGCGCCGGTGGAATTATCGTCCGAGAAGTCGGGCTTCGGCTCGCGATCATCGCGCCATAATCGTCCGCCGATAGCGGTAGCTCTTAAGCTAGCGCTGATGCTAAAATCCTCCAGATCCAGCGAAGCGCTGCTAAAATCTAGGATGAGCGTCCATGATACGACGGTGCGGCCGAAAAATTTATCGGCAATCATATATGTGCCGAAAAGCGAGCTTATGACCACCCAAAACAGAAATATAAATTTAAAAACCTTACGTAAAACGAACTTTAACGTCCTCATCATTATCCTTTCAATTTAAAGCTTAAGCGGAATTTCGCCTGCAAATCCGCGGATTAAAATTCCGTGCAGAATTTCGCTTATGAAATTTCGCGCCTTTTCGGACTACGGCGGAATTTTAAGATAGAATTACGTGCCGAAATTTTGCTGCAAAATTATAAAACGAATTCCGTCCATGAAATTTTGCCTAGAACCACGCCTATAAAATTCTATGACGAAATTTGAAGATGAAATTTTATGGGCGGAATTCCATAGTTAAAATTTCGCGATGAAATTCCATAGCTAAAATTTCACGGCAGAGCCCAGAAATCAACTCCAGCGGCAGAATTCCACGCCTTAAAATTTTAAGAAAGTATGAAATTTTTTATCTGATCGCAGATCGCTTCTTCGGACTGCGCGGCATCGATTTTCAGGGTCTCAACGCCGCACGCCTTGCATGCCTGCGCCATAAGATCTTGCACACGCATTAGGTATCTCAGCCCGCGAGCCTCGATTATATCGCTGCTAGCGCGCGTTTTAAGCCGCCGCCCGATGAGCTGTTCGTCTGCCGAAAACAGCACGATTTTATCTGCGAATTTGCCCCCGAGCGCAAATTTATTAAGCGCGATAAGCTCGCTAAGATCCGCGTTTTCGTCGTTTGCCAGCGCATAGGCAAGCCCCGAGATGAAGCCGCGATCGCTTAGCACGAGCCTGTCCGCGCCGCTCTTTATCACGCGCTCGTAGTGCTCGGCGCGGTCTGCGAGGAACAAAAGCAGCTCGGCGCGTTTTGAAATTTCGCCGCAGGCCTCGCGCAGATTTACGCTGCCGCGCGACCACTTAAAATCCTCGCCCAAAACGAGGCTTCGCACCGCCTCGCCGAGCTTCGTGCCGCCCGGCTCCTTGGTCACGATCGCCTGCGGGAAAGTCGCCGCCAGTCGCGCTATCTGCGTGCTTTTGCCCACGCCGTCGATACCTTCGAATATTACATACATTTTTCGCCTTTAAATTTGAGCGCTATTTTACAAATTTATAGCTAAATAGCGGCTTTTTTAAATAGCGGGGCATAAAATTTTGCCTCAAAATCGGGCTTTTGCGCGAGCTTGTGCGAGTTGCTTTTGATCTTTTGGCGTAAAATTTATCGGGCGCTTTTTTTGCTCGGCTCCTGCTCTTTGCGGCACGGCTCGCGGTTAAATTTAGCGCTTGGACGGATGCGTCGCATAAACAGCGAGCGAGCAAATTTTGCGCTTACGGACATGTACCGAGTAGGGTATAGCACCAGTCGATAAAAGACGGCGCGCCGTGCGGACAGAATGGTACGTCGGGCGAGGAGGGCGGCGCTTTTGCGGAGCAGGGCGGCGTTATGCAGAGTGGGGCGCATTGGGGCGGGCGAGTGCTGCGCGCGGTAACAAAACCGCGACGATAAAATTTTAAATTTTGCCCTTATACGCGCTTACAAGCTCTGGATTTATCGCTTTGAAATTTTTCCGCAGATCGCTAAGATCATAATCACTCGCCACGAGCGCAAAATCCTCGCTCAAGTCGAGCCCGAGCTCGCCGATATCCGCCTTAAGCTGCTTCGCGCACTCTAAAATAAGCTTTTTGGCTTGCGAGGATCTGCCATTTAGCCGTGTTTCTTGATTGAAAAGATCAAAAAGATTTGCCGTCTCGTCGTCCTCGTCCAACTCAGCCTGAAACTCATAATCGGCGACGTTCCAAACGATCCAGTTATCGTCATCGCCCTGCACAAGCCACTGTGCGCGCTGTTCTTGCGAGCCGAATCCGATCTGAGGTGGCAGCGAGCCCGTGTCGTTGTAGGCTAAATTTATGCAGTAGAGCTTGCAACCGGGCGCATGCTTTTTGATCGTCTCTTTAATCGCGGGCAGTAGCCTTTGCGCAGCGAGCTCATAGAGCTTTTTGTAGCTCATTTTTTTATCCGGTTTTCTGTAGTGCACGTAGCCGTCCTCGACTATTAAGCTTAGCTCGCCTATCGCGTCAAATTCGTAGTTTATGACGCGGTCGAATTTGCCTCCGTATGGATCCGTGCCGCGCCACTGCTTTTGCGCGAGCTTGCCGCCTTCGTAAGCGAAATTTTCTATCCAGTAGCCTTCGCTCGCAAAAGCCGAGTAAATGGACTTTAGCGTGCCATCCGCATAGACAAATCTTTTTACGTTCACGCATTTTTTATCGTAATAATCAAATCGGTAGCTTAAAATTTCATCCTGCCGCCAAAAATAAAACTCTTCGTAGAAATATTTTTCGCTCACATACTGCCTCTTAAAAACGGCGCGATCTTGCGCGTCAAAGCCGTATTCGTAGGCGTTTGCGATGTTTTTGGATGCTTCTTTTAAAACCCTACCTTTTGAGAAACGGTTGAACTCAAAATAAAACGGCTCTAAATTAATATACTCGTCCGACGCCCAGCGCCTGCTTACGACCTGCGCTTCGGCCCTCTTTTTTAGGGCTTCGTAGTCATCTTTTGCGCTTTTAAAAAGCTCTCGCAATTTTTCTATCTCATCCATTTGCTTATTCATTTTTATCTCCTGTGCAGTTTCAAATTTTAAATTTTATCCTTTTACGCTAGCTCGGGATTTATCGCTATGAAATCTTTCCTCAGATCGCTAAGATCGCAATCGGTAGCCGTGATCGTAAAATCATCCGTCATGTCGAGCGCAAATTCGCCAAGATCTGCTTTGAGCTGCTTCACGCACTCCCAAATGAGCTTTTTAGCCTGCGCATATTTATCATTTAGCTGCGTTTCTTGATTGAAAAGATCGAAAATTTTCGCCGTTTCGTAGTCTACTTCGACCTCGGCTCGAAACTCGTAATCAGGAACGAGCCAAAGAAGCCAGCCGTCCTTTCGTGCAAGCCACTGCGCGCGCTGCTCTTGCGAGCCGAATCCGATGATTGGCGGCAAACTCCTATTGTCGCAAGCTAAATTTATGCAGTAGAGTTTGCAATTCGGCGCGTGCTTTTTGATCGTCTCTTTAATCGCTGGCAGTAGTCTTTGTGCGGCGAGCTCATAGAGCTTTTTATAGCTCATATTCTTATCTGGCTTTTGATAGCGCACATAGCCATTTTCGGTTATTAAGCTTAGCTCGCCCATTGCGTCAAATTCATAGTTTGTTACGTCATTCCTTCTGCCTGCGCGAGGGTGCTCTACATACTCCCGTCTTTGTGCGAGCTTGCCGCCTTCGTAAGTAAAATTTTCTATCCCATAGGCGTTGTTGTCAAAGGCCGAGTAGATGGACTTTAGCTTGCCATTTTCATAGATAAATCTTTTTATGTTGAAGCATCCTACGCATCTTTTATTGTAGCAACCGAAATGATATTTTAAAACTTCATCCCGCCCCCAAAAATAAAGGTTTTCAAAGAAATGTTTTTTGCCGTCATGTTGTCTTTCAAAAACGACGCGATCTTGCGCGTCAAAGCCGTATTCGTAGGCGTTTACGACCTTTTTTGGTTTAGCTTTTAAAATTTTGCCCTTAAAGAAGCGGTTATATTCGAAATAAAACGGCTCTAAATTTAAATACTGATTTGATGCCCAGCGCCTACTTACGACCTGCGCTTCGGCTATTTTATTTAAGGCTTTGTATTCATCTCTCACGCTTTTTAAAAACGTTCGCAGTCTTTCTATCTCATCCATTTGCTTGTTCATTTTATCTCCCATGCAGCTTGCAAATTTTAAATTTAGCCGCGCCTGCGGGCTAAATTTCAGTCGCTTGCGAGCTCATTTTTTCAAAAATTTTAAAATTTCGCTCGGCACCAGGTGCGAGACATCACCGCCGTGGCTCAAAACGGAGCGGACGATCGAGCTTGAGATGAAGGCGTTTTTGAGCGTCGGCATCAAATACACGCTCTCAAATTCCTCCCATAGCGAGGCGTTTGCATAGCCGATCTGTAGCTCGTACTCAAAGTCGCTAACCGCGCGAAGCCCGCGGATTACGAAGCGCACGCCGCAAGATTTAGCAAAATCCACGAGCAGATTATCAAAGCTTTGCACGCTCACGCCGCGAAGTCCGCGTGTCGCGGCTCGCGCCATCTCTAGTCTGGATTTTAGGCTGAAGTAGGGTTTTTTGCTCTCGTTTAGCGCGACTGCGACGATGACTTCATCAAAAAGCCCTAGCGCGCGCTTGATGACGTCCAAATGGCCGTTCGTGATAGGATCGAAAGTGCCCGGATAGATACATTTTCTTGAGTTTTGCATTATTGCCACCTTTTAAATAGCTCATTTTGCACGCCTAGCGCGTCGCACCACTTGCCGATTATGAAATTTTTTAAATTTTGCACGCCGCAGTAGCCCGCGATCACGGGCGGAGCGATGATGACGCCGAGCGCGGCTAGCTCGCTCATCTGACGCAGGCTGATCGCAGAAAGCGGCATCTCACGCACGCCAAGAACCAGCCGCTTGTGCTCTTTTAACGCGACTGCAGCGGCGCGGGTGCTTAAGCTGTCGCAAAGCCCGCCGTAGATTTTGGCCAAAGAGCCAATAGAGCAGGGCGCAAAGATTGTGGCGTCAATGCCGAACGAGCCCGAAGCGGGCGGCGCGCCCAGATCGGTATTGGGATAAAATTTTACGCTCCTAAATTCCGCGGATTTTAAAGCCTCGTCCGCGTCTATGCCGCTTTCGGCGCGCAGGACGCGGCGCGCGCCCTGAGTAAGTACGGCGTGGATTTCATGCGGTGAGTTGGCAAGAAATTTAAGCAGATCAAGCCCGATCTCGCAAAAACTCGCGCCGCTTACGCAAACTAAAATTTTCATTTCAAGGCTTTCATATCGAAATTTTGTGGTTTAAAAGCGAATGGGGCGGAAAGAATTTTAAAATTTGAAGTTAAGATGGAGCGGGAAACGAGAGTCGAACTCGCGACATCAACCATGGCAAGGTTGCGCTCTACCACTGAGCTATTCCCGCATGCAGTAAAAATAAAGCGCGATTGTAGCCTATAAATTTTCATTTGTCAATAATTTCTCGCTTAAATTTCATAAATTTTTACGATTTCTCCAGCGCGAACTTTGTCACATTCGGGATCAGCCAAGAAAAAATGCGATGCTGCAGCCAGCGGTCTGATGCGCCCAGAAGGCGATGGCATAGGCGTAAAAACTCCGCCTTCATACGCACCTACGGTTAAATTTACTCTGCCGCTTTTTAGCTTCAGATCGCTTGCGAGCTTGGCATATATCGCCGTTTCTGCGCTAAAAGCCCCACCTGCGCCGCTAAGCTTAAATAGTATCGGCAGTATGACAGCGCGCGTAAGCACGAAAGCAGCCATTGGATTGCCTGCCATTGCAAAGACGAATTCGCCGTCTTTTGCGAAGCACTTGCTGGGGCGGCCGGGCTTGATATCAATGTGATCGAAAACCTGCAAAAATCCAAGTTCGCTCATAGCGCTTTGCATAAAATCCGCCTCCCCAGCGCTTGCTCCACCGCTGGTAATTAGCACGTCAAATTTACGCGTAGCAGTATCTAGCGCCTCGCAAACCGCGCTAAAATCATCCTTTAAAATCCCTAAATACTCATTTTCAAAGCCGTACTTTTGCAGCAATGCAGCAATACCGCTAGAGTTGGCGTTATAAATTTCGCGCTCGCTTGCGCTCTGCCACGGCTCTTTTAGCTCGTTTCCACTGGAAAATAGAGCGATTTTAGGACGCGCGTAAACGCTTGCTTCGTAAATTCCTTGCGCGGCAAGAAGCATGATTTTAGCAGGGTTTAAAATTTCGCCACAGCGCAATAAAAGCTCGCCCGCACGCACCTCCTCGCCTTTTTTACGAAAGCCGTCGTGGGCATGAACGAAAGCGGGGATTTTTAGAGTACCGCCTTGCGCGTCTACATCCTCTAGCCTCGCGACGGAGTCCGCGCCCGCAGGCATTGGCGCGCCGGTCATTATCTTTTGCGCTTGCGTAGCCTTGATTTCGTAGAATTTCTCATCTCCTGCAAAAATCGTAGGCTCTACGATCTCTAGCTCTTCGTCTTTGAAGTCCGCCGCGTAGGCATAGCCGTCAAGCGCCGAATTATCGAAGCAGGGCAGGTTTTTAAGCGCAGAAATATCGCTAGAAAGGATGCGACCTAGAGCGCTGGGAAGAGGTACCTTTTCGCTCTGCCTGCTTGATGTGATTCTAGCCGTAGCCAAATCTATAGCCTCATTTATTCCTATCATTTTAAGTCCTTTTTATCATTTTTTTACATTTTAAATTCGCGCAGTTAAGACCTTGCGTAGCCTTGAATTCTATATTGTGCCAAAGCTTGCAAAGCAAAATTTTACCCAAATAAATGCGCGAAATTTTACGGGCTCAATTGCCTTATTTTAATGCTAGTGTTACTTAAAATTTCAAAACATTTCGCTCGTAAAATTCCACTTTGCTTGCTCGCACAAGATTTTATTCCGAAGTCTTCATTCCTCAAGCCTCTGTATATCAGCACCAAGCGCACCAAGCTTAGCTTCCAGCCTCTCATATCCGCGATCTAGGTGGTAAATTCTATGTATTTTGCTCTCGCCGCACGCCGCAAGGGCGCCTAAAACGAGTGCCGAGCTGGCGCGCAGATCGGTCGCCATAACGTCCGCGCCGTTTAGCTTGCCGCCGCTGATAGTCGCGATGTGTCCGTTTAAGCGGATATCTGCGCCCATTCTCGAAAGTTCGCTAACGTGCATGAAGCGGTTTTCAAAAAGCCTCTCGTCGATAGTGCTGACGCCCGAGGAGATGCATGCTAGCGCCATAAACTGCGCCTGCATATCGGTAGGAAAGCCCGGATATTCGCTCGTGATGATCTCTACGGGTTTGATTTTTGAAGCGGGCAGGATCGTGATCTCGTCGCCGCCGTTTGAAATTTCAAATTTAAAGCCCATATCTTCAAATTTTGCAAGTACGGCGCCAAGATGAGCCGTGCAAGCGTGCGTGATCTTGATACGAGAGCCCGTGATCGCGCCTGCGCACAGATAGGTGCCTGCCTCGATGCGATCGGGAATGATTGAAATTTCATCGAAGCTTAAAAGCTCGCCGCCGCTTCCTTTGATGAGGATTTCGTTCGTGCCGATGCCCTCTATGTCGATGCCTGCGCTTTTTAATGCGTTGCAAACAGCTATCACTTCGGGCTCTTTCGCCGCGTTTATGATATGCGTGGTGCCGCTTGCTAAAGCCGCCGCCATTACGATATTTTCGGTGCCGGTGACGGTAATTTTGTCAAAATTTATAGTCGCGCCCTTAAGCCCCTTTTTTGCGGTGCAAACGACGTAACCTTGCTCGATCTTAACCTCCGCGCCCATCTTTTCAAGCGCGCTAAGGTGTAGATCGATCGGTCTGGCGCCGATCGCGCAGCCCCCCGGAAGGCTTACCTCGCAGTGTCTAAACCGCGCTAAAAGCGGCCCTAGCACCAAGATCGAAGCGCGCATTTTACGTACTATGTCGTAGATCGCTTTGGTCGAGTTTACCTCGCGCGGATCGATTTTGGCGATATTGGCATCAAGAAACTCGCACTTTGCGCCTAAATTTGAAAGCAGCTGAATTAGCGTGTGGATATCGGAAACTGCAGGTAAATTTTTAATTACAACTTCGTTTTTTGAAAGGATAGATAGGGCTATGAGCGGCAATGCGGCGTTTTTTGCGCCGCTTATTTTGACGCTGCCGCTTAGTTTTTTGCCCCCGTCAATTCGTAGATAATGCATGATTTCTCCGTGTAAAATTTCGGCGATTATACAGAATTTAGCTTTAAAGTTACCATTTTGTTACCACTGAGCGCTAAAATTACGCCTAAATTTAACCGTTACATAATTTTATAAGGATTTTTTATATGAAACAACTAATTATTTGCGCTTTGGGTGCGTTTTTGCTGATCGGTTGCTCCTCAAAAGCCCCGTCTGCTGGCAGCCAGCAAGCGTATGTCTTAAACGATCATGAAGAAGGAATAACTTCGGTGCCAGGAAGCGAGTTTAACCGCTCGCTAATCGCATCGGTGGACGATTACACCGGCACTCGCGCGGGAGGGGACTGCAGCGGATTTATCACCGTGCTAAATGATAAATACGATGATCTATTTTTTAACTCAAAAGATCTGCCAAAATACTTCACAAACGGACGCAAATCCCAAGCAATATATAATTATTACAGCCGTAGAAATTTACTCAGCAATACGCCGCGAGTAGGGGATTTGGTGTTTTTTCAAAACACCTTGCGCTCTAACAAAGGCAAGGTCAATAACGAAATCAGCCATATCGGCATCGTGCGCGAGATCTATGCTGATGGTCGCGTGAAATTCGTCCACAATACTCGTGGTAGAAATCAAGCGGACTTCGTAAATTTAAATAAGAAAAACGTCCATGTAGTGGGGCAAAAGATGGAAAATAGCTATATCGTCCGCTGCGGCAAAGACCGCATAAGCTGCCTAGCATCGAACCGCTTCGCAGGATACGGACGGGTGAATAACTAGAATTTTGAAAATTCTTTCGCCGTATTTTTTGAAAAATTTCTTATAACTTTTGGAATTTATTAGATTTTATGGAATTTTGCTAGACCTTTTAAAAATTCGCGGCGGTTTGATTTAGGCTCTAGGGTTTTAAGCGAAATTTTACAGATAAAATCTCGCTTGTAGTTCTAGCTATGACTTGCTTTATAGAATTTATTAAATTCCTAAAATTCTAATCAAATTTTAAAATTTTTATGGCTTTTAAACTCCTGCAGCAAAAACTTATGAATAAAAACTCACTTTGATGCTGTTATGGCAAATCAAATTAGCATTTTTAACGCGTAATTATATATAACAAGCATTTAATAAAATATTACTCTAAAAATTTATTTTGAAATTAATTTGAACTCAAATTTTTGTTATTCTTAGTAAAATTATTCTTATAATTTTATATAAAATTCTACAAAGTAGCTTTATATAACTGAAATTTTATCGTCATTAAATTTACAGCGTGTTTGCTTTTTAATTTACGTCGGATAAACTCTATGAATTCCGTAAAACTTTGAAAAAGATTTACGATCTAAATTTTATCATGAAAATTTTACTTTAAAGCTGCTATATCTAAATTTTAACTTTAACGCAGCTATTTTGATAAGATGCTTGCAATTAAAACCATTATCAAAATTTTGATGCTAGAACTTATCTATAATTTTTCTCTAACCCATAAAAACACGCGACGCCTTTAATTTAATCAAAATTTCGCTACTATGCGTGAAAAATTTAAGGAGTTTCATGCAATCAGGCAAATTTACTCTCGCGATCATTGTAGCGAATGTCCTATTTTTCGTGATTTCATTCGCATTAGAATATTTTTTCGGCTTTAAGTCCTATCTATTTTTTGGGCTCAATCCGTATTTTTTCGAAGGGATGCCGTGGCAGTTACTAAGTTCATTTTTTATGCACGGCGGAGTGATGCATTTAGCGATGAATATGGCGGTTTTATATCAATTCGGTGGGATTTTAGAGAGAGCGTTCGGTGGGATAAAATTTACGCTACTTTACATCGTAGGCGGGCTGCTGAGTGGCGCTTTATGTCTGATTTATATCCGTTATGCCATGAGCATGGGAGAAATCGTCAATATCGTAGGCGCTAGTGGCGCTATTTGCGTGCTTTTAGGCGTGATTGCTTATTTTGATGAACGCAATACGGGCGGGATTTTTGTCGCGATTTTGATAATGAGCTTTGCGCCGATGTTAATGGGCGTAAATGTGGCATGGTATGCGCATATAGCGGGATTTGTGGTCGGTTATGGCTTTGGAATGATCCAGAAAAAATTTAGAATTTTGTAGAATTTAACGCTAAATTTTACATAAAATTTTATGAAAGGATGCAGATGAAACGGATATATTTTATAAGACATGCTGAGGCGCAAAGCGGCAACGGAAGCGATTTTGAGCGGGCATTAAGCCATGCGGGCGAACTTTGCGCAATTAAACTCAGAGAAAAGCTGCGTAGCTTGGGGCTTGCGCCTGATTTAATTATTACAAGCCCGGCTATACGCGCACTCCATACGGCGCAAATTATCGCTAATGCGCTGGATGCGACAAAAAGGGTAGCGTCATTGCGAGAGTTATATGACGTAAGCTTATGGGATTTGGCAAGGTTTGTTCGCGGCTTGGATGAGAAACGATTTTTTGGGTGCGGTGTGAATGCTGAAAAATACAATGTGTTTGGTCTGAGTAGCGAAAAACATCGCGACGCAAACGCTGAAAATTCTGCTTTTAAGAGCGCTAAAATTCCCGCTAGCATTGGCGAAAAGAATGCGATATCTTGCAACAATGTAGAAATTTCTAGCACTGATGTTATGCAAAATTTTAACGCAGCTAGCGCGGAATGCGTATTTATCGTTGGACATAATCCGACAATAGGCGCAATTTGCTCGCTTTTAGGCGAGAAGGAAGTCGATAAATTCCCTCCTTGCTCGATTTGCGTCTTAGAATTTGACGTTCATAAATTCTCAGAAATTACTGATCATAGCGGCAAAATGGTAATGCTGCAGTGCCCTTAATTACGCTTTTAACGCTTCATAATTACAATCGGGCGGCTCGTTGGCGCATAAGGCTAATTTTGCCGAGCATTGTCATATACTCGTAAAATAAGACCATATGGCAAAATAGCAAATTGCTTTGAGATAACTTTAAATTTTAAAAAATTTCCAATGATGTGGCTCGCCTTGAAATCGTGGACTAAATGAGTCAGAAAACTAAATTTTATATTTTTAGATAATCGGTCGTTAGCGCTTTTGCTTGAAATTCTAGTTGCTTTGTAAAATCTTAAGTTTAGATTTTGCGGATGGAAATTCCGTGCCAAAATTTTCTCAAAAACATAAATTTATTGAGAAGAATAAAATTTATTAAGTAAAATTTAATAGTAGCCGTGGTATCATTCCACAAAATTTTTGATAAGGGGGTTGAAAATGAGACAGTACGAAACTTACAGATGCGACAAATGCGGCACGGAGGTCGAGGTGCAAAACGTAGGCGGCGGCACGCTTAGCTGCTGCGGAGAGCCGATGAAATGCATCACCGAAGATCTGACGCAGGTAAATTTGATGAAAGCGTTTGCAGGCGAGTCCCAGGCGCGCAATAAATACGATCTTTACGGCGATTTGGCTAAAGAGGCGGGCTTTCACGCCATCGCGCGACATTTTTACGAGGCTGCCGAAAATGAAAAATGGCACGCCAGAGCCGAGCTAAAGGCGCATCATGCAGCCGCAGGCATTCCGCTTGATAAGATGGATAAAAATCTACTCGACGCCGCCGCAGGAGAGCGCTACGAGCACGAGAGTATGTATCCTAGCTTCGCTAAAATCGCGACTGAAGAGGGTAAAAAAGAGGTAGCGCGCCTTTTTAACGCTATCGGTAGGGTCGAGGAGGAGCACGAGCGCGAATACAACGAGCTTCAAAAGATCCTGCTAGAAGAGGGCTTTTTCGAGAGCTTTGACGAGGAAGTTTGGGTGTGCGAGGTCTGCGGCCACGTTCATCGCGGCAAGAAAGCTCCCGGCGCCTGTCCGCTCTGCAAGGCTCCGCGCGAGTATTTCAAAAAACAAAGGCTCGTTTAATTTTGATGTTTACGGCACGGCGTTTTTGCGATAGCTTTCGAAGCCGTCGCAAATTTAGTTTATTGTCGCGAGCTGATCGTTCAAATCTTGGCTTAAAATTTTGCGCGAGATTTCGTCTTTTTGCTCCTTTTTGCCGCGAATTCCGTGGCTAGACGAAATCTCGGGCTAAATTTATTTAGCCTAAACTCCTTTTCTTATCCCCCTAAGAAATGAAGTCCTGCTCGCAAGAGCGGGATTTCTGTCGTAAAATAAATCTAAAAATAGTTATGCCGATGGATTTTGTATCTTTAAATTTTTAATATAAATTCCTATATGATTCTTGCGCTGTTTACGAAGCAAGCTTCGCATCGGTAAATTTCGCAGCAAACTTTGGTGGCAGAATCTTTTGTGTCTTTAATTTTAAGGCGAATACGGTGCGATGAGAATTTGAAAGCAAATCAAACTATAAAATTTCGAGGGTTTAAATTTTAAATCAGAAATTCCATCCTTGCGGAATTTGCAGATAAATTTTATATCCGCTACCTCTTAATATGTCGATTATCTTTTGCTTATAAAATCCTCAGATGAAATCCCGTATCGTCAAAATTTAAATGAAATTTTATACTAAATTTATCTGGAATTTTAGGCAAAATCGCATGAGAAAATCTAAAAAGTAAATTATTCTATATTCCAAAAGAGTAAAATTTTAGATTCTTTTGCGATCAAGCTCTAAGGCTCGCGCGTTAATTTAAAATTTTACCGAGTTAATGAGTTAAATTCTAAAATGCGAAAGGCAGGATTTTTGGTCTTGTTATTCGAATATGAAAAACAAATTTTAAAATTTTTCAAAATAAAATTCCAAATTTTTTAGAAAATAAATTCCATAAAAAACGATTTCAAAGCCGCCTCAAAACGAAATCTCAAAAAATCTCGCTCAAGCAAGCCTCTCGCTACCTCAAATTTTAAAATTTCACTCCTCGAATTCCTCCGCGACCTTCGCCGCAAGGCGCAGTTTGTCGCTATCGAAGTGGGTGTAGATGCGCGAAGTATTAAGGCTCGCGTGGCCGAGGGCTTCTTGGACGAGCACGAGGTCCTTTTGCTTTTTGTAAAGCATCGTCGCGAAGGTGTGGCGCAGCATGTGAGCGCCGTTTTTTTCCTTGCGGATGCCCGCGCTCATTAAAATTTTCTCCACGATGCCGCTGACGTAGGCCTGAGTAAGCGGGGCGCCGTTTTTGGTGACGAAAAGATAGCCCTCTTTGTTTGCAAAGTTCGTCTCCAGCGCGTTTAGATGTTCCTCGATCAGGTGGCGCTTGATCATTACGATGCGGTATTTGTTACCCTTGCCGCGGATTCGGATGACGAAAAGATCGCCCTCGGGCGCGATATCTTTGCGCTTTAAATTTATCGCTTCGCCCACGCGGATGCCGGTGTAGACGATGATTTTTACGATTAGGCGGTTGCGATGGGCAAAGGAGGGGAACTCGCTTAGATTTATTGCGTCCAAAAACCGCTTCAGCTCCTCCTCGCTCATAAACTCAGGAAGCTTTGTGCCGCGGCTGCCGCTAACGCCGCCCCAGTGCTTAAGCTCGATGCCGAAGTTATGCGAGGTGCCGTCCTGCTCGTTTTGGCGGTCGATGAAGCCGAAAAAATTTATCACGGCGATGCGGTAGTTTTTTTTGCTCGCATCGCTTAGCCCACCCGTAATGGAAGCTAAAATTTCGCTCAAAAGCTCCTCGTCGATATTTTTCATGCTCTCAAGGCCGTACTGCATGATCGCTTCGTAAAATTTTTTAAGCGGATTGAAGTAAGTGTTAATGCCGGTAAGGCCTGCATTTCGTGCGTCTTTTGCGAGCCGCTCGAGTTCGCCGATACTTGCTACCTCGTGATTTAGAGCCAGGCTCGCGCGGCGAAATAGCGCGTCGTTTTTCAGCTCCTTATTCGATAGCGCGCTTAGCTTGTAGCGCACGAATTTTACGAGCCAAAACAGCAGCGATTTTTCAAAGCTATCCTTATAATCGAGTGGAAATTTCATCTACTCTCCTCGCTGTCGCCGAAGATCACAAAAGGCAGCATCAGCGTGTTTTTGATAAGATTATACGGCGTTTTTAGCACATCGGTCGCAACGCCGGTCGAGTAGGTAGGCTTTTTCATCGTGCCGCGAATCTCGATGATCGTGGAGATCGTATTGTTTTCGCCTAATATGATATGATTTAGCAGCGGGATTTTTGAGATTATCGAGCTTGCGTCTTTGAGGTATTTAAGCTCCAGATCGATATTTAGCGCACCGCTTTTCATATCCACTTCGCCGTTGCCTGCGATATCTGCGCTACTGCCGGTAAAGTTCATCGCGTTTATATAAATTTTATCGCCGCTGCGGCGAAAGTAAATTTTGCCCCTCTGCACGCTAAAGCCGCGATCGTTGAAATCGGGCGTCTTAAACGTAAGCAGCGACGGCACGGAGTTTATAAAGCTAAGCAGCCTTTGATAGATGATGTAGTCCTTCAGATAGGTGTTTTGCACGTTGATCTCGCCGCGGTAGTTGCGCGGATCGATGCCGCTTGCTTTTAGCGTAAATACCCCTCCGTCGAAGCTCTGCGAGCCTAGGAATTGATTGAGCGCCTCGCCGCTGATGTTTTGCGCAAAAATTTGAAGCAAGCTCTTTTTAAAGATCAACTTCACGTCGCCGCGTTTGAAATTCGCGTTCAGGTTCATATTTTTACCGTCCAGCACGCCGTTAAAGTGCGTAAATTTCAGCGTCTTATTAAGATCCGATAGTACGATGGAAGAGTTTTGCCCGCTGAAATTTATCGGCGAGCGCTCCTTTGTGCCGCTATTAAACTCGCTGGTTTGCACGCTCGTATTGATCGCGACGTCCACGTCTTTTAGCGAGACAAAGTTACCGCCTTTGTTGATTTTGAGAGAAATTTTACCGCTTCCGCTAGAGCCGTCCAGATCGCCCCCGCGCACCCGAAGCGTGAAAGAGTCATTTTTATAAGCTCTGCCGTCTTTGTTTAGCAGACCGAAATCAAAGATGAGATTGCTGCTGCTGATATCCAAATTTGTAAAATCGCTGGTTAAAATTTTAAGATCTCCGCCGCTAATGCCCGCGTTTTTAAGCGTCTTAGAAAAGGGCAAAATTCCGCTAATATCGGGCGAACTAATCTCGATCCGCTCGCCGAAGCTCATCTTCGCGCCTAAAAATTGCGAGCTCAGCACCGGCGCTTTGCCGCTAAAATCAAGGCTTATATTATCTCGCGCGTCGCCAAATTTTAAAATTTCTTTGCCGTTCGGGGAGAGATTAAAGCTATGGATTATGCCGTTAAATTTGGCCTTGCGCGTGGCGATGTCGATACTGCCGCTTGCAGTGGCGTTAAAAATTTCATTTTGCAGATTCGCGTCTTTGATGTCGATCTTTTTTTCTGTGATATGCACCCGCGCGGCTTTGGAGTGAAATTTTGCCTTTGAGATCATCAGATCGGCGTCTTTTAATGTCACGTTCGCATCCACCTTGGCACTTTCCTTTTCGACGTCCACGTCTATCAGCACGCGCGCATCGATCCCGCCGCCTAGCGGATATACAGGCTCGTCTATGCCGTAGCTTTGTAAAATATCCACAAGGTCCTTGCCCAAGCTCTCTTTAGTCCGCAGATCCAGATATACGACCGGCCTCTCTTCAAAGAGTCCGCCGATACGCACGCCGCTTCCCTCCAGGCTTTTGCCTTTAAATTTAGGCTCATTTAGCGTGAAGCTTAGAAAATCGTTTTTAAGCGTGATGTTGGCGTCTTTTACCGTTACGGCTTCGATTTGCGGTTGAAATTTTATCGTAAGATCCTGCGCGTAAGCCGTGGCGCTAACATTTTCGGCGACCGGGCGCGGATCTTTCAGATCAATTTTGGCGTGGAGGTTTTCGATATAGTAGTTTTGCGCGACCGCCTTGCCGTAGATCCACTCGTTCGCAAGAGGATTTAGTCCCGTAAGTGCGCCTAGCTCATTCATAAAATTTTTCAGACTCAAAGCCGAGGCGCGATTTATCTCGATATTTAGCTCCGAGCCGATATTGTGCACGTCAAGCTCGCCCGCGATCTCGTGCGAAGCGAAGGTGCCGTTAAAATCATACGTATCGGCTCTGAAATTTGCCCGCGCCGCGCCGCGCAGCGTGAGATTAAAGTCGTTTAGTTCAAGCTCGATCGGATCGAAGTTCAGCCCGTTTGCACTCGGCGTGATCTTCGAGTTTAGCCTAAAAAACCGCGTGTCGGCGTAAAAAACGTCGCTTTTGTATTTTAGCTTTAGACTTTCGCCCTTGATCTTCAAATTTTGCACGTCGATCTCTTCAAAAAATGAGTTGATAAGCGAGATTTTTTTGCTAAATTCCAAAATTTTCTCGCTTTGCGTGCGCAGATCGGTGGAATTTTGCTCTAAATTTTGTGTATTATTTTGCGTAATTTCAAGATTTTTGATACGCAGCACGAGACCTTTATTTAGCTTGAGATAAAACCCCTCAAGCTTTGCAAAGCCCACGTCCAGCTGCGAAATCGCAATACCGTGTTTTAGACCTACCGCGCAGACTATAAAAAGTATCGTTATGCCCAAAAAAAATCTAGCCAAAGTTCTAAACATCATCGCCTCATCAAAAAACTCCGCCCCAAAACCAAATCGGGCGTGCCGAAAAACTGCGCTTATAATATGAAATTTATTCAAAATTTTGGCTTATTTGCCTATAATTTCAGCTAAATTTTGAAAGGAACGCATGAAATTCTTTATAAAGCTCATCAAAGCGGCGTGCGTTTGTATCGAGCTTGCGGCTATCGTGCTTTTAGCCGTGGGTTTTGATCTACACGAGCGCGTCGGCAACGCGGCAACCGTGCAGATAGGCCAGGGCAGCTCAACGAAAATTTTATCGCAACTCTCAAAGAGCTATCCAAAATTTAGCAAATTTGACGCGAGGCTGCTTTCTTTTTACGGTGGCGCAAAAACCGGCGAGCTGGAGCTTAGCGGCGAAAATTTGCCCAAATATCAGTTTTTATATGAGCTAAGCGTCGCAAAGCCCGTGATGAACGAGATTAAGCTGATCCCGGGAGAGACGACGATCGTGTTTTTAAAACAGCTTGCGAAAGATCGCGGGCTAAGCTTTAGCGAGCTTGAGCGCGAATACAACGCCACGGCGCCGTTTTACGAGGGCTTTCTGGTGCCTGAAACCTACAAAATTAGCAAAAACGAAAGCGAAAAAAATATCATCGACCACCTTGTTTCAAGCGCGCAAAAATTCCACGAAGGATTGTCGCGCGAGCTTAGCGGCGATTACAACGCCACGGCATGGAAGCAGGTGCTGATCAAGGCCTCTGTAATCCAAAAAGAGGCCGCAAACGCAGATGAGATGCCACTCGTAGCCTCCGTCATCGACAATCGCTTAGCCAAAAATATGCGCCTTCAGATGGACGGCACGCTGAATTACGGCGAATTTTCGCACGTCAAGATCACTCCGCAGCGCATCCGCACCGACACCAGCCACTACAATACCTACCTCAACGACGGACTTCCCAAAGAGCCCGTGTGCGTGGTCTCTCGCGATGCGATACGCGCCGTTTTCGCGCCCGCAAAGAGCGAGTATCTGTATTTTATGCGAAATAAAAAGACCGGGCTTCACGATTTTGCGCGTACGCAAGCCGAGCACGAGCGCAACATAAAGGCGCAGAGGTAAAATTTAAAACTGCTTCGGCATTAAATTTAAAAAACTAGATTTCGTCTTTAAATTTTAAAATTTAAACCCCGCAGTTATAAAAATGCGGACCGATTTTGGGAGATAACAATGAAAATAGCAATATTCGGCGCCGGAAACATCGGCGCGGCAGTAGCGAACGATCTTATCGTAAGCGATTCTTTGAGCCAAAAGATAGATAGCATCGCGCTTGTGGATGCGGTAGAGCGGATTGCGCGCGGCAAGGCACTCGATCTAGCCCATACAGCGGTGGTTTATGAGCGCGACCTGCGCATAAGCGGCAGCACGGAGCCCGGCGACATAGCGGACGCGGGCATCGTCGTGATCACGGCGGGACATGCAAGAAAGGCAGGGCAGAGCAGGGAGGAGCTGTTTAGCAGCAACGCCACCATCGTCGCGCAATGCGCGCGAGATGCCGCAAAATACGCACCAAGCTCCATCATCGTCGTCGTTACCAATCCGCTTGATATGATGGTCTATGCGGCGCTGCAGGCCAGCGGGTTTGCAAAAGAGCGAGTCATCGGCATGGCGGGCGAGCTGGACGGCGCGCGGCTTAAATTTGAACTCGCGCGAGCGAGCGGCAAGGAAATTTCATCGATGAGAAGCGCGATCGTGGGCCCGCATAGCGAAGAGATGATTGCGCTTAAAAACGAGCTGGGATTTGAAATTTCGGATGAAATTTTTGGGCGCGCGGTGCAAAATACCAAATTCGCCGGCGCGCAGATCGGCGAGCTACTGGGCGCGTCGGCGTATTTGGCGCCCGCTGCCGGGATCGTAAAGATCATAAAATACATTCTTTTTGATACCTGTGGCACGCTTGCCTGCTGCGTCGCGGATAGATCGGGAGTGCCTTTGGGGCGCTTCGTAAGCGTCGGCAAAATGGGCGCAATAGAGAGAAATTTCGCCTACTCGGGTGATTTCTACGCGCAGCTTGAACGGATGCGTGAGCGGATAGCGGAACTGAAGTTTTAGTGGAAATAAAGCGAATTCGACGCAATGCGGAATTTACAGAGCTAAAATTTTAAAGCGCAGAATTCTTGCGATAGAATTTGCAGCATCAAATTTCACTTTGGTAAGAAATTTAAGCTCGCGGAATTGTGTAGCGTAAAATTTAATTCGCTGCGGAATTTTAAAATTTGCGCAATTTCGCCTGCTGTGAAATTTCGTAGATTAAAATTTTACTTTGGCTCAGAATTCTGCGTGACGTAAAATTTTTGAGAGTCACAAAATTTTAAAATTTAAACTCTGCAAAATTTAAAAACGAGAGGACTTTAATGCGATCAAAGCAGGCTTGCGCCGCAAAATTTCAAATTTTAAATCGCGAGGCGGGATTTGGTGCGGATTTTGATAAATTAAGGAGAAAATATGAGCGAAAATGAGAGCCAGCGCGCCGTCTGGACGGATGAGAGCCGCTGTAAGGCGTGCAACATCTGCGTAAGCGTCTGTCCTAGCGGCGCGATCGCTATGAGACAGGACGAGGGCGCCGTGCAGGGCATGATGATCGACGTGGTGGATGAGGGCGCCTGTATCGGCTGTAGGGAGTGCGAGTTGCACTGCCCGGATTTTGCGATTTTCGTTGCACCCAAAGGCTTTAAATTCGCTCGTCTAAGCTCGCAGGCTAGAGAGATGGCTGAAAAAATCAAAAACAATAATTTTATGAAACCCAAGGACGCATAATGAGAGAGGTAATTTCCACAGGCAACGCCTTAATTGCGCGTGCGGCGATTGATTGCGGCTGTAATTTTTTCGGCGGCTACCCGATCACGCCGAGCAGCGAGATCGCGCACGAGATGAGTCGCTTGCTACCTAAGGTCGGAGGCAAATTTATCCAGATGGAGGATGAAATTTCGGGCATTTCGGTAGCTTTGGGCGCGTCTATGAGCGGTGCGAAGGCGATGACGGCAAGCTCCGGTCCTGGAATTTCGCTAAAATCAGAGCAGATTGGGCTTGGCTTCATCGCTGAAATTCCGCTTTTAATCGTAAATGTTATGCGCGGAGGTCCTAGCACCGGGCTTCCTACGCGAGTGGCGCAGGGCGATATTTTGCAAGCTCGCAACCCCACTCACGGCGATTTTCAAAGCATCGCGCTGTGCCCGGGCTCACTAAAGGAGGCTTATACGCAAACCGTGCGCGCCTTCAATTTAGCCGAGCGGTTTATGACGCCGGTATTTTTGCTACTTGATGAGACGCTTGGGCATATGCAGGCTAAGGCGATGCTCCCTGAAATTTCGGATCTAAAAATCGAGCATAGGGCGGAATTTAAAGGTAGTCCGAAAGATTATGAGCCTTACGATGCTGCGCCCGATAAGCCTGCGGTGCTAAATCCCTTTTTTAGGGGATATCACTATCACATAACGGGGCTGCATCACGGCGCGAAGGGCTTTCCGACCGAAAACGAGCAGATCGTGGATCGCTCTATAAAAAGGCTTTTTAATAAAATTTCGGCGCATGAAGATGAGATCGTGCAATACGAGGAATTTATGCTAGATGACGCTGATGCTTGCATCATCACCTATGGCAGCGTTAGCTTAGCAGCAAAAGACGCGATTTTAAAGCTACGTGGGCAAGGCGTGCGTGTGGGACTTTTTCGCCCGATCACGCTGTGGCCAAGCCCAGCGCGCAAGCTAAGGGAGCTAGGGGAGAGATTTAATAAAATTTTGATCGCCGAGCTAAATTTAGGGCAGTATCTGCTAGAGGTGCAGCGCGCTTGTTTGAGAGATGATTTTAAGACGCTTCTTAAGGCAAACGGCAGACCGATCAGCCCTAGCGAGATTATAGAGAAAGTAAAGGAGCTTTAAATGGCGTTTGATTACGACAAATATCTAAGAACGGACAAGATGCCTACGCTTTGGTGCTGGGGCTGCGGCGACGGAGTGATCTTAAAAGCGATCATCCGCGCGATTGACCGCGTAGGCTGGAGCATGGACGATGTGTGCGTGGTAAGCGGTATCGGCTGTAGCGGCAGGATGTCGAGTTACATAGACTGCAATACCGTCCATACGACGCACGGACGCGCGATAGCTTATGCTACGGGTATCAAGCTTGCAAATCCAGGCAAACACGTAATCGTAGTCACTGGCGATGGCGATGGGCTTGCGATAGGGGGCAATCACACGATCCATGGATGTCGCCGTAATATCGATCTAAATCATATCTTAGTAAATAATTTCATCTACGGGCTTACAAACTCGCAGACGAGCCCTACGACGCCGCGCGGGTTTTGGACGGTTACGGCGCAATACGGCAATGTCGATCCTAGCTTTGATGCGGCGAAACTTGCAATCGCTGCCGGGGCAACTTTTGTCGGACGCGAGAGTGTGACAAATCCAGAAAAAATCGAGCGACTTTTGGCTAAGGGTTTTGAGCACGATGGTTATAGTTTTTTTGATATTTTTAGCAACTGCCACGTAAATTTGGGTCGTAAAAATAAAATGAGCGAGGCAGTGCAAATGCTAAAGTGGCTTGATTCGCGCACGATTTCTAAAGCAAAATTTGACGCTCTTGGCGAGGATGAGCGAGCGGGGCTATTTCCGCTTGGGGTTTTACATGAAGATAATGAGCACACCGAATACACAAAGGCGTATCAAAAAGTGATAGACGCGGCGCAAAGCGGCGAAGCGATAAATTTTGAAGGACTAAGATGAATCAATTAAGATTTGTGGGAGTGGGCGGTCAAGGCGTAATCTTAGCAGGCGAAATTCTAGCTGCGGCAAAGATCGCACACGGCGGCTATGGAATCAAGGCATCTACGTATACCTCTCAGGTACGTGGTGGGCCTACGAAAGTAGATATTATCTTAAGCGATGAAGAAATTCTATATCCTTACGCGAGCGAGGGCGAGATCGATTTTATGCTCGCAACGGCGCAGAGCAGCTACGATGCTTTCAAAAACGGCGTGAAAAAAGGCGGCGTGATCGTAATCGAGCCGAATTTAGTAGCACCGAGCGATGAGGATAGGGCAAGCTTTAAAATTTATGAAATTCCAATCATTACCATCGCAAAATACGAAGTTGGAAATGTCATCACTCAAAGTGTCGTGGCTCTAGCGATCGCAGTAGAGCTTAGCCGCTGTATGGACTCAGGGCTCGTAAAAGAGCAAATGCTCCGTTCTGTGCCTGAAAAAACCCGTGCGCTAAATGAAAAGGCATATGATCTGGGGATGAAATACGCAAGAGAGGTTTTTGAGACGGAGTAAAATTTTATGGCAGCGAAACGATAGAAGTAGGCGGTAATATTCTAGCGGCTTTATTCTTGCTTTTTTTGCGAAGTGCATCAGCTATAAGGATGAAATTTATCGCGTTGTTAAAATTTTTATTTTGGTACAAGTATACTCATCGCTTTTCTTAAAGGATTACACTTGCTATCATTTAAGCAAATTTCTAATTGCTCCTTTATTTTGCAAGAAAAATCCTTCTTGTCGCTCTCTTTTCCATAACAAACCTTGTCAAAGTAACCGATAGCCCTATGTATATTTCCGCCGTAAAATATTTCATTCCCTGCTAGCAAAAAGCAATAATACATCATATCCGCCTCGCAAGCTTTCTTTAATGCTGAAACGAAATCTTTATATCTACCCATTGTAACCAAAAGCACCGCGCCGAGCGATCCGCAGCTTTCGTAATCTCCTTCGTCGCACTTCTTGGATAAAATTTCGACTAGCTTTGTGCATGCGCTATATTTTCCATCGCCGTTATCGCACTCTAAATTTAGCTCTTTTTCCTCCCAAGTTTTGAAAAAGCTCGAATCCATGGGTCTTGCCATACTAGAGCATATTGAAAATATGAAAGCTAGAATTATAAATTTAATTTTCTGCATTTTCTCTCCTATTTAAAATTTTGATATATAAAGTGGCTTTTTAAATAACATCATCTTACGCTTTTTAACAAAATTCTTGCTTTTTTTATAGGATTGCACTCGCTGTCATTTAGACATTTTTCCAATTCCTCTTTTATCTTGCACGCTTCGTTTTTAAACAGGCTATTTGCTGCTTCACATGTCTTACCAAGATATTTAATTACCGAATTTATATCTCCGCCATAGTGTATTTCGGTCGCACTTAGCATATAGCAGTAGGTTACTACGCCGGCCTCACAGGCTTTTTTACAAGCGAAGGCAACGTCCTCATATCTATTGGAATCGAAAAGTGCTAGACCGAGCGAACCGCAGCTTTCGTAATCTCCGCCGTCGCACTTTTTGGATAAAATTTCGACTAGCCTCGTGCATGCGCTATATTTTCCGTTGCCGTTATCGCAAGAAATCGCTAAATCTTTTTCCTCTTGGGTTTGTAAATGATCTACGCTTACCTTTGCCGCAGCGGGGATCGCTGCAAATGCTATTATAAACGCAAGTGCTGAAATTTTAAGATAGAATTTTTTCATCGCCGCTCCATGTTTTTAAGCGGCGATTATATATTAAAGTATTTTAGCGGGCTCTTAAAATTTCGCAGAGTTAAAATTTCGATCGCTCGCTAAATCTAGCGGCGCTATTTTCAAAAGTCGCGCCGCTTTGGGATTTAAAACACCACTTTTAAATTTTTAAACGTTGCTCTTAAATTTTAAACGTCGCGGTGAAATTTTAAAATTCCACCGCAAGCTTTGGGCGGCTTCAAATTTAACATCCCGAGTTCGGCTGCACCCGCGTTTCGTTGCCGATGTGGATCAGTTTGGCCTTGCCGCGCCTAAATCTACACGGCGGATCGGCTTGCACCGATGAGTACTCCTTGCCTTTAAATTTATAGATGATGTTGGAGCCTTGCACCGTCTTTTGGGAGTTTTGGATCGCATCTCCGGCGACTGCGCCTACCGCTGCGCCGCCTATGAGTCCTACGGTTTCGGCTAAGCGCTTGCTGCTGCTATGTTTGCCGAGCTTATGCCCGATGATAGCGCCCGTGGTTCCGCCCGCGACGCCGCCTAAAATTTTACCCGTGTTGCCCTCGGAGCGCTCTACGTTTATTTTGGCAGGCAGGACGTCGATGATCTCGATCTGGTCGCTCTGCCTCATACGGTTTGTTTCACCTGCACTATAAACGTCGCCGCCGTATCGATCCTGCGGAGTCGCGCAGCCGCAAAGCGCCATCGCTGCGATCAAACATAATGTGAAATTTCGCATAATATCCTCCTTAAAATGGATTTACCGCTATTATACAGCGCGAGATTATACCGACGGTTATCGCGCGGCAGTATTATCAAAATGATACGATAATTCAAAATTTTACGAAATTATATAAAATCAAATATCAAATTAAAATCCCGTTGAAATCGTATCTTATAAAGCAAAATATACAAAAACCATCTGTTTTAGCTTAAAGATAAATTTAGCTATTTTTACTAAAAAATATTTAAGAATTTCAATTTTCTTAAAGAATCGATGATATATAATCTCTAAAATCAATCAAAATTCTGTTTTGGCTCCGCCATTCAACGAAATTTCAAGGAAGTACAATGAGCGAATCAAATTTCAACAGACGCGATTTTTTGAAATCGGCCTGTATCAGCGTCGGCGCGCTTAGCCTTAGCGGTTGCGGCGATGAGATAAGACGCGATGCAGACGGCGAGCCTATTAAAAATTTCGGCAACGAAAACGGGCTTCCTAGCATCGATGTACTTATCATCGGCTCGGGAGGCGCGGGTTTGCGTGCAGCCGTGGCGGTGCGCAAGAAACATCCGAACTTGGGCGTCGTGGTCGTAAACAAAGGCATGCCTTCGCGCAACGCCACCTGTATGGCGGAAGGCGGTATCAACGGCGTTATAGATTTCGAGCATGGCGATAGCCACAAGCTTCACGCTTACGATACCGTAAAGGGAAGCGACTTTTTGGGCGATCAAGATGTTATTGCTAAATTTGTCGAAAAAGCTATCGAGGCGATCCATGAGTTGGATTACGCCGGCATGCCGTTTTCGAGAAAAGACGGCGGCGATGTAGCAGCAAGATTTGCGGGCGGGGCGAAATTTGAACGCTGTAATTACGCCGCGGATAAAACAGGCCATGCGATGATGCATGCTTGTTTGGATGAGGCGATCAGCAGCGGAGTAAAATTTCTTTTAGACCACTACCTGCTAGATCTTAGCACTGACGGAGATACTTGCGAGGGCGTCGTGCTTTTAAATATCCGCACGGGCGATGTAGTGCCGATTTTAGCTAAGGCGGTCGTGCTTGCTAGCGGCGGATATACGAGACTATTTTTTAACCGCACCTCCACGCCATTTAATGCTACCGGCGACGGTATCGCAACAGCACTTCGTGCCGGGCTTGCATTTAAAGATCCTGAAATGCTTCAATTCCATCCTACGGGAGTTCGCAACGGCGGTGCGCTCATCACAGAGGCTGCACGCGGTCTTGGCGGCAAGCTTATCAACAACAAAGGCGAGCGCTTTATGAGTAGATACTCCAAAAAGATGGAGCTTGCGCCGCGCGATATAGTTTCGCGCTCGATAGAGACAGAAATTCGTGAAGGACGCGGTTTTGGTGAGGGTATGGGATCATACATACTTTTAGACGTAACTCACTTAGGCGAGGAGAAGATTATGGGCGGACTACCGCAGATCCGCCACGTGGCTATGCTTTTTGAAAATATGGATTTGGTAAAAGAGCCTGTTAAAATTCGTCCGACTGCGCATTATTCGATGGGCGGCATAGATGTGGTTAAATTTGACGATATGAGCACTAAAATTTCGG
>NZ_CALHGM010000033.1 GCF_938030145.1 uncultured Campylobacter sp.
GCCTTTCTCAAATATCTCTTTTCCGTTAATTTGCATTTGGGTTTCCTTTTATTGGAATGTGGGTTTGCCAGCATTATATCGTAATATATTTTTAAAATTCTCGCAGAAATTATCATTTTATAAAACTACTATTTTAAAAGCGTAATTTGTTTTAAAGCCTTTTTCGCGCACTCCCTTAGATCCTCTTCACTTAATGAATCGCCTACCGTATCATCACCCCTCAACTCTTCGTCTGGTTCGAATTCATCGATATCGGTAAGAAGCCTGTTTAGTGGCTCATAATATTCATCAGGGAAATTTTTATCATTCATAAATTTATCCCAATATATCTTTTCGAATTCAAATACGTCGATTCTGTTTTGCAAAAAATCCTCTATTATTTTTATATATTCCTCTATCATTGACCCTCTTTCGGTATATTTTTAATCGCCCGCCGCTCTAATGCTTAGAACTGACCATAAATCACTACCTATATTCACGCCTTCGCATAAATTTTTTATAATTGTTAAGTCGTTAGAAGAAATTTTTATATCATATTCATACATTTGAACCAAAAAATCTTCCAGCGCTATACCATATTCTCCAGCCTTAACCAGCTCTTCCAAATAAATTACAAAGTCGTACCGACCGACTCCGGCAAATTTATCTTCGTAATTACAGAACAAATTTAAAAATATCGGATCGCCATATCTCATTCGCCACTTTCCTTAAATTTATTTATCACTGCTACCTCATAATCTTCTAGCTTCGAATTTCTATTTGAATATCAAGCAAGTCATCGTGATCTGGGTATTTAGCGGTTTCTGAGAGCGTAAATTGTATCACGTCTAGCAACTGCCTAGCCAGATCGCTGTATTTTTTCTTGAATGCATCAAAATGTAAGAAAATTAGCTTTAAATCGTCTCGAACGCCCTGCTTATTTTTTAACCCATATCTCGAGTTTTCTTCTTTTTCTTCGATGTATTCGCTATAGCTTTCCCATTCGTCCTTATCTTCGTATTGCTCCCATTCTTCCTCGCTGTAGTCTTTCCATTCTTTAAATCGTAGAAACCAAAAGAAGTCCGCGAATGCATCAGGGCCGATACGCAGCGGCAAGGCCAACTTTTCAGATAGATAGGAGTATAACTTATGCTCTATTTCTTTGGGGCAATAATTATGCCACTCATCAATATATCTTCTGTATTTTTGCAACTCGTCAAAGTCAATCACTACTTCTATCATTTTTCCTCACCCCAACTATGCTAACGCATATTTTCTTAAAATTCTAAAAATCAAACAAACGTAAATTAACGCAAACTCGCCTTTATTAAATTTTAGTACAAATCAGACCAAAAAGGCACATACGGGCATTTTCCGACCGGCTCAAGAGGATTTTTGCTAAATTCCCTCAAAAAGTAGTCATATAAATTTTTCCCATAATAGATGACGTCGGTATAGTATATAGATAAGACCGGTGGATCCGGTAATTTAATACACGGCATATACCTATGAGAATATATAGGTATAATCTTAGGCGCTATTTTGGCTGCTTCTAGTATAATGGCTCGCTTGCGAGATTGGTCTTCGGGCATCGGACCCCATTTTTGCGTATTCCAATAGCCCTCATTTGGAAAAATTTCATCAATAGGATCGTTTTTTAAATATTCAAAGACGTAGTTCATAGCCTGCTTTATCTCCTTTATATTTTCATCGCTAAAGTCTCTCCAATTATAAAATTCTACCGAAATAGGCAATGTATATGATAAGAAGCCTCTTAGACTTTTTGGAAATTTAAACTCATAAATTTGCTCTATTTTGTCTATTTCGCTCTCTTTCAAACCATCGCTCAATTCTATGCCGCTCTTTTCTAGCAGCTCTTTTATTTGCTTATACATATTCTATTTTATCCTTATAAGGCTTTTAGTCGTAGTTGAAGTCATCTAAATCATATCCGAAAATTTTGATTGTTTTTAAGGCCAACTCCCTGACCTCTATCCAGGACTTATTGTGATAGACCAAATATTCATAATCATCTACGTATAACGATCTATCGTCCTTAAAGTTTTTAAGAATAAGAGACTTAAGCTCTCTTAGTGCATCCCTTTCGTATGACAAGAAATAAAATTCAAATTCCTCCAATAGGGCATTAGCGCAGGAATCACATAAAAAATATACCATCTCCTTAGGATTTTCGCAATCTTCATCTGTAGTGTGCACAAGATATTTATCCTGATATTCCAAAGAAGCCATTCGCCACAGATAAAACATAAGCCCACCTTTATAGAATATCTCTTTTCCATTAATTTGCATTTGGGTTTCCTTTTATTGGGATATGGGTTTCGTCTAGCATTCTAAACTCACATATTTTAATAAAATTTTCGGTCTTATATACAGTTCTATCTGCACCATTATGTCTATAGCAAAATTTTGTCCTATTTCTATAAATTCGCCATCTTTATTTCTTCTGATGTTTAAGGACTCGATGCATTCGGCGGTAAATTCCACAGCTGTCTCCCTGCCTGCTTTTATAGTAATTTCCACCCATCCCTCGACTATACAATATGTAAATATTAGCCCGTCTATTTCGAACGTATATTTTCCAATATCGCTATCTATTTCATCCGGGTAAAAACCAAAAAAATCGCTCATCTCTACCGTATCGGGGTATGTTTTTATATATGTCATTTTATGCCCTTTCGTCTCTATCCACCGTAATTTTTGCTTTTGCTAAATTATACACCATATTTGCGAAGCAAAGATCATTTATATTAATTTTCATAGAAAAATTTGATTTTATAAAAATTCTCATCCCCCGATGCAACCGCCATCAATAGGCTTTTTATACGGCGAAATCTATCGAAAATATTCGGCTTTGTATCTTCTTGATATTTATACGTTTTAAAACATTCGCTTTTTGCGTCTATATCTACGTCGCGCCAACTTCCGTTTAGAAATATATCATTAGAGATAGAAATAATGCCTTGCATTATTTCTGGGTCCAACTCTTTGTTTTTATAATGCCGCAAAATCTTTTTTAAATCGGCTTCCAATTTCCAATATTCGTCATCGGACCATAGATTATTATCTAAAATCATACCTATGAACGAATTTGCATCATATCTATCATCAAATGCGGTATTTCGATAAAAATTTACAAGATTCATTGTATTAATCCTTTGGAACATACCAAAAACCGTTATTGTCAAGCTTTTCTTTGAATACGATGCTGTTGCATAGAACCTTTAATCTTTCAAATCTATCATATATGCTAGGCACTACGCCGTCGCTGTTTTTCGCACACAATATATTGCTTACATAAATTTCCGATTTGTCCTCCATGCCGATAACATCATTAAATATCGCTAGTATTGCGATGAAAATTTCTCTTGGAAGCGTTTTTTTATGATAAAAGCTCAAAATCTGCATTAAAGTTTTATCTAACTCCCAATAGTCGCAATCCGACCAAGATTTTTGATAGATAAACTTTCCGACAAACGAATTGATGCTAAATTTATCAGAATTCGTTGAATTTTGGTATAAAAACTCTAAGTCCATTAATCACCGTCCTTTTTCATTTATTCATTAAATTTAGCCATCTTTATGGCGAATTTGCGTTTATAAAAATCTATTATTTTCTATTTGATAGCTCTTTAGATAGAATTTCTGAATCAGGATACAATTTTTTCAAAAATTCTATCTCTTCTTGATCTAGCTCATCTAAAACCTCTTCTGTCGGTCTTTCGCTTAAAATTTTTCCATAAACCAAACTCAATCGCTTATATGCGCGCGGGTTACCATTCTTTTCAAATTGCCTTATTATAGCAATTCTGCACTCTTTTGTTATTTCGGTATCGCCCATAAAAAGATCTTTTATATCGCAAGAGGCGCTTTGCTCTTTATATAGATAAAATATCCACGCAAATAATATTATAACGGCGGCAATAAAGTAAATCTTATTTTTCATGAAAGCTCTTATTCTTTTGGTTTTTTATCCGCGTAATATAGATGCATGACTTCATCCATGTTAATCTCTTTTTCCTTTCCGATCCGCTCGGTACATAATGTGAAATTTCCCTCCCTCAAAACGCACTTTTTTAATAAACCAACTATAAAGTCGTTATTTGTGCATAGATCTAAATTCCCGGAATGAAATTTTTTAATAAAATTTAGTTCCTCTTTGTCTAATTCTTGCTGCGCCTTTTGATCTATACAATATCTATCTAAAAAATATCGCTCATAAAAATAGAAAAGTCGCCTATATGCCCCGCTGTTGCCATTATTAGCTCGTCGTATCAATTTTAATCTGCATTTTTGCTCCATACGATTGTAGTTTTGCCTCAACATATCGTTAATATCACAAGGTGAAAAACTTAGCACCGAAAGAACAATATAAATACAAAGAAATATACTAAGTATGATGAGAAAAAATTTCATTTTATATCCTTACTTATTTTTGGTTTTTTAGATATAACCGATCAATCATAGAATTTGCGATTTAATTAGTAATATAAAGTGGTGTCCTGCGTTGGATTCGAACCAACGACCCCCTCATTAAAAGTGAGATGCTCTACCTACTGAGCTAGCAAGACATCCTAAGAAGTGGCGCGACGAATGGGGCTCGAACCCACGACCTCCGCCGTGACAGGGCGGCATTCTAACCAGCTGAACTACCGTCGCACCAAAAATCACACTTGCGGTGCAAGTGCTAAAGAAGTATGAAATCCAAGGATTTCAAAATGGTGGTCGCTGTAGGGATCGAACCTGCGACATCCACCTTGTAAGGGTGGCGCTCTACCAGCTGAGCTAAGCGACCATTTGGGTTTAAAAAAGAAATGTAATTATATATCTAATACGATTAATTTTCACTTAAACAATGATGAAAAGACTGAAATTGTGCTATACTTGCGACATAAAATTTTATCAAAGGCTCGGTAAATTTAGATGAAAAAGTTGCTTTTCGCCCTGTTTTTAGCGCTTCAAGCCCCCGCTTACTCGCCGAACGAGATCGTAAACGCCATCGCCGCAGTAGCGCAAAACGAAGGGGTGAAGCCCGAGATCCTCTACACCATCGTCAAAATCGAAAGCGACTTCGAGCCCTACACGATCTCCTTTTTGACGAACAAAGCAAATGCCGATTATTTTGCGGGCCTGCGCAATCAAAATATCCGCATCAAGACGAGCAACTACAGCCTAAATTCCAGCAAATGGGTCGTTACGATCATACCGGCAAACGAAATTTACGCCGTGCAGATCGCCAAGTATCTGTACGAGGACGGCTTTAGCATCGACGTGGGGCTTGGACAGCTAAACGCCGTAAATTTTAGTCAAAATGAGATCGATTATATATTCAACCCGATGTACAACCTCACCAAATGCGCCAAAATCCTGCGCAAATGCTGGAACGCCAAAAATAAAAATATCAAAGACACGATCGAGTGCTACAACTACGGCATGCGTAAACGCTACTCAAACCCTTACTACAAGCGCTTTTACGAACATTATGAGAAATTTTTCGGTAAGCCCTATTAAGAGTTAGTAAAATTTCGCTAAAATCGCGCAAATTTTAAAAAAGGATATTTCATGATACTGATCGCAGGACCCTGCGTGATCGAAAGTCGCGAGCTGATAATGAAAGTCGCGGAAAGTTTACGCAAATTTAACGAAATGGACGGGGTGGAATTTTACTTTAAAAGCAGCTTCGATAAAGCCAACCGCACCAGCATCTCAAGCTTCCGCGGTCCGGGATTGCAGGGAGGCTGCGAAATTTTAGCCGAAGTAAAGGAAAAATTCGGCTATAAAATTTTAACCGACATCCACGAAAGCTACCAGGCAGAGCCCGTCGCGCGCGTCGCCGACGTGCTGCAAATACCCGCGTTTTTGTGCCGCCAAACCGATCTGCTCGTCGCCGCAGCTAATACACAGGCGGTAATAAATATCAAAAAAGGTCAGTTTTTATCGCCGCAGGCGATGAAACACAGCGTCGAAAAGGTGCTGCAAACCCGCAGCGCGCGGGCTTATACTCCGCAAAACGGCGCGGTATCCAACAATACAAACACCGCTCAAAACAGCGCCTGCTCCGATGATGCCGAAATTTGCGGCGCGCAAAACGGCGCTCAAAGTAATACAGATAGCGGATCTTCGGCGCTAGGCGCTCAAAATTCTTGCAGTACCGGTCAGGACGCACAAAATTTTATTCATACTTGCGGCGCTAAAAGCGGTGCCGAAAATGCCGCTAAAGGTACGGCGATGCCTTGTGCCGCACAAAGCGATAACGAAGCGCAAAGCGCCTCACAGCCAAACTTATCTCATACTTGCAACGCGCAAGACGGCTCGATAAGTGCCGCGCAAAGCGCCTCACAGCCGAGCGGCGAAGGGATGCACGATCTGGCGCGCCGTTACGGCGTCTGGCTCACCGAGCGCGGCAGCACTTTCGGCTACGGAAATTTGATCGTCGATATGCGCTCGCTGCCGATTATGCGCGAGTTTGCACCGGTCATTTTCGACGCGACGCACAGCGTGCAGATGCCTAGTATCGGCGCTAAGAGCGGCGGCGACTCGCGCTTCGTGCCGTATCTCGCGCGAGCGGCGGCGGCCGTGGGCGTGGACGGCTTTTTTTACGAAACGCACCCTGATCCCGCTAAAGCGCTTTCGGATGGGCCGAATATGCTAAATTTGCAGCAGCTAGAGCGCGTCGTAGCGCAGACGCTCGCGATTCAAAAAGCGCTCGGATTTTAGAGCGGGCGGCTATAAAAATTTCAAATTTAGGCTAGCAAGCTTAAATTTTAATTTCGCACCGTTGCGCACGCTAGCCGATTTTCGTACTTTGCGCTAATAAATTCTATATGCAAGGGCGTGCTTCAAGCGCAGCGAGTTTGTATATCGCCCGCTAAAAATTTCAAATGTATTGCGATAAAATTTAGCGTATTTATAAAATTTACCCCGCGAGCTTCACTAAGCCTCGGGGCTTCGATAAAATTTATGCAGCACAGGGCGATCGCCAGGCCGCGAGCGGGGCAGTTTCGCGCCGCTAAATTTACAATTTTAAAAGCCTTCTTTGCAGAATTTAGCTATAAATTTTGCACCGAATTTCGCAGCCGACAAAGTAAAATTTAATCTAAATTTACGCTCAAATTCCGATCGTCCAATCCGCGCCATTACACGACTCACTGTATGAAATTTAAGCCGAGATTAATGGGGGGGGGTATAATTCAAATCCTAATTTCTTTTAAAGGATATTTCATGGGTTACATAGGAGTCTAACCTTCTAAAAGGCGAAGAGATAGTTGCGAAAGCTAAAATTCACTGGGCAGTTTTCATTCCCGCTATCGTTTTTTTAATCATTGCGTTGCTTATATTTAGCAAAGGCGATCACGAAATTTTCGTCATATTATTTGGAGTTTTTATACTGGCGTTGCTTAAAGGATTGATTGTTTTTAAAACAAACGAGCTTGCCATTACAAATCAGCGTATAATCGGTAAAGCGGGCTTTGTCAGTCGCGACACCGTAGAGCTGAAATACGAGAAAATCGAGAGCCTATCTGTGGCGCAAGGCGTCCTTGGGCGAATTTTTGGCTGCGGTACCGTAGTGGTGCGAGGTACCGGCGGCACGGCGGTTAGCTTCCCGTATATCACCAATCCCGTAGCATTTAAAAACAAAGCGATGGAAAAGATAGGCTAGGCTTCACCTTGTATATAAATTCAGATAGATTATAAATCTTACATCCTAAATTTATCTCGAAAATAAGTGCGATTGACTAAAATTAAAATTACATCCATCGCACCTTTAAATTTTAATCTAAATAACGTAGTTCAATAAGCACTGTGTCGTTTTTTTAAAATTCCAAAAAATTTTACCGTCATATTAAGACACCACATTTAGTATTTTATCTAAAATTTTGTTTTTGTCGCTATAATGCGGTTCCTTGACCTTTTCGTCTAGTGGCTCAGGACGTTGCATTCTCAGTGCGAAAACGCGTGGTTCAAATCCCGCAAGGGTCGCCATTATGGACTTATACAAGCTCCCTGATTTTAAACGATAAATTTATCTATGATTTTATCATGGACTTTCATACAGCCCATCTGATTTCAAATAATAGATTTTATCCGCGATTTTATCGATGAAGTTTTTATCGTGCGAGACGATGATCTCGCTTACGTCAAGCTCCGCCAAAATCCCCGCCACACGCTCCTGCATCGCTTCATCAAGCGCCGTCGTAGGCTCGTCCAGTAGCAGTATCCTAGGCTCGCACACCAGCGCGCCCGCAAGCGCCACCAGCTTTTTCTCGCCGCCGCTTAGATGAAAGGGCACTCGCTCGCGCAGATGTTCGATTCCCAAGCGCCGTAGCGTCTCTAGCGCCTTGCGCTCGATCTGCTCTTCGCTTAAAATTTCAAGCTTTTTTAGATGGTCGTTTTTGCTGCCCTGCCTTAAAATTTCCGCCTTACGACCAAAAAATTTAGAAAAAATTCCACGCCTTTGCTCCACATTTCGTGCTCGTTTTAACCGCTCATTTTGCGCACGCAGGCTAAATGCGACGTCCTCAAACACGCTCGCGCATAAGAATTGATCGTCGCTGTTTTGAAATAAAAACCCGATCTCGTGGCGAAATTTTACAAAATCCTCCACACACTCGAGCTTCTCACCGAAAAGCTCGATTTCGCCCTCGTCCCATTGCCTTAGGCCGCCTAAAATTTGAAGCAGGCTCGTCTTGCCCTGCCCGTTCGCGCCCAAGATCGCCACTTTTTCCTTATGCCCTACGCTCAAATTTACGCCGCGAAAAATTTCTCGCTCGCCGTTTTTAGCACTTATTCCATACGCCTTAAGCGAACAGCTCATAAGATAGCTCCGATTTTAACAGATACGCACGCCAGTACGAACGCCAAAAATGAGGCCTCCGAGACGCCCAAACCATCGTGACGTTCGTAAAATAGCCTACCGCAAAAGCCTCGCGCGCTCATCACCAGGCTTAAATTTCTTGCTTGCTCAAGCGCCGAAATCGCTAAAATTCCCACTAAATTTGCATAAATTTTATAGGTGAAAATTCCGCTCGTCCCCACAAATCCGCGCATCCGCAAAAGAGCTTGCAGTCTCGCCAGATCCGAGCGTAAAAAATTTACGAATCGCCCGCAGCAATACACCAAAGAGCTTAGCTTTTCGCCGAGCCCAAGCCCGTAAAATCCGCGCGCGAAAAAATATTCATCCTTGCCGTAAAATAGCAAAATCGCAAACGCCATTATCAAATTCGCGCGCAAAAATATCACACCCGCAAGCTCGTAGTTGCCGACTATGGCGGGGCTTAACGCGCTTAAAATAGCAAAGATATTTAATACTGCAAGCCTTGTGCAGACCGCACGCGCAATCGAAATTTTAAGCGCAAAAAGAAGTAGCGGCGGGGCAAAAAACGCTGCGTAAAGCTGCCCGCTAAGTCCGACGCCGAAGCTGAATATAAAAAACGCGAGCAGTGATACGGCGGGGCTCATTTGCGCGCTCTTTTCGCTAGCCACATCAAAGCAAAAAAGCCGAAAATCAAGGCCAAACAAAGCGCGATTTTAGGCGCCTCAGCGGACTGGCTTTGAAACGCCATGCTCCTAATATCGCTCTTAGAGCTTTCTTTCGGCGAGATGCTTTGCGAGGCGGAATTTTCCAAAGGCTCGGAAGCGCTTGAAATTTTATTTTCAGGCGTACTAGCTTTCGGCGCGATATTTTCGGGCGCGCTGCCTTCGGACGCAGAATTTTTAGCGGCATTCAAATTTTGCGGCACAGGATTTTTAGAAACGTCAGAATTTTGTGGCGTGGAATTTTCAGGATCACCGGAATTCTGCGGCGTAAAGTCCTCGGCGCTAAATTCCATCTGCGCGCCGTGCCCTGCACCTCCGTAAATTTGAATAGTAAAATTTTTAGCGGGTATTCGTATACTCGCAAGTCCCTCTTTATCGGTCCTAGTGCGCAAAATTTCGCGCCCGTCCGCGCTAATTAAAACTTCGCAATCCATGCAGGGAGAATTTTTATAAAAATAGCTATAAATCTCCACCTTATCGCCCTCTTGAGTCGCAAAAAGATGAAGCGCATGCGAAAATGCGAAGGAGCTCAAAACCGCTAAGAAAAATAGCGTTCTCATCGTCTCTGTCCGCCGTAAAATTTCGCAATAAAGCTAAGCGCAAAAAGGGTGATGATTCCTTCCAAAACAGCTAGAATTGCGCCTTCGAGCGAGATGAGCGTCGCGATAGCAAAAAACTCCCGTCCGCTGATGAAAAGCACGAGATCAAGAAGCAGCATCGAGCAGACGATCGGCACGAAACCCGCCAAAAATAGATAAATTTTTTGCGTGCGCGCTTTTAGCTCTTGCGCTTTTGAGGCGGCGGCAAAGAGCCCGCCCAAAACCGCCGGAAAGCCGATGACTGCGGTATTTACGCCGAGCACGCTAAGCCCTCCGAAGCCGAAAAACACCCCTTGCAAAAACAGCGCGACGAAAATCGCCAAGATCGCGCGCGAGCCCAAAAATGCGCCCACGAGCCCGCTTAGCATCAGGTGCATGGAGCTGACGCCCACGGGCAGGTGCACGAAAGAGGCGACGAAAAACAGCGCGCTAAAACATGCGATCCTAGGGATCTCAGACTGCCTTACGCGCCATAAAATCGCCGCTACCGCAGGCGCCGTAACCGCCCAGCCTGCGAGTAGCACGGGCGCGCTCAAAACTCCTTCGCTAATGTGCACGGCTCGCCTCCTTTAAATCGCCCCTGTTTTTTAGACGCGCAAAAATGCAGGAGCTAGATAAATTTAAGGCATTTGCGACCTTTGCGATAATCGCTTTGATTGCTACAGATCTTGCTTTTACGGCTTTTGCCGCGGCAAAATTTGCGGCTGTAAAACTCACAGCTTGCGTCCTATCTGCGGCGGCTGTCAGCGCAAGACTCGGAGCGGTCTCAGAGCTGCTTGCGGAACCAGTAAATTTGATAAATTTTACAGCTCGCATGGCGCAAGAATTTTCGCTCGCTACTTTTGTAAGAGCGACAAGCGGATTTTGCGACGCAAAATTTAAAGCCCTGATCGATCTCGGCGCAGTGCTCGCGCGGCAAAACAGAGCTTGCGAAATTTTAAAAGGCAGGGCTTGCAAAATTTCAAAAAACGAAATTTTGCGCGCGGGTATTTTACGCTCGTAAATCCACGGATGTGAAATTTTACGACTCGAAGCTACTAAGAGCGGATTCCTACCGAGCAAAATTCCACGCAGCAGAGCTTCGTTACTTAAAATTTTACTCGGCGAAATTTTGTCATTTAAAATTTTATCCGCAAAATTCGCTGGAAATTCTACACCCAAAAGCAAAACGCGCGAAAATAAAATTTCAAAGCCCTGCTCAACCGTAAATTTAAATTTATCCGCAGCCGCGCAAATTTCGCCCGAAAAAAGAGATCTCACCGAGCCGCTCCCCTATTTTTTCAGCTCGTCTGCCTTGATCCAAAGCACGGCTCCCAGCTCATTTACGGGCTGCTCGCTTCCTTTGGCGGCTTCCTCCTCGCTAAGAGCCGCAAAGCCCCACCAGCCGGCAACCGGCATCACGAAGCTAAACTCGCCCGCGCCGTTGGTTTTAACGACCTGCGTGACATGCGCCTCGCTAGGGGCTTTGTAGCCTTTATCGTTATATAGCTCGATCTCCACGTCCGCGCCTGGGACGGGCCTTCCGTGCAATAAAAAAACTCCGCTAAATATCTCGCCCGCATACAGCGCATAAGGCCGCACTAGCGGTACGATCTCTGCCTCTAGCCCGAGCGGCTTATCCCAGCCTTCGCCCGCGCCGTAAGCATCGACGTAGGTTTTGGTGATATGGCGGATCATCTTGCGCTCAGCCGGCTCGGCATAGGGTTTCGGATCGAAATAAAACGCTAAAAGCGATGGCTTGTCAGCTTTAAATTCCGCCGTGAAATAGGAATTTTCACTCTTTTTCTGCTCTTTTAGGCTGCCTAGGAGCGATTTTTTCTCGCCGTCAATAAAAACGCCGAATTCTGCAGGCTTTTGTAGATTCATAGACTCCTGTAAAAACGGATGGGAGAATTCCAAATTTAGCTTTAAAGTAGCATCTTTTTGATCCTCTACGACATTTTTATCCGTTGTAAGAACGCCAAAATGCGCGAATGCAAGGCTCGCCGCAAAAATTCCCAAAAAAGCAAATTTTGCCTTCATGTAATACCTTTCATAATAAAATATTACGGAATTGTATCACTTTTTTTCATCCGTATTGCTTAAATGTGGGTTTATTTTGAGTATTTAAAGCAAACTTTAGTTAAAATGTCGCAATTTAAATTACCAAAAAGAGGCAGAAAATGATAAATTTAAAACTTATCGAGACGAATTTCGACGAATTTAATAAAAAACTCATCGCCAAAAAAGTCCCGCCGCAAACTCTGCAATCGCTACTGGATGCCTACAACGAGCTAAAATCCAAAAAGAGCGATCTTGAAAACCTCCAAGCCGTGCAAAATGCAAAGAGCAAGGAGCTCGGCCTCGCCGCGCGCGAGGGCAAAGACGTAGGCGCGCTAAAATCTCAGCTTGAGGAAAACAAGCAAAAGATCCAAAACCTAAGCGAGCTCGTAAATGAGCGCGAACAAAGCTTAGAAGCGATCGCCGCGTGCGTACCGAATATCATCGACGACGACGTACCGATCGGTGCGGACGAGAACGAAAACGTCTGTATCAAAAAGGTACTTGATCCGCGCACGTTCGACTTCGCGCCCAAGCAGCACTTCGAGCTCGGCGAGGGGCTGGGATGGCTTGATTTCGAGCGCGGCGTCAAACTCAGCGGTAGCCGCTTTACCGCGATCCGAGGTCTTGGCGCAAAACTGAATATGGCTCTCATCAATTACATGATTGAATTTAACAACTCGCGCGGTTTCGAGCTCGTAAATATGCCGTTTTTGGTGCGCGATCAGATCCTCTACGGCACGGGTCAGCTGCCTAAATTTAAAGACGACCTCTACCGCGTTGACGACGAGGAGCAAAACCTCTACCTCATCCCTACGAGCGAGGTTACGGCGACGAATCTCTTTAACGATGAAATTTTACGCAGCGAGGAGCTGCCGATCAAGCTCACCAGCTACAGCCACTGCTTTCGCAAGGAAGCGGGCTCGGCGGGGCGCGATACGCGCGGCATGATCCGCCAGCACCAGTTCGAAAAGGTCGAGCTCGTCGCCATCACGCGCCCCGAAGATAGCGCAAAGATGCTTGAGGAGATGATTTCATGCGCGAGCGATATGCTAAGCAGCCTTGGTCTTCCGCACAGACACATGCTGCTTTGCAGCGGCGATCTTGGCTTTAGCGCCGCAAAGACCGTGGATTTGGAGGTTTGGCTACCGGGGCAGAACCAATACCGAGAGATCAGCTCGATCAGCAACTGTCGCGATTTTCAGGCGCGCAGAGCCAAGATCCGCTTCAAAGACGGCAAGAAAAACAGCCTCGTTCACACGCTAAACGGCTCCTCGCTCGCGGTCGGTCGCACGCTGATCGCGGTGATGGAAAACTACCAGCGCAAGGACGGCAGCATCGAAATCCCGCGCGTTTTAGAAAAATATATGTAGGCGGCCCGTGCGAAAGCCCTACAAAAACTCAAATTTTAATGCCCGCTTCGCAGCTGCGGGATTTTGCGCTGCAAAATTTAAGAAACGCGGCGTTAAATTTTTCGCGCCGCAAAACGCAAGATTTTTTGCAACAAAATTTAGTAGCACGAAATTTTGCGGCGCAGAGCCCAGGGCTCACGATGCCGCGCTTCGCGGTTTTAAATTTTGCAATGAAACGCTTCTTCATACGCGACAAATTCGGCAATCACGGCACTCGCATTTTAAATTTCACGGCGCGAAATTTACGACCTACGGAACGGAATTTTTAGGGGCGAACTTTCGTGGCGCGGAATTCTGCAAATCAAAATTTATGGCACGCGGCGTCAAATTTTACAAAGCAGAATTGCGCGAGACGGATTTTTTAGCTCGCATTGCGAAATTTTATGCGGCTAAATTTCACGGCGCGAAATTTCACGAGATGAAGTTCCAGACGCCAAATTTAGAGCTTAAAATGAAATTTAACGCAGCGAAATTCGGCGAGGTAAAATTCCGCGATGGCGCGCTTTTTAAATTTATCGCCGCAAAAGGGCTGCGACGCAGTCCTAGCCTTTACGCCGCCACGCCCTTTAAATTTATCGCGCTGCAAAACGCGGGATTTTTTGCAACAAAATTCAGCGAAACGGAATTTTGCGGCGTAAAATTTCATAAAACAAGATTACGTCGCGCAAAATTTTATACCGCGGAATTTGTGGCGAAGTGCGAGAAATTTCGCGGCGCGGAGCGGCACGGAGCGGGTGCGTGAAAATCGCACTTTTCGGCGGCAGTTTCGATCCGCCGCACGCAGGACACGACGCCGCGGTGAAGGCGATCTTATCAAGTCTAAAGCCCGATTTGCTGATCATAATGCCGTCGTTTCTAAACCCGTTTAAAAAGAGCTTTTCGGCGCCGCCGCAGCTGCGGCTTAGATGGTGCCGCGCGCTGTGGAGCGATGCTCCGCACGTGGAAGTGAGCGATTATGAAATTTCGCAAAACCGCTCGGTATCCACGATACAAAGTGTGAAATTTCTGCTCGAAAAATACGACGCGAACGGCAAAATCTCGGCGGAGACGGCAAGCAGAGCGAGCGAGACCCCGGCAACCGTAACGAATAAGGCTCTACCTAACGGCGCAAATATTGCGAATAAAATTTCTGCCGGTGCTTATACTTCGGGTAGTACAGACGAAATTTTACCCGAGAAGACGGACGGGGCTTTGTCGTGCGATATATGTAAAATTCTAAGCGGCGACACCTGCTACGCCGATATTACGGGCGGGACGAGCATCCCCGCTAACGCAAAAAACGAAGCTCTGCAAGACGGAATGGCGAATCAAATTTCGGTTGGTAGCAAAAGCGAAATGGACGGAATTTCACAAAGTAACGCGGGCAGCGAGGACGGCGCGAGTAAAATCCAAAACGCAGATAAAATTTCAAATGCGAGCGAAATTTTAAACGCAAAAAACCGCGAAATTCCAAGTAGCATAGCGAGCGAGAGTTCGGATGCGGATGAAATTTCGGGCGCGAATAAAATTTCAAGTGGCGACGCAGACGACGTATGCAACGTAAGCGGTAGCGCAAATGAAACAAACGGCATGGGTAGAGCAAATAACGTAAGTAGCGCAAGTAAAGCAAATGATAACGCAAACGGCGCAAATGATACAAACGGCGCAGGCCAAGCAAACAACACAAGCGATGTGAGCGACATAAATGATACAAACGACGCGCATAGCGCAGGCGACGCAGTAAATTGCATAGGTAGCGCAAGCGGCACGGATACAACACCAAAGCTCTACATCGTCGTGGGTGCCGACAACCTATCGGAGCTTCATAAATGGCGCGATTTTAGCGAGCTGCAAAAATTAGCGGAGTTTGTCGTGCTTACGCGGCCCGGCTACGAGATCCCGCGGCAGTGGGCGAGCCTAAGGAGGATCGAGATTGCCGTAGATGCGAGCTCAAGCGGTTTTAGGCGAGATTTCAAAGACGAAATCCCGCCCAAGATCGCAGCAGAGGTCATAAAATTTTATAAAAGGAAAGATATGCAAGATCCAAAGCAAAGGGCGGAGCGGATCGCCGAAATTTTAAACGAAAAGAAAGCCGAAGACGTCCAGATCATCGATATGGAGGGGCGCGAATATATCGCGAAATTCGTAGTTATCGCCACTATGCTGACCGCCCGCCACGCAGCCTCGCTCATCGAGGAGCTAAAAAGCGTGCTTAAGCCGCTCGGCGAGGAGTTTTTGGCTATCGAAAGCGGCGATGAGTGGAGCGTCGTCGATCTCGGCGACATCATAGTCCATCTCATCAGCGAGGCTTACCGTGCCAAATACAATATCGAGGACTTCCTCGACAAGCTCAAAAAAGAGCAATTTTAAGGAGGGAGCGTGCCGAGACAGACCTGGAGCAGCAAGCTCACATATATCTTAACCGTCGCAGGCGCCACGATCGGCTTTGGTTGCACGTGGCGATTTCCGTATTTAGTCGGCGAAAATGGCGGCGGCGCCTACGTGCTCGTGTTTTGTATCGCGATGATCGTGCTTGGAATCCCGATGATCTTAGTAGAAAACGTCATCGGACGTCGCGCGCTAAGAAACTGCGTCGATGCCTTTGCAGCGCCTAAAAAGGACGGCTCACGCATAAAGCCCGCATGGAAGATCGTAGGCGTCATGGGCGTAATCGGCGCGTTTGGAATTTTAGCCTACTATATGGTTCTCGGAGGCTGGGTGCTAACCTATATCGTAAACATCGTAAGCGGCAACTTCGACCTCTCCGCGCGGATCACCGATCCCGCATTCACGCAAAAATTCTACGCAGATCACATCGAAAATAGCCCGCTCGGCGTCGGAGCTTACACGCTCGTTTTCATAGTGATCAACTGGTATATTTTGAAAAATGGCATCATCGAGGGGATCGAAAAATTCGTAAAATTTCTAATGCCCGCGCTATTTTTATGCTTCATCGCCGTAATTCTTACAAATTTAACGCTAGAAGGCGCAAAGGAGGGCGTGAAATTTTATCTCGGCGTCGATTTTGCAAAGATCACGCCCAAGCTTTTGATCGACGTTTTGGGTCAGGTCTTTTTCGCGCTCTCGCTCGGTTTCGGCGTGATGATCACGCTATCTAGCTTCCTCAATAAAGACGAGAAGCTGATGCAAACAGCCACCATCACCGCAGTCGTAAATACCCTCATCGCCGTGCTTGCGGGCTTTATGATCTTCCCGTCGCTCTTTAGCGCAGGGCTTGAGCCGAGCAGCGGCTCGTCGTTAGTTTTTAAGAGCCTGCCGATCGCGTTTTCGCACATGCCCTTCGGCAACGCCGTTGCGGTGGTCTTTCTCTCGATTTTGCTCATCGCCGCGCTTACGACGTCGATCACGATCTATCAGGTCATCATAAATTTCGTCGAGGAGCGCTTCGGCTTTTCAACGCTAAAGGCGGTAAATTTAACGCTCGGCGGCGTCTTCGTGCTCGGCAACCTGCCCTGCATACTCTCAAGCAGCGTACTTGCGGACGTTAAAATTCTAGGGCGCTCGGTTTTCGACGCTTTCGACTTCGTAAGCGCGAACGTATTTTTCGTGCTAACGGCGCTTCTGTGCTGCATCTACGTGGGCTGGGTGCTAAAAAAGGATGCGATCTACGAGCTCACCAACGAAGGCGATCTAAGCGCGCGGCTCGCAGGAGTTTGGTTTTTGTACGTCAAATTTATCCTGCCGCTCATCATCGCGGTGATCTTCGGGTACGGGATTTTCGGCTAAATTTAAAGCCGCGAGAGTTTTAAATTTTAAATTTGCCTGCGGCGGTGCGATAGAATTTTAAAATTCCATCTGCTCCGTTACATACGCTACGGCGTAAGTTTTTACTCGGTGCGACATATTGTATTGAAACTTGCGGCACGGCGGTCTTGCGACTAGGTGCGAGACACTGCACCGCAGTTATAATATAAATTCAGCGCAGGCGTAGCCTGCCCCTTGTAAAGCGTCGTCGGGAGTTAGGTGGGGTTTGGGGCGGGAAGGGGAGCGACCTCGCAATCCAAGCCCCCTTCCCGCCCCAAGAAAAGCTTGGGGGCGGCGCGGCGGAATTTTAAAATTTTATTCGCCTCAGCGCAGCGCGTTAAATTTTAGAATTTTAAAATCTATCGCAGCGGCGCCGTATCGCGAGAGATAAAATTTAAAATTTAGCTGCAATTTAGGGGTTTGCAATGCTTCTGTTTTTTCTTACGATATTCCCGATATCGCTGATGCCGGGCATCAACATGACCTACGCGCTAAATCTCGGCATCGCGCGCGGCTATCTTAAGGCGCTGCCCGCGCTGCTCGCGCAGGTGCTGGGCGTCACGCTCGTGGCGCTTGCGTGTATATTCGGCGTCGCGGGCATTCTGCTTGCGCACCCTGCGGCGCTTAGCGCGATTAAAATTTTAGGCGGCGCGTACATTTTCTATCTGGGCATCGCGACTTTTTTAGCGCGCGGAAATTTTAAGCTGCAAAAACAAAAGCGCAGCGAAAATATCTTCCTACAAGGCTTCGTAGTCGCGGTCTCAAACCCCAAGGCGTGGATATTTTTCACCGCGCTCTTTCCGCCCTTTTTAGATGCGGACAATCTTTTCGGCGCGCGTACCTTCGCTCTCGTGGCGATCTTGTGCGCCAGCGAAAGCATCTGCCTTAGCATCTACGCGCTGGGCGGAGCGGTGCTAAAAAATCTGCTAAAAACCCATCTGAAATATCTCGAAATTTTCTGCTCGGTGCTGATGTGCGCGATCGGGCTGTGGATGATTTTGGGCTAAATTTTGATTGGACTTGGCGCCCTGGTTTTAATGAAATTTTAAATTTAAAAGATAGATTGAAAAGCGGTATTGCTGCGGCTAAATCTCAAGAAAAGCCCTTAAAAATTTAGCCGCTAGCTTTGAATTAAAATTTTAAGCGATCAATCGCGTGCGCTAAACGCCGCGGCGATTATCGTCCAGGGTTAGCTTGCGGTGCGTCTAAGCGATTTGCGGGCGGCGTTCACGTCCATTGCAGCAAATCTGCGTCCATGGCGAACATGCGGCACGTTTAAGCGATTTCGGTGCTACAAATAGTGAGTGCTGTCCTATTCGCGCCGTGTATGCAGCCAATCCACAGCGAACCTACGGGCGCTTAAGAGATTTCAGCTTTGTGTACTGCGCGAGCCGTATCCGCTCTACTCGGATTATACGTTTAAACGGATTTTAGCTCTGCGGGTAGCACCGCTTCCGTTTGTGACGTGCCCGCGTAAATTTAAAATTTACGCAAGCAAAGCGCGACGGACCCAGATTTTTGTATCGGCGCGTCCGCTTAAATTTTAAAATTTAATCTCTGCCGTGAAGCTCGTCGATGTAAAATTTCACCGAGCCGAGACCCTCTTTTTTAGCCCATTCGTAGGCGCTTGAGACGAACTCCCAGTTGATGCCTGCGTAGAATTTCTCCAGATATTTTGGGCGCGCATTGTGCTCATCGATGTAATACGCGTGCTCCCAAACGTCCACGACTAGAAGCGGCACGAGCCCTTCGCTCACCGGTGTGGCGGCATTTTGGGTCGCTTTGATGCAAAGCTTGCCTGATTTCGGATTGTAAGCGAGCCACACCCAGCCAGAGCCGAAATGCGCCATAGCAGCAGCCAAAAACTCGCTTTTAAAATCCGCAAAATTTTCCGCTAGCGCCGATTTCAGCTCCGCAGACGACTCGCTAGGTTTTGCGATGCAATCCCAGTAAAAATCGTGGTTGTAAACCTGCGCTGCGTTGTTAAAAAGCCCGCCGCTAGCAGCCGTTACGATCTCGTAAAGCCCCTTGCCCGCAAACTCACCCGATTCGGTAAGTTTATTTAAATTCGCCACATAGGTCGCGTGGTGCTTGCCGTGGTGATAATCACAGGTTTGCTTGCTTACGACCGCGTTGTACGCCGCATCGAACGGCAACTCTCTAAGTTTAAACATCTTTCTCTCCTTGAAATGATTTGAAATGATTATATCCTAAAATTTCTAAATGATTAATAAAATTTATTATTTAGGATTAATTTTAAGACGAATTTCAATCTAAGCTCGCTCCTGTTATAATCGCGCTTCAAATTTAAAATTTAGGCGGTTTATGAACACCAAAGGCTTTGCTTCTGTCCTCATCTGAGCGTTTTTGAGTGCGACCGGGCGCACGGGTTTAAGCACGCTGCTAGTACGCACGAATCGCTGCTCACCGTCATCTGTGTAATTGCGAGCTTTTTATATTTATGCCTGCTTTTAAATACATAGTGCGACACCCACATACGTCCTATACACGGGCCTCGGCACGCTTTTATCGCTTCACTCTAAACGATAGTCGCACTAAAAGAGGGCTCGGAGATTAGCCTACTTCGCATATTTTTTATATTCACGCTAAGCTTATGACAGGGATCGGCACGATCGGTGCCGTGATCTTAAGCATATTCGTTCGCTGCGAGAAAATTTCGGCGCGCAAAGCGCCTACTATTTCTCATAATTTCAAGCGCCGCGATGCTGAAATTAATTTAGAATTTTGGCGAATTTAGCTAAGCTTAGCGCTAAATTTAACGCAAAGGAAAACTATGAAAATCATCGAAGGCTTGCTTGCTCTTAAGGGCAGCGAAAAGATCCTAATCATCAACGCCCGCTTCAACCACATCATCACCGATCGCCTAGTCGAGGGGGCACACGATGCGTTTTTGCGCCACGGCGGCAAGGAGGAAAATTTAAGCCTGATGCTGGTGCCGGGCGCTTTTGAGATCCCGCTCGCGCTTGAAAAGGCGTTAAGCTCCAAGCTCTACGACGCCGTCGTCTGCCTAGGTGCGGTGATCCGCGGCTCTACTCCGCATTTTGACTACGTAAGCGCCGAGGTAAGCAAAGGTATTGCAAACACCATGCTAAAATACGGCGCGCCCGTGACTTTCGGCGTACTGACTACCGATAATATTGAGCAAGCGATCGAGCGTGCAGGCTCAAAGGCCGGCAACAAGGGCTTTGAGGCGATGAGCGGCGCGATCGAGCTTCTAAGTCTATTTCGCAATATAAAGGCGTAAAATGGCCACCAGACACCAAGCCAGGCTCGCTGCGATCGCGCTGCTTTACTCCCGGGATATGAACGGCGGCGGCGAGGACTTTGCGGACGAATATCTGGAAGAAAAGCGCATTCGCAACGAGCAGCGCAACTGGACGCTGGCGCTTCTGCGCGGCGCTAGCGAAAATCTCGCCGCGGTCGATGCGCTGATAGATGAAAATTTAAAGGAATTCAAGCTCGCCGAAATTTCTGCTCTGGAGCGCGCGATACTGCGGCTCGGAGCGTATGAGCTGCGCTTTACGGACACCGACGCGGGCATCGTCATCAACGAAGCGATCAACTCCGCCAAGGAGCTTGGCATCTCGTCTAAATTTATTAACGGCGTGCTGGATGCGCTAAAAGATGGCCCCGTAAACATCGCGACAAATAAAATTTCCGAGCCGACTGCGACGGCAAGCGTAAATTCCGAGCTGTCCACAGCGACAAGCGAAAATTCCGAGCCCGCTGTGGCGAAAAACTCCGCTGTTTCGCACAGCGACGATACGGCAAAAAATTTCATCCCCGCAGGCGCGGACGGCGATACGAAAAATTTTACGAGAGCAAAGAGGAGCGGCGCGCCGAAAAATTCTACGGCGAGCAGAAGCAGGCCGTCTAAAAAGCCCGCTAATTTGAAAACTCGCAGCGCGTCTGCAAAAAAATCCACCGCGAGCAAAAAATTTAAAACGGAGAGAAATTTCAAGACCGGGGATAAATTTAAGACGGAGAAAACGGGCAAAAATTTCAAAACGGGCGAGCGAGGTAAAAATTTTAAGGCAGGCGAACGAGGCAAAGACGCCGCGCCGAAAAAAGAGGGCGCGGATAGAAATTTCAGAGTCGGCAAAAGCACAGCACCGAAAAAGGGCGCTGCGGGTAAAAATACTGCGCCGAAAAGTAGGGCTGGGCGCAAAAGCTCTATCGCGCCGAAAAAATCTGCGGACGGCAGAGGCGCTCTCTCGAAAAGACCCGCAGGCAGCAAAGGCGCAGTGCGCGGCAAGGATAAGCGGTGAAGCTCTGCGTTGCGCTTGATCTGGGCTCGAAGCAGCAGTGCTTACAGCTGGCGAGCGAGCTTGCGGGTTTAGCCGATAAAATTTGGCTAAAAGTGGGCTTGCGAGCCTATTTGCGCGACGGAGCGGGCTTTGTGGAGGAGCTAAAAAAGCTTGGAAATTTTAAAATTTTCCTCGATTTAAAGCTTTATGATATCCCAAACACGATGGCTGACGCCGCCGAGGAGATCGCTAAAATCGGCGTAGATATGATAAACGTGCACGCAAGCAGCGGCAAGCGCGCGATGGCTACCGTAATGGAGCGGCTGGACAAACTCGGTTCGCGTCCGCTAGTGCTTGCAGTTTCGGCGCTAACGAGCTTCGATCAGGCGGAATTTAACGCGGTTTACGAGCAAAATTTGGATGACGCCGTGCGAAAATTTAGCGTGATGAGCTATGAAGCAGGGCTTGACGGCATGGTCTGCTCGGCGTTCGAGAGCCGCCTGATAAAGGACGCTACGAGCGCAAATTTTATCACGCTCTGCCCTGGCGTGCGGCCGTTTGGAGAGAGTGCAGAGGATCAAAAGCGAGTGGCGGATCTGGGCGTTGCGCGCGAGGCGGGGGTGGATTTTATCGTGGTCGGTCGCCCGATCTATCAAAGTGCCGATCCGCGCGAAATTTGCGAACGAATTTTAAGGCAAATTTATGAGTTATAAAAGCAGTGCTTTAATAAAGAAAAATAAGCGCGAAAAACTTTCCGACATATTTTTAATAATATTTCTAAGTTATAAGGAGGAATTATGAAAATTTTAGATCAAATAAAATCTATTGACGAAAATATTTGTGAAAATATAGATAAAAATTCGATATTAAACGATCGTGGTTTTCTGTCGCAAAATATTCTTTCTCAACTTAGAAATTTAGTAGAGCATTGTTCAATGTATATAAATCTATGTCTTAACGGATTAGATGACAACATAATCCTAGAAGAAGCAAAGAAAAAAATACCGTCAATACCAAACAGGGTAGGAGGTATAAATAACGATTTTAGATTTATAATAAAATTTCATAATTTACTTCAGATATCAGAATCTCACTATACACATGATAAAAATAATTCAGAACGATTGATGTTAAAATATTATGAATACATGTTACGTTTAAAAAAACTTTGTATAAAAAAATTTAATTTGAAAATTCTTAGTAATTTACATAAAATTCCTTTGGAGTTGGATAAAAACTTAGATGAATATTATGAAAAAATATTATCAAAGTTAAATCAAATAGGAGATTTTAGATTAAAAAATCAAGAAGTTATAAAAAATAGATATTATGTATGGAAGGTTAAACCGATTTTTATAAAAGAAGAGATGTTTTACGAGATCACTTTGACCAACGCTACGGATAATGTTAGTAAATTTAGTCGCATAGTGGCTTTTAGTAAAACAAGCATAAATAGCAATTATGCAATAAAAGCAGTACTTGATAAAACCAATATATTTATTCAAAATAAGAGTATGCCTATTCTACTTATATCGGATATTATAGTATCGATAAGACCATGCGAATTTGAAAATTTTGCTAAGATTTTTACAAAAACGGTTAGCAATTTTGGTTCAAGCACTGAAATACAGAGGATTAATGACTATATTACAAGAAATGGCTGCAATTTACTTGATATCATTTATTTTGAAGACAGCGAATATGATAAATTTGAACAAGAAATTATTAGTGGACGTATACAGACATTTTTTCTAAATATCTTAAATAAATGTAGAGAGACTTGTTTAAACAATTTCAGAGGTTCCAATGTTTTAAGATATTTGCTCTATAAAATGAATAACAAAATTATAAAAGAACAAATTTTAAAACCAAAATATAATTACTCGACAGGCTTAATAAATGATAAGCCAAATTATATATTATCTAATTTATATTTAAAGTATGAAAGCATTCCTTTTGACGATATGCCGTTTGTTTCAAGTCTGTGCGGACACAATCTAAAAATATCGGACTTGCTTGAATGCATTGAGTATAAAAATAGAGAGCACGAGTTTCTGGCTAGGTTTATAATTCAAAATACCCAAGACAATGGAGTTTTATATACAAAAAAAGAGGAGTTAGCTCATTTTAATGATTTGGATGATTTGATTCAGAATTTTAACAACTTACTTTATGAAAAACATAAAGATCGGGAGATTTGTAGTTGGAATGGAAATTATTACATTAAAGAATACGAAGAAAATGTAATAAAAATTCTTACACAATTAAAACAGTTGACTCAAAATGGCATAATTGGCTACGATAAATTTATTGCGTCCAAGATAGAGGACTGCAAAAAATTTATAGATGACGAAGTAAAAATAGATGTCATGAATAAGATTTTTTTAAAATCAAAAGTTGCTTTTATCTATGGAGCCGCTGGAACTGGAAAATCGACTTTAATAAACTATATTTCAAATTTATATAAGTCTCAAAAGCAAATTTTTCTAGCTCAAACAAATCCAGCTATAGAAAATCTAAAAACGAAAGTCGATAATGCCGATAATGCTAATACGAGGACGATTACAAAATTTTTAGGCGATAAAAGTCAAGATATTGAATGCGAGTTACTTTTTATTGATGAGTGCAGCACCGTTAGTAATGCTGATATGGTAAAGATATTAGAAAAAGCCAAATTTAAACAACTAATTTTAGTCGGAGATACGTATCAAATAGAGGCTATACAGTATGGTACCTGGTTTAATATAGCAAGAGATTTTTTACCAAAATATTGTCTGTTTGAGCTTAAAAAGCCGTACAGAACCAATGTTGATGAGTTGTTAAAATTTTGGGAGAGTGTTAGAAATTTTAAAGATGACTACAATGAAATAACAGAATTTTGCACATGGGGAGAATATTCTTTAAACCTAGATGAAAAGAATGATGAAATTTTTAAGAAAGAACATGATGATGAAATTGTGCTTTGTTTGAATTACGATGGTCTTTATGGGGTAAATAATATTAATAAATTTTTGCAAATAGTAAATAAAAATCAATCTTTTGAAATTAGAAATTTTGAATTTAAAGTAGAAGATCCTATTTTATTTGTGGATAATAATTTTTTTATAAGCGATTTACACAATAATTTAAAGGGAAAAATAACAAAAATTATAGACAAAACAGAAGAAAATGAACTCTACTTTGAGGTAGAGGTCGATAAGATTTTTGAAGACGGTCATGTTTTTACTGCCGGCTTAGAACTTATTTCTAAAAATGATAATAAATCTATTGTTGGTTTTGGTATAGATAAAAATATAAATACAGACAATGATGGTGATATTGAAAAAATTCCATTTGTATTGGCCTATGTTATTTCTATTCATAAATCACAAGGCTTGGAGTATGATAGCGTAAAAATAGTGATTACAAGAGAGATTGAAGAAAATATCTCGCACAATATTTTTTATACAGCGATCACTAGGGCAAAAAAATATCTTAAAATTTATTGGTCACCAGAGACACAACAATACATAATAAAAAATTTTAATATAAAAAATAACAAAAATGATATTAGGATTTTAAAAACAAAGAATAACATTTAATAAATTTTAAGAATAATCATAAAAATAATCAAAAGGAAATTAATATGAAACAATATATGTTATTGGATCAATAGATCTCGTCGTTGGACTATGCTAGCTCAGAAGACTAGCAATTTTGGAACAGAGAATGGCATTCTAAAAAATATTTTGGGTAAAGCCTTATAATTTGACAAACTGTTAAAAGTCCAGGCATGAATCGAATAATAACATCAAGTTTAGAGAGGGGTTGGCGGCATTGTCTGCTGGCGCTCGGACGCGGCAGCGACAGGTGCATCCTCTACGTTTACCGAGGCCAGCTACTACGCCAGCACGTCCCGTCTTGACAAAGCCAAGCTGAAATGGTGGCTTTGGAAGGATTAAATTTACGAATTTGACCCGCACGAGCCGTTTAAATTTGAGCGGATTTGCTAGCGACCGGCGCGGCTGTATCTGCAGCACGAAACGGTGCCTCACGGAAGTGCAAGCTAGCAAACGCAACGAATGGCGCAAATTTTATGCGCGAGCTTTGCGAACACAATGCGATAAAGCGACGCGAAGAGCGTAAATTTTATAGGCGCGGCGTAGCGGATGGCGCAAAGTACAAACATAGCCGCAATATGAAATTTTGATTTTATTCACAGGCGCGCTTTACGATGAAGCAGCCTGCACGAAATATAAAATCGCTCCGATTTCTGGCAAGCACGCGCCGAGCCGTATATGCGTCGTAAATATAAAAGCGGCGACAGTCGGCGTCTTTAGGCGCACACGGCGCGGCCTTTCACGACGGCAAGGAGCGGCGGCTGATATTTAATAATCACGCTATGGAGAAAATGAAATAGGCGGCGCGAGTTTTACGAGCACAATGCGATAAAGCGACGCAAAGAGCATAAATTTAACGGGCGCCGTATAATGGGGTGCTGTGAAGCGGAAGGACGGTAGGGATGAAATTTTTTGCTACTTTGATTTTGTGCGCGAGCACGCTTTTGGGCGAGACGATCAGCGCGAAATATGAGATTTCGTTCGGCGTTTTCGGCGCGGTCGGCAGCGCAAATACGCGGCTCGTGCGGCAGGGCGATCGCTACGAGATCGTCATGGATGCCGTCGCGCAGGGCGTCGCGGGCAGCCTAAGCGGGCAAAGGCGCGAGAGCTTCCGCTCAAAGGGGCGCGTCGTGGCGGGGCTTTTGATGCCCGATCTCTACGTCCACGAGGTCTCGCGCAAAAAGGGCAAAACGACGAAAAATGAGCGCAAAACCTACGCTTTCGACTACGCGCGCAAAACGATAAAATTTCAAAAGTTCAAGGGCACGGGCGGCGAGCTACAGCTCGTAAGCGACGAAATTTTGCCCTACTTCGCGACGAACGACCTGCTGAGTTTGTTTTTCAATTTCTCTAAAATCCCGCACTCGGGCGATAAATTTTTCGTCCGAGCCGCGGGCGCAAAAGGCGCCGACGGAAGGATCGACATCGAAAGGCCGCGCGGAAGCGCCGCCGCAGATATCGCGAGCGAGCTTGGCGTCGCGCCACCTAGCGATGCGGATACCGACTCCAGCGCAACGGCAAGCGCAAGCTCTAGCGGAGCAGATACGAAAACCGGCGCAACGGACGCAAATTTTAAAGGGCGCGGCGCGGGCGCGGATAAGCAGGCTGCGGCGATCTACGTAGTTTTCATCAACCAGCCGATATTTTCGAGCAGCCGAGGCGAGCTGCACCTAAGCCTAAACGAGCGCGGTTACGCCGATCGCGCCATTTTGAAGGACGTGCTGCTCTTCGGCGACATCCGCGCGCGGCTTGTGGAATGAGACTTCGTAAATTCGAAAAATGCCTGAGTTAAAAATTTTTAACTCTTAAAAGATAATTTGGCGCGTCTAGGTCTTTATTAAATTTTAATTTCATATATTTTTTAAGCTCGTTATATTCTTTATTAGTGGGTATAAATATAAAAAATTTATTGTAAAGCGCGTCTATAATTAAAGCATCGACAAACCTACATGAAAATAATCCGCCCTTAAACAGATGAAAAATCATTTGCGGTATAAAAAGAAAGATAATCGCTCCCATGCAGCAAAATAACATTATAAAGACTATCATAGAGTCATCAAATATCGCACCATAAATATAAGCGATTACGTATATGGCGAGGCAGGTTTTTCCTATAATTCTTTCCGTTTCCGTGTATTTTCGTGTTTCGCTTTCATAAACAAGCGCGAAAGTCTTTTTAAAATATAAAATATCATCAAATTTCATTACGAGCTGCTCGCCCAATTTTATACATTTTATGCTTGAGTTTAAAAATATAAATTTTCTTCCGTAATGCTGCGAAAAGCCCTTAAGAGCCCTAGCAACTAAAGGTACAGTGAGCAGAATATTCGCAACTTTTCTATCATAGGGGATGTTGGATACTAAATTTATAAACATAGCAAAACAAAGCAACGCTATTATAGCTATAATATTTACGATCGGCATATAGTCTTTGATGACTAGCGGCTCTTTGTCGTAATCACGAGTTTTAACACCTCGCGATGAAACACCGCCTGAGTTTAAATTTTGAAATTTTACCTCGTCTTTTGAGTTTAAATTCGCGCCGTTTAAATTTCTATCTCGGAAATTTGCGCCGCAAAGATGATCGGGTTGCGATTCGGGGTCTGTTTGATTAAAATTCGCATTTTTAAAGCTTTTGCTAATCAAATTTGTATCGTTTAAATTTAATGAGCTGAGATCCGTTGCATCGCTTAAATCCGCATCGTCAAAAATTTCGGCGCTAGCGCCTTTTCGCAGCTTTTGCTTTAAGTTCCGGCGCCCTTCGTTTAGAGGCTTTTTAGGTTCCTCAAACCGCACTTTATTCAAAAAATATCCTTAAGCTTAAATCGCTCGTATTTTATAACTTCAGGCTTAAATCGCAATAAATCGCGCCCATTTCGCGCGTTTTTGATTTTATTTAAAATGTGTTTTGCATCGCGCCGCATGCAGCGCAATTACGACAGCAAGGCGCGCGACAAAAGAAACGGACCGCATTTTCGGATCGATTCATTTCTTAAATTTTCTTATGAAATCGCTCGCGTCCCGCGCCGTCATCGCCGAGCTCATAACGGCGATCCTGTCGGCTCCCGCGCGTAGGACGGAGGCGAAATTGCGCGGCGTTATGCCGCCCAGCGCATAGATTTCGCCCGCGAAAAACTCCCGCACGGCGCGGATCAAATTTAGCCCCCTCGGCGCGAGCCCTGCCTTGCAATCGGTCGTGAAGATGTGGCTTAGGCAGATCGCGCCGGCGCCCAGCTCCAGCGCCTCGCGCGCTTCCGCCTCGCTGTGGCAGGAAGCGACCAGTTTTTTGAAATTTGCACGCAAGAACTCTGCGCCGTGCGCCGCGCTAAAGTTCCGCAAAACCCCGAGCGGCAGCCATAAATTTCTCTCGCCTGCCCGCAGCGCAAAATCTGCAAAATTATGCACAAAGATCGCGGGCGGGCGCCTTGCCCTCTCTGCGCTCTGCGCGCCCTTCGCATTCTCCGAGTTTTCCGCCCCTTTCACGCTCTGTGAATTTTCTACGCCCTCTATACTTTCCGAGCTTTCCGTGTACTGCGCGCTCTGCGAGTTCCACGCATTTTTTGCACTATGCACATCATTCGCATTTTCTGTACTTTGCGCACCCTGCATACTTTCCACATTTTCTGCGCCCCGTACGCCTTCTGTCGCGAGTTTTGTTTCGCTTGCAGCGCCGCGAAGCGAAATCTCGCCCGGCGCGCTATCATTCGCGCAATTTGCAGTGCCTGTAAAATTTTCAGACAAAATTTCATCTAAAACACGAGTGGAATTTTTAGACCGTATCTCATCTGTAGCGACACCGTGCTTGCGGGCCGCATCCGCGCAAAGCTCGCTCCTACCGCCGCCTGAATGGAGCTTTTTTCGAGAAACTTCATCTGCGTTGCGCTCGCAGAGCAAAATTTTATCCGCGTAGGCCGCGCTCGCGTCTAATCCGCCCGCGAAAGCCTGGGTTTCGCTAAATTTAGCGGCACAGGCTGTATCCGCACAGAGCCCGCTCTTGCAGGCGCGTAAAATTTTACCAAACAGCGCCGCATATGCCGCTTCGTCTAAGTCCTTCTCGCGCACGATGATCTCGCCTACGCCCGCCGCGGCAAAATCCGCTATACGCGCGAGCAGCGCCGCCTCACCGCCGCAGAGCGAGCGATTTGTGATGATCGTAATGCGCGAAGCAAGCCCTAAATCCCGCATCTGCCCGCTCCTTTAAGCCCAAAATCCGCGCCCGTGGACGGCACAGCACTGAGGCTTAAAATTTTACCCGCAGCATTTGGTTTTGAAATTTCACCTGCAGCGCTAGGGTTTAAAATTTTATTCGCCAGGCTTGAAGCCAAAATTCCCGCCTCCGCGCTAGAGCTTAAAATTCTCGCAGCGCTGCTAGAGATAAAATTCTTCGCCACCGCATCGAAAACTAAATCCATAGCAGAGATGCCAGAGCTTAAAATTCTGCCCGCCCAGATGGAGGCTAAAATTTTGTTCGCGCCGCTAGAGTTCAAAGCATTCGCCAAGGTCCTCGATTTCAGCGACTTTGCGTTACCGCCGCATAAGAACCCGAAGCTCGCGCCGTTTTTAAATTTAAAATTTATGCCGCCTGCGGGCTTGGAATTTGCGCCACCTTTAAATTTTAAATCCACATATGTATTCAGAGGTTTTAAATTTGGGCACTCATTTTGTAGCTCAAAATTTCCTGCGCCCGCTGATGACACGATGTCGAAAATTTTATCATCCGCCATAGCACCATAAATTTTATCGCCGTGTGCGGCGCCGCAAAATTCGGCGCCGTATTTTACGCTACAAATTTTACGTTGCCGAGTAGCGCGAAATCCGCCCTCGAGCCCGACGCTATAAATCTCGCGTCCGGCACAGCAAATTTCATCTACGCACGCGGTAAAATTTCGCGCCTCACACATAGATATACTCGCTCATCAGCGGCTGCAGCCCGACTGCGCGGATCGCCTCGCAGACCTCGCTTACGCTGCGCGCGTCGCTGATCTCAAACTGCTCGTCGCCCCTCTGCTCGCTGTGCCCGCCGATACCCACACTTACGCCAGCCGAAATTTTGCTCGCTGCGATCCTGATCGCGTTATCGCGGAAGCCCGCCCTCTCGCGTGTGGATATCGTGATCTGCGCACTTGGTAGCAGCAGTCGATATGCGCACATGACCTGCAGCAGCTCGCGCTCGCCGACGTCCTTCGGATTTATTTTGTCGTTGTTGATGATCGGGCGCAGGCGCGGCACCGAGAAAGAGATCTCGGCGCGCGGGTACTTGCGCTGAAGCAGCCACGCGTGCACGCCCGTGGCAAAGGCATCGCGGCGGAAGTCTCCGAGGCCCAAAAGCGCCGCAAAGCCCACGCCGCGCATACCGCCTCTGATCGCGCGCTCTTGAGCTGCGAAGCGATACGCAAAAACGCGCTTGTTGCCCGCAAGATGCAGCTGCGCGTAGCGCGCGGGATCGTAGGTCTCTTGAAAAACGGTGACGAAATCGACGCCGCAAGCGTGCAGATAGGCGTAATCGGCGGAGTTTAGCGGATAAATTTCAACGCCGATTACCTTAAAATACTGCCGCGCGAGCTCGCAGGCGCGCCCGATGTAGCGCACGGGGCTATTTTTCTCGCTCTCGCCCGTGAGGATCAAAATTTCCTCCAGCCCGCTCGCCGCTATCGCCTCAAACTCCGCCTTTAGCTGCGCCTCATCAAGCCTTGCGCGCGCGATTTTGTTTTTGCAGTTAAAGCCGCAGTAAACGCACAGATTGTCGCAGTAGTTGGAGATGTAAATCGGTGTAAAAACGGCGATGTTGCTGCCGAAATGCGCGGCCTTCTCGCGCGCTGCGGCTTGCGCGATCTGCTCCAGATACTCGCCCGCGCGCACGCTTAGTAACGCTGCAAAATCGCGTAGAGTTCTATTTTTCGCGCCGATCGCCCTTTGCACGTCCGCCTCGCTCGCCTCCTCGCAAAAGCCCTCGCGCAGAGCAAGCGTACGCTCCATCATCTCGCTTCCGATATCCTCCATGCCCGCTAGATAGCCGGTTCCCATCATCTTTAAAATTTTCCTTTTAAATTTTCATTTAAATTCCACGCGGCACGCTTTTGCGTGTAAATTCTTGCCGCGCAAATTTCTCATCATTTGGTCTAAAGGTGCATTTTAGCAGGATTTCGGTAAAAAATTTTAAAACGGAGCGCCCCGTTCGCATTTTAAATTTTAGTGATTATTAAAAGACGAAAGAATATACTTTTGCAAAATTTTAAGGAGAAGTAATGAAAAAAATCATCTTGGGTTTAGCTCTGTTGGGATCTTTGGCTTTTGGCATAACTTTTAGCAAAGAGCAAGTTAAACAATTTGAGCAAAATTGCGAAGCGGGTGATTTTGAGGCTTGCAGTTACGCCGGTGCTCTTTATAAAGATCCGACTGAATTTGGCAGAAACGCATCCGATAGGGACTATAAAAAAGTGCTTTATTATTACAAAAAAGCTTGCGACGGAAACGATTATGCTGCTTGCTCGGATTTGGGAGCAATGTATTTTAGCGGCAAAGGAGTAAAAAAAGATTATAAAAAGGCTGTCGAGCTATTCGATAAAGCTTGCAATGGCGGACTTGCGAACGGCTGCAACAATTTAGGTCATATGTATGCGCATGGCAAAGGGGTAAAAAGAGATATGACACGGGCTATGGAATATACCGGAAGAGCTTGCGATGCGGGGAGCTGGGTAGCGTGCGGGAATTTTGCTTCAGGTCTTCAAGCCAATGGCGACAAAGCAAGAGCGGTGCAATACTATCAAAAAGCCTGCGAAATGGGCAAAAAGGACCCGGTGCTATTAGACTATGAAAAAGACTATTTACGAAAATACTGCGACAAATACAACATACTAAAATAGCCCGCCGATCGATCCAGCTTCTCTTAATCGAGCTGCTTTCAGCCCGATTAAATTTTAAAATTTGATCGCCGAGCTTGTCGTGCGTTGCACTGCTGTCAAACTACTTTTTGCCTCAGCACTTTAAGACGCCTAGCGAAGTGTGGATTTACGTCGTTCGGCATAGGGCTTGACAATACGCGCCGTTTAACTCACATGGCGCAAAAACCTTGCGAGATTGTATCTATACAAACCCGAGAAAGGCAAATTCGGCGCAAAAAAAACACGGCTCGCGCAACCAAGCGCATTTAAAATTTTAACCGCTAGCGCAAAAATCCCGTTAGCGGCGAGCTTGCGCAGGCCGTTTTACAAACGGCGCCGAGCCCCGCCAGATAGGCATCGCGCCCCGCCTGCACGCCGAGCGCAAACGCCCGCGCCATCAGCGCCAGATCCCCGCTCGTGGCGATCGCCGTATTTACCATCACCGCAGCGCAGCCCATCTGCATCGCCTCGCAGGCCTCGCTAGGCGCGCCGAGCCCCGCATCTACGATGATCGGCACATCGATTTCGTCTAGCAAAATTTCGATCATCCCGCGCATCATCAGCCCGCGGTTGGAGCCGATCGGCGCTGCAAGCGGCATCACGGCGGCGGCCCCCGCGCTTACCAGATCGCGCGCAACGCTCAGATCGGCGTGCATGTAGGCAAGCGGCACGAAATCCTCGCGCGCCAGGGCCTCGCAGGCTTTGATCGTCTCGGCGTTGTCGGGCAGAAGGTATTTACTGTCGCCTATGATCTCGATCTTTACGAAGTCGCCGCAGCCCAGCTCGCGCGCGAGCCGTGCGATCCGCAGCGCCTCGGCGGCATTTCGTGCGCCGCTGGTGTTTGGCAGCAGCGTGACGCCGCGAGGGATGAAATCCAAGATATTGCGGCTCTTGCTTTCGTTCACGCGGCGCAGCGCAAGCGTGACGATCTCGCAGCCCGCATGCCGCACGCAGGCGTCGATCATCGCGTGATCAAACTTGCCCGAGCCCATTATCAGGCGCGAACTAAACTCCCTGCCGCCTAAGATCAGTTTATCGTCCATTCTATCCTCTTTAGTTTAAATTTTCGTTTTTATGCGCGGCGCTAAATGGCGCATATCAGCGCACGGCGTATTATACACAGCGCGAGATTGCGGCACAGATTATGCGCCTTGCTTCTATCGTTATTTTACGTGCGGCACGACGCCGCACCCGAACTTTAAAATTTCTCGTCAAAATTTTATGCCATGACACAAAATTTTAAAATTTCACGTGCAGACTGCGGCCCGCTTTGCTGCGCGGAATTTTAAATCCTACGTTCAAAAGCAGCTCGCTCGCGCCGAATAAATTTTAAAATTCTACCTGCCCACAAGCTCCGCACGGCAAATAGTTTAAATTTCGTCGTTTAAATTTAGATCTCGTGGTTAAAATTTACGCGGCGCGGTAAATTTCACACTACTTTTAAACGCGCTGTATGCCGCCGAAACGCTCGCCTGCTTCTCAAAACAATCGCGCGAGGCTTAAATTTAGCGGCAATACACAAGGCGCGTAAATTAAAAACGCCGAAGCGCACGATTAGCGCCAAGCTAGCTCTCCTCGCCCAAAATCAGTCTAAGTGCGACGTTTGCCTGATGTGCGGCGCAGATCGCCACGCGCGGCGCAAGCAACCCCACGCCTTGAGCCGCGGCGCTTTTACGGTCGCCGCAGACGAAAACGTTTTTGCCGAGCCGCGTCGTGCGGATCTCGTTGGCGCCGCCGCTGCCCGCCATGCCGCTAGCACAGATCAAAAAGCGATCCGTGCCGCCGAGCGCGTCGAAAAGCATCGCTTTTGCCGCCGCGTCGTCGAAGCACTCGCAAATTATACGCTCGTTTTTTAAAATTTCGGCTACGTTTTGCGCGGTAAGTCGCTCGTTTAAGGTTCGCACGCGCACGAACGGGTTTATGCGCGCGATTTTTTCGCGCAGAGCGGCCGTTTTGGGCTTGTAAAGATCGCCGATCTCGTACTGTTGGCGGTTTAGGTTGGTCGGCTCGACGACGTCGAAGTCGATCAAAAAGAGCTCGCCCACGCCCGCGCGCGCAAGCAGGATCGCGACGTTGGAACCGAGCCCTCCGAGCCCGCAGATCGCCACGCGCGAGCCTTGCAGCGCCTCGTTTACGGCGGGGGCGTTGCGAGCAAGCATCAGCACGCGAAGCTCCTGCGGCGCCAGCTCTGCACCGCGCGCGAGCAAAAAGAGCTCATCGCCCGCCTTCAGCTCGCAATTTTGCGTGCTCGCATAGCCGTTTATCACGGCGATCTCGCCGCTAAATTTAACCTCGCGCTTCAGCCCCTCAAGATCGCTCGCGTCCGTTTCGTAAGCTTTGCCGTTTAATTTTATCTGCATTTTGATCCTAAATTTTATCTTTTTGCCGTTTAAATTTATCGCGCAAATTCGGATTTGCGCGCGGCGCCTTGCATCTGCGCGAACATAGCGCGCATTGATGCGGTATTGCGGCGCGGTTGCGACAGATATCTACGCAGCTGCGGCGCACCGCGCAAACGTTTGGCACGAGCTGCGATGCACGCGGGGCGCACCGAGCGCATCGCACGCGATTTTGATCTAAAAATTTCATCCTGCTTTTACGCGTAATGTTTCAAGCCTACTGCGCGCATTGCGTTCAGCTAATACGGCGCACACAGAACAAGCCAAATCCGCTAAATTTAGCGCGCTAATCCTACACTTGTCGGTTAAATTTAAAGTCGAGAAGCGCTAGAGCGATCCGCCGAATTTAAAAGCTACTAAACGCCCAAACAAATCCGCGCTGCGGACAAATTTAAAATTTCAAGCCGAACCGACGAAAAAGCGGTACGTCGTAGCATGCGTCTTAGCGTGCACGATATGGCAGAGATCTCGGAATAAATTTTAAAACCCCGCGCTCAAAGCCCGTAACTTCGGCATAAATTTTAAAGCCATGCGCTCAAGCTTGCGGCGGCGGCGCAGTTTTAAAGCTTACGGTCTACCACCACGACTGGCGACAAAAATTAACGTTCCGCTGCTGCAATAAAATTTAAACTCTATCGCCGCGGAGCGAATTTTAAAACTCCTACGTCCTGCCGCCGCGGCCTAGCTCGCATTCAAAATTTAAAAGCTCGCCGCAAGCGCCAAACCGCCCTGTCCTTCTAATAAATTTAAAAACCCAAACGCTGCCCTGTCGCTACGCCATGTCGCCGTATCGCTTAAAATTTTAACGACACGCATGCAAATTTAAGCCCAAGCCGCTGTGTCGCTAAGCCGATTAAAATTTAGCGGCCTCCGCGCGGATTTAAACCTCGGTCGCCGCAATTTTAACATAACCCAAAGCTCCGACCTCAGCCGCCGCCTACGAACTCGACGATCTCATATTTTTTGCCGCTTGAGATCTGCGTGCGCTCCCACTCCTGCTTTTTTAAAATTTCGCCGTCGCGCTCAAGCGCTACCAGGCGCAGATCGTGTCCGCGCAGGCGCAAAAACTCGCTCACGCTCATATCCTGCACCAGTTGCAGCGGCTCGCCGTTTACGCAGATCTCAATCATCGCTCGCTCCCAAGCTCTCGCGATACTCCTCGTAAGTACCCCTAAAATCGATGATTTCGGCGTCTCCTTTGAGGTGTAAAATTCTATTTGCAAACGCGTCGATAAGCTCGCGGTCGTGACTCACGCAGATCGCGCAGCCCGTGAAGTTATACAGCGCCTCTCCCAGAGCGATGATCGCCTCAAGATCAAGGTGGTTGTTAGGCTCATCTAGCACCAGCAGGTTCGGGCGTTGCAGCATTAGCTTGCTTAGCATCACGCGGTGTTTCTCGCCGCCGCTTAGGCTGCCCACGCTTTTCTCCTGCTCCGCGCCGCTAAAAAGCATACGTCCAAGGCATTTGCGAATTTCATCCAGATCCCTATTCTGGGGGCTTTGTAGATATTCGTAGAGCTTGAGCTCGCCTGAAATTTTATTATTCGTATCCTGCGCGAAGTACCCAGGCTCGATCGTGGCGCCCATATGCACCTTGCCGCGCTGCGGCGCTAGCTCGCCCATGATGATCTTGCAAAGCGTGCTTTTGCCTACGCCGTTTCGACCGATGATCGCGATCTTATCGCCGTGAGCGAGCTTGAGATTGAAATTTTTTAAAATTTTAATCTCGCCGAAACTCATATCCACGCCGCTTAGCTCCAAAATTTCATTACCGATCTCGCGGGCAGGCTTAAATAAAATGCTAGGCTCCCTGCGCGAAGAGGTCGCAAGCTCGCTAAGATCGAGCTTGTCGAGCTGTTTTTGACGGCTCGTGGCCTGCTTTGCCTTGCTTGCGTTGGCGCTGAAACGAGCGATAAATTTTTCAAGCTCAGCCTTTTCTTTGAGCTTTTTCTCGCGCTCGAACTGCGCCTGCTTGGCGATGAGATTGGACGCGATGAACCAGTCGTCGTAATTGCCGCTAAATTCGCGCACTCGTCTAAAATCGACGTCGAGGATGTCCGTGCAGACGCGGTTTAAAAAGTGGCGGTCGTGGCTGATGACTACGAGCGTGCCCGTGTGGCGATTTAGCTCAAACTCGAGCCACGAAATGGCGTCGATATCGAGATTGTTCGTAGGCTCGTCCAAAAACAGCACGTCGGGGCGCGGGAAGAGCACCTGCGCGAGAAGGACCTTAAATTTATCGCTCGTCTCGATCTCGCTCATCTTTTTATCGAAGTCGTTCAGCCCCAGCGAACTTAAAATTTTCTCGATCCGCGTTTCGTACTCGTAGGCGGGATCCTCCTCCGCACAGATCATCTCAAGCTCGCCGAGGCGCTCGTTTATCTCGTCGTTAAACTCGCCCGCTTCGTAAAGCTGCGTCTTTTCGCGCACGGCGTCATAAAGGCGCTTGTTGCCGTAGAGCACGGCGTCTTTGACGCTGAAGCTTTCAAAAGCGAATTGATCCTGCCCCAAAACGCCGATTTTAAGCCCGCTTTCGATCAAAATTTCGCCGCTGCTTGCTTCGATCTGCCCGCTTAAAATTTTAAGCAGCGTCGATTTACCCGCGCCGTTTGCGCCGATGAGGCCGTAGCGCCTGCCCTTATCGAGGCTTAAATTTACGTTTTCAAAAAGTAGCTGTTTGCCGAAGCGCATCGTAAGATCTTTGATTTCAACCATATTTTTCCTTTTAAATTTCTATTTGCATTGCCTTGCGCGCGGGCTTCTGCCAGGTTTTGCGTGCAAATTTCATCTCGCGGTTTATTGCGGCTTTTGCGCCGCGCGGAGCTGCGATAAATTTCTCCTATTGTAGCTTAAAATTCTGAAATTTCGCCGAAGAGGTGCGAGCCGGCGCGATTAAATTTAAATCGCTAGAGCAATTTAAATTTTAACCGCTGTAATCGCTATCGCGAGTGATGATGAGCGTATAGTTCGGATACGCCGCGCGCACCTGTTTGCAGACCGCGCGAAACGTCGCCTCCATATCGGGCGCTGCGAAATCGACGATAACGTCGAAGCTGATCGAGCGCTTTTCCTCGTCGAGATAAAATCCGTGTATCTGCGAGACGAACTCATGCGAAAACGCCATCTGCTTGATATGCTCGTAGATCTCGGCGGCGCGCGGATCGTTTTTATTAAACGCGTAAATTCCTACGGTATCTAGGATGATATTAAATTTCGCAAAAACGGCGTTTTGGATGCGGCGCGTAAGAGCGTCGATCTGCGCCGCGGTCGTGTCACTCGCGACCTCGATATGCACCGAACCTACCATTTTATCGGGCCCGTAGTCATGAAACATCAGATCGTATGCGCCGATGACGCCCTCAAAGCCGCGCACGACGTCGTAAATTTCATTCGTCAGCTCCAGGCTCGGACGCGAGCCCAAAAGCTTGCTGATCGTATCGCGTAGAATTTCATACGCCGTTTTGATCAGAAGAGCCGAAATTATCGCGCCCAGATACGCCTCCAAGCTCAGCCTGAAAATAAGCGAAATCAAAGCCGCTACGAGAGTGGCTAGCGATACGAGCGCATCGTATTTGGCGTCCACGCCGCTTGCGATGAGCGAGTCCGAGTTCACGCGCTCGCCCGTCTTTTGCGTGTAGAGCCCCAGGCTAAATTTCGCCGCGACCGCCACGGCGATGATGGCGAGCGAAACCGCATTATAATTCGCCGCTTGCGGATGAATGATCTTTTTTATCGATTCAACGAGCGAGACGCCGCCGGTGTAGAGGATGATGACGGCGATTACGATCGCGCTTAGATACTCGATCCTGCCGTGCCCGAAGGGGTGCGCGCGATCGGGCTGCTTGCTAGCAAGATGTACGCCCACGATCGTAATTACGGACGAAAGTGCGTCGCTTAGGTTATTTACGGCATCAAGCACGATCGCGATAGAGCCAGAGATCAGCCCCACGACGCCCTTAAATGCTGCTAAAATTACATTTGAAACGATACCGATCGCACCGGTGCGAATGATGATTTTATCTCTGCTATACGCCGCTTGAGGCACTTCCATTATCTCTCCTTTGAAATTTTACTCTAAGCCGCAATCGCTGCGCGTGTAGGTCAGATCGGCGATTTTTTCGCCGCTTTGCAGAAATTCTCGTACGCCTATGCGATTTAGACCGCCCGCTTTCATCATCGCGCAGACGTCCTTTTGCCTGTTGGCGCGCAAAATGCTTTCAAAATTTTGCTTGATCTTGGGATCTACTTTGTCCCAAATTTCATTTTTTAGAATCGTGGGAATTACAAATTTATCGCCCTCGCATGTAGCCGCGCTCAACTCTATATTTTTAGTCGCGGGGTGACTGTGCCCATTTACGGCATCCGCCAAAGCTTTGCAGCGCTCGACATCGGCATCTCCCGCAAGCGCTGCGCTGCAGATAAATACGCCAAATACGGCGGGTATAAATTTTTTCATTTTTATCTCCTTATTTTTATTTGAAATCTATCATATTAAAATTTTAAATTCAATCTATTTTTGAAATTCAAAGACCTATTTGCGCGGCGCAAATCCGCGAGCCGCCAAAATTCCTTGCGTTAAATTAGTGGCATAAATTCAGCAAATCACCGCTAGAAATTTCTAAATCGCGACAAAAATTCTTTAAATTCCGCGTGAAATTCTATGAGCGGAAATTTTTGCGACGGATCATATGCGCTCGCTCAAAGCGGCGTGCGGCGAGATCGTCCGTATCTTTTTTAACTCGCCTTTAAGTTATAGATTTAACGCAGCTTTGAAAAGCTCCAGCCAATCCGCGCCCGCCGTTTAAATTTATAAATTTAATGCAGTTCCGCGTTGAGTTTGATCGCACGCTTGCTAATGCTTGCCGTAATCTGCCCGCTTTGGCTATTTTGTCGGAAGTGCAGACCGCTAAGCCCGGCAAGCTCAAGCCCTTTATAAATTTCACGATCGAACGCAAAGCCCGCATTTAGCGCTGCTAGCGCTTCGCGATCCTTTTGCGCGATGAAAACCTTCGTGCCCTCAAGTACCGCAATACCGGCATCCACGATGCAGCGGTCGCCTAGCGGAATGCCCGTTACGGAGTTTGCGCCCAGCAAGCAGTGCTTGCCGATGCTCACGGCATTGCCGTTGGTGCCGCTTAGCACGCCCAAAATCGATGCGCCACCGCCTATGTCGCTGCCCTCGCCCACGACGACCGAGCTGCTGACGCGCCCCTCGATCATAACGCTACCGGTCGTACCTGCGTTGAAATTTACATACGCAGCGCCCGGCATCACGGTCGTACCCGCAGCGATATGCGCACCCAAACGCACCTTTGCGTCATCTAAAATCCGAACGTTTTGCGGCGGTACGACGTGGCTTAGGTAGCGCGGAAATTTATCGACGCTGATGATGCGCGGATAGCGGCCCTGCATTTTTAAAGAGATTTCGTTTTCTCGCAGCCACCAAAGCTCGATCGGACGGGCGTTTTCGTCCCACGCGACATTCGGAAGCACGCTAAATGCGCCATCTAGATTGAGCGTGCGCGGCTCGCAGAGATTTAGCGAAAGTGCGTAAAGCTTGAGATAGATGCTCTCGACGCTTTTTGGCGCGGCATCCTCGAAGATGAAGCTAGCGCAAAAGCTTGCGTGCTCGTCCGATTTCATCGCCTCTTTAACCGCAAGCAGCACCTGTAGATTTTTGTGTGCGCCCTCTTTGGCGTCTGGCTGTAGAAATTTTAAAACCTCGATCGCCTTTTTTAGGGCTTTATGCGTTAGCGTAAAAATACACTCGCTACCGCTAAAATCCACGACCTCGCCGCATTCGGCTAGAGCATGGATTAGCACTGCTGCGCTTACTAGCCCGTCTTTAAAATTTACGTGTGCGTAATTTACGCTTAGACTTTTATGCTCCTCCGCACGCCCCTTAAATATGCGCCCGACCGCCCACATGATCGGATCGCGATAACCCTTTTTGGCGCGAACTTTATCTGCAAAAGCCTGAAGCTCGCTTAGGCTTTTAATCTCTTTCATATTTAATCCTTAATCGCAAAATTGCGCGGGAGTATAGCTAAATTTAATTTAAAAGGGGATTTGAAAGTTGCATATATTTTCTAGTTGATTTATATTTTTAAGCTTAATTATGCAAATTATTTACTATACTTTAATGATATTTAATGATATTAGGATAAAAAAATATTTTGATTTTGGAGATTACGATGCCTATAAGATTTGAAAATTTAAAATCGTTACTCAGAGATATGGAAAATAGGAATTTAGTAATAGCTTCTTTTCGATTCCAATACAATATAAATACAGCAGTAATACTTAAACGATACCGAGACGGACAAACAAAACCTAATGAATATGCTAAGGTGTGGTTGAAATTTATAGATTGGGAAGACACAAATAATACTATAGAAGCATACGCTGATTTTTTTGAAGTTTATTTTAGAACTACTGAAGAATTTATAGAATTTTTTAATATACAAAATAGAGGTGCTATGAGAAATATATTCTTAGATTTTTCCAATCATTTTGCCAAATTTATTCCAACAAAATGGAGTCGACCAAATAATGATATCGAAAGGCATTTATTGGGCGGATACGCAGAGGGAAATAATCCAAACGCCATTTATTGTTTTGATGTAAGAAGAAATGGCATTGATAGGAATGGGAACCCTAACACAAGAAGTATTGAAAATAGCAATAAAGCTTACATTTTAAGACCAAATTTATATGTCCTATATAAAGATGATACAAATTTAAGTTTCTTTTTTTCAGACAATATTGAAGATGAAAAACAGGACAGGGAAATAATTAGAATGGTTGCCAATAGAAACTAACTATCATATCGGCTAGGTTTTAGAGGCAAAACATTGACTAACTGTAAAATATATGCAATTCTGAAAGTAAATTTCATCCTACCTAAACACATCATCCATCGGCGTGCTTTCGCATTTCTTGCGGTCCGCTTCTACCGAGAGTAGGCGAGCTTTACTGTCGTCTAAAATTTTTGGTGTAATAACAAGCCCCGGCAGATCTAAGGAATTTACGGCGTGCTTGCCGGCAAATGCCCCCAGGCCTCTGCCAAATATCCCGTTTACGCGCCCGTTCATATCATAAATCTCGCTGCCGTCGCAGTGAAAGACATTGCCCGATATGCACTCGCATTTAAGTCCATCCGCAGCCTCTGTGTATCTGTAGTCCTCGACGTAAAGCGCACCGCTTACGCCACGGACGCTACTAATGGGGTTGTAAATTAACACGGCTAGAATTTCATTCTTTTGCGGATTTGAGATCTCCCACTCCACGGCGCGATATGAGCTAAGCAGCAGCACTATGGGCTTAGCGGATTTGGCTAAATTTAGCTTGACGCGATTATTCATCTGCGCGCTTTCGTAGATCGCGCCCAGCCACAGGTCGTAGTCCTTATCCGCAGGGATCTTGGCTACGGCGTCTTTTTGACGATAAAAGGGCTCTACGTCTTTAAAATCCACGAAAAGCTCGCTGGAATGCGCGTCATTTAAAAACCACGCTTCGATCTTATGCTTGCCCTTGCTAAATTTATACGTAAGCGGGCGCTTTTGATTGCTAGATGTCCCACCTAGCACATCCGTGCCGTCCACGGCGATTACCAGCGTGGACCAGCCGTAATCTCCTAGCACCATTTTTTCGACATCTACGTCGAAATTAAACTCGCCAACCCAATACGCCATAAGATTTGGAGATGGAATTTCATGGAAGGAATTTCCTTCATAATTGACGCTGATGCGATCGACATTTTCAGAGAAAATCACCTTCTTGGGCTCATCTTTATTCAGATAAAACGCCAAAAACTTATCCTGCGGGATCTGCGCGTCCGCGGTAATCTCTTTCGCCCATTTTTGCATATTGCTCTCTTGCGCGAACGCCGCAAATGCAAGCACCAAAATAATCAAAAACCTCATTACCGACCTTTCTTATTTCGTATAAAAGTAAAATCCCTAAACCTAAAAGCCCTAGGCTTAGGGATTTTGCCGCCTTGACTCCACAGCTTATACGAATAAAATTCCAACTGCTTAAATTTCAGCTGCGCGAGAAATTTACTTCCGCAATCACTACAGATAAAATTCCATCCCAAATAAACTCTACAGAGGCTTTCGCAGATAAACTCCACCGCCATAAGGCCCGGCGAAATAAAATTTAAACCAGTGCAATGCTACGGCTACTGCTAAAAAGCTAGGCGCGATAAAATTTCAAGCCTAAAATTCATATTTTAAAGCCATATCTTGAAATTTCAAAATAGAGCTTTAGCGATAAAATTTCACGTTTTAAAATTCTGCGGCAAAGCTTTATGCTTAAAATTTTACATTTAAAACTCCAAGGCGGAATTCTACGGCAAATTTTACCTCGCTGAATTGCGCGTTTGGAATTTAATTTTCGCCGTAAAATTCTGCGCTTAGAATTTTATCTAAACCCTCACGCAACGGAGCTTGGACAAAATTTAGATCGAAATTTCAAACTACGAAATTTCGTCTGCCCAAATTTTGCGAGCGCTATAAAATTGCTCAAAATCAAAGCGGAATTTTAAGCTTAAAATTTAGTATAAAAACTCGCGCTACGAAACTCCGCACGAAATTCTATACACAAAAATTTTACTGACGCCGTAAAATTACTTCAAAATTTCGTGGCGAAATTTTAACGCAGAATTTCGAGCTGCGAAACCCGCGTGAAATTTTGCCCGCGAAATTTACGGGCAAAATTTTATGACGGATTTGCATACCGAAATTTTGCGAGTATTATAAAATTTGCAGCGAAATTAGGCGTGAAATTTCAAACTATTAAATTCCGCGTTGAATTTCAATATGCAAAATTCACGAGAAATTCCACGCGAAATTTGACACCCTGCCCGCGCCCGCCAAAGTCCTAATTCGAGCAGGCGCTCTTGCCGTCCATCACCGGCTGGATCGCGGAGTTGTCCGCGAGCTCCTCGCGGTCGATCTTCTCGATCTTCTCCCACAGCTTGCGCGCGGCATCTTCGTAGCGCTTCGCGCTCAAAGAATCGGGCGCATAGAAGCTTACCGGCTTGCCGCTGTCGCCGCCCTCGCGGATAGCGATCTCGATCGGGATCTCGCCGATTACTTCGGTGTTGTATCGCTGCGCCAGCTTTTGCGCGCCGCCGCGACCGAAGATATCATACTCCTTGCCGTTATCTGGGCAGATGAAGCCGCTCATATTCTCGATAAGGCCTGCGATCGGGATGTGGAGCTTCTCAAACATATCAAGCCCGCGTGCGCTATCGTCCAGCGCGACCGTCTGCGGCGTCGTGACGCACACGCCCGCCGTCACCGGCACGCTCTGAGCCAAGGTAAGCTGCGCGTCGCCCGTGCCCGGAGGCATATCCAAAAACAGTACGTCCAGATCGCTCCACGCCACGTCTTTTAGCAGCTGCTCGATCGCCTTCATTATCATCGAGCCGCGCCAGATGAGGCTCGCGCCCTCCTCCATCAGCACGCCCATGCTCATCATCTCCACGCCGTGGCTTAAGATCGGCTTTAGCTTCTGCCCGACGACGCTTGCTTGCGTCTTATCCTCTCCTAGCATTCGCGGCAAATTCGGCCCGTAAATATCGGCATCCAAAATCCCCACTCTCTTGCCTAGCTTTGCCGTGCTGATGGCTAAATTTAGCGTCGTCGTGCTCTTGCCTACGCCGCCCTTGCCGCTGCTGATCATCACGAAATGCTTGATCTGCGGCGCGATATTTTTGCCGCTGCGAGAGTTGCTCTTTTCCTCGGCGATCTTGGGCTGTTTGATTAAAATTTCGGCGTCCGCGCCGAGCGCCTTTTGTACCGCCGATCTGAGCTCTGCTGCGATCTCTGGCTTGGCGCTGGGGATTTCGATCCCTACGAAAATTCTATCGCCGATCTCGACCTCTTTTACAAATCCAAAATCCACGATGCTTTTAGAAAAGCCCGGATAGATCACGCTTCTAAGCAAATTTAAGACTTCGTCTTTACTCATTCTTTCTCCTTATTTTCGGTTAAATTTCTACTGATTTTATATGCGCAAAATTTCGGCCCGCACATCGAGCAAAACTCCGCGCCCTTGTAAATTTCATCACCCAGGCTCTCGTCGTGCAGCTCGCGCGCATGATCTGGATCGAAGCTAAGCTCAAACTGCCTGTTCCAATCAAAACCATACCTCGCGTCGCTCATCGCGTGATCGCGCTCTATCGCGCCCGCTTTGCCTAGCGCGACGTCCGCGGCGTGAGCGGCGATTTTATGCGCGATGATACCCTCTCTGACGTCGCTTGCATTGGGAAGGCCTAGATGCTCCTTGGGCGTTACGTAGCAGAGCATGCTAGCGCCGCAATACGCAGCCATCGTCCCGCCGATAGCCGAGCTGATATGATCGTAGCCCGCGCCGATGTCGGTCGGAAGCGGCCCCAGCACGTAAAACGGCGCATCGCGGCAGATCTTGCGCTCTAGCTGCATATTTAGCTCGATCTCGTTAAACGGAATGTGCCCCGGCCCCTCGATCATCACCTGCACGTTTTTTTCATTCGCGCGCAGGGCTAGCTCGCCTAAAATTTCAAGCTCGCTAAGCTGCGCCCTATCGGTCGCATCGTATAAGCAGCCGGGGCGCAAGCCGTCGCCCAGCGAGAGCGATACGTCGTAAGCGGCGCAGATATCGCAAATTTCATCAAACGCTTCGTAGAAGGGATTTTGCTTATGAAATTTCATCATCCACGACGCTATCAGCGAGCCGCCTCTGCTTACGATACCCATCTTGCGACGGGACAGCAGCGGCATAAACTCTAGCTTAAAGCCCGCATGGATCGTGAAATAATCCACCCCCTGCCGCGCCTGCTTCTCGATCGTGCTAAGAATAGCGCTCGTTTTTAAATTTTTGATATCGCCCAGCTCATGGACCATCTGATAGATCGGCACCGTGCCTATGGGTACAGGCGAGCGCTCGATTATGGCAGCGCGGATCTCATCCAAATCGCCGCCCGTGCTTAGATCCATCACCGTATCGGTGCCGTACTTTAAGCACGCTTCAAGCTTTTCCAGCTCGCCCTTGATATCGCTCGTCGTGCCCGAAGAGCCGATGTTTGCGTTGATCTTGCACCGCAGCGCGCGTCCGATGCCGATGGGCTTTAAACTTTTGTGATTAACGTTTGCGGGGATGATCGCTCTTCCTTGCGCGATAAGATCACACAAGGCCCGCACGTCCATGCGCTCGCTTTGCGCGACCTCTCTCATCTGCGGCGTCACTTCGCCTCTTTTTGCAAAATAGATCTGCGTTACGCAGCTTTCGGTCATTTTCGCCTCGCTTACTTAAAAATGCGCGTATAATATAACAAATTTCATTAATCCTTACTTTTCTTTTGCCGTTTATTTTCGTAACGTAAGCTGAAATTTCGCCGCCACGCCGCGTAAATTTACGCCTAAACTCAAGATATTTTAGCTCGCAAGCCGCGATTAATTTTGCTTTCATTTTTAATACGTATAATTTCGTAACAAAATTTCAAGGATAAAATTTGAAAGATATATCGCTGATTTTGCTCGCCGCGGGCGATTCGAGCAGGTTTGGTCTCCCCGTCAAAAAGCAGTGGCTGCGCGTGGGCGAGCTGCCGCTTTGGCAATACGTCGCGCAGAGCATTGCGCGGGCGCACCCATTTAAAAAAATCATAATCGCCGTGAACGAGGAGGACGTGGGCTATTGCGAGCGCCTCTATGCGTGCAGCCTAGCCTCGGCGCGCGGAGAAAACTCGGAGTGCGGCGCGAGCGAGTATAACTTTCAAAGAAAGCAGGGCGAGATCGAATGCGGTGCAGATGAATGCGGCTCTTCAAATTTAAAATTTCACTTCACCCCCGGCGGCGCAAATCGCCAAAGCTCGCTAAAAAACGCGCTGCGGCTCGTAGAGAGCGAGCTCGTGCTCGTAAGCGACGTAGCCCGCGCGCAAATTTCGCCAGGGCTAATCTCCTCGCTGATACGAAATTTAGGCGACGCAGACTGTATCAGCCCCTATCTTGGCGTAAACGACACGACCTATCTCGGCGAGGCCGTGGTGAATAGGGAGGAGCTGCGTCTCATCCAAACGCCGCAGCTTTCGCGCACGGCGCTACTTAAAAAGGCGCTTGATGGAAGCGAAATTTTTACCGACGACAGCGCGGCGATCGGCAGCGCAGGCGGGCGGTTGGAATTTATAAAAGGCGAAGCGGGCGCGCTTAAGATCACGCGCGCAAGCGATCTGGCGGCGCTAAATTTAAAACCCTGCTCGCGCGATATCTTTTGCGGCACGGGTTACGACGTGCACGCGCTTGAAAAAGGCGCGGGTATCGTGCTCGGCGGCGTGCAGATCCCATGCGAGTTCGCGCTGATCGCACACAGCGACGGCGACGTAGCGATCCACGCCCTAATCGACGCTATTTGCGGCGCGGCGATGCTGGGCGACATCGGCGAGCTTTTCCCCGACAGCGACGCTAAGCTTAAAGGCGCGGATAGCAAGGAGCTGTTACGAAAGGTAATGCGGCGCGTCAGAGGCTACGGCTACGAGCTCGTAAACGCCGATATTACGATCATCGCGCAACGCCCGAAGATCGGCGCTTACAAAGCGCAGATGCAAGAGGTTTTGAGCGAAATTTTAAACTGCGCGCGCGTCAATGTTAAAGCGACCACGACCGAAGGGCTGGGATTTACGGGCAGAAGCGAGGGTATCGCCGCACAGGCTGCGGTAAGCTTAAAATTTTACGACTGGCAAAAACACGCAGCAAAGGTGCGGGGCGCATGAAAATTTTAATAATCGAGAGCGAAAGTTATCTCGCCCAAAGTATAGCAAACAAGCTAGGTGCGCTGGGGCATGAATGCACTAACGCGGCGAGTTTGGCGGCCGCGGCAGCTCTTGCGGAGGAGTTTGAGGCGGTGTTACTTTCTACAAGCTGGAGCGGCGCGAGCTTTTATCCGCTGATCGAGAAATTTAGGCGCTCGATCATAATTTTGATGGTCGCCTACGTCGATAGCGAAACGGTGCTAAACCCCGTAAAAGCGGGCGCGACGGACTATATCCAAAAGCCATTTATGATAGAGGAGCTCATCAAAAAGATCGAGCATTACGCGCAGTTTCGCTCGCTAAAATCGCAAAACGAAGCCTACGAGGCGCTGCTTAAAGAGGCCTCCATTTCGTGCGAGATACCGCACACGCGTTTAGCGCAGATAAAATTTCCGCTTCTTTTGCGCGGCGATGCGGCAGCGCGGGCTGCGGCGGTATTTAAGATCGCGCTTGCGCTAAAATCGCGCCTTAAAATTCTATCCGCGCAAAGCCCTGAACTGCTAGAACGCGGCGCAGAGATTTTTTACGCACCAGATTTTGATAGCCTAAGCGGCGCGCAGAAGGAAAAATTTCTAAGCAAAACCAAATCCATGCGTGTAATCGTCGGATCCATCGGCGCGCAAAAAGGCTTTAGCGACGAAATTGCGCTTGACAGCAGCAAAGAACGCAGTGAAATTTTAAGCATTGAAGAATACGTAAAGCTCACGATCGTAGCGCACCAAGACGAGTATTTCGACTCCGATCTGGCGGCAGCACTTGGGATTTCTCGAAAATCGCTTTGGGAGAAAAGGAAAAAATATGGCATCGCAAGAAAAAAATAGCCGCGCGCGCTCGGTATGGATCGCAGACGGAACAGAAATTTCACGCGATACCGGCAATTTAAACGAAATAAAACCGCTTGAAAGTGAAGGAATTTTAAGCGGCACAAAACCTCTAAACATCGCAAAAGCTTCGAGCGACGCGGCGCTAAATTTAAAGGCAAAGCAAAATTTAAAAGCATCACGGAACTCAAAAGCAAGACAAAATTCAAAAGCAAAGCGCGATTTAAAAACGGTGCGGAATTTAGAAGCGTCAAGGGCTGGCGATGCTAGAAAAGACGAGGCGCGAGCTAAGGACGCGGCAAGAAATTTAAAAGCAGAGCAAGCCGGAAGCGAGAGCAAAGGCGCAAATAATAGCGCAACGCAAATCCGCAAGATAGTGATCTCGCGCTCCGACCTAAACGTCTTGAGCCTGCTCGCAAACGGCGCTTTTGGCAAGAGCTGCGAGCTACTGCGCCCAAGCAAGCTAAGTGTATGCGGCATAAATTTCGTTTTTTCCTGCGCGGATGCAAAAAAGGGCGATATTTTAGAGCTTTATCTCCGCAAGGACGGCATAGCTGAACGCGCCAAAAATTCGCTTAGCGGCGAAAGTGGTGCGTATTTGCTAGCTAAAGAATCACGCAACTTGCAGGATGGAGTTTCTGCCGCGGCACAAAACGAGCATAATTTTGCGAAAAGCGGCGCAGGTTTCGCGCGCACTGCAAGTACTCAAAGCACTATAAACGCCGCGAGCGAGGACTTAGACCATATAGAAAGCCTTGCTGCGAGCTATGATCAAATTTTTACTTGCAGCACAGATGCAAAATCTGAGAAAAACACTACTTTGGATTCAGCTAAAAGCTCTATTGAAAATTCTGCGGTAAATTCCGCGCAGAGCTTTACCGAAAATTCCGCACTCAATCGCGTTTGCAGCGCAGATGCAAAATCCGTAGCAAATTCGGCGGGAAATTTTATTTCAAATTCCACCGAAAATTTCATCAAAAATCCCGCTGCAAATCCCGCCTATTGTGAGCTTGTCGCGCGCATAGACGTTAGCGACGTTTATGCCCCAAGCGCAAGCGAGGTAGCAGACTCAGTATTTCAAAACGCGTACGCAGAGCAAACTGCAGTGCAGGGGCGCATCACGCTGCTAAAAAATGAGCTTGCAGAGCAAATCGCGCGCATAAAAAAAGTCGCAAGCTCGCTTGCCGCGCCTAAAATTTCAGCGTTTTTTACCTGCGCCGATCCGATCCACCGCGTGCATGAGCGGCTGATTAGGCATATGATCGACAAGGCGGATTTCGTGGTGATTTTTTTAACCGGCACGAATAGCACGGATGCCCTGCCCTACGAGCTACGCAAAAAAACGCTAAGCTATTTGCTGCAAAATTTTTTGGTTGCGCAACGCGCCATGATGATCGATCTGGGCTCGCTTGCGATTTTTGACGACAAGCCCGCCCTGCAGTGCGCGATCGCAAAAAATTTAGGTATAAACAAAATAATTTTCGGGCAAAATCATGCGAATATGGAGCTATTTTTCGATGGAGGCGGCGTGCATTCGGTGCTAGACGAGTATCAAAAGCGCGGCGAAATCGAGATTTTGCTGATGCCCGAATACGTCTATTGCGAGAAGTGTAAGGTGCTCGTAAGCACCAAAAACTGCCCTCACGGCGCTCATCATCACGTGCATTACCGCACTCAAAATCTAAAAGCACTGCTGCGCGCGGGGATCTTGCCACCCGCGATTTTTATGCGTAAAGAGATCTCGGCGATGATTTTAAGCGAGCTCTTTCCCGCGCGGTTTTCAGATCTGCAAAAGCTCTACGACGAGCTTTTTCCAAACAGCGGGATCTTACAGAGCCACGGCGAGAGCGAGTTTTACGAGCAGCTGATGCAGCTGTATCAAACCAGCGCGCTAAAGACGTAGCGTTTGAGGGCGCAACGCAAAAAATGACGTGGAATTTGCGGAAGCTAGGCAGAGGGTAAAATTTCGCGGCGTTAGAATTTACGGCGGCTAGACGTAAAGTAAAATTTCATAGTGCGGAAAGAAAGGACTGCGCGGAATTTTGTAGAATAAAGAGCGACGGACGCAGATTTGGCGTAAAATTTTGTGGCGTAATGAAGCTAAATTTTTAAAACAAGCGGTGCGGTAAAACGAGCTTTAAATTTTAAAGCTTCGGCTACGTAGCAAATTTATAACGACGCAATAAAATCGTGCGACGAAGCGGATTTAAAATTTTAAGGTGCGATGTATATGTAAGGCAGCACGGCAAATCTAAATTTTAAGCTTTCGGCAAGCGAACCTAAAATTTTAAAATTAAGCAGTTGCTGCGAGTTACAGCGCAAAACTCGGATGCAGCGCAACGACTGCTCGCCCACGCAAAATGCCGTGCGTTTGCGGACGGGTTTGAAAACTCCGCGTGGAGCGAGCAAAATTTTAAAATTTTTACGCAAATGAGTAGAAATTTAAAATTCCTACATTAGCGAGCGAAATTTTGTGACGAGCGAGTAGAACTGATTTCGTGTAGGCGGACAAATTAATTCTACATGCACGAACGAAATTTAAAATTTTCGCACGCGAGCAGATGCCCTAATTAAAATAAGCGGTAAAATTTTAAAAAGCAAAATTTAAAAGGACAATTATGGATAAAATTTTCGTTACATTTTTCGGCGCGGGGCTACTAAAGCCCGCACCGGGCACCTGGGGCAGCATCGCAGGCTGGATAGTGGGGCTTGCAATCTTGATGCTAGCGGGCGAGGTGACGCTGTTTTTGTGCGCCGGTCTCGTCTTTTTCGTCTCGCTTAAGATCGTAAGCGATTACGAAAGGCGGGTAGGCGCGCACGATAACAGCGAGATCGTCATCGACGAAGTCGTGGGGGTCTGGATTGCGATGTGCGTCGCCGCGCCCGTAGGCGAAATCTTTTCGCTGCCGCTGCGGGAGCTGATCGCGGGCTTTGAGAGCAGCAGGATATCGATCGTCGCGATGATTTTAGCGCTGCTGTTTTTCAGGGCGTTTGACATCCGCAAGCCATCGATCATCGGGCGCGTGGATCGCGACGTACCAGGCGGGCTCGGCGTGATGCTGGATGACGTGCTGGCGGGCTTTTTCGCGGGGCTTGGGGTTTTGATAGTTATCTCTTTAGGGGTCAAGTTCGGCGCCGCGGGATTGATTTTTTAAGCTTTTTGGATGTGCTCATGGCAAACACAGCGCGATTACGAGCACTATCAAGCACCGAAATTTTAAAAACCGTATCCTGAGCGCGGCTTATGAAATTAGTGCAAATTTTAACTTCTGAGGCGTGAGCCCGCTTGAAATTTAAAATTTAAGCGGTGTTTATTCGCGTAGCCTGCAAATAAAGCAAACGTAAAATTTTAAAATTTTGCACGAGTCGCGATAAAATTTGCGTGGCCTTAAATTTTAAATTTCGCAGCTTGCAGAATTCTACGGCGTAAAAATTTTAAGACGCAAATTTTAGGGCATGCGCAGTTGCGATACAGAATTTCGTAGCAAGAATTTTTACAGTCTGACGGCGCAAAATTTCTACGATATAGAATTTTAAAACAAAGCGACAGGCGCAGCTCGCGCGTAAAATTTTAAAATTTATCGCTAATCGCAGGCAGTCTAGCAGGGCGTACTATTAAATTTTCAGCAATATTTATGGTTTTTCTTGTAGCATTGCCGCAAATGCGGGTATCGGCGCAAAAATTTAAAGGAACGAAAAATGCAAAAGAGCGCGATTGAGATACGTGGCGTTCCCGCCGCCGTTTGGAGGAACCGCTCGGAAAAGGTTTATATCTACGCTCACGGGCAATGCGGAAGCAAAGATGATGCGGAGCTTTTGGCTTCCGTCGTTTGCGAGCAAGGCCGGCAGGTTATTAGCTTTGACCTGCCCGGGCACGGACAGAGGCGGCACGAGCCCGCTTCTTGCGAGTCTATTTTTTATGATCCGAGGCACACTATTTTTGAATTTCACGAAATTTTATCGTATGCAAAGAAGCGCTGGGACGAGATCGCGCTGTTTGCCGTTAGCCTAGGGGCATGGCTCGACCTGCAAAGCTTTCGCGACAAAAAGCTTAGCGACTGCCTCTTCGTCTCGCCGATACTTGATATGAAATACGTTATTTCAAATATAATGCGCAGGGCTGGCGTTAGCGAGGAGCGATTGAAGCAAGAGCGGATGATTTTGACCCCTGTCGGGCAACCGCTTTTTTGGGAATATTGGAGTTTTGTTTTGAACAATCCGATCACAAAATGGAAAACGCCCAGTAGAATTCTATACGCAGAAAACGACGATATGATGCCTCTTTGTATCGTTAGAAATTTCGCGCAGAAGTTCGACTGCGACTTAAGCGTTATGAAAAACGGCGAGCATTGGTTCCATACGCCGCAGCAGTTAGATTATTTACGCAGATGGATCAAATCGGCGGTTGAGAATCGGCGATAAAATTCTATGAGAGATTTTAAAACTCACACCCAAGCCCGCGCCGATGAAATTTCGCGCATTTTCGGGGTGCGAATTTCATAAATTTAAGATAATCTTGATATTTTGCTTTAATACGCTTGTTTTATAAGGCGCTTTTGCAGATCCAGCCACAGCTCTCATCGCTGTCACGCGAGGGGCATAGCTTCAAAGCACCCATCTCATAAATTTAACCGCAATGGCATAAATCACGACCGATATGAATTGCAAACTAAAATATGATTAAAATTTAACCGATAGGCTGTCAATACAAATGCGAAAATGCCGATTTTAAAGCTAAATTTTAAAAAAATACCTATAAAGATGAATTCTTGAGACTTAGCATGTTTTTGGCACGAGGTGCGAGCCGACGCACGGCTACGCACTTCACTAGTACTATCGCGCTTATGCTGCACGGATGCTTTACGAATCCATAGCAGTAGCGCGATTAAATTTTAAAAATTATTTGCCTATCCTAAAGCCATTTAGCTTCATATAGGTCGTATCTTTATGAAATGCTTCGCAGCGCTCCCTGTTGCGGTTGATGTTTTCGGTTGTGAAGAAATAGCCATCACTATCTTGACGCAAGGTGATCGTCGCGCAAAAGATCATATCGTTTTTGAGTTTCGGTCCTACGCCATAGGTAAAGCTTTGATTGACTGCTAAGCTACGTGCCAGATCGCTATCACTAAACTGCCTGGAGCCCGTCATACTCTTTAGCTCGCGAAAATTTCCTTGATTTAAGTAGTCGCGTTGTATATCTTTAAATACACCTTCAAGCTCGACTGCATAAGCTTTTACTAAAACCTCATCCTTAGCACCATTTAATTTAGGATATATTATTTTTACTATCACGAAGATTATAATAGCTAAAAATATTATCCCACTTACGCCGCCGCCTACTGCCGCACCTTTTCTCATTTTCATCATTTTACTCCTTCGTCGATGTCCTTTACCAAGGCATCTATTTTTTTATTAAGCATAAAATTTTCATAGCTTTTTTGGATATAGGCTTCAAGCAGTTCGCCCGCATCCAAATGATCGCTGCCGCGAGTTAAAATCCGCCAGTCCCTGCCGAAGACCTTCGCAAAGTCATCATCCAGGCTTATCGCGTATTTTTTCGTCAAAGACTTACTCGTCAGCTGAACTGAAATTTCTTTCATTTCTCGCCTAAATTATCGCCTGCCAAAATATCGTCGATCTGCTTGCTTAGATCCTCATCACTCATCTTGCGATACGCCAGATCGTTTTCAAGCGTGCCAAGCTGCATTCCCAAAGCCTCGTTTTGCGCCTTGACCGTCGCTAGCTCGGTGCGTAGCTTTTCGTTTTCGTCTCTAGCCTCGCTATAACGTCTAATCAGCTCAGCTACTTTATTGCTTAAGCCCTCGACCTTTTTCTCTTCGTCAAAGATTGATTCCATTATTTCGCCTTTTCTGATATAATTTAAATGAAGATATTACCCAATTTTGGCTTTAAAAAAGGAAAAATTTTGCAAAATTTTAAAATCGAGAGCAAATTCTCTCCGAGCGAGGATCAAGAAAAAGCGATCGAAGGCATCGTCGCGGGCTTTCAAAGCGGCAACAAATACCAAACTCTTCTCGGCGTTACCGGCTCGGGTAAAACATTTACTATGGCAAATATCATCAAGCGCCTTGGAATTCCCGCACTCGTAATGACGCATAACAAATCCCTCGCGGCGCAGCTTTATAGCGAATTTAAGGGATTTTTCCCGCAAAATCACGTCGAGTATTTCATCAGCTACTACGATTATTATCAGCCCGAGGCCTACATCCCCAGGCAGGATCTTTTCATCGAAAAGGACAGCGACGTAAATGCTGAGCTCGAGCGCTTACGGCTAAGCGCCACTGCAAGCCTGCTAAGCTTTGATGATGTCATCACCGTGGCGTCGGTTTCGGCAAACTACGGCCTGGGCGATCCCGCCGAATACAAAGGCATGGTGCTGTTTTTCGAGATCGGATCAAAATTTAGCACTAAATTTTTACTTCGTAAGCTCGTCGATATGGGCTACAAACGCAACGACGATTTTTTTGATCGCGGGAATTTTCGCGTAAACGGCGACGTGATCGACATCTATCCCGCGTATTTTAACGACGAGGCGTTTAGGATCGAGTTTTTCGGCGACGAGATAGAGGCGATGTATCATCTGGACGTGCTCGAAAACAAAAAGACGCAAAGCGTCAAAAAATTTATTCTCTACCCGACGAGCCAGTTCATCGTGGGCGAGCAGCGCCTAAAATCGACGATCAAAGGAATCGAGGAGGAGCTTGAGCAGAGACTAAAATTTTTCGAGGACGCGGGCAAGCTCGTAGAGGCGCAGCGGCTGAAAGGGCGAGTGGAATTTGACCTTGAGATGCTAGGCGCTACGGGGATGTGCAAGGGGATTGAAAACTACGCGCGCTATCTGACCGGCCAAAAGCCAGGCGAGACGCCCTATTCGCTCTTTGATTACTACGAGAGCAAGGGCAAGGACTACCTCGTCATCGTCGATGAAAGCCACGTGAGCTTGCCGCAGTTTCGCGGGATGTTCGCAGGAGATCGCAGCCGCAAAGAAACGCTCGTAGAATACGGCTTTCGCCTGCCTAGTGCACTTGATAATCGTCCGCTGATGTTTGATGAGTTTATCAATAAAAAAGCTAAATTTCTATTCGTCTCCGCAACGCCAAATGATTACGAGCTGAATCTTAGCCGCGGAGCGGTATATGAGCAGATACTGCGCCCGACGGGACTACTCGATCCGCAGATTATCTTAAAAGACAGCGACAACCAGGTCGAAATTTTACACGATATGGCAAAGGAGGTCATCGCACGCGGTGAGCGAATCTTAGTGACCGTGCTAACCAAAAAGATGGCGGAGGAGTTGAGCAAATACTATTTGGAGCTTGGGCTTAAGGTCAAATATATGCACTCGGACATCGATGCGATCGAGCGCAACGAGCTGATCCGCGGCCTTCGCAGCGGCGAATACGATATGCTAATCGGTATAAATCTGCTCCGCGAGGGGCTCGATCTGCCCGAAGTAAGCCTTATCGCGATCATGGATGCCGATAAGGAGGGCTTTTTGCGCTCGCGCACGAGCCTCATTCAGACGATGGGGCGAGCCGCGCGAAATGTGCACGGGCAGGTCGTGATGTTTTGCAAAAAGATCACCGCCTCGATGCAAGAGGCGATCGACATCACCCAAAAACGCCGCAAATTTCAAGATGAATACAACCGCGCCCACGGCATAACCCCGCATTCTGCGAGCCGCAATATCGAAGAGAGCCTAAAGATCGAGGACGGCACCGAAATTTTAAGAAAGGGCGCAAATTTAGAGAAGATGCCCGCCGCCGAGCGCGCTAAGATCGTAAAGGAGCTTCGCAAGCAGATGCTCGATGCCGCGGCGGCGCTGGAGTTTGAAAAGGCCGCTGCGCTGCGCGATGAGATCGCGAAGCTTAGGAAGCTGTAAATCGCGAGACTAGAAACGCCCTGAAATTTCGTCGTGAAATTTGCGCGTTAAATTCCACTTGGCGGAGCATGAAATTCGCGCGCCAAATACAGAGCGAAATTTACGCTCTAAATACCGTCAGACAGAGCATGAAATTTACGTGATCTGCGCGCTAAATGTCGCAAAACGAAGCGTAAATTTTGGCGCGAAATTCTACGAGAGCGGTTTTAAAATTTGCTCGTTAAATTTAAGATGGCTTGCACGCGAAATTTATAGATCGATTCTCTCGCTAAATTTGCACTCCGCGCCCCTGCTGCGCCGAACGCGCGATCCGTAAATCTACGCACCGAGCTTTTTGCTCTCGCCAGATTTCTTATCCGTAAATTTATACAAGAAATTTGCGCGCCGAGCTTTTGATTTCAACTCGCTTTCGACCCGCAACTTGCGAGCTCGATTTGCGGCAGCCCGCACTACCCTACTCTATACCGCCGCACGCCTTTACGCTTTTTTCTCGCTTTTTTGCATCTCTCCGCACCTATCTTCGACTTTTTCCCGCGCGCGCCCTGCGTTTAAATTCTGTAGCTTCGCTCACTCAATCCGTAGCGGCTATGAGCGGATATGCGCCCAGACGCCGAGTTTGTGCGCGCTTTTTACGCGTCATTGTGCGCGGATACTTTCAAAACTTTACGTAGAATTCCAGCCTACCCGCACCTACATTCGCACTGCAGTCATAAGCGCTCGCTTTTAAGGGTACGAACGAAGTATTTGCGCGACACGGCGTGGGAAATGAAATTTAGACGCCGCCTTGTCAAAGCGTGTCTTCGCCGCTGCAGTGCGCCACAAAATTTCAAAACGACAACGAGCCGCGATTAAATTTATCCACAGGAGCGCGCCATAGTGTGCCGCTATACGCGCTGCGTAAATTTTAAAATCGCCTCTAAATTTAAAATTTTATCCGCGGTTAATACTCCCCGCAAAGCTCTAAATTTTCCACGCGCAGCGGTCTTTCGCCCTCGAAAATCACCCCAATGCCAAAAGGCTCGAAAATATCAAGCGCGCCCTCGGCAAATCTCAGCAGCCACTGCGTATCGCGTGCGTAAAACGTGCATTGCGGCAGCCCAAACGGCAGATCGCAAACGGGCATGTCAAGCAGCCTAAGCTCATCCTCGCCCAAACGATACTCGCGTCTAAGCTCGTCTCGCAGGAAGACAAGAGCGTCTTTTATGTGCCGATCGATATCCCAGGCGTCGCTGCGCGAGCAAGACCCCACATCGTCCACATCCGCCGTATCTGCAGACACGAGACAAAACGGTACCTCGCTAGAGCTTTCGCTTTTTAGCTCTGCGTACCAAATAAAGCCCTCCTCCGTCGCGACTTTTTCAAGATCGTCAAATTTCCAAGCCATTTTTTGCATTTTATTTCCGCCTCATATTTTCGCTCATCTTTTAAAATTTTGATGCCGCGCCCGTTTTTGCGCGCCGTGTTTAAATCCGCCGCCGAAATAGAATCCCGCTCGCTTCTTAAGCGGACGAGCAATGATAACGAAGTAGATTGCTTTTAAATTTTAAAATTTTAATGCAAGCCGCTTTAAATTTAAAATTTCAAAAAACCCGCCGCTTGTCTGTCGTGAGCGGAGATGAAATTTTAACTCCGCGTCTTATGGCGAGATTTTAAAATTTTACCTCGCCGCGGGGATAGCGCCGTAAAATTTCACGGCGAAATTTCAAGCTGAAATTCTAACTCAAAATTCCACGCCCGTAGCACAGAATTTAAAGCCCGAAAAATTCCATCGCGGCGACTTAGAATTTTACTCGCTAAATTTTATAAATTTTGCGCGCTTTTAAATCCGCAAATTTAATACGCCTTTACGAGCCGTAAATTTTTTAGGTATATGACGCCGTCAAAAACGCCGCCTCCATTCGGCGCAGGCCAAGAAATGGCAATTCTTTTCGGCTCCTCGTCGTATTTGGGCTCGCAATAATTCTTTGAGCAGTCTATTTTAAATACCTCTTTATCGTTGCTATCGAAATCCGTCTGAGTAGAATCTTTAGGAATTTCCAGCGTGTGGATTATACGATACGGCTCGCCCTCTTTTGTGCGGGCGGACATTATTTTTATTAGCGTGTCTGTGCTGCCGTCCGAGGTCCTATAGACCCCGTCTTGCCCCAAGCCCGCCAGCTCGAATTTTTTCTCCTTGCTATAAAACGCCGAGATTATGGAGCAGCCGCTTAAAAGCAAAGCTGCCGCAAATAACGCAAACGCTCTCATCTTTCCTCCTTAAGTCGGTTAAATTTAGTTCTTAAAACTATGAATAGGCGCGGGTATTTGGCCGCCGCGGGCGATGAAGTTGGCGGACGAGTTTTTATTTACGCTCATCACGGGCGCGCTGCCCAGAAGCCCGCCAAACTCCAGCGTGTCACCCTCTTTGCCTTTTGGGATGATGCGCACGGCGGTCGTTTTTTGATTTATCACGCCGATCGCGGCCTCGTCGGCTATGATCGCGGCGATCGTCTGCTCGGGCGTATCCTGCGGGATCGCGATCATATCGAGCCCCACCGAGCAGATCGCAGTCATCGCTTCGAGCTTTTCTAAGCTTAGCGATCCTGCGCGCACCGCGGCGATCATGCCCTCGTCTTCGGAGACGGGGATGAACGCGCCGCTAAGCCCGCCTACTTGGTTGCACGCCATTACTCCGCCCTTTTTGACCGCATCGTTTAGCAGCGCCAAAGCCGCAGTAGTGCCGTGCGTGCCGACGCGCTCCAGCCCCATCTCCTCAAGCACGCGCGCGACCGAATCGCCCACCGCAGGGGTCGGAGCTAGCGAGAGATCTACGATGCCAAATTTCACGCCCAGTCGCTCGGACGCCATTTGTCCGACGAGCTGTCCGATGCGAGTGATCTTAAACGCAGTCTTTTTCACGGTCTCGGCGACCACGTCGAAGCTCGCTCCGCGCACCTTCTCAAGCGCGCGCTTAACGACGCCCGGACCGCTGACGCCCACATTTATGACGACTTCGGCCTCGCCCACGCCGTGAAATGCGCCCGCCATAAAGGGATTATCCTCGACGGCGTTGGCAAATACGACGAGTTTGGCGGCACCAAGATCGGAAAGCCGCGCGGTTTCTTTTATCACGCGCCCCATGTCGGCGACCGCGCTCATATTTATGCCCGTCTTGGTCGAGCCGATATTTACCGACGAGCAGACCTTTTGCGTCGCGGCGAGCGCGGCGGGGATGGAGTCGATTAAAATTTTATCGCCCTTTGCGTAGCCCTTTTGCACTAGCGCCGAAAAGCCGCCGATAAAGTCGATGCCGACCTTTTGCGCCGCCTCGTCCATCGCTTTAGCAAGCGGCACGTAGTCTGCGGCATCCGTCGCCGCGCCGATGATGGCGATAGGCGTTACGCAGACGCGTTTATTTACGATCGGGATACCGAGCTCTGCTGAAATTTCATTACCGACCTTTACCAGATCGCGCGCCTTGTCGGTGATTTTTGCGTAAATTTTCTCCGCGGCTTTGCCCATATCGGGATCGATACAGTCGAGCAGGCTGATGCCCATCGTGATCGTGCGGATGTCGAAATTTTGCTCCTCGATCATCGCGATCGTTTCGGTTACGTTTTTGATGTCCATATCGGGGCCTTAGATGTTGTGCATGGCGTCAAAGATCGCCGAGCTTTGGATGTTGATTTTAACTTTTAGCTTTTCGCCTAGCTCGTTTAGCTCCCCCTTTAGAGCCGTGAAGTCCTGCTTTTCCTCGCTGGAAACCACTGCCATCATCGTAAAAAACTCGTCCAAAACCGTCTGGCTGATGTCGTCTATGTTTAGCCCAAGCTGCGCGAGCTTAGCCGAAACGCCCGCCACAATGCCAACTTTGTCCTTGCCGATCACCGTTACGATCGCTTTCATTCTTACTCCTTTTTAAAATTTAGTGCTTTTGAGCGTGGAAGCCTTTTAAAATGACTAAGCTTTGCCGCCGTTTGAAATTATCAGCGCAAACACGATTGCGACCAAAGCGTAAAATATTACCGCGAGCCATATCGCCCATCTATTCACGCCGCCGCCCCGCCTTAGAGCTTCGTCGTCCTGTTTATCCAGCAATGAAACAAAACTATCGCAAACGCAATATTCCGCCATAGCCGCACTAGTAACGCTGACTGCGATCCCTACGGCACTATCGTGTCCATCTAAAAACGGAATAAAGCAGCTAGCCACCATAACGGCAAATAGGGCTGCGGCAATTTTATACTCCTTGCGGTACAGAAAAAAGAACAGCGTGCCGAAAAAGGCCCACCAACTCCACGTGCTTACGTAATTTAACTCACGCTGCTTGCCCGCAGCGAAAAATTTCTCGCAGGCGCGTGCGTAAATTTCAACCTTGCTAGGGGTTTGCAAGAAAATTTCCAGCTTCTGTCGAAGCAACTTGCCGTCAGATAAAATTTCTCTAGCGTAATCCGTCATCTCACCCTCCTTAACGATAAATCCCCACGGCGGCGCGAACCTTTTGCATCAATGAAGCAGCCGTCGCAGCCGCTCTTTGCGCGCCCTGTCTTAGCATCTCATCCAAAATTTCGCGGTGACTTTGATAGTATTCGAATTTATCTCGCGCGTCTTTGAAATAGCCCTGCACTAGCTTGTTTAGATACGCCTTGAAGTGCCCGTGCCCCTCGCCTCCGCGCTCGTAGCGAGCCTGTAGCGCCGCCTGCTCCGCTTCGCTTAAAAATAGCTTCGCGATATTATAGACATTGCATCCGCGCCACTGCTTAGGCGCCTCTAGCGGCTCGGAGGTCGTTACGATACTTGAAATTTGCTTCTTTAGCGTCGCGGCATCTGCAAAAATATCGATCGTATTGCCGTAGCTCTTACTCATCTTGGCACCGTCTGTGCCCGGCACGATCGCCACTTCATCATTTACGCGCGCTTGCGGAATAGTTAAAATTTCGCCGTGGGCGTTGTTAAATTTAAGCGCGATGTCGCGGGCGATCTCGACGTGCTGGATCTGATCCTTGCCCACAGGCACGACCTCCGCGCTGTATAGCAAGATGTCTGCCGCCATCAGAACGGGGTAGCTGAATAGATCGTGCTTGCTCTCAAAGCCCTTGGCGATCTTATCTTTGTATGCGTGCGCTCGCTCGAGTAGCCCCATCGGCGTATATCCGCTTAAAATCCAGTAAAGCTCCAGCACCTCTTTTACGTCGCTTTGCACCCAAAACACCGTCTTTTTCGGATCGATCCCCAGCGACAAAAACGCCGCGGCGGCCTCGTAGGTGGAGTTTTTTAGCTTTGCGCCGTCGCTTACGGACGTGAGCGCATGGTAGTTTGCGATAAACATAAACATCTGCTCGCCCGCGTTTTGCGCATCCACCATCTGCTTGATACTCGCGAAGTAGTTGCCCAAATGCAGCTTGCCGCTGGGCTGAAGACCCGTTAAAATTCTCATCATTGCTCCTTTAAATCAAAATCAAATCGCCGTCTACGAAGCCCGCAGCAACGTGCTTGCACTTAAAAATTTTTGCATCTGGCATCTGCTCTCGCAGCTCGCGTAAAGCCTGCACGAGCATTTTTAAAACCTGCCGCCACGAAAGCTCGCTTAAAAAATCAAGCTGCAAGCGCGAGCTTTGTGGATAAAACTCATCCTCGTCCTCGCACGCCCAGTCGTCGTCATCCGCGTCATAACTGCTCGATCCGGCCAGCTGTAGCGCGTAAGGCTCGTAAAGATCGAAGTGCCACGCGATTACGCGCTTTGGAATTTGCTCGCGCTCTAAGCCCTCTAGTAGCTCGCGCAGCTTTTGCTTTAGCGCCTCTTTCTTTTCAAGCTTATCGCCTTTGCTCTCTTTACCGTGCGGCTTGGAATTTTTGCCGCCGCCCGGGCACTTTTGTTTAGACATCTTTTTTCCTTTTAAATTTAGCCCGTCGCAGGCGGAGCAAATTTCTTTTACGATCTTTTTTACGCTTTTATTTTCCACGTCGATTACTATGTCGGCCTTTTTTTCATAAGCCCCGTCTCTTTGAGCGTGCAGCGCCGCGGCCTTTTGCAGATCGGCTAGCAGCGGGCGCTTGGCAAATTTTTTCTCCGCGTTTTCGCTGTTTTTTAAGCGATCAATAATCCCTTCAAAGCTTGATTTTAGATACACGACGGTGCCGATTTTGTTTAAATTTTTCACGGCGTAAAAGCCGCCGCCGGTGGAGATCACGGCGCAGCGGACGGACTTTTCTAAAAATTTTGCAAGGCTCGCTTCCATCTTTCTAAAGCTCTGCTCGCCCTGCTCTTTAAAAATTTGCCCGATCTTTTTATTGGCGTAGCTTTCAATCATATCGTCGCAATCAAGCGCAAACATCCCGCTTTGCGCAGCCAGCGCCCGCGCTACCGTGCCCTTGCCGACCCCCATAAAGCCGATAAGCACGATGTTACCGCTCTTCATCGCCCTCCCCTTTTTTGCGCGGCAGCAGCACTAGCGGACTTCCCGAAAGAGCAAAGCTCGCGCGCAGCCTGTTCATCAAATAGCGCTTGTAGCTAAAATGTAGCGCTTGCGGGCGGTTCATTACAAGAGCGATCTTCGGCGGCGCAAAGCCGATCTGCGCGGCGTAGTAAATTTTAACCGATTTGCCCCGCTCGCGAGGTATCGGATGCGCCTTTATCGCGGCTTCTACCGCTTCATTGATCCTTGCGGTGCCGAGCTTGCGCGTGAAATTTGAATAAACCTCCAAAATGAGCGGGTAAATTTTATGTATCCGCTTCTTGTCCGTCGCGCTGACGCTGATGATCGGCGCGTAGGAAAGAAATTTAAACCTATCGCGCAGATCGCGGCAAAACTCGTCGTAATCGCGCTCGCAAAGATCCCATTTGTTTAAAATTATGATGAGCCCGAGTTCAAATTTAGCCGCAAGCCCCGCTATACGCTCGTCCAGCTCGTTTAGCGGCTCGCTTGCGTCAAGCACCAAAAGCGCGATGTCGGAGTTTTGCAGGATTTTTTCGGTACGATTTAGCGCGAAACGCTCGATGCCTTCGATCTTACCGCGACGGCGAATGCCAGCTGTGTCGATAAACTCAAGCGTACGCCCCCCAAATTCCGTGCTTTCGTTCACCGGATCGATCGTCGTGCCCGCATAATCGCTCACGACTGAGCGCTGCGAACCCACAAGCGCGTTTAGAAGGCTTGATTTACCGACGTTCACCCGCCCGATGATACCCACGCCGATGGTTTTACTGGCGTAAAATTCCTCGTCGCGCCCCTCTTTCGGCTCGCCCTCGTCGTTAAAGCCCTCTATAAAATCATCAAAAATTTCATCCTCGTCCTGCTGCGCGGGCGCAGGGTCCAAGAAGCCATATATCCACTCTTTCAGCTCATCGATGCCGCTGTTGTGCGAGACGGAGATCGGGAAAAATTTAACGCCGAATTCGTTAAACTCCCAGCTGCGCTCCTCGTCGCGCTTGCCGTCGATCTTATTGACCGCCAAAGCGATGGGCTTGCCAAGCCTCTGCAGCGAGAAAAATATCCGCCGCTCATCATCACTCGGAAGCAGCTTGCCGTCCGTCATAAAGATTATCAAATCCGCGCCCTTGACCTCGCTTAGCGTCTTAGCCTGCACGCGCGCAAACAGCTCGGAGGCGTCGTCCAAGCCGCCCGAATCGATCACGCGCACGCGGCGATCGAAAATTTCCGCTTCGGCTCTATTGGTATCGCGCGTCGTGCCCGCAACATCGCTCGTGATGGCGATGCGAGCGCCCGCTAGGCGGTTAAAAAGGCTCGACTTGCCGACGTTGGGGCGTCCGATGATGATCAAACTTTTCACGTTCGTCCTTGTAGTTTTTGGCGCGATTATAACCAAAAATAGATTAAAGCCAAATTCTACGCGCTCGCTCGCGGAGCTAAGCGGCAAAATTTTATAAAATTTAGGCGCTAAATTTAGCGAAATTTTATCGCGACACTAGCGGAACGCCGCCTAGATAAAAGGCCTTAAGGCGCACGATCCGTCGCCGCGGATGACGCAAAACTGGAGCTACGCGTAAATTTATAAAATTTTAAAACTGAAGCCTGTCCGCGAAAGCTAGCAACCGAAGCGCGAAACAGACACAACTGCGCGAAAGTATAAAAGTCCGCAGCTGCGTAAATTTTGACTATTCCGCGCATACAAGCGCCGAAGTACAAAACCAAGCCGTCGCGTCCAAACGTGCAAAAGCAGGCGGCGCGGCAAAATATTAAAACAGCGGAATATTAAAATTTAATCATTATGCGTGTATAATTTCGCAAATTTAAAGGGTCGCGATGAAATACAACAACTTCTTGCTGCACCATCTAAGCGTGTATTATATGCTGATGGCGTGCTTTTACAACTCTCTTACGGGCGTTTTTGCCAAGCTTTTGGGCGCGCAAATTTCATCGCTTGAGGTCGTGCTCTTTCGCAATCTGCCTGGACTTTTGATCCTGCTTTATAAAATCAAGGCTCGTCACCGTACGGCGCGCTTCGCAAACAAAGGCGGTCATCCTTTTACGCTCGCGTTTCGCGGCATTATCGGGATTTTGGGACTGATGGTATTTTTTTATAACATCGCTAACATCAGCCTAGGCGAGGCATTTACTTTTCAAAAAACGGCGCCCATTTGGACGGCGATCATTGCGTACTTTACCCTCGGCGAAAAATTCGGCGCGATGGACTGGTTCTCGGTCTGCTTGGGCTTTGTGGGCATCGTTTTGGTAATTCAGCCGCAGTTTGGCTTGCAGCCGAGCGATATTTTTGGAATTTTAAGCGGATTATTCGCCGCGATGGCGCTTACCTCCGTGCGCGGGCTACGTAAATACTATAGCTCCGATACGATCATCCTCTCTGCGCTTCTTGCCGGCACGCTGATGCCCGTAGCGCTTATGATCGCGGCGGAATTTATAGACGCGCCCGCGCTGAGCTTTATGCTTTCTAAATTTAAAATTCCAAACGCGCAGGGCTGGCTCTTTGCCGTGCTTCTGGGGCTGCTGGGGCTGTTTTATCAAACCTACGTCACCAAGGCCTACGCCGCGACGCGCAAAGCGGGCATAGTAGCTACGATCAGCTACACAGACATCATCTTTTCGACGCTATTTGGGCTGCTGCTAGGCGACGCCCTGCCCGATTTCATGGCGCTTGGGGGTATGGCGCTCATCATCGTCGCGGGCGCGCTAGTGGCGAACCGAAAGTAGCGCGCGATGAAACAAAAATTCTACTCCGCGTTTTGGCTAAAACATCTGGGCGTTTATTATATGCTCGTAGCGAGCTTCTATTTCGCGCTAAACGGCGCGCTAGCCAAGGTTATGGCGGAGCGGATGAGTAGCGCCGAGATCGTGTTTTTCCGCAACGTCGTGGGGATCGCGATCGTGCTGTTTTCGCTACGGCGGGTAAAAAACCTAGGCCCGGGCGGCAAGCCGTGGCTGCTCGCGTTTCGCGGCTTTATCGGCAGCTGCGGTATCTTAGCGACCTTTTACAACATCGCTCACATCGATCTTGGCACCGCTTTTACCTTCCAAAAGACGGCGCCCATTTTCACCGCGCTATTTTCGGCATTTTTCTTAGGCGAAAAGCTAAGCTCCAAGGGTTGGTTTGCGATACTGCTCGGCTTTGGCGGAATTTTACTCGTCGTGCGCCCGCACATCGGCATCAGCGTAACCGATGCGGTGGGAATTTTCGGCGGCATGTGCGCTGGGCTTGCATATACGAGCGTGCGCGAGCTTCGCAAACACTACGCCACCAACCTCATCGTGCTGGTTTTCGTCTCGTCCGCTACCTTTCTAAGCGCGATGATGATGGCTGCGGGCTGGGCGCTTGAAGGTAGCGAGGTTAAAATTTTAGGACTTTTCAGCGGCGCGGATTTAGCGAAGCTCGCTTATTTCAACCCGCCAAGCCTTTTTGGCTGGGTGCTAGTGGCGCTTCTGGGCGTCAGCGGTATCTACTTTCAAATTTACATGACGCGCGCTTACGCCGCTTCGCGCAAAGCGGGCATCGTCGCCGCGATCAGCTACAGCGACATCCTCTTTAGCATGGCGCTAGGAATTATGCTAGGCGACCGACTGCCGGGCCCGATCGTGCTAGCGGGCACCCTAGTGGTGATTTTAAGCGGAATTTTAATCGCCCGCGAGCGCTAAATTTCAGCGATATAAAAGTCTTAAAAAGCTAAGATTGCGATAAAGTTCTACGGCGTAGAAATATTTTTCGACGGATTTAAATTTTATGCATTTTATCGGTATCGACATCGGCTCGACCTCATCAAAGGTCGCCGTTATGGATGAGTGCGGCAAATTTTGCGAGCTGTTTTTGCTACCTAGCGGCTTTAGCGCGGTCAAAGTCGCGCGGCAAATCAAGCAAAATTTAGAGCAAAAAGGCTACGCAGGGGGCTTCGTGACAGCTACGGGCTACGGACGCGTCAGCGTGGACTACGCGCAGCTTAGCATGAGCGAAATTTTATGCCATGGCCTTGGGGCGCACTTTTTGTTCGAGAAAGACTGCACCGTCATCGACGTGGGCGGGCAGGATACGAAGGCGATCAAGATCGAAAACAGCAAGCCCGCGGATTTTATCATGAACGACAAATGCTCGGCCGGCACGGGCAAATTTTTAGAGATCAGCGCGGGGCGTTTGGGCCTCGATCTGAGCGAAATTTACAAAACCGCCCGCAAAAATCCCGCGATCAAACTAAGCTCGACCTGCACTGTTTTTGCCGAGAGCGAGATCGTCTCGCTAAGCGCAAATGGAGCCGAAACGAGCGAGATCGCCTACGCCATCGTGGACTCGTCCGCGCACAAGGTCGCCTCTCTCATCAAACGGCTGGAAAATCAAATTTATTTTTTAAGCGGTGGGCTTAGCAACGTGCCGCTCTTCAAACAGCTTCTAGGCGAGCATCTGGGGGCTGAAATTTTTACTCACGAAAACGCAATCTACTGCGGCGCGATGGGCGCTTCGCTTATCGGCGCACGCAAAGCAAATTAAATTTCAAAGGAGACGAAATGAAGATGGATTTTGACGCGCTTAAAAAGCGCAACGCAATGGCTCTGCACGATCTAAAAGAGCAAGGCAAACACGTAGTGGGAATGTTTTGCACCTATTCGCCAAAGGAGCTCATTTACGCCGCGGGCGCCGTGCCGGTTGGGCTTTGCGCCTATGACGAGAGCCCGATAGACGCCGCTCACGCGGAGCTTCCGCGCAATCTTTGCCCGCTGATCAAGGCAAGCTACGGCTACGCAGTTACTAAAAAATGCCCCTATATGAACGCCAGCGATCTCGTCATAGGCGAAACGACCTGCGACGGCAAGAAAAAGATGTATGAGCTGCTGGCAAAACATAAGGACGTCCACGTGTTGCAACTGCCGAATATGACCGGTGGCAAGAGCTTGGAGCTTTTTACCGACGAGCTTAGAGAATTTCGCAAAGTTTTAGAGCGAAAATTTGATACGAAAATCACCGATGAAGCGCTGCTCGATGCGGTGCAAATTTACAACGAAGAGCGCGATGTGATGCTGGAGCTTTTAGAGCTTGGCAAACTAAATCCGATGCCGGTAGCGGGCAGCGAAATTCATCAAATTTCATTTGCGAGCGACTTCATATATGACAAGCAGGAGAAGCTTAAAATGATACGCGCCTACATAGCCGCCGCAAAGGAGATGACGCCGCCGAAAACTCGCAAAAAGCGCATCATCATCACCGGCTGTCCAAGCGGGGGCGTGTATGAGAAGGTTATCAAGCAGATAGAGGAGCTGGGCGCGGACGTAGTGGCCTTTGAAAACTGCTCCGGCACCAAAGGCTATCAAAACCAAGTAGAAACGAAGGGTGATCTAGTCGCAAATATCGCCGAGCGCTACCTTAAAATTCCATGTTCGGTGATGTATCAAAACGACGCACGCTCGGATATTATCAAGGAATTTATCCGCGAATATCAAGCAGATGGCGTCATCGACGTCGTGCTAAGCGGCTGTCACACCTACGCGATCGAGACAAATCGCATCAAAGAGGCAAGCCGCGAAGCCGGAGCGAACTATATGAGCTTGGAGACCGACTACTCCAAACAGGACGTAGGGCAAATTCGAACGCGTCTAGAAGCGTTTATAGAACTGCTTTAAGTGGGGTCGCTCGAAATCTTAAAATAAAGAGCTTTGTAAATTTAACAATCCAAAGAAAGGAGAGATTGCATGAAATTTAAAGAGATAGACGAATCTCGTCGCGGCTTTTTAAAAGGAGCTTTGGCGACGGTGGCCATCGCCGGACCCGAATCGATGCTCGCTGGCTTCACGCCGTTTAAGCCCGATTCGCTACAAGTTTGGTCGTGCGGAGGTTTATCTGAGGCTTTTGCGCAGATAAATCAGGCGTACGAGTCCAAAACGGGACATAACATCCAGTACACAGGCGCCTTTGCGGGTGCGCTCGGAAAGTCGCTGCTAGCCTTGCAGGGCAAGACGGAGGTTTTCGGCGCCCGCGTTTTGGAGCTCTCTCAAAAACTACGCAAAGCAGGCCTTAGCCTTCGCTTTAGACCGCTATGTTTTACCGACTATGTTTTAGTAGTGCCAAAAGGCAATCCCGCGGGCATTCGCGATCTGAAGGATCTAGCGGAACCCGGCGTGCGGGTGATGCTGCCGCTAAGGGCTTCGCCTCCGGGCAGCGGACCGGTAAAGGGAATTTTGAAAAATTCCGGCCTCACAGGACCGGTTATGAAAAATATGGTAGCCAACGGAGCGTGCGTAATTACTATGATGTGCGATCTCGTAGACGGCAAGGGCGATGCGTCCATCATCGAAAAGCGCCTAACGAGGCACGATAGATTTAAAGACAGGATCGAATATATGCCTATCGACGAGAAACTCATCCCGCCCGGGCCGCTTACGTTTACGCTAAATATCATGAAATACGTAAAAGACGAGAAGCTTGCCGATGACTTTGCGGACTTCGTCTGCTCGGACGGGCAGGAAATTTTTGAGCGACACGGCTTTACCTCCATCCATTCGGCGCGTGGGCTTGAACTCATAGAAAGGTTTGGTGTAAAAGATGTTTAGTATCGTAAATATGGCAAAGATGAAAAAAGTCTCTAGGCTAACTAAAATTCGTCGTTTGGTGCAGCTGATTTTTATCGGCGCGATCGGACAATGGGCGTATTATGGAATTTTTAGATGCCCATTTATCGTGCCTTTCGTAAACTGCCAATCCTGTCCGATCGTTACGTGCTGGGGGCGGATCGCGACCGTGTTTTTCGGCTTTTGGCTATTTATCCCAGTGCTTGTTATTTTCCTCGGACGCGCGTTTTGCGGCTGGCTTTGCCCGGGCGGATTCGTAAATCAAATGCTCGGCAAATTTGCCGCTTTTAAGCTCAAGCTAAAAAATAACAGGAAGCTACGATATGCGCAGATAGGCATGGTTATAGCCGTTTTACTTAGCGCGGGCGTGTATTTTATCTACGGCAACCCCCGCGTCATGATCCCTATCCGCACCAGCGACGAGTACCTAAACGCCGTTATCATGTCCTTTAAATTTTCCGACTGGTACTGGGCGGTTCGCACTGCCGTCGTCGTGGCCCTCATCGCCGCGTCCTTGATCGTCGCAAATTTATGGTGCCGCTTCGCCTGTCCTAGCGGCGGCATAATGGAGCTGCTGCGTAAAATTTCAATATTTCGCGTTTATAAAACAGACGCCTGCGACAACTGCAACGCCTGTTTGCGCAAATGCGAAATGGGCACGAGACCGGACGAGATGAACTGCACGAACTGCGGCGATTGTATGGACGTTTGCCACGCGGACGCCATCAAATTCGGAAGGAAAAAAGATTGATGAATTTTTTCGCCAAACCCTCCTTCGATAATCACCCCTGCTTTAGCAAAAAAGCGTCCGCCGTCTGCGGGCGCGTGCACCTTCCCGTAGCGCCGCATTGCAATATCCAATGCAATTTTTGCAACCGCATCTACGACTGCGCTAACGAAAATCGCCCCGGCGTAACGGGGAGAGTGCAAAGCCCGGACGAGGCCGTGGAATACGTGGAAAATCTATTTAAATTTAGACAGGATATCTCGGTCATCGGTATCGCAGGGCCCGGAGATCCTATGTGCGATGCCGACAAGACCCTAGCGACTTTTGAAAAATGCAAAGCCCGCTTCCCTCGCGCCCTACTTTGCCTATCCACAAACGGTCTGTCCCTGCCCGAACACGTGGATGATATCGTGCGAATCGGCGTGAGCCACGTGACGGTGACCGTTAATGCCGTAACGCCGGGCGTAGGCGGCAAAATTTATGCGTGGGTGCGCCACAAAAACAAAATTTACCACGGCGAAGAGGGCGCTAGAATTCTTGGGGAACGCCAAGAGGAAGGAATCCGCAAACTAAAAGAAGCCCGTATGATCGTAAAGATCAATACGGTCGTAATCCCCGGCGTCAATATGGATCACGTCCCCCAAATCGCAAAAAAAGCCAAAGAGTGGCAGGCCGATATCATGAACTGCATGGCGATGATCCCCGTGCATGACACCCCTTTTGCAAATATCAAATCGCCCTCGAATGAAGAAATTCGCAGCATGCGAAAGCTCATCGGCGGCTCAATGGCGCAGATGACTCACTGCAGCAGATGCCGCGCCGACGCATGCGGCAAGCTTTGCGAGAAATGAAGACCTGCTTTTAGCGGGTCTTTTATCCGGCGCAGGATACACGCTCTCATAGCGCACAAAATTTTATGTAGAGATTTAAATTTAAAATTTGTCTAAATTTAGAGCTAGTAGGCAACCGATAAGCGGCTTTTTAGCGGCGGCGGTTTTTTAAAATTTAAAAACGATTTTTCAATAATATTATTTTGCTTTTATTTAACTTTGGGTATAATTCTCCCAAAATTAGGCATCTGAAAAAACCGTATAACGGTAAAATAAAGGAGACATCATGGAAAAAGTTTCAAGACGTGATCTGCTCAAAATGAGCCTAGTTGGCGCGGGTGCTTTAGCGCTCGGCTCCGTAAACGCAAATGCTGCGGTAAACGCTAAAGACGTCAAATTTGACGAAGAGTGGGACGTAGTTATCGTGGGCTCTGGCTTTGCAGGACTAGCAGCCGGTATCACCGCAGCCGAAAAGGGCAACAAAGTCCTAATCCTAGAAAAAATGGGACGCGTCGGCGGTAACTCCGTAATTAACGGCGGAATATTTGCCGTTCCAAACAGCGACAAACAAAAAGCCGAAGGTATCAAAGATAGCAACGAGCTATTTATCAAAGACTGCCTAAAAGCCGGTCGCGGACTAAACCACGTAGATCTCATCGACACCATCGCTACTCGCGCTCAAGACGCATATAAACTAACTCTAAAATGCGGCGCTAAATACATCGACAAGGTTACTCACGCAGGCGGACACAGCGTACCTAGATCGCTTCAAACCGCTAACGGCTCGGGTTCCGGTATCGTTCAGCCGATGGTAGAATACTTTAAAAACCTACAAGGCTGCGAGCTAAGACAAAGAGCTAAATTTGACGAATTCGTCCTAGGCGAAGATGGCGGCGTAGACGGCGTGATCATCAGAGAGGATTATAAATTTGATCCAAAGAGCCAAAAAGACGATGCCGAAAACACTACTGGAACTAAAAAGACTATAAAAGCTAAAAAAGGCGTAGTGCTAGCTGCGGGCGGATTCTGCCGCGACGTATTCTTTAGACAGGTTCAAGATCCGTCTATCTTGCCTACTACGGATAGCACAAACCACCCGGGCGCAACAGCAGGCGCTATGAAAGAGGCATTTAGGATCGGCGCAACTCCGGTGCAGCTAAGCTGGATACAATTCGGTCCATGGGCATGCCCTGATGAAAAAGGCTTTGGCGTTGGCTCTATGTTTAACGTAAACGGAAGCTTCCGCTACGGAATTTCAGTCGATCCAAGAACCGGCAAACGCTATATGAACGAGCTAGCAGACCGCCGCACCCGCTCTCAAGCTATGTTTAAAGTAATCGACGCAAAAGCAGATATCTATCCTATCAACTTCTGCGACTCTGAGGGTGTAAAAAACATGGTCATACCTGAGCACTACACTAAACCGCTGGAATCTGGCGTACTAAAGAAATTTGAAACTCTAGACGAACTAGCTGCAGCTTATAAAATCCCTGCCGCAGAGCTAAAAAAGACCGTCGAGAGATATAACAGCTTCGTTAAATCAGGCAAAGACGAAGACTTTGGCAAACCAATGGATAAAACCACCACAAACGGCGTAGATATCTCTAAAGCGCCTTTCTACGCTATGCGCGGTACGCCAAAACTTCACCATACTATGGGCGGTATCGATATCAATACCAAAGCTCAGGTTATCTCTTTGCAAACCGAGATGCCAATCCCAAGATTATTTGCAGCAGGCGAGATCACAGGCGGCGTACACGGAGCTAGCCGCTTAGGTAGCGTGGCGATAGCAGATTGTCTAACGTTTGGTATGATAGCCGGTGAGAATATAGGCTAATTTGAGGCGTCTTTCGGACGCTTTTTGTGGAGCTTGCTAAAATTTTGCTTGGCAGACTAATTTTTGCTTCGCGTTGCTCGCAACTGCAAGCAGGAGTCTAGCCTGTGCAAAATTTTAGCCGCACAACCCCAAAAATCGCCTCGAAATACTTGCAAATCTTATTTCGTATCGCAGGTCAAATTTAAGACTAAATTCGAGAATTCGGCTTGCGATACTTTTAAATTTAAAGCCGAATTTGCAGTTAAATTTGTAAATTTGACATCCGAAAGGAATTCGCATGAAACATAAAGCGTTTCTCGCCTTGTGCGTATCTATGCTACTATGCTCTTTTGCATTTAGCGCAGAAGCCTTAGGCGCAAAGATAACGTCTTTAGCCGATCTTAACGTCACCGACGAGCTGCGAGCCAAACACCCTTTAAAACCTCACCACGAAAAGCTAAGCTTCACCTGTCTTGATTGTCACGAAGGACAAGGAAACGATGCTAGTAAATTTAAATCTATCGGCGATAAAGGCTGTATATCCTGTCACGGCGACAAGAAAAAGATAGCTAAAAGACTAGAATACATGGATCTGCTAAAAGCAAATCCCCACAACTCGGTTCACGACGGCCCTACGCTATACTGCGACGAGTGCCACAACGAGCATAAAAAATCAACCAATATGTGCACGGAGTGCCACGAACACGAAGTTCCGCAATGGATGGGGGTAACGCCATGAAAATTTCAAAGAAAGTACTAGCGCTTATTATATTAGTAAGCGGCATTATAGGGTTTTTAGTCGTACTGCCCGTGCATTACGCCCTAGAAGAAACTAGCGGAGAGAAGTTTTGCGTAGTATGCCACGAGATGGATCCTATGGTTATAGCTTATAGTAACGACGTACATAGCGGTAAAGGTAAAAGCGGAGTAAGGGCTAAATGCGTGGACTGCCACATACCTCATGATAACCTAGCCAAATACGTTTTAACTAAAGCTAAAAACGGACTCATGGAGGGATACGTTCATTTCTTTAAAGACCCGGAGGCTATAGACTGGCATAAAAATAGAGAGAAAAGAGAGCACTTCGTATTTGATAACGGTTGCGTTAGCTGCCATACGAATTTGGTAGATAATAAGCTAACCTCAGCCCAGGCTCAAAAGATGCACGCTCACTATCAAAGCTTGTTAAATACCGATAAGCAACTAACCTGCGCTAGCTGTCACGCCGAGGTAGGCCACAGCGGACTAAACAACATGCTAAACTACTGGAAGCCTGAATACAAAATCTACGAAAAGAAAGCCGCAATCAAAAAAGAAGAGATAAAGAAGGCTTATTTTGGGGAGGATTATGTGGGGCCAAAAGAGGTGAAGACTGAAGATAAAGAAGGCAATGCCACCAAAAAGTAGGCTAAAATGAAGAAATTTTGCTCGTTAGCGACGACGTGGAGATGCAACTAAGTCTCAACGCCGCGCTTTAGCAAGAATTCGGCAAATTTTAAGCCAGCAAAATTCACACGATAACGGGAGTCGGACTCCCGTTATGATCTTCATAGACAGACCATCTCTACGCTTTATAAGAAAATTTACTACGCCAAATACGACTACTTTATAATCAAACTTTTACCCAAAAAATTTTATCTCTCGTATTTAGAAGCTGCCGAATTTTATTCGGGAATAAATTTTAACCAAAGCTCGCATCTACTCAGCTCAAAACATAAAATTTAAAATAAGCCGTTTTCGATATAATTTTCAAAAATTTCGGAGCGAGAAATGGGTAGAAAAGAGCTTTTGAGCGGCATAAAACGTATCGTCGTAAAAATCGGTACTTCGACGCTTACCAATGCGGACGGTTCTCTAAATGAGCGGCTCATCAAAAGTCTAGTCGCGCAAATTTGCAAGCTAAAAGATGCGGGCTTTTGCGTGGCTTTGGTAAGCTCAGGCGCCGTGGGCGCGGGCATGGGGCTGCTAGGCATCGCGCAAAGACCTAAAATTTTAAGCCGCAAGCAGGCTCTAGCGGCGGTCGGACAGGTCGCGCTGATGCATCTTTACGAGCGGCTGTTTTGGGCGCATGACCGCATTATCGCGCAGCTGCTGCTAAGCCGCGGCGATTTTAGCGACAGAGCGCGCTATCTTAGCGTGCGAAACGTCTGCGCGGAGCTACTCTCGCGCGGCATCGTACCGATCATAAACGAAAACGACCCCGTCGTAGCAGATGAACTCAAAGTGGGCGACAACGACACGCTAAGTGCGCTAGTAGCGGGGCTAATCGATGCTGATCTGCTCGTGATTTTAAGCGATATCGACGGGCTGTACGACAAAAATCCGAACGAGCATGCGGACGTAAAACTTTTAAGCTTTATTGAAAAAATCGACGAGCACGTCGTCAAAATGGCAGGCGGCGAGGGCAGTAAATTCGGCACGGGCGGCATGGCGACCAAGATCGCGGCGGCGCAAATGGCAAATCAGATCGGCACTAGCCTGATCATCGCAAACGGGCGTACGGACGGAATTTTGCTTAAGATAGCGGCGGGCGACGAGGTCGGCACCCTCTTTAGCGCGGGCGCGGCGCGGCTTAGCTCGCGTAAATATTGGCTCGCATACGGCGCGATCAGCAAAGGTGCGGTGATTATCGACGCGGGGGCGGCAGAGGCGATAAAATCGGGCAAAAGCCTGCTTGCGGTCGGGATTGCCGAGGTGCGCGGCGAGTTTGAGCGTGGCGAGATCGTAAACGTCTACGCGACCGACGGCAAGCTGCTGGCGCACGGCATTAGCAACTATTCAAGCTGCGAGCTTGAGCGCATAGCGGGCGCAAAAAGCGATGAGATAGAGCATGCTTTAGGCTACAAAATCGACGATGACGCGATCCACGCGGATAATATTGCGCTGCAATGAAATTTTAGCCGTGTTCTGTGCGTTTAAAATTTCAAACGGAAGGCGTAGATGAAAAAGATTATATTTTTTTGCACTACTCTTGGCGGGCGCGGCGTGGACGGCGAAATTTGACGAACCGGACGCCGATAAAAACGGCGAGCTAGACGTTCTTGAGCTGCGCGGATATTAGCTAGTGTGGATTACGTAAAAGCGCATGCACGAATTAGAATGAGAAGGTTGGGCGTAATGCCTGGCGAGTAAGCGAAATTTTGACGCAAGAAAATCAGAAATAAAATGACCCAAAAGGCGCGCTAAATTTAAGCCGCTGCGCACGGATCAAATAATAACGCGCAGGAATTTTAGACGCGATAGAGGCGCTACTCGCGGTATTTTGATACAAAGCGTGCGATTTGATTTATAGATTAAGGAGCGAAAATGAACGAAATTTTAGAGATCTGTAAGCGCGCAAAGGCCGCTTGCGGCGAGCTTTTGAGGCTTGGTAGCAAGGCTAAATTTGAAATTTTAAACGCCGTAGCAAACGAGCTGCTAGCGCAAAAAGAGGGTATAAAAGCGGCAAACGCCAAAGACCTTGCAAACGGCGAGAGATCGGGCCTTAGCCTAGCATTGCTGGACCGCCTAAGGCTAACCGATGCCCGTATCGAGGCGATGGCGCAGGGCGTGCGCGAGGTGGCGGGCTTTGCAGAGGTTGTGGGCGAGAATCTAGGCGGCTGGGCTCATCCAAACGGCATGCAAATCAGCCGCGTGCGCGTGCCGCTGGGGGTGCTTGGTATCATCTATGAGAGCCGTCCAAACGTAAGCATCGACGCTGCGGCTCTAGCGCTAAAAAGCGGCAATGCAGCGATCCTGCGAGGTAGCGCCAGCGCGCTAAATTCAAACATCTTTTTAGTAAATTTATTTAATGAAGCGGGGGCGAAATTCGGCTTACCGACGGGCGCAGTGCAGCTCGTAGAGAGTCCTGAGCGCGAAGTAGTGGCGCAAATGGCGAAAATGAGCGAGTATATCGACGTTTTGATACCGCGAGGCGGCAAGAGCTTAAAAGATTTTATCGCGCAAAACGCGACCGTGCCGATTATAATGACCGGTGCAGGGGTTTGCCACATCTTTGTCGATGAGAGCGCAAATTTGAGCGAGGCGGCAAAGATAATCAAAAACGCTAAAACCCAGCGTCCAAGCGTCTGTAACGCCGTTGAGTGCGTGCTTTTGCATGAGCGCGTGGCGGGCGAAATTTTGCCTGAGCTTGTGCGCGAGATGCCGGAGGTCGAGTTTCGCGTGAGCGAGCAGCTTCTGAGTGCGTGCGAGTCGGAGCTGCGAGGCGCTAAAAACGTCAAGCTCGCAGGCGAGAGCGACTTTGGCGCCGAGTTTTTGGATCTCGTGCTAGCTGTGCGCGCCGTGCGGGATACGCAGGAGGCGATTAGCTTTATAAATGCGCATTCCAGCGGGCATTCGGACGCGATTTTAAGCGAGGATTACGCAAACGTCGAGCGGTTTTTAAACGAAGTCGGCAGCGCGGTCGTCTACGGCAACGCCTCGACGCGCTTTAGCGACGGCAGCGAGTTTGGATTCGGCGGCGAGATCGGCATCAGCACGCAAAAGCTGCACGCCAGAGGGCCGATGGGGGTGAGAGAGCTCACGACCTATAAATACGTCGTCCGCGGAGGCGGGCAAATTCGTTAGCGGCTCGTCTTTTTCTAAAAGGCTCATCTTGCGAGCGCTTTTGAGAGAAATTTTGCTTCTCTTGCGCTCGCAACTGCAAGCAGAAGTCTAGCTTGCGCAATTTTTAGCTTCTAACTCAAAAAATCGCCTCAAAATACTTGCAAATTTTATCTTATATCGCAGGCTGAATTCCCTCTGTGATACTTTTACCTAATAAACTTGAAATTTTATAAATCACCTCTGTCAAAATTTTAAAAATATATGAGCTAAAGTTTTGTCATGCAGGCGAAATTTTGTATCACGTCTTACTAAAATTTAAAATTTTTAATAAAAATTATATATTCCGCACGATATAATCGCGCATCTGCTCGCAGCGCGAGCGATAGCTAAATTTCAAGGAGATTCAATGAAAATATTTAAAGCCCTGCTCGCAACAGCGCTAATCACCGCCACCCTAAGCGCTAAGACGCTTAAAGAGGGCACGCTCGTAATAGCCACGGAGGGGACTTACTCGCCGTATTCTTTCTATGACGAGAAAAATAATCTTACCGGCTTTGATGTCGATATCGCTCGCGCACTAGCAAAAGAGCTAGGGCTAAAGGCGGAATTTTTAACCGCGCCGTGGGATGCGATGCTCGCGGCATTTGACGCAGGCAAAGCGGACATAGCGATGAATCAAGTAAGCATCACGCAGGAGCGCAAGAAAAAATATAATTTCAGCGAGCCTTATACTGTGGCTTATGCTGCGCTAGTAGTGCGAGCTGATAACGAGGAGATTAAGAGTTTTGCGGATCTTAAAGGCAAAAAAAGCGTCCACTCCGCTACTAGTAACTGGGCTGACATGGCGCGCAACTATGGCGCTGAAATCGTCACAGCAGACGGATTTAGCAAGGGTGTGGAGCTTATCATAGCTCGTCGCGCAGACGCTACGATCAACGACAACATCACATTTTTCGACTATATGAAGCAGCGCCCGAACGCCCCGCTAAAGATCGCAGCTCAAGGCAATGAGCCGATCTATTCCGCCGTGCTGCTTAAAAAGGATGATGAGCTGACGGCGCAGATAAATTCCGCGCTAAAATCGCTAAAGCAAAAAGGCGTGCTGAAAGAAATTTCACTTAAATATTTTGGCAAAGACATTACGGAGTAAATTTTACGACCGCTTAGTTGAAGCGTGGAATTTTAAACTTAGCTGAGCGGAATTTTGCATTTTAAATTTCGCTCATAAAATTTTGGAGGAATTATGAAAAATTTAATAAAAACTTTGCTTGCGTGCGCACTTTTAATATGCGGCGCAAACTCTAAAACGCTACGCGAAGGTACGCTTAAAGTAGCTACGGAAGGTACTTTTTCGCCATTTTCGTATTATAACGACAAAAATGAGCTCGTAGGATACGACGTAGATGTCGCGCGCGCAGTCGCCGAAAAGCTTGGTCTAAAAATAGAATTTCTAACCGCGCCTTGGGATGCGATGCTTGCAGCATTTGATGCAGGCAAGGCAGACGCTGTGTTTAATCAAGTAAGCATTACTGATGAGCGCAAGAAAAAATATGAGTATTCTGTGCCCTACACCGTCGTTTACGGAGCTATCATCGTGCATAAAGATAACAACGACATTAAAAGCTTCGAGGATTTAAAAGGCAAGAAAAATGCAGACTCCGCTACCAGCAACTGGGCGCAAGTCGCTAAAAAATACGGCGCGCAAAACGTAACTGTAGATAGTTTCGCTAAAAGTATGGAGCTGCTGATCGCTCGCCGCGTAGATACCGTCGTGCGCGATAATACCGTATTTTACGACTTTTTAAAGCAGCGCCCGGACGCTCCGATTAAGATCGCTGCAAAGCTAAAAGACGTCGATTATAGCGCTGCAATAGTTCAAAAGGGCAATAAAGAGCTCGCAGATCAAATCAGCAAAGCCTTAAACGAACTCAAAGCCGAAGGCAAGCTAAAAGAAATTTCGCTTAAATATTTCGGCAAAGATGTGAGTGAATGAACGAAACAAGCAGAATTCTAGAGCTTGTTAGGAGCTCGCTAGAACCAATGGCGCTAGCCCTGCTGCAAGTTACGATCCCGCTTACGATAATCTCATTTCTGCTCGGGCTCGTGCTTGCGGTGCTGACGGCGGTCGCACGCATCGCAAATTTTAAAATTTTAAAGCAGCTAAGCGAAATTTATATTTGGATTTTTCGCGGCACTCCGCTTTTGGTGCAGCTTTTTATCGTCTATTTCGGACTTCCAATCGTTGGGATCACACTTGATGTTTGGACTGCTGCGATAATTACCTTTAGCCTAAATATCGGCGCTTACGCTTCAGAGGCGGTGCGAGCTGCGATCCTATCAGTGCCAAAGGGGCAATGGGAGGCGGCTACCTCGCTAGGCATGAGCTATGCTCAAATCCTGCGCCGTATTATCGCTCCGCAAGCAGCACGCATATCGCTGCCGCCGCTATCAAATATATTTATTTCTACACTTAAAGACACTTCGCTTGTAGCCTCGATTACGATGGTCGATATGTTTATGGTCGCTCAACGTATCGCTGCGCGGGCATTCGATCCGCTTACGTTATACGTACTGGCGGCGCTATTTTATCTAGCAGTCTGCACCCTTCTTACGTTCTTACAATCCAAGCTAGAGCGACGATTTTCAAGGTTCGTATGATGATAAAATTTACGAACTTAACTAAGCGCTTCGGCGATCACGTCGTGCTAAATGGGCTAAGCTTAGAATTTCGCGACGGGCAAACGACAGTGATTTTAGGAAGCTCCGGCTCCGGCAAATCCACGATGCTGCGCTGCATAAATCTGCTCGAAATTCCAAGCGGCGGCGAGCTACAGCTAGGCGAGTTTAAGATAAATTTCGACGCTCAGCATAAAACAAGCGAATATCATCCATTCCGCGCGCATACGGGCATGGTTTTTCAAAGCTTCAATCTCTTTCCGCACCTCAACGTCTTACAAAACGTCATCGAAGCACCCGTACACGTGCTAAAGCAGCCACGCGAGCTTGCCGAGGCAAATGCAATGGCGCTGCTAAAAAAAGTCGGTATGGCGGATAAAGCTGGCGCGTATCCGGCTCGCCTCTCCGGCGGTCAGAGCCAGCGCGTGGCGATCGCGCGGGCGCTTGCGATGCAGCCTGAGTTTTTGCTGCTGGATGAGCCTACGAGCGCGCTTGATCCCGAGCTTGAGGCGCAGGTGTTAAAAACTATCGCCGAGCTTGCCGCAGAGGATCGCTCGCTTATCATCGTCACGCACAATATGGGCTTTGCGCGCAAGATCGCAGATAGAATTTTATTCTTAGACGGCGGAGTTATCGCATTCGACGGCGACGCAGAGGAATTCTTCGGTAGCAGCGATGAGCGCATAGCTAAATTTATCGGAGCGATGAGCTTTTAAATCCATTAAATTTTAAGGAGAAAAGATGAAAATAGATACCCTAATCGTAAAGGGCATAGAGGCTAAGTCCAACCCCCACAACGCGGTGATTCCGCCGATATATCTAGCCAGCACCTTCGTGCAAGAAAGCCTGGATGATTTCGGCAAATACGCCTACTCGCGCGGCGCAAATCCTACGCGCAACGCCTTCGAGGAACTTTTCGCAAAATTTGAAGGCAGCAAATACGCCTTCGCGCTAGCCTCGGGTATGGCAGCTACGAGCGCTGCATTCGCGCTGCTTAAAAGCGGCGATCGCGTGCTGCTAAATAATAACGTTTACGGCGGCACCTATCGCTACGTAAGCGGGATTTTTAAAAATCAAGGGGTCAATTACGACTTAGTGGACGATCTGAATTCGATCAGCGAAATTCCGAGCGACGTCAAAATGGTCTTCATCGAAACGCCATCAAATCCGCTTTTGCGAGTAACCGATATTGAGCGCATCAGCGGGCTCGCGCATAAAAACGGCGCGCTTGTGGTGATGGATAATACCTTTTTGACCCCGTATTATCAGCGCCCGCTAGAGCACGGCGCAGACGTCGTGGTTTATAGCGCGACCAAATACATAGGCGGACATGCCGATCTAATCGCCGGCATCGTTACGACGAACGACGATGAGCTTGCTGCAAGAATTCAGTTTATGAAAAACACTCTGGGTGCGACGCTATCGCCTACCGACGCGTATTCGCTCATACGTGGGCTTAAAACGCTAAGCGTGCGCTTCGACCGCCAGAGCGAAAATACGCTAAAGATAATAGAATTTTTACGCAGCAATCCTGCGGTAGAGGCGGTAAATTTTGCAGGCTCGCATTCTGCGAGCGAAAAAGAGATACAAGATCGCCAAGCTAGCGGTATCGGAGCGGTCATCTCGCTGGTGCTTAAGCCACAATACGACTATAAAACCTTTGCGCGCAGCCTTGAGCTATTCGATCTAGCCGTGAGCTTGGGCGGCGTAGAGAGCCTGATCTGCCACCCCGCGTCGATGACGCACGAGAGCTATCCGCGCGAGCTGCAAGAGCGCATCGGCATCAGTCAAAATTTGCTGCGCCTAGCCATAGGCATCGAAAACGCCGACGATCTCATAGCAGACCTTGCCGCCGCGCTAGAAAAATCTAAAAAATAGGCGGCGCGAATTTTACGTAAGCTCGCGAAATTTCTATGCAGGCTTGTAAAATTTACGCGCGCAGAATTCATGCCAAAATTTAGTCCGAAATCCTTATAGCTTCGCTCGTGAGGCTATAAGGGCGCCGGTTTTTACGGACCAGCGCGCAGGCGGGCTTAAAAAGACCTCTTACAGATCATTTCATTTTCTAAAAATTCCTTTTTGCAAAGCCTATGTCTATTTTCTCGCGGGTTAAATTTTGTATGAATTTTCACTCGTTAAATTTCACAAGGCGCGCGTATAATCCGCTAGCCGCTCGCAATCGCTCGGTCTAAATTTAGCGCGATTAAATTTATCAAACGAATGAATTTGGGCCCCGTCCTGCTCAAAATTTAAAATTCTACGCGCCGTTTAAATTCCGCTTAAAATTTTAGCCGCGCTTTAAATTTAGCATAGCTACTTCAGCTCGCCCCAGCGCTTGGCGATGTTTAGGCTCGTCTTTAAGGGCACATTCAGGCTTGCCGCACTTTGCATTATCTCCTGCGCGCGCGCGCCGAAGCTCTGCGCCAAATCGTCCCGCACCTCGAAGATCAGCTCGTCGTGGATCTGCAAAATCAGCCGCGCCTCGTCGCTTAGCAGCGGCGAAATCTCAACCATCGCCTTTTTGATGATGTCGGCGGCGGAGCCTTGAAATTTCGTATTCACCGCCTCGCGCTCGTAGCTCGCATATACCATGTTGTTTCGCGCGTTTGCGAAGTCAAAGTAGCGCCTGCGCCCAAAAAGCGTGCTTACGTAGCCGTCCGCTTTCGCGTCCGATTTTATGCTCTGCAAAAATTCCTTGATCGTAGAAAACGCCGCGAAATAGCGCTCGATATAGCTCTTCGCCTCGGCGCGCGCGATGCCTAGGCTGTCGCTTAGCTTGCCCGCACCCATGCCGTAGATGAGGCCGAAATTTATACTCTTTGCGATCGTGCGGTGCGCGGGCTGCGCATCGCCGAAGATGCTGATCGCCGTGCGCGCGTGAATGTCCTCATCCGCCCTAAACGCCGCCAAAAGCGCAGGATCGCGCGAAAAGTGCGCTAGCAGGCGCAGCTCGATCTGCGAGTAATCAAGCGAGATCAGCGAGTAGCCTTCGTCTGCTAGAAAGCAGTCCCGTACGTCCTTCGCAAACGTGCCGCGCGCGGGGATATTTTGCAGGTTCGGATTTTTGCTCGCTAGCCGCCCGGTGGCCGTGCCGGTCTGCAAGAAATTCGATCTGACGCGGTTTTGCGGATCTGTAAGGGCAAGCTGTAGCAGCGGCTCGCAGTAGGTGTTTTGCAACTTAAACAGCTCGCGATAGTCTAAAATTTTACCCACCGCGGGATGTAGCGCCGTAAGATCCTTCAGCACGCTTTCGTCGGTGCTGTAGCCCGTCTTCGTGCGTTTTGCGGCAGGAAGCCCTAGCCGCTCGAAAAGCACGGCGCCGAGCTGAGCGGGAGAGTTGATATTAAACTGCTCGCCGCAAAGCTCGTAAATTTCATCCGTGAGCGCCCGCAGGGACTTTTCGTTGCGCCCGATTAGGCTCTTTATCATCTCCGCGTCGATCTTGATGCCGTATCTTTGCATCTGCCAAAGTACCCGCACGAATGGAAACTCAAGCTCCTGCGCGAGCTTAAAAAGCGCGGGCTCGAGCAGCCCCTTTAGTTTAAAATACAGCCTCAGCGTCACCCACGCATCCTCGCTCGCATAGATCGTAGCGGCGTCCAACTCCACGGAGGCGAAGGTCTCGCCCTTTTTGACGACGTCGCCGAAATGCACGGTCTCATACCCAAGATACCGCGGCGAGATAGAGTCCATCCCCACGGCGTTTGCGGGATCGAGCAGCCACGCTAGCACCATCGTATCGGCAAAGCGCGCAGGTGGCTCAATGTTAAAATTATTTTTCACGATCTCAAAATCGTATTTTAAATTTTGCCCCACGACATATCCGCGAAACAGCGAGCCGATCGCGGTTTTTGCGGCGTCCGAAGAAATTTGAGCCGGAGCGCCCAAATAGCTATGCGCGAGCGGGACGTAGTAGGCGCGCTCCTCGTTAAATGCAAATGAAAAGCCCACGATCTTGGCGCTCTTGCTATCGACGCTAGTGGTTTCCGTATCAAAGCTCACTAGGGTATCGGCGCTGACGCTCTCGCACAGCCTCGCAAGCTCCGCTGCATCGGTGATACAAACAGGCTCAAATGGCGCTTTAAAAGCGCGCTCAGAATTTTTCTCGCTGCAAGCGGAGCCGCCTGGGATAGAATTTTGCCCGTCTAGCCTCCCTACGGTAGCGTCCAAGATAGATCCGCCGCGAGACGGCTCTGCGCCGGAGCCTTTGCCGCCCGCGCCCAAAACGGAGCTTTTTGCGCCCGCGCTTTTGCCCTCGCTCCAAAGATCAAGCCCGTTTTGCTCCTGCAAACTTAACGCGGATAGCAGTCTATTTAGCGCATAGTCTTTTAAAATTTCGCGGATTTTAAAAAGCGGATTTTGCTGCGGAAATTTCGCGTCCTCTAAAGGCGGGATTTCCAGCTCGTCGTAAAGCGTAGCCAGGCGCTTGCTTATGTAGGCGCTCTGCTTTCCTTCTATCAGATACTCGCGCTGTTTGTTCTGCGGCAGGTGGTCTAAATTTGAATAGATCCCATCAAGCGAGCCCCATTCGTCTAAAAGCTTCTTTGCTCCCTTGTCGCCGATGCCCCGCACGCCCGGGATATTATCGGCGCTATCGCCGCAGATCGCTAAAAAATCCACGATCTGCTCGGGATAGACGCCGTAGCGCTGCAAGCACTCCTCTCTTCCGTAAAGCATCTTTTTGCCGTGGCTGTAAATTTTAACGTTTTCGCCGATGAGCTGATAGAGGTCCTTGTCGGAGGTAACGATGTTGATTTTATGCGTGGCGCCGTGCTTTTTAACGACGCTTGCGATGAGATCGTCCGCTTCGTAGCCCTCGCGTCCGAGCGAGTAAAGCCCCATCTTTTCGATCATCTCGATGCAGACCGGCAGCTGCTGCAAAAGCGCAGGCGGCGGGGCTTGGCGGTTGGTTTTATAGTTGGGATCGATATCCGAGCGGAAGGTCTTACCCTTGCTATCCAGAGCGAAAATTATATAATCGCTCTTAAATTCTTTCGAAAGATTTGCGATGAAGCTCGCAAATCCGCTCACCATGCCGCTGGGTTTGCCGTCTTTGGTCTTAAGCCCGCTCATAGCGTAGTAGAGCCTGAAAAAAAAGCCGAACGTATCGATGATCGTGATGGTCTGCATAATGGTCCTCGGATTTAGAATTTTAACGCGTAGTGTATTAAAATTCGGCTAAATTTACAAATTCCGAATAGGACTTGACCTGCCTCATTTCAAAATTTTAAAATTTGCTATATAATCGCGCGAAATTTTAAAAAAGGATCAAGTATGAATTTTTTCACAGACTGGCAGGAGCTCGACGCGACGGGCGCTACGGTGAAATTTTATAAAAAATCACAAGGCGGCGTAGAATACATCGGCTTTGATTCGCGCAAATGCGTTCCGCCCGAGCCGATGGTAAATGCGCTGGTGGCGCTAAATTTCGTAAAAGACGAAACCAAAAAGGTGGTCATGGTCAATCATAAATTTCCGATGGGGCTGATCCCGAAGATCGAGTCTAAATTTGACATTGCCCGCGAGGATCTAGAGAGCGACGCGGTCAAGCTCACCATCAGCCTAAAGCCTGGCGCAATCAATGAGGGCTTTGATACCGACGCGAAGTGCCACGGCTAAAGGGCTTTAAAATTTAGATGAATATCACGACATTTTCGCCGCCGTTTCGCATCGTAGGCGGCTATTTCATCTGCGGCTTTATCTTTTTGCTGCTAAGCGCGGCGAGCTTTTTAAAGGCGGATTTCGGCGCGATCCAGGCGCCGCAGACGGCGAGCTTTTTTCATGTATTTTTGCTAGGATTCGTAATCAGCATAATCATCGGAGCGCTCTATCAGCTCACCTCCGTCATCATCCAAAAGGAATTTTTCACCGTCAAATTTGCGTTTTTAAATCTCCTCGCCTACGGCGCGGGCGTGGCTCTGCTAAGCGCGGGATTGCTACTTTCAAATATCTCGCTGATGCACGCAGGCGGCGGCGTTTTGCTGCTTAGCCTATTTTATTTTACGATCTGCTACGCGCTAAGCTTCATCGGCACGCCCAAATGGAGCTTCCCTGCCGTAGCGCTTGCGATCTCGGCTGCGTTTTTAGCCGTAGGGATCAGCCTTGGCTTCGCGCTCGTGTTAGCGCTTAGCGGCGTGGAGATTTTCGGAGTGTATTTTTCAGAAATTTTATCCTATCACATATACTTCGTGCTAGGCTTTGTGTTTTTCGTCATCGTAGGCGCTGCGTGCGTGCTGCTGCCGATGTTTAGCCTGGCGCACGATCTAAGCTTCGCGCTAGCAAAAGCTTCACTGGCGCTGTATCTGCTCGCGGGGCCGTTTTTGCTAAAAGATTTTGGAATTTTCATCGCCTTTGCCGCGCTTGCGAGCTTTGCGGCTCAGGCGATCTATATCCTAGCCAGGCGGGTGCGAAAAGCGATCGATTATTGGAATTTAAACGTCTATATCTCGCTGGCGGCTTTGGGATTTAGCGCGGCATTTTGGCTAATGGGTCGCGCGGATACGGCGGCGTTTGGGCTGCTATACGGCTTTTTGTTCGCCTTCATCGTCGCGCACCTTTATAAAATCGCGCCCTTTCTCATCTGGTATCACTACGTCTCGCCCTTCGTCGGCAAGCGCAAAATCCCTATGCTTGAGGATATGATAATCAAAAAGATCGCCTATGCAGCCTGCGCGCCAAACGTCTTAGCGCTTGCATGCGCGAGCTTCGGAGCGCTAACGCCCGCGGTTATCTTGCAAGCGGTAAGCATAATTTTGGTGCTAATCAACATCGTAAATATCTTTAACTACATAAAATTTGGAGAGGAAAAATGAAAGTAACAAAGGAGCAAGTTTACGACGCGCTTCGCGCCGTGGTGGACCCTGAGGTGGGTTTTGACGTCGTGTCGCTAGGGCTCATCTACGACGTAGCGGTAGATGAGGCAAACAACGCCAAAGTCACGATGACGCTATCGACTCAGTCGTGCCCGCTGCATGAGATGATGGTGGAATGGGTACGCGCGGGTGCCGAGAGCGTGGATGGCGTCGGCGAGGTAGAGATTGATCTCGTCTTTGAGCCGATGTGGAATATTGACATGGCGGAGGATCACGTCAAAGAAGCGCTCGGCAAATTTTAAATAGCTTTGCCGCGCCCCGTAGTTTAAGCTTTGAAATTCTAAAATTAGACTTCAAATTTATACCTAGGGGCTGCTATGAAAAAATTTACCGATGGCGAGAAAGAGATCCTGCTTCAAACGCAAGGGCTTAGTTTGATTTCAAAGACGCTACAAAACGGCAAAGAAAGACTGAGCTCTAAAGAATTCGTAAACCACGATGCTCTGCAAAAAGCTTTCGTAAAAAAGCAAGTTGATGCTCTAAAAAAGGGCTTCATCTACGAAAACAAAAAAGCGAAATTCGGCGAGGCGCTAGCGCATGCCTATATCGGCGGCGGATACAGCGGGGCGCTTGGATTTGCCGAGTTTGAGGATAAATTTTACGTCTATAAATGTAATTTTGACGAGCATGGCTGCGATTATTTAATCGTGCTGGACGACGAGCTAAAAACTCTTGCGCAAATTAAGCTACCAAAAATTTTAGCGTGGAAAATGACTGCTACCAAAAAAGCTTTAGTGCTTGATTTGGACCACGAATTCTTTCTTTTTGACGGAGAGAAATTCAGTAGGCTTTTTGAAGCCTGGGGTATCACAGGAGAAGGCTTTAGCTCTGCTCTAAGCGGCAACGGCGAAATTCTAGCCTGCGGCACGGATGGAATTTTAGCTTTCGGAAGCGACAAGAAGCTAAATTTTAAAACGGAATTTTCTGCAAAAGCAATAGGCTTCGGCAATAAAATTTGCGTAGTCTGTGGGGATAAAGGCGGCAAAAATGTCGCTAGGCTCTACCGCCTAAAAGACTTCGCCGAGCTTTGCCGTATCGAATGCGACGTGGGCTATATCCACTCTCTAAACGTAGGGCTTATCAAAAATGATGCAATTTTGGTCGTAAATAACGGCTTTGATGAGCTGTATTTTTGGGACGTCGCAAGCAAAAAGCGTCTAAGCGCACCAAAAAGCTTGCCAAGAAGCGTAATGAGGTTTGCCGCAAACGATCAAATTTTTCTTACATACTTTTACGGTGGATTTAAAGCATTCAGCTTGGAGGATTTTCGCCCCTTAGGCGAGTTTGAGTGCGAGCACTGCGTCAAAACTGCTGCTATTAAAATCTCAGGCGAGCGCCTTTGCGTTCGCACCGACTACGGATTTTTTAGCGTCTATTCTTTAGCCGAGAATGGAATTAAAATTTAAAAAGCGCTATTGATAGGGATTTATCGCCCGCTTCAAGCTCATAAAATTAAACGAACTCCGCCCGCCTTAAACTTGCGCGACAAGCAGGGGCGCTATTTAAAGAAATTTTATTGCAAAAATCGCGGGTTTTGAGAACTTTTTAAGGCTTCCTTTAAGCATTATCAAATTATCCGCGCCGGAGATTTTAAGAGTGGAATTTTCAAAGCAAAATTCTAAATTTTTTAGCGCGTTTTCGCTTAAGAGGCGCGCAAGCTCCAAAATATAGCTCAGCCAGGCAAGCTTGGCGGAATCAGGCAAAATCGCGCTCAAAGGCGCGAACGTAGCGCCCAGCTCGCGCTTTCCGTGCATCGAGATGATCGCAGCTATGAGCGCCTTTTCTTTGTGCGTCGTGCGGTAGTTCAGCCCGCCGAGCACCATATCCGCGCTGGTTTCGTGCTTGGCATAAAAGCCGATCGCCCGCCCGATCTCGCAAAGCGATGCCGCAATCTGCAAAATTTTAATATATTTTTCGCCCAAGCCGTGTAGAGGCGATAGCGCGCAAAACAGCGCCTTTGCGAACTTCGGAGCCTCGCTCGGCTCGGAAGCGAAGCGATCTTTAAGGCTTCTTAGGCTCGGATTAAAGCCTCTAGGCAGGTTTGCGCCGCGCAGAATCGAGCTTAAAAAAGCCCCCTCTCGCACTCCCACGCCGCTTGTGATGATCTTTTTCGCTCCCAGGCGCCTTACGATCTTATCAAAGATGATGGCGCCCTCTCTGATCGTGTCGTAGCGGTCTTTTTTGATCGGGAATTTCGCCAAATCAAGCGTCTTTGCGCTCATCAGCTTGGCAAAAAACGGCGCGTATTTTTCATAATCATAGCTGAAATTATGCACGATCTTTAGCGGGTGGTTTTGCAGGCTCATCACGGCGCCGGAAAGCGCTCGCGCGGAGCCGCCCATTACGATTAAATTTTGCGTGCGAAACTCGGCGCCTACTTGCGAGATCGCGCTGTTTATGTATTTCTCCAGCCCCTTTGTGTCGCCGCGGTCGAAAAACAGCTCCTTTAGCCGCACCGTGCCTAAATTTAGAGAAATTTTATTTTCTATCCTGCCGTTTTTTATGTAAGCAAGCTCGGTCGAGCCGCCGCCGATGTCCAGCGTAACACCCTCGGAAAAGTCACTAAGCAAATTCTGCGCCGCATAGGCACCCAGATACGCTTCCATCTGCCCATCTATCTTGCGGATCGTAATACCCGTTTGCTTGCGGATGAGATTTATAAACTCGCTCCCGTTCGGCGCATCGCGAAGCGCGGATGTACCGATGCAAAGCACGCGCTTGGCCTTGTAATTACATACCAGGGTTTTAAATTTTTTAAATGCGAGTAGGCATTTTTGCATCGCTTCGGTGGTTAAAATTCCGCCGTTTTCGTAAGCGCCTTCGCCTAGTCGGATCTTGATCTTGTGCTCGGCCAAGATGAAAAATCCGAGCCTGCTAGTACGCTCGAAAATCACGACTCTGGCGGAATTTGAGCCCAGATCTATGACTGCGACGCGCTTGGGCATTTAAATTTCCATATGGACGTGTTTGTATTTCAGCTCGTCCGCCGTCTCGATATTATCGGGATCGGTGATGATGCACTCGACTGGGCAGACTACGATGCAAGCGGGCTCAGAGTAATCATCTACGCACTCGCAGCATCGATCGGCGTCTATGATGTATATCGGCTCATCCTCGAAAATCGCTTCATTAGGGCATTCCTCGCGGCACGCGTCGCAACTGATGCATTCTTTTGTAATCAACAATGACATATAATTTTACCTTGATGAAAAAATTTATGGCGTTTATACCATAAAAAGCTTCATTTTGTTTTAAAATAGCGGAATTTCGGGCTATTTCTTAAATTTTTTAGTGGAAATTTGAAAATCGCGACGATTAGCGAGCGCCCTTTGTCGTTTTTAAGATCTACTTGCGCACCCATCGCTTGAGCAGCATTTTTGGCTAAAAATAGCCCGAGCCCCGCCCCCGGCTTGCCGCCATAGCGCTTAAAAGGGGCAAAATAATCGATCTCTTCGTTAAGCGGCTCGCCTTTGTTTGCGACCCGCACTATGAAATTTCCATCCGAAATTTCGCTCTCGATTAACACCTTTTCGCCGTCCGGAGAAAATTTTATGGCGTTTTGGATGAAATTTTGAATCACGTGCATAAAGAGGCTTTTCTGCATCGAAATTTCAAGCCGTTCAGGCTTAAGATCCATCGTTAAGTCCTTGCCTGCCGTACGCGCTAAAATTTTAAAGCCCACGCATAGCTCCCGTAGATACGCGATCATATCGGTCTGCTCGGGCGCCTCAAACTGCGCCCCCTCCTGCCGACCTATCTCTAGGATGGAGCTGATCATCTTATTCATATTATCGATCGAATCATTGTTATTTTTAAGCGCCTCGATATATTTCTCTCTCTCGCGCGGCTTGATGAGAGTAACTTCGTTTTTGGTTTTCATAACCGCAAGCGGAGTTTTAAGCTCGTGCGCGATGCCGATAAAAAGCTCTTTTTGATACATAATAAAGGTCTCGATGCGCTCAAGTAGGCGGTTTATGCTGTTTGAAAGCGGGCTAAATTCGCTTGGAATTTCCGCTGCGTCGATCGGCTTTAGAAATTTTTCATCCACCGAAGCAAGCCTTTGACTGATTAGCTTAATCGGCATCAGCAGCATACGCGAGAGAAACATTGCATAAAACACTACCAAAAATATCATAGTCAAATTTACTAAAATTATGTCGATGAGTATTTGATTTACGATGTTTGCATAGACGCTAACGTCGGCTCGAATACTTAAAATTTTATCCTTACCATAAGGGTAGTGCAGCTGTAAATAGCTCCTGCCGCCCTCGGAACTTTCGATAAATTTAGGCTTATTGATACTTTCGTTTTCGATGATTTTGCTCTCGTATTCGCCCGGCGTGTTTTGCAAAAAAGATGAAATTTTCTCAGGCGCCACGGAGACCTCTACAATTTTTTGTGCTCTTTGGATTAAATTTTGAACGGGAGTTTCGAAGATGGTAATTCTCATATAATTATAGAGCATTACCGAAAAAATGACAATTAGCATCAACGAAGCGGATGCTAATTGTATTACAAAGCGGACTCTTAGGCTTTTTGTGGAAAGCAAAATCTATATCCGCGTCTGCGAACGGTCTCGATCGTAGAGATATTTAGAGGCTTATCCATTTTCTGGCGGATTTGATTGATCGCGACTTCGATGACGTTTGGCGTAACGAGCTCAGGCTCCTCCCAGATAGCGTCTAATAGCTGCTCTTTACTGACGATCTGATCGCTGTGGCGCGCCAAGTGAGTTAGTACCTCAAACGGCTTGCCCTTAAGCTCGATCTCTTGACCTAGATATGTGATCTTTTCCTCGTCCGGATCGATGATAAGATCGTCGATTTTGATGATATTTGAGCCGCCGAAGCGAAGTCTAGCCTCGAGACGCGCTACTAAAACATCAAAGTCGAAAGGTTTTTTGATAAAATCGTCCGCGCCAGCGCGAAGCGCTTTTATCTCGCTTTCTTTATCGTCTTTTGCAGATAGCACGACGACAGAGGTGCGCGCGGATTTTTGCTTAACTAATGCGATGAGATCGATGCCGTTGCCGTCAGCTAGCATCCAATCGGTTAGCACCAAATCATAATTTCTAATGCCGATATAATACTCTGCGTCCTTAAAACTCTCGGAAGTATCCGTCTGATAGCCGAACTCCATCAAGCCCTCCGCTATCGTCTTGTTTAAAGTCACCTCGTCCTCGACTATTAAAATTCTCATTTAATTTCCTTGCCTTAAAATTTTGCGGCGATTTTAACATATTTTAAGCAAAATTTCAAGATTTTTTAAAGAAATTTTAAAATTTTATCTCTATTTCCGCGCCGACGCTCGCGTCTTGTAAAATTTCGGGCTTTAAAATTTTCATATAAAAATAATCCATCGATCGAAATTTTGAGTGAAACTCCTGCGCGAAGTATTTTAGCGCGTCCTCTACGAGGCGAAATTTTTTCTCGCGGAACTCCGCTTTGATATATTCGCAAACCCGCGCATAGTCGATAAATTCTTCTGCTCCAAACTTCGCCCACACCCAGACGCGCTGCTCGCGCTTGCGCTCAAAATCCAGCGTCCCGATTATAGCGCCAAATTCCAGCTTTTCGATTAAAATTTTAATCATACTACGCGCTTTTCCTCGCCCTTAAGCAGCCTGGCGATATTAGGCGCGTGTTTGTAAAATACGATGAAAACTATCAGAAAGATCGGCGCATGAGTGTTGATCGCCGGCATCTGCGGATGGATCACGTAGCTTGCTATCACTAGCGCAAGCGCCGCTGCAAGCGATGCTACGGATGAAATTTTAACCGTCTTGCCGACTACAAACCAAACGGCAAGCGCGATGATAAGCTCGATAGGGATGAAGCAAGCAAGCACGCCGGCTCCCGTCGCAATGCCCTTGCCGCCGTTAAATTTCAGATACGGGCTAAAGCAATGCCCAAGCACTGCAAAGACCGCCATGCTCCATAGCACGTTTTCATCAAAGCTTAAAGCCCGCGCGATCAGTATCGGCAGGACGCCCTTTAGCGCGTCGCAAGCGACGGTGAGGATCGCGAGCTTTTTTGCTTTTTTCGGATCGCGAGTTTTTAAGACGCGAAGGACGTTGGTAGCGCCTATGGAGCCGCTACCCTCGCTTTTGATATCCACGCCGCCGAGGTATTTGCCGATCAGTAGCCCAAAAGGGATCGCAGCGATCAGATACGCCGCGAAGTAGCACCAAAAATTCGGCGCCGTAAATGTCCTATATAAAATTCCAAGAATTCCGCTTCCTAGAATTCCATGCTCATCTCCTAGAAAATATTTTGAGCTCGGATCGCAGAGTGCGGCGTATATGATATTTAAAATTTCACTAAGTTTATCCATAAAATTCTCCCTTTAGCTCTTCCAAAGTAGCGAAATTTTCTCGTCGTAAATGTCGGTTTTCTTCGGCGAAATTTCTTTCGTTTCGAGTTTAATGTTTTTTAGATCCAGGCTCTGTTTTAGCGCGTCTACTTCAGCCTCAAATTTCTGCGTAAGCACTTCCAGCTCCTCTTGTAGCGCGCTTAGGCTATTTTCGGCATTTTTGGCTTCGCTGCGCTCGTTTAAAATTTTATGCGCACTCTTGGCGCCGCTGATCGCTTTAGAGATATTGCTAGCGCTGCGCGAGCGGCCTAAAAACGCGCCCAAGATCGCTCCGCCTATGTTTAGCGCCGCATCCACCCCGCGACTTAGCACGTCGCCCTTTTCTTTCTCGTATTTTTCGCTAGCGCGCGAAATTTTATCCTCAAGGCGCGCCTTTTCCTTTTCAAATTTAGCCGTGATCTCGTCGGTTTTGACCTCTAGGGCTTCATTTGCCTTATCGCCTAGGCGCACGAAAAACTCCTCCCTGCTCTCGCCCGGTTTTGAGAGCAGATCAAGCGCGCTAAAAAGCTCGAGTTTTTCATTGCGATATAGCCACTCCTTAAAGCTTTTAAGCTGAGCGTTTAAATTTTTTGCGCCCGCGATGAAGCTAGGAAGCGCGCCGTAGAGCGAGCCCGCTTGCTCATGTCCGCTTAAATTTGCAACTTCTCGCGTGCTTGCTTCATTCCAATCTATTTCGCTTGCGTCCGAAAGCGAAAGCAAAAAGGAACGCTGCTGCGTAAAATCGACTCCCTTGTCGCAAAATCGCATCTTTGCGCTTGCATACAGATACGGGCTTAGCTCAAGGCTCGCGCCGTAGCTGTAAAGCTGCGAAATTTCAGCAGAAACTACGGGTTTGGCGGAGCCAGCGGATTTGACGCCTTGAGCGGCGCCTGACACGGACGAAATTTCAGCCTTTTTGTCTTTCATTAAATTTGAAATTTGCTCGTTGCTTAAAGGGCCTTTTAAATAACTTAGCGCAAAGCGCGTCTCGATTACCCGCAGCACGTCCTCGTTGATGTTTTTTACCAAAAAATTTCGCTTTTTGAGATTTGAAATTTTCTCCATAAGCACGCTTTTGTCGATCGGATTTGAGCCGATACCGCTTAAGCCGCTGATGACGCGCTCTTTATCCTGCGCGGTCTGCAAGCGCCCGATAAACCACGTACCGATATTGCTAAGCCCCTTGTAATCGAGATCGACCGGGTTTTGCGTCGATAGAACGCAACCAAGACCGAACGCGCGAGCCTGCTTCAGCAGCGTAAGCATCGGAGTTTTGCTCGGCGGATTGCCGTTTGGAGGGAAGAAGCCGTAAATTTCATCCATATAAAGCACGGCGCGCAGCGAGCTCGTACCGCTGGTGGTGCGCATCCATTTGATCATCTCGCCCAAAAGCAGCGTGACGAAAAACATCCTTTCATCGTCGTTTAGATGCGCGATGGAAAATATATTCGCTCTCGCCCTGCCGTTTTCATCAAAGAGCATCTTGGCGATATTTAGCCGCTCACCCTCGCACCAAAGCTTAAAACTAGGGCTTGCGATGAGTGCGTTAATCTTCATTGCAAGCGCCATTCGCTTATCGCTCGGGAAAAAGGTATTGACGTCGAAAACACCGATTTTATCGAAAGGCGGATTGCCGATCTGCGCGATGAGATCCACCACGCTCACCCCCTCGCCTCTACCGAAATGATAAGACAGAATTTGGCTGATTAGTAAAAATTCCGGCGAGCTGAGATTATCGCTGCTAATCCCCGCGAGGCTTAGCACGCTAGTGGCGATACCGCCGACGTAGTTATTCAAATCCTCTTCGTTTAAGCCCTTCGGCGCTTCAAAGTCGCTTAGCAGGCTGATTCCAAGACCCGCGCTTGATTTGGGCGTATAAATTCTAAAATCGGCGCTGTTTTTCAAAAGCTCCACTCTCGTCAGGTCTTGATACGAGCCCTCGATCCCCTCGCGCCAAGTATTTGCGGTCCCCTCGGCGTACTCGCGCACGCTAAGGCCTTTGTTTTGCGCCTCGGCCTCGTCAGTATAAGGCTCAAAATCCTCGGCCCTCATCTGCGGAAAGGTAAGAGCTAAATTCGTTAGATCGCCTTTCGGGTCGATAATGATGGATGGGATATTATCGATCGCGGCTTCCTCTAGCAGCGTGATACCAAGCCCCGTTTTGCCGCTGCCCGTCATTCCTATGATAAGCGCGTGAGTCGTCAGATCCTTGTTTTTATACAAAAACGGCTCGCTGTTTTCAAGCCCCAGATAAAAAAGCTTTAAATTTTCTTGAAGCGTTTTCATTGCGTTCCTTAAATTTGCAATTTGCGCGGCATTATATCATTTAAATTTTTAAATTTAAATTTGCTACAATGTGCGAAAAATCAAGGAATGGCAAGTGTTAAAAGAAAAAATTAGAAACGAAAAAAGCGGAATTTTGCTCTATGGCATCGTTCCGCCTAAAATCACGTCCTCTCAAGACGAGCTCGAGCGCCTAGGTACGGCGTGGTCGCAGCGCCTAGGCGAATGCGAATGCGACGGCATCGTCATCTACGATCTACAAGATGAAAGCGCGCGCACGAAAGATGAGCGGACCTTCCCTTTTGTGCATACGATCGATCCTGCGCGCTACTACACGCAGTATCTACACACCGATAAAGAAGCGATCATCTACCGCGCGGTAGGCAAATACGACGAGGCGGAATTTTGCGAAATTCTAAGGCATGCCGCAAGCGGACTGGGTGTTTTCGTGGGGGCGAGCTCCAAAAACGAAGAATGCAAACTGCATCTAAGCCGCGCCTACGAGATCAAGCGACTTGTAGCGCAGCATCTTTGCCTAGGCGGCATCTGCATTCCTGAACGCCATGAAAAGAGCCGCGACGAGCACCTTAAAATCGCAGAGAAGACTGCAGACGGATGCGAATTTTTTATCACTCAGGCGGTTTATAATGTGCAAAATGCCAAAGATTTCATCGACGATTACGCCGCTTTGGAGTGCAAAAAGGTGCCGATAATCTTTACTTTCACGCCGTGCGGCAGCCTAAAGACGCTTGAGTTTATGAAATGGCTTGGCATCTCGGTGCCAGATTTTTTGCAGCAGCGGCTGCAAAGCAGCGTCGATATCTTGCAAAGTTCAACAGCGCTGTGCGCAGAGATGTTTGATTTCATCTATAAATATGCCCTCGCAAAAGGCGTAAGCGTAGGCGCAAACGTCGAGAGCGTAAGCACCCGCCGCGTCGAAATCGAAGCCTCGCTCAGCTTACTAAAAGAGATCAGAAAAATTATCCTTAAACACGAGAATTTGGGATTTTACGTTATTTAAAATTTTAAACCTGGCGCACGAGCAACACTCTAGATAGTCCAAGCTAACGGAGGAATTTTAAATAATTTCAGATCGCTTTCTAAAAAATAATCGAAATTTTATCCGAACGGAATTTGAACTTAAAATTTATAAAAAATTGCCCCAATAATATGCTTTAATAACTGTCGTCCATAATTGTGAGATGATATTTTGTGCGAAATTTTTCAATGCTTACAATGGCATAGAGCTAGGCCTACCATCAAAACCTATAAATATCTGTAGCTTTCGCACTAAAACTAAACGCATTGACCGCTTCAGTCTGCAGCTGACGCGAGACCGCACCCTCCGGCTCGCCGCTATCTACACAGGGATAATTTTAATATCCTATCCTTTTTTAGAGCATATTGTATAGCGGAGAGATGGAATAACTGGAGGTTTTAACGAACCCAATATAGATACGACGCTCCTGCACTCATGACATAGCGTCCCTTATTGTTCCATTCGTAGTATTTGATTTAAATTTACCGGCGTTTATGCTAAATTTCAAATCTAAGGCAATTTGATGCTTGCTGTTGTGAGCGTTTTGGTATTTGAATTTTATTCTACAGTATATGTGTAGGTCACTCAAAAGATCTACATACGCCGCCGTAAAAATACTTGTCGAGCTTTGCAGCCAATTACAAGCCGTTAATGTATAGAATCAGCTGAAATTAACACCCATTTAAGCTATTGCATATTTGATTTCTTTTATATTCTAAAAGCCCGTCACCAAAAAGCAGCAGACCTAAGACTAACGTCGTTTTACTATCTCACGCAGAAGCCGATATGCAAACTGCGCAAGATTATAATATGATTTCAATCGCAAACGCTTCATTTTAAAATTTTGAAACCTAACTCGGAATAAATATAAATTTGAAATTAGTTTTGTAAATAAGCTTGGAATTTTAACTCTTAAATATGGCGAAATTCAAAGATTAATGAAATTTAAAAAATGCTAGTTTATGCTCTTGCCACCGAATTTCAAAAGCGCGCTGCCCCACGTAAAGCCGCCGCCGAACGCATCAAGTAGCATAAGCGAGCCGTTTTTGAGTCTGCCACTCTCGTAAGCGTCATTTATCGCCATCGGGATCGACGCCGAGCTCGTGTTGCCGTATTTACCGATCGTAAGCACGCACTGCTCGTCGCTAAATTCTAGCCTCGCCTTAACCGCCTCGATGATGCGTAAATTTGCCTGATGTGGGATAAAAAGATCGACCTGCTCGGGCGAAATTTTATTTTTCTCCAAAATATCCACGACGTCGTTACTAAGCGTCGGTACCGCAATTTTAAAGACCTCACGCCCGGCCATCTGCATGAAGCCCAGCTTTTCGTCGATGATTTTTTGGCTGAGTGGATTGACGCTGCCTGGGGCTGCAGTGATGAGAAGATCGCCCTTACTGCCGTCGCTAGCGGTATGAATGTCGATGATTTCGTTATCGTCGCGTGCCGCGATAATCGCAGCGCCTGCGCCATCGCCGAAAAGTATGCACGTAGCGCGGTCGCTCCAATCGACTATCGAACTTAGCTTTTCCGTGCCGATTATCAGTATGTGCTTTTTGGCGCCGCTTTCGATGAGGGATTTTGCAAGCTCTAAAAGATAGATGAAGCCCGTACAGGCGGCATTTATATCAAACGCCGTGATGCCGAAGTTTAAACCCAGCTTATCCGCGATGACGCACGCAGTCGAGGGCATGCAGAAATAATCGGGCGAGATCGTGGCGCAGATTATCGCATCGATCTCATTTTTTTGTAAGCCGCTACGCTCGATCGCCTTTAACGCCGCTTTCGCGCCTAGATCACTAGTACTCTCGCCCTTCGCGATACGGCGCTCATGAATGCCTGTTCGCTTGACGATCCATTCATCGCTCGTTTCAACCATCTTTTCAAGATCGAAATTAGTTAAAATTTCGCTCGGCGCGTATGCTGCGATTGAGATCATCGAGGCTTTTTGCATTCGTTTTCCTATTCGTTTGAAGAAATTTCGCTTTCTATCGCGGAGTTGATTTTGGAGTCTGCAAATTTAAGCGCTTGAAAGATCGCGTTTTTAACGGCTTTCGGGGTACTTTTGCCGTGACTTATGATGACGCACTCTTTGACGCCTAAAAGCGGCGCGCCGCCGTATTCATCGTAATCCGTGCTTTTCTTGATAATTTTAAAGACGCGCTTCATCAAAATGGAGCCAGCGATAGCAATCGGAGATTTTTTTGTTTCGTTTTTGATAAGTTTGCCGATAGCGCTCGCGACGCCTTCGCTGGATTTTAGCATAATGTTGCCAATAAATCCATCGCACACGACCACGTCTACCGAGCCGTCAAAAATTTGATTGCCTTCGACATTACCAATAAAATTTTGCATATTCTTAAGCATATGAAAGGCTTCTTTTGTTACCTCGTTGCCTTTACTATCCTCCTCGCCGTTGGATAATAAGCCGATGCGTGGTGCGTTTAGGCCCATAATCTCCTTGGCGTATGCTTCGCCCATAATCGCGAATTGAAACAAATTCTCAGGCTTACAATCCACATAAGCGCCCACATCCAGCACAAGCGTGCGACCGCCTATGGAATTTGGCATCAGCGTAGCAATCGCCGGGCGTAAAATGCCTTTCAGCCTTCCTATGCGAAGCGTAGCAAGGCTCATCGTAGCACCGCTATGTCCTGCTGATACCACGGCTTTGCAAGTGCCGTCTTTTACTAGATCGACCGCTTTAAAGATGCTACTCTCTTTGCGTTTAAGAGCGTCCGTCGCACCCTCTTTCATCTCGAAAACTTCGCTTGCAGCTACGTAAGTAATATATTTCTCAAAGCCTTGATCTTGTGGAATAAAAGGCTTGATTTGCGCTTCGTCGCCTACCAAAAACGCATTAAATTTACGCTCTCGTAGCGCATCTACGACTCCGTTTATTATCGGCTCGCAGCCGAAATCACCGCCCATCGCGTCTATAGCAACGGAAATCATCGGATTAATATTCGCCCGTAGTTTTGTTTATTCTATGCGGAATTTTCCAGCTTCCGTCTTTATCTTTGACGGGAATCGGAAGGGTCACTTTGTAGTGAGTGCGTCTTTTCGCCGCACGAGTTTTACTAACTCTTCGCTTTGGAACTACCATTTTTTCTCCTTTATAAATTTAGTTCTTGCATTCTTCGCAATAAAAATAGTCGCTTTTGAAAGCTTCCGTTTCGCTTCTTAAAATTTCATCCAGATCAACTTCGGCGCCGAAAAACTCCATAACATCCAAGCTTTCGTGCCTTTCGTCGTTAAAAACACCTTCGCTTAAAAGCAAATCTACACTCTCGTTTACGTCAAGATCAAATTCTTTACCACAGCGGTCGCAAATGTATGGAATTTTACCCTTAATTTTGCCCTTGCACTCGATAAACTTAGAGTCTTTTCGTTTTAAATTTCCGCTAAGCTTAAGCCCGTCCCTCGAAATTTCAAACGGCACGGGCGTGGTGGAAATTTTAGCAAAAGCGATCTTCACGCGGCACTCTTAGCAAATTTCTCTTTTTGCAAAGAAAAATGCGATCTCGATTTTTGCGTTTTCTAGGCTGTCGCTGCCGTGAACGGCGTTAGCGTCGATACTGTCCGCAAAGTCTGCTCTGATCGTGCCTTTATCCGCTTTTTTCGGATCGGTAGCGCCCATTAGCGCACGATTTTTAGCTACGGCATCATCGCCTTCTAGCACCATTACGACCACCGGGCCGCTAGTCATGAACTCAATCAGATCTTTATAAAAAGGGCGATCCTTGTGAATTTCATAAAATTTGCCTGCATCTTCGGCGCTTAGGCATACTTTTTTAGCCGCTGCAATTCTTAGTCCGTGACTTTCGAAACGATCGATAATTTTGCCGATAACGCCCTTTTTAACGGCATCGGGCTTAATAATAGAAAGCGTTTGCTGCATATAATCTCCTTAAAGTGAAAGGCGGATTGTATCGAAAAATAGGTTAAAATTTATTTAAGGATTGAATGAATTAAAATTCCGCGCATTTGATCGCGGAATTTTATCTGCTAAGCAAATACCGGGGTGTCTCCGCTGCGCAGATCCGCACCTATACTATCCCTGCTAGGTTGACCCGCTACGATGTCGCTCCAGACTATACAGCCGTCGGTCGGACAGGCGTTTGCGCACGCAGGCTCGTCGTTGTAGCCCACGCACTCGACGCATTTATCGGCATATACGTAGTAGCTATCCTCGCCGCTTGGGTTATCGCTATCGTCCACGATCGCATTTACCGGGCACTCGTCGATGCATGAGCCGCAGCTTATGCAAATATCGGTGATTTTTACAGCCATTTTTTCTCCTTTATCAAAAAATGAAGCGCGATGATAACATACTAAATTTAAAAAATGATAAAATTTAATATTATCAAGTAAATAAATTTTATTATATAAAAATTTTCATCAAATTTCAGCAAATCTAAAGTTTTAAAATGTATAATCGCCATCATAAATTTTATTAACAAGGAGAAACAAATGATAGTAACCAACAAAGCCGTTGATTTCACGGCAACTGCGGTTTTAGGCAACAACGAAATAGTTGAGGATTTCAACCTCTATAAAAATATCGGCGAAAAAGGCGCGGTCGTATTCTTTTATCCAAAAGATTTTACCTTCGTCTGCCCGAGCGAGATCATCGCGTTCGATCACAGATATCAAGATTTCAAATCCAAAGGCATCGAAGTTATCGGCGTTAGCTGCGATAGCGAGTTTACGCACCTTGCGTGGAAAAATACTCCAGTAAATGCAGGCGGTATCGGCAAAGTGCAGTTCCCACTCGTCTCAGACATTACGAAGGACATCGCGCGCAGTTTCGACGTGCTGTTCGGCAACGCCGTAGCGCTTCGCGGTAGTTTCTTGCTCGATAAAGACGGCACCGTCCGCCACGCAGTCATCAACGACCTACCGCTTGGCAGAAACATCGACGAGATGCTAAGAATGGTCGATACGATGCTATTTACAAACGAGCACGGCGAGGTCTGCCCTGCAGGCTGGCACAAAGGTGACGCAGGGATGAAAGCAGATCCTAAGGGCGTCGCAGAGTATCTAGACAAAAACGCAAGCAAACTATAAGTTGTAAAATTCTTCGCGCGGGCGTACAAATTCTAACTGCGTAAAGTTTAAATTTAGCCTTGCGCAGGCTATTAAAGCTCGCGAAGCTTTCTAAATTCCGCTGCCAAAATTTTAAGTCGCGGCGGCGGAATTCCAAAAATTCCAAAAATTCCAAAAATTCCAAAAATTCCAAAAATTCCAAAAATTCCA
>NZ_CALHGM010000034.1 GCF_938030145.1 uncultured Campylobacter sp.
CAGCTTCACTCTTATGCGATAACGATATTATTAAACGCGCCGTATCCGCCCGCGTGAAATTTTACCGCAAGCGCTACAAGATAATTCATAAAATTCTATGCCGCTTTAAAATTTATCAATACGAAAGAATGTAGGCTCAATTCGCAGAGGAATTTCATAGTCTGCTTTATTTTTAAAGAACTGGCGTAATATTAGGTTCTTTTACCAAAGCCAAAAAAGCTTGTCAAAGCGGCAATACCATCATTATTAGCTTTTGCTAAGGCTGGTGCCTTTTATTTATATCCTGCGCTTTATATTTTAAAAGTAAGCTACGAAATTTCGAAGTAAAAGTGAAATTATATAAGAAAGATCTTGCAAAACTTAAAATTATAAAATTTTAAAACTGCTTGTCTTAGAATTTATAAGCAAAATTTCGCAAGGTCTAAATTTTTAAAATTTTAAAATTCCGTGCCTTAGAATTTCAAATTTCAACTTACGCTTCTCATTAAGATTTAGGCTAAATTTAAATTTTAGGCAATTAAATTTTAAAATTCTGCGCCTAAATCTTGCCTGCGAATTTTAAAATTATCCAGCATAGTTTCGATCGTTCGCTTCAAAGAGGCGACCTGTTATAAAAATAAAGCTTACTCTACGCGAAACAAGTCTTGGCACGAGCTTTGCTTCAGCTACACAAAGCCTAAAATTTAAACCTTGACGGTAGGCAAAAATCTAACTGCTTACGATATAGAATTTTAAGCGGTATTCATAGCATTGCAAACCCTACCTTTCTTATAATTTTATAGTTTGGTAAACGGGTTATACAAACGAACGGTCTATAAGTTTAAGATCTACTTTTTGCAATTTTATACTAATAGAAAATATTTGATATCTCGTTAAGCTACGGGTTTGAGCCTACTTTTTCGTGATTTTATAAAGTAAATTTCCGATGCTTTGGATTATCTGCACGAGCACGATCAGGATCACGACTGTGTATGACATTATATCGGGGCGGAAGCGCTGAAAGCCGTAGCGGATCGCCACGTCGCCGAGCCCACCACCGCCGACTGTGCCCGCCATCGCCGTAAATCCGATGATGACGATAAGCGTCAGAGTAATCGCGCCGATGATGCTAGGTAGCGCCTCGATGAACATCACGCGGAAGATAATCTGCGTCTTGCTCGCTCCAAAGCTCTTCGCCGCCTCGATCACGCCGCTATCTACCTCCAGCAGCGCGCTTTCGATAAGCCGCGCGATAAAGGGCGCCGAGCCGATAGTAAGCGGCACAATCGCCGCAGTGGTGCCGATGCTCGTGCCGACAAGAAGCTTCGTAAGCGGAAAGAGCACGATCAACAAAATTATAAACGGGAAGCTTCGCAGCGTGTTTATCACGACATCCAGCACGGCGTAAACGATGCGGTTTTCGCAAAGTCCGCCGCGGCGCGTAAGGATAAGCACGATCGCAAGCACGAGCCCCAAAATAAACGCCAAAGCCGTGCTTACGAAGGTCATATACAGCGTCTCCAGCGTCGCGTTTAGCAGCAGCTTCGGAATCACTCCGCTAAAAAAATTTTGTATCCACTCTATCATCTTTATCCTTTCAATTTGCGTCTGTTTGCGCTATATCGGGCTTTTGCGCCGTTATAAAAATTTTTGAAATTTTAAAATTTCCGCCGCAGTAAATTTTGCGCCTTAAAATTTTAGCCCTCGCATGGCGGTAAATTTTATCAAATTTTACCGCTTCGAGCCCGTAAATTTAGACGAAATTCCGTCTAAATTTAACGCGCGGCCTTAAAATCAAAGCTAAAATTTTAAAATTTCAAATCCGCGTGAAATTTCGTTCCACGCCCTCAAAAAATTTCAAATTTCTTAAATAGCTCGGGCTCGTCCTGCACGATGCCCCGCCCTATGAGGCTTGCTACGACTTCGCGGCTGCAGAGCGTCTCCTGCGGCCACCGGCGCGTATAGCCCTCCCACTCGTGCTTACTCGTAGCGTCGATGCAGATGCGATCGTCCTGCTCCACAAACACATCGCGCAGCGCATCGATGCTATTTACGACGCGCCAAACGCTCATATAGAGGTTGCTCGCGTCGTTTATCGCATCGGTAAAAATCAAAATTTTAAAATTCTTGCTAAATTTCAAAAGCCGCCGCCAGCTCCGCTCCACGAGCTCTTTTTTGTCTATGTTTATCAGCACAAGCGGGTTTTTCGTATCGCAAAAATGCTGCTTAAGCGCTAAAATAGCGGGCTCCTCGCTTTGAAATTTCGCTAGTAGCTCCTCATCGCTTAAAATTTGCGGCGCCTGCGAGCTTAGATCAACCGTCGTATCGATGCCGAGCTTGCCGCCGAAGCAGGAGTTCGGGCTTGCGTGATCGAGCTGATCGCACACACCCTCGCTAAAAACGAGGCTGCGCGCGCCTATGCGGTTTAGGACGTACTTCGTAAGCGCTTCGTACTCATCTAAGCTCGGCGCGTCCTGCGGCACGAAAACGGCGTGTTTTACGAAGCTCATCTGCCCCACGCCCCAAAACGCGTGCATGATCTGTTTGGCAGCAGCGGGGTAGCGCACGGCGATCTTAGCCAAAATCAGATTGTGAAATACGCCGTTTTCGGGCATTTTATAATCGATCAGATCGGGCGCGCTCGTGCGAAACAGCGGCAAAAAGATCCGCTCGGTCGCGTATCCCATAAATTTATCCTCAAGCGGCGGCTTGCCCACGACGGTGGCGTGAAATACGGGCGCGCGTTTGTGCGTGATCGCGCTAACCTCCATCACCGGAAATGGCTCTACCGGCGTGTAATATCCGGTGTGATCGCCGAAAGGCCCCTCCGGCTCGCTTACGGCGGGATCGACAAAGCCCTCGATCACGTAATCAGCGTCCGCGGGAACGTAAATTTCATTCGTAAGCGATTTTACGAGGCGAGCGGGGCTGCGGCGGATGAAGCCGTAAAGCAGCAGTTCAAAAATCCCCTTCGGCAGCGGCGCCTGACCGCACCAGATATAGAGTGGATCGCCGCCAATCGCCACGGATACGGGCATCTTGCGCCCCGCTTTGCGGTATTTGTCGAAAAAGCTGGCGCCGTCTTTGTGGATCTGCCAGTGCATCCCCAGGCGGTCGCGCCCGTAAATTTGTAGGCGATACATGCCGAGATTTTGCGTTTGCGAGTTTAGATCCTTCGTATAGACCTGCCCCATTGTGATGAACGCGCCGCCGTCACCCTCCCAGGTCTTAAGCACGGGAAGCTCGCCCAAATCTACATCAGCGCCCAGATGCGCGACCTGTTGGCACTCGCCGCGACCGCTAAGGCGCTTTACAAAAATTTTACGCAGTGAGATTAAGTGCGCTAAAAAATCAAGCTTTTCGCCGAAGTTTTGCGGACGTTTCGGCTTTAGCAGGCTCTCGATCTCAGCGGCAATTTCGTCAGGTTCGCGGCCGAGGATTAAATTTAACGCCTCGAAGGAGCCAAAAATATTGGTTAGCACAGGCGGCATCTGTTTGCCCTGCGCGTTTCGCACGTTCGTAAAAAGCAGCGCCTGCGAGCGCTCTCTTTTTACCTCGATGTAGCTTGCGTGCGCTATCTCAAGCTCGGTGCCGATCTGCTCCTTTACCTCGCGCAATAGCCCGTTTTCGTAAAGCCTCTTTATCCAAAAATTTCCGTCTAAAATTTCATCAAAGCTCTGCATCCGCTGCCTTTAAAAAAATAGATTTTTTTCTTGCGGTTTTTGATTTAGAAGCTGTAAGATCGCGCTCTTTTCCGCAAAAACCAGCGCGTAGTGAAACTCGGGCAGGCTCTTTAGCGCGCTTAGCTTATTGAAGCGAAAGTCGATCTTAGTGCCGTCCAAGCGATCCTCCCAGCTGGCGCAGACGATAATTTTTTCGCGGAATTTCGCCCGCAAAAAATCCGCCTCACGCGCAAAAAGCTCAGGATCGCTTTCGGCGATAAAGGCGCGGTAGCTGCCGCCAAGCGAGCTAACGTTAAAAAATCTATCCACAAAAATCGGTTCAAAATGGCCGAATGCGCTTAAGCTTTGAAATTTAAAGGGTATGTTTTTGCGCGAGAGATACTCGATCACGCCGCATAGCTCGGGCAAAAATAGCTGCGGAAAGATTAAGTTTGAGTAATAAAGCCCGCCGAAAACGAAGCTGCTGTAAAATATCGAGCCGCCGTAAAGCAGCCTAAAATCATAGCTCGCGGGGATAGTGACGGGCGAGATACCGAGGCTTTGCAAAAGATCGCCGTCGGTGGTGAAGTAGGTATTTTTCTCTTTGGCGTTCAGCAGGCTGATGAAAAGCTCGCCCTTGATGCGCGGCGCAAACATCAAATTTTTCGGCACGCTCGTGTAGCGCAGGATCTCGCTTTGCACCTCGTTTATCAGCACGAAGCCGTGCCGCCACGTCTCGCCCAGAAATTTTATCAGTCGTACGAGCGCCGAGCATAAATTTTCGACCTTGATAAAGGCGATCTCGTCATTAAGCGGCTTGAAATTGTTATCGAAAATGATCGCGTACGCGCCGTTATCGATCGCGGTGCGCACGTCGCGCTCGTTTGCGCCGAGTGCGATGAAAGCTCCCTTTTTCGCGACCTTTGCAGGCTCAATCGCAAAGCTCTCGACAGCGGAGATCGCAGGATTATTTAGCATCGTTCCGTTTACGATACGGGTTAAATTTAATAAATTTACCATTACGACTTCCCTGCGGCGGAGCTTTTAAAGGGCGCGCTCTTTGCAGCGCGGTGCAGCTGCTTTGCGGTAGATGCAGAGGTTGCGCCGGATGCAGCGGCTTCTTTTGCGGCGATTGCGGCAGGTGCAGCAGTATTTTTTGCGATGCGGCGAGATTTTGCGTTCTGAGAGGTGCTTTTAGCCGCTGCCGATTTTGCGCCAGCTGCAGAAATTTTATTTTGCGCGGTGCTTTTTACGGATGCCGATTTTGCGACAGATGGCGATTTTGCCGTGGATGTAGAGACTAGACCTACTGCGATATTTTTGGCGGTCGATGCGGTTTTTGCGACAGGTGTAGGTTTTTTAGCAAGCGGAGATTTTTTTGCGGGCACGCTTTTTATCGCTGCGTTTTTTTTAGCAGAGGCACTTTTGGAAAGCGAGGCGTCTTTTTTAACATTCGCGCTAGAAACGTTTGCCGTGCGCTTTCTACGCGGCGTGACGCTTGCTTTAGAGCTCTCGCCATCCGCACTCGCATATTTTTTCGTGCGCTCGTCCGTAAATTTATCGGTGCGTGAAAGTGAGCGCACGACCGCGCACGCACCGAGCTTTGCGCATTTTAAAGCGGCGAACTTCGACAGCTCGCAAACGCCTAGCGTTAAAATTTTACGCGCTGCAAATTTTAAAGCAGCCCCTGCGCCGAGCTTTAGCGCCAAAGGCGTGGCGCATACAAGCCCGCCCGCGCCGATCTTTGCGGTGAGGGAGGAGCTGCGGTAAAACTTTAAAATTTTATCCGAAGCGCTGCTTTTTTGCGCACAGAGTCCAGCCGCGCCGTAGATAGCGAGCTTCGAAGCCTTGCGCGCTAAAGCCTTCATTGCTAACCTACGATCGCGCCGTTTTTTACGGGCGCGAGGGTGCTAAGCAGCGTAAGGCTGCCGTCCTCGGCGCTTAAAATCATGCCCTCGCTCGTGTGTTTAAAAATTTTAGCGGGTTTTAAATTTGCCAGCACGCAGATCTGCTTGCCGATAAGCGCGGCGGGATCGTAAAATTTCGCGATACCGCTGATGATTTGACGCGGCTTCTCCTCGCCCAAATCGATCATAAATCGCAACAACTTCTCGCTGCCCTCAATGTTTTCGCACTCCAAAACCGTGCCGACTTTTATAACGCATTTTTTAAAATCGTCGATTTTAATCTGCGCTTCAGATGCTGCGCCTTGGGCTTCTTGCGCCGTAGCGCCCGAGCCGGAAGCATTTGCGTTTAAGCTTGGCGCGCCTTTTGCCGCGGCATCCGTACCGGAACCGCTTGTAGAATTTACAGCGCCGTCCAGTCTATCGTAGTCCGCCTTCGGCATCAGCTCGTGATCGATCTTGGTAAAAAGCGGCTCGCACGGCTTAGCCTTAAAATCTAAAATTTCGCCGCGAATCACTAGCTTTTCATAAAGCAACGTGGATATTTCAAAGCCGAGCGTGTCTGCGATACGTGCCGCCGTCTTCGGCATTGCAGGGCTTAGCAGCACGGCGACTTTAACCAAAATATTTGCGACCAATGCGACGAGAGCCAACGCCTTAGCCTGCTCGCCGTTTTTCATCAAATTCCACGGCTCGTATTTCGCGATCGAAGCGTTTGCAAGAGCAAGCGCTCTCCAAAGCTCCTCTAAGTATCTATTGGTAGCGACCTCCTCAAGCGCGTTAAGTGCGGCACTCAGATAGGAGTTCGCTTCCTCGATCTCGGCGGTGAAAAATTTCATCATGTCTTTAGAATTTATGACGTAGTCCGAGTATTTTGCGCTCATGCCGACGATACGGCTAAGTAGATTTCCAAGCTCGTTAGCAAGCTCGGAATTTACGCGGTTTATGATCGCTTTTTGCGAAAAATCGCCGTCTTGACCGAACGGTACCTCGCGCAGCAAAAAATACCTAAACTGCTCCAGCCCGTAGGCGTTTGCGACCTCGCGCGGATCCACGACGTTGCCAAGGCTCTTACTCATCTTTTTGCCGTCTCGCGTCCACCAGCCGTGAGCTGCGATGCTGCGCGGCATATTTAGTCCCAGGCTCATCAAAAACGCAGGCCAATAAACGGCGTGAAAGCGCAAAATGTCCTTACCCACGATATGCAGCGCGTCGCTCCAATACTCCATCCGCTCGCCGCCCGCGCAAAATCCAAGCGAACTAAGGTAATCCATCAGCGCGTCCAGCCAGACGTAAATCACGTGCTTCGGATCGTTCAGTTCGGGCGGAATTTTAACGCCCCAATCAAAACCCGTTCGCGTGATCGAAAGATCCTTCAGTCCGCTTTTTACGAAGCTTATTACCTCGTTTTTTTTGCCTAGGGGCAGGATGCACTTTTCGTCCTCATACCATTTTAAAAGTCTGTCTGCATAGGCGCTAAGTCTGAAAAAATAGCTCTCCTCTTTTAAAATTTTAGTCTTTTTGCCGCAGTCAGGGCAATACTCGCCGTCGATTAGCTGAGCGGAAGGGAAAAAACTCTCGCAGCTTACGCAGTAGTTGCCCTCGTATTCGCCCTTATAAATGTCGCCCTTTTCATACATCTTGCGAAATACGTTTTGCACCGCCGCCTCGTGCGCGGCATCGGTAGTGCGCGAAAACATATCATAGCTGATGTCAAACTCGTCCCACAGGTCTTTAAATTTAGCGCTTACGCCGTCTGCGTACTGCTTTGGGCTCTGAGCGTGCTTGGCTGCGGCCTCCTCGATCTTTTGGCCGTGCTCGTCGGTGCCCGTTTTAAAAAATACTTCGTGCCCTTGCAGGCGGTAAAATCTAGCCATCGTATCGGCGATGATCGTCGTGTATGCGTGACCGATGTGCGGGACATCGTTTACGTAATAAATCGGCGTCATTATGTATTTTTTCATTATTCTCCTTGCGCTTGCTTAAATTCGACTAAAATTTAATTGGTCCTATTGCGCGGCTGTACCGGTATTAGAATTTAGCGTGTATCTTACGTATCCGGTCTCAGGCTCGATAGTAATACTAGCGGTCTCTCTCGCATCATTGGTAAGCGTGATGACGCATGGATTTTGACCTACAAAAAGCCTATCATAAGGCACTGTAGAGTCTGCTACTTGTCCCATAGGACGTCCATATGAGTCAAAGACTATAGTTTGATTAGTAGGGGCTCCGCAATTAGTAAATGTGATATTTCTAATATCGTAAGTTTTTGTAAGATTTAGCTTCTTATTAATCCTCTCGGCATTTCTATTCATCGCCTGATTTTGAAAGCCGGCACTTAAAATTTTATTTGGATTTTGTGGATCCGTAGCAAAATCGACTCTTGACAGATCAGACAGATCGACACTACCGTTAGGATTGCCGCTCATAGTGCTATCATAATACACCGTATAAGTCCAACCTTCGGCACTACCTTTGGCGGTAGTATAACTAAATTGAATTCTCCAAAGCTTTTTAAACCAATCCGGGTCATTAGGATCGAATTTGTTATCATTCATAGCCAGCTGCTGAGTATAGCGAATATGAGCAGCTACTTGATCTGCCGCCTCCACAAGGCTATTTCGATTGATTTGAGGCACCGCCACCGCCGCTAGAATTCCAACCACCACGATGATGAAAATCAGCTCTATCATAGTAAATGCTTTTTTCATAATTTTTACCTTTCATAAAAATTTTGTTTATATTTTAACATAAAATTTCGCAATTCGCACGCCTCGCTTGTAAATATCTATATTTTGTATCGAATTTTTATGATCCGATACATATTCTGGCTCATCCGCATAGATAAAAGCGCTGTCCCCACCAGGCAGTCCGTAAAATTTCAGGCGCAGGCAGAGCCTCTCGTCTTCGCAGCTTACGCTTTTTACTCCACGATTTTTTAGCTCACTTGCCAGCTGCCTAGCTACGTCAAATTTATAGATGAAATGCCGCTGCGGTTTATTTGCGAACATCGCCTCATACATCACATCGCTAAAAATCACTGCAAAATAACTCACCGCTAAGCTTACCAGCGTCACACCCACGGCGATCTTGTGAAAGGTGCGAAATTTAGGCAATCTAACGCGGTATGAATTAAATAAAACCCGAATGATCAAAGGCGTAGCGATAACGCAATACGGCAGCATCATCTCAAGCGCCACGCGCTGTCTTAGCGAAAAAAGCATCGTCAGACAAAGCGCGCTCGTGGCGATGAACCACAGCAGGCTCTTTTCCTCTTTGATCCAAATTCTATAGATCGTGTAGATGAAAAATAAAAATACAAGAGGCGAAAATGCGCCCGCAAAAACGCCCACGGTATCTAAAAAATACCCCTTCGGCTTGCCCTCAGAGCTTACGTCGTAAAAGATCACGCTGAAGCTAAATAGCGCTATGCAAAGCAGCAAAAGCTCCTTTTTGCGCCTATAAAGCGCCCAAATTCCAAAGCCGACGTAGAGCATAAAAAACGCGCGGTCGATCAAGGCGCAAACGGACAGAAGCACGAAAAGCGCGATATTGTATTCGCTCTTTGCAAAATAGATCGCCAGCAGCGTGAAGAAAACGATGATGCCAGCGGGATTTAGCAAGATCGCGCTACTCATCGATGCAGGAAGCGCCATAAATAGAGCCGTAGCGACCACTCTGTCGAAGCGGCGCTTTAGAATAAATTTTGAAATTTTATAGATCATCGCGGCGTTTGCGAAGTGGATCAAAATAAACGGTATGCGCAGGGCGTAGTCGTTGCGCCCGAAAATTTCGCAGCTTAAATTTGCGATTAGCGAAACGAGGGATTTTTTCTCATAAAAAATTTCGGCTTCGTAGTAGCTGATGCTTAAATTTGAGATCGCATAAAGCAAAAATATGCCCTGAAACAGGCATATTATGGAGATCACGAAAATTTCGTTTTGATAAAGCTTCTTCACTCTCATCCTTGCTGCGGGCACTTTAGATTTACGGCTAAATTCTATGGCCGAAATTTTATAAAATTTAAGCCGCCGAATCCTTTAAAATTTAGCCGCTAAATTTAACCGCACGCCGCTTCATTCCTCTATCGTATAATTTTCCCAAAAGAAATTTATCCACTCATCCGTCTTTGAAATTTTAAAATCGGGCTGGATAAGCGCTTTAGGTTTGTAAAAAATCACCGCGGTTTTAAGCTCTATTTGCGGGAATTTCTCCAGCAGCACGCGCTTGATCTCGACCATACTGTCGCCGCTGTCGATGATATCGTCCACCAGCAGCACGCGCTTGTAAAGCTCCAGATCGGGCACGTTGAAAACGTCGATGGTGTCGAGCTTTTTGGTGTCCGCGTAGTGGATGGAATTTATCGAAAATATCGTCCGCATATCAAGCGCATTGGCTAGCGCGTGACCGAATGTGAGCCCGCCTCTAGCGATCGCCACGATTGCATCGGGCATAAATTCGTCCCTAACCTGCTTTGCTATAACTCTTGCGTCGCGATCCATCTCGTCAAAACTATAAAATCTCATATCTTTCCTTAAAATTTAATGCATTAAAAATACTAAAACGCTAATCGCGCCAAGCGTCAAAACGCCGAAATTTAAATCTTTTATCCTGCGCTGAGCGAGTCTAACTACGATATAAGCGATAAAGCCGAAGCTTAAGCCGTTGGTGATCGAGTAGGTAAAAGGCATCAAAAATACTATAAAAAACGCAGGGATTAGAATTCCAGCGTCGCTATAATCGATCTTGCCAAGCTCGCTAAACATCAAAACCCCGACCATTACGAGGATCGGATAGATTGCATTTGCTGGGATCGCCTTAAATAGCGGCAGCATAAACAGCGTCAGCACGAAAAATATAGCGCAAAATACCGCGGTAAGTCCCGTGCGACCGCCCGCCTCCACGCCGCTGGCGCTCTCGGCAAACGCAGTAACCGTGCTCGTTCCTATAACGGCGCCCGCAACGCTGCCTATCGCATCGGAGGTTAAATTTCTAGATAATTTTTTCATGCCGTCTTTACTATTCTCTCCAAAAAGCCCTGCGCGGTTTCCCACGCCGGTTAGAGTGCCGATGCTATCGAATAGATGCGTGACGAAAAATGTGATTATAAAAGGCACGAACGCGAGCTTTAGCGCTCCGGGGATATCTAACTTAGCAAATATCGGCGTTATGCCGCTTGGCGCGCTTACGATGCCATGAGGTGCGGGCGAAATTCCAGCCACCCACGCAACGCACGAAGTAATCAAGATGCTTAAGATAAACGCCGCCTTGATTCTAAGCACGAAGAGCACCAGCACTACCGCTAAGCCTAAAATTCCAAGCAAAACGTTTAGATCTTTTAAATTTCCTAAAGTTACTAGCGTCGCCTGACTAGGCGCGATGACGCCCATCTGCTTAAGTCCGATGAAGCAGATAAAAGCGCCGATACCCGCGCTTATGGCGCGACGCAGATCAAGTGGGATAGATTTGATAACCCAAACGCGAAAGTTCGTAAACGAAAGCACGGTAAAAAGCGCCCCGCTTATCGCTACGATGCCAAGTGCGCTCTGCCACGGCATCTTCGCATCCACGCACAACGCAAAGGTAAAATATGCATTTAGTCCCATACCGACGCTAAGCGCAACGGGGGTATTTGCAAAGAGCCCATTAAATAACGTCGCGATTATCGTAATAAGCGCGGTTGCCGTAACCAGCGCATCAAACGGCATACCTGCGATGCTCATAATGTTAGCGTTTACTGGCACGATGTAAATCATCGCCAAAAACGTAGTAAGCCCTGCGATAAGCTCCTGCCTTACCGACGTTTTTGCCGCGGCGAGATGAAAGAATTTCTCCACTTGCTCCTCCTTTAGAATTTATTCGTAAATTTTGATCTGGTTATACAAGCTGTCGCGCTCGACCGGCACAAAGCCCGCAGTGCCGATCATATCGATAAAATCGCGCTTGCTCTGCCCTTTTTTGCTGCTGGCGCCGGCGCTGCTTTGAATGCTTTCGTTCTCGATCGTGCCGTCAAGATCGTCCGCGCCGAAATCCTGCGCTACGAGAGCCAAATTTAAGGTCGAGGTCGCCCAATACGCCTTGATATGCGCGACGTTGTCGAGCAGAATTCTACTAATCGCGATCGTTTTTAAAATTTCGACCGAGCCCAAAAAGCCCTTAACGTCCAGGTAGTTGTTCTCGCGCTGATACACGAGCGGGATGAAGGCGTTGAAACCGCCGCCGTTAGCGCGAGCTAGGCTCTCATCTTGCAGCGCGCGGATGCGCAAGATGTGATCGATACGGTGAGCGCGGCTTTCGATATGTCCAAAGAGCATCGTGGCGTTGCTCTGACGCCCGCGCGCATGCCACAGCGAGTGGATACGCAGCCACTGCTCGCTTGAGACCTTGCCTTTGCAAATTTTATCGCGCACGTCCTCGTCAAAAATTTCGGCGCCGCCCCCGGGCATCGAATCCACGCCGCTTTGCATCATCAGCTCTATCGTCTCTTCGTAGCTCATCTTCCACTTTCGCCGCCAGTAATCGACCTCCGCCGCGGTCATCGCCTTGATATGCACAAGCGGATATTTTTGCTTTATCGCTTTGAAAATTCCCAAATATTGCTGCGGCGTAACAAACGGATTGTGCGAGCTTACGATATGAATCTCCTTCGTGCCGCGCGCTACGGTCTCGTCCACGATACGCATGATCTCATCATCGCTCATCGTATAGGCGTTTTCGTTCTTGCGGTGCGCCGAAAATGCGCAAAATTTACAGGTATCTGCACATAAATTTGAAGGATTGATATGGCGATTTGCGTTGAAATAGACGTTTTTGCCGTTTTTTTCTTTGCGAATAGCAAAGGCGAATTTGCCCAGATCGAAAAGATCTAAATCCCATAATTTCACGCCGTCTTCGTAATTTAATCTCTCGCCGCTTTGTAATTTTTCTAAAATTTCCATCGATTTTCCAAGCCAAATTTTGTGCTAATTATATAATTTTTTGCTTACAAAACGGATAAGCGGACTAAATTTAGAGCCGAATTTCGTTAATTTAAAATAGCGTAGTAAAATGGGCGCCAAATTTCAAATAAGGAAAGCAAAATGTGTGGAATCGTGGGCTACATAGGAAATGAAGAGAAGAAAAAAATCATAATAAACGGACTGAAAGAACTCGAATATCGAGGATACGACAGCGCGGGCCTTGCCGTGATGGACGAGAGTGCGAATATAAAGTATTTCAAAGCGGTCGGCAAGCTGAATAATCTCGAAGAAAAGATGAAAGATTTCACTTCGCAAGGCTTTGGCGTTGCGATCGGGCATACTCGCTGGGCGACGCACGGAAAGCCTACCGAGCTTAACGCGCATCCGCATTTTGGGGATTTTAGCTTCGTCGTGCATAACGGTATCATCGAAAACTACATCGAGCTAAAAGATGAGCTCGAAGCGGACGGCGTGAAATTTTTAAGCCAGACCGATACCGAAGTAATCGTGCATCTTTTTGAAAAAAATTTCAAGGCTAGCAACGACGCATTTAAGGCATATGAAGCCACAATTAAACGGCTAAAAGGCGCATACGCTACGCTTTTAATCACCAAGGCAGCACCTGGCGAAATTTTCTTTGCTAAAAACGCAGCTCCGCTGATCGTCGCAAAAAACGATAAAAACGAAATTTTCTTTAGCTCCTCGGACGCTCCGCTCATCGGGCTTGCGAATACGGCTGCGTATCTGGACGATCAAATTTACGGCGTTGCCAAGCTTGGACAAATCGACGTTTTTAAAAACTCTAAACCGCATAATTGCGCCTTTAGTGAGCTTCCGAAAGATAAAGGCTATGCGCAAAAAGAGGGCTTTAGATTTTTTATGGAAAAAGAAATTTACGAGCAGGCGCAAGTCGTAACCGAAACGATGATGGGGCGCGTAATCAAGGGCGGAAAGATAAAATTTGACGAGCTTGACGAGGTGCTGTTTGAGGGGATCGACGAGGTCGTGTTATGCGCCTGCGGTACGAGCTATCACGCCGCGCTCGTAAGCTCGTATCTTTTTGAGCGCATAGTCAAAATCCGCACAAAAGTAGAAGTTGCCAGCGAGTTCCGCTACAAGGAGCCGTTTTTGAATAAAAACGCCCTTTTCATCGTCATTTCGCAAAGCGGCGAGACCGCCGATACCCTAGAGGCGCTGCATATCGCTAAAAAAGCCGGTCTTAGGACGCTTGCGATCTGCAACGTCGATAATAGCTCAATCGTGCGCATGGCAGGCAGCGTGATCCTCACCCGCGCAGGCATCGAAAAGGGGGTAGCATCTACGAAGGCTTTTGCGACGCAGGTTATGGTGCTATGGATGTTCGTCGTGTATCTTGCAAATCTGCGCGGCACCGTCTCCGCCAAAAACAACGCGAGCGAAATTTCGGCGATGCTTCATATCCCGCAAATTTTAAAGATCAAAGACGGCTTGCAGGATAAAATTTACCGCATGAGCAAGCATTACCTGCACGGACACGGCTTTTTCTTTATTGGGCGCGATATTTTCTATCCACTCGCTCTTGAGGGCGCGCTCAAGCTCAAAGAGATCTCCTATCTGCACGCGGAGGGCTATCCGAGCGGCGAGATGAAACACGGTCCGATCGCGCTTGCGGATTCCAATCTTTTTACGATCGCGCTAATGCCTAAAAATGCGCTTTATGAAAAAACCAAAAGCAACGTCGAGGAGCTTGCCGCGCGCGATGCGTATATTTTAGCTATCAGCCCGGAAGAGCCCGAGATCGCGGATGATTTTATCAAAACGAGCGAGCAGAGTCACGCGATGAGCGAGTTTTTTGAGATGATGATAATTTTACAAATTCTAGCTCTTGAAATCTCCGTCAGACTTGGCAACGACGTAGATATGCCGCGGAATTTAGCCAAAAGTGTGACCGTAGAATAATCGTTTTTTAAGTTCATTTTGACTAATATTTCTCATTAAAAAATCGGGGAATGTTAGTATATGAGACTTATCGGATTTATCAGAGGTGAAAATGTCATAGTCGCCACGGGCGGGGTCGAGTATAGCTACGAAATGCTAGGCGAGCGCGATCCTAGCCTAACCGACGGCGATGAGGTAAGCTTCGACACACTAGCATCCAGCGCGATAAATATAAAGCGCGTCGAGGGCTCTAAATCCAAAGACCGCGTAGCGCAAAAAGTAGCCCCACAGCCAAAAGAAGCTGCAAAGCAAAACGATGAAATTTTTGGCGATAAGGATTTTAGAGAAGACAATATATCCGAAGCGCCATCCTTTCAAAGCTCCACCGAAAATATTGCAAACGATATATCTGCCGTAAAAGAAACGAAGGTCGCAAAAAAATTTAATAAATTTAAATTTAACCGCAAAGCCAAGCCTGCTAGTGCAAAAAAACCGAAATTCTTTGGATTTGAGTTCGTCCAAACCGACGATCTGCGCACTACGCAAAGCGTCGAGAGTAAAATTTATACTTCATCTATCCGCAAGGAAGGGCTTAAATCCATAATCCTGCCCATAGCGCCAATAGTCATTATTTTGATATTCCGTTCGCAAATCGCAAGCATATTTCTATCTTTTTCGCAGATCGAAGCTTATGTCAATCAAGATACGGTTTATATGGTGATGGACCTGCTGATTTTCCTTAGTTTTGCACTATTTTATCTGCTGCCGCTTAACCGCGCGATAAACCTACTCTCCATAGCGACGCACGATCAATACCCGATGCGTCAAATGGCGAATTACAACGTCTTTATCATCCTGTGCGTCATCTCTACGATCCTGCAGGATAAGAGCCTGGGGCTGGATGAGTTCGAGCAGATTTTCATCTGCGGCGTGATCGGATTTGGGCTAATTTCGTTTTATTATAAGTTCAAGGCGTTTGCGTTTATATTTTTCAAAACTGCAGGCTCGATCCTATTTGCTCCTGCGCTGCTCGTAGAGCTCGCGGCTATTATTTTCATCGGCATCGGCGACCGCTATACTGGCGCGTCGATGAAATTTATGGAGCTTACGGGACTATTTTTTGCGAGCACGGCGTGGAGATACATCATAATTTTTATCGTTATGTCGCCGCTTTATTTCCTTGGATTTTGTATGCTAAGGTGGATTAAAAAATAATTTTACAAAATTTTACCGCAGATTTAGTTACGATGAAATTCTACTATGATAGAATTCTGCTTAAAATTTCATTGCAAAATTTAGCACGAAGGCAGAATTTAGCGGAGATTTTAACTTTATCAAAGTAAAATTCTACCGCATTGAAATTTTATCGCAATAAAATTCCGCAATTGTAGGTGCAATCACACACTAAAGTAATATATGTCTTTTATACGCGTTAATGCACGCTTACAAAAATAACACCAATGCCTGCGAAATTTCGATGCAATGCCTCCCCCTCTTTTTTTATTTGACAAAATCCATGGCAATTGATATCGCAGCTCTAAATTCCTACCGCTAAAATCCATCTTTAAATCTCGCGCGCTCAGCGCATATCAACTCAGAATTTTATCCACGCAATTCAGCGCGAAATTCAAAGCTAAATTTCACATCGCACTCTACGGCGAAATTCCAAGACATAGCTCTATCATAATAAAATTTTGCCAAAATAAAACTATAATTGATGCCAAAGTCTAAGCGCGGATTCAAATCAAATTTAAAGCTACAAGCTCCACGCTACACAGCTCTTAAAATTTCACTGCCCAAATTTTGTCGCGTTTAAATTTAGCCGCCCGCGCCGTATTAAAATTCCGCTCGTCGCAGCGGCTAAATTTAACTATCACGTTAAATTCCGCATCCTCGCCCGCCGAAATTTAATCCCGCGCTATGTTTCGTGCGGCGTAGAATTCCCGCCTAAACTCAGCAAACCGCCCGTGCATGATCGCCTCTCTCATATCCGCGGCAAGGCGCAGGTAATAGTGCAGATTGTGAATGCTTGCGAGGCGATAAAAGCTAAGCTCGTGCGCGCGAAATAGATGATTTAGGTAGCCGCGGCTGAAGCGTTTGCACGTGTAGCAGTCGCAGTGCGGATCGATCGGATCGTGATCGCTGATAAAGCCCGCGTTTTTGATGCTGATCTTGCCGAAGCTTGTAAATAGCGTGCCGTTGCGGGCATTGCGCGTAGGCATCACACAGTCGAACATATCCACGCCGCGAGCGACGTTTTCGACGAGATCCTCGGGCGTGCCGACCCCCATCAAATATCGCGGGCGCGCCGCATCGACGTATGGCATCATGGCCTCTACGGTTTCGTACATCAGCTCGTTTTTCTCACCCACGCTAAGCCCCCCGATCGCAAGCCCGTCGAAGCTCATCTCGCACAGCGCTTCGGCGCAAAATTTGCGCGCCTGCGGGTCGGTGCCGCCTTGGATGATACCGAAGATGTTTTGATGCGCGTGCAGGCCGCGAGATTTCATGGTCTCGTGATAATCTATCGCTTCGCGAGCCCATTTTATCGTGCGCGCAACGCTTAGATCGATCCGCTTTTTAAGCCACGATCTATCATCGAAGCTCAATGCGCCAGGCTCGCGCGGCAGCTCCACTAAATCGTCTAAAATCATCATAATATCGGAGTTTAGCTCATACTGCGTATCCAGCACTGAGCGCGGCGTGAAATAATGCATGCTGCCGTCGATGTGGCTTTTAAATTTTATGCCGCCCTCGTCGTTTTTGGTGTTTGCGCGCAAGCTAAAAGCCTGAAAGCCGCCGCTGTCGGTCAGAAAGCTGCGGGGAAATTTCGTAAATCCGTGCAGCCCGCCGAACTCCGCCACTACCCGTGAGCCTGGGCGCAGATACATGTGATAGGTGTTAGCGAGGATGATCTGCGCGCCCAGAAGCTGCGCTACGTCCGTCGCATCGAGCGCCTTGACCGCACCCACGGTGCCGACCGGCATAAAAACGGGGGTGCGGATCGTGCTGTGCGCCGTGCGGATCGTGCAGGCGCGCGCCGCGCCGTCTGCGGCGTCTATTTGAAAATCCATCTTGATCCTTTAAATTTAGCTTTTTTGGCTTTTTAGCCTCTTTACGCACATTCGGCGCAAAATTTTAAAAAGCGATTGTAGCGAAATTTAAATTTGCGGCAGGTAAAGACGGGTGAAAAAATTTAAAGGATATTATGATGCGTTTACGGATTAAAATTTAAGTAGCGGAGCCGCCGCAACTGCAAAACGTAAAATTTACCGGCTCTTTTATAATTAAAATTTAATCGAACGTTGCGAATTTAGCGAGCGCGGCGGCATTAGATCACGGCGCGCTTTATATTATAAATTTAAAGATGCGCCGAGATAAAATTTCGCACTTATGAAGCAAATTTTATAGCTATAACGCTACCATTAAATTTCTCCGCACCGCATGAGTCGGCAGCGCCCTTTAAATTTGAAACTTCGCTCTTTTCATCGCGCGCGCTAGAAAATCCGCTAAATTTATGACCATTACGGCCGCACAGCTGTTTTTCGCACGGCACGCCGTCGCCGTCGCCATCGGTATGCTGAGTGCCGCCATCCTGAGCCCTGCCACACTCACGTAAATATTGCATCGCTTCTTCGCAGCTGCTAAAATGCGAGCAATAGGTCTTGGCGCTGCAATCAAGTCCCAAAGCAAGACTAACCAATACTGAAAACAATAAAACTAATTTCATCGTCTCTCCTTAAAATTTTGATGGAATTGTATGGATAAATAGATAAATAATTAATAAAATAGTAAATTTAGCCGCAAACGGCGCAAATTTCACCGCTTACGACGTTTTATTCGGCGGCTGCGTCTAAAGAAATTTAGCGGCTTTAAAGTTTATCTTTGCACTTTCAAAAGCCGCAACGCACTATGCCGCTAGGCGCTTTTGCGTGCGCGAGGCTTTCTTTTTAGGGGCGCATTTTTTGTAGGAGCGCTTTTACCGTCCGGCAGATTTTCCAAGGCTAAATTTGCTATGGATCTCTTTCTGCCCTTGCTCTTTGCTTTTCTATTTTGCAAAAACTCGCTGTACGGCGAGCCGTAAAGGCTAGCGTGCCAGATCGCGCTTGCCAGCATCACTGCACCCGAAACTTTATGCAGCTGCGACATGCGCGAGTTCATATTTAGCGCGGTTAGAGCCGTGATACCCATACTCACTCCCAGCGTCACTTTAGCCGCTTTGCGCTGAAAATTTAGATCCAAAATTTTATCTTCAATGCTCAAATTTTACCCCTTTGATAGAATTCAGTAGTAGTCCTATCGTCGTGCCATTATGCAGCAGCGCCGTAGCTACGGGACTTAGCGTGCCGAAGGTCGCCAAAAATAAAATGATCGAATTTATCCCCACGGTGGCGTTGAAATTTCGATTTACGAGCCGCAGCGTGTCGTTAGCTAGTGCCTTTACCTGCGCGACGCCCTCGATATCGTTTTTTAAAAGCCCGATCTGCGCGGAAGCCTTGGCGATCTCGGCGCCGTTTAGCATGCTGATGCCGATATCCGCCTTCATCAGGCTCGGCGCATCGTTTATGCCGTCGCCCACGAAGACCACCTTCCGCCCCTCGGCTTTTAATTGCTCTAAAATTTCAGTCTTTTGCGTAGGCAGCAGCTCGCCATAATAGCGATCTACGCCGAGCTTTTTGGCTACGGCGCGGGCTTTTGATTTTACGTCGCCGCTTAGCATGACGATCTGCTCTGCACCTAGCTCACGGAGCCTAGCGATGACGGCGCGAGCGTTTGCGCGCACCTCGTCTCTAAGCCCGATGAGCCCCAAAAGTCTGCCGTCAAATGCGATGTAAAGTAGCGCGAGCCCCTTTTGCATCGCAAGATCGATGGTCTCTTCGTGCGCCGCAAACGAGATCATCTCGTCATCCTCCAGGAAGTGGCGCGAGCCGATGATGAGCTTTTTGCCCTCGATGCTGGTCTTAACGCCGTGAGCAACGACGAATTCCACCTCGTCGTGGTGTTTGTGGATAAAACCGTGCTTTTTGGCAGCATCCACGATCGCCTCGGCTACGGGATGAAAGTAATGCTCCTCGGCGCTCGCGGTTAAATTTAAAATATCGTTTTTGCTAAAGCGCTCGTCAAACGATATGATCTCGGCGACCTCCAGGTTGCCGTACGTAAGCGTGCCCGTCTTATCGAATACGAAGGTGTCGGCGCTCGCAAGCGACTCAAGAGCCTTGGCGCCTTTGATTAAAATCCCGTTTTTGCCCGCCTTTGAGATGCTTGATTTAAAAGCAACCGGCGTAGGCAGCTTAAGCGCGCACGAGTAATCCGCCTGTAGCACCGAAGCTACGCTCATAAAATTTCGATTTATCAGATAGGACACGCCCGCAAGCCCGAAGGTTACCGGAACGAGCTTGTCGGCTAAGTGAGTCGTATGCATGCCGATGCTGGAGCGCTCGTTAAGAGATGCCGTGATGTAATGCTTGATGCGCTGCGTGGAGGTGTTTTCGCCGACGTTTTCTGCCCAGATACGGATCCTGCCCTCCTCCACGATCGTGCCGCTTAGCACGCTATCGCCGCGAGATTTTTTCACCGCGACCGATTCGCCCGTCATATTAGCTTGATTTATCATCGCTTCGCCGCTTACGACGTGCCCATCCACGGCTATGATATCGCCTGCACCCACGACTACGATATCGCCTACTTTTAGCTTAGAAGTGGCGATTTTGACTTCGGTTTTTTTGCCGTTTTGATCTATCTCGACCCACGCCTCGGTGATGTCTGGGCGAGCGAGCTCGCGGATTAGATCGTCACTTTTATAAACGGTGCTCTCCTCCATATATTCGCCAAGAGCAAGCATAGCGTTGGTGCTGTTTGCAGCAAATACATCGCCGCGCGCGAGCGAAATCCCAACAGCAGCAGCCTCCAAACCCTTTGAAGTAAGCCCGTGACGAAAGCTTTCTTTAATACCCTCTTTTAAGATAGGCATGCACGCTACGATGCTAAATACGCGCGCTAAAGGCGAAGTGCGAAAGATTAAATTTCCGCCCAACGCAAGAAGCGCTAAAATAAATTCGTTTTTGCTTGGCAAATTTTTATGGCTAGAGGGGATAATTGATTTTAGCTCGCTTAAATTTAAAACTTCAAGTTGCTTTAGAATTCCTGCCTTATCTGCACCTGCGTCAAGCTTAAGGATCAAAGAGCCGATTTTAGCGTTAAATCTAGCTTCCGTTACGCCTTCAAGCCTCGCAGCAGCTTTTTGCAGCGCGCTCGTATCGAGCCCTTTAAAGCTCGCGACCTTTATGCGTAGTCTAGTTTTAGTCTCATGTAAAATTTTAAAATTTTGCATAAACTACTCTTGCATCTCTGCCTTAGCGTCTTCGAAGCGTTCCTTCATCTCTTCGATGCCCATCTGAAACATCTCGGTACCCTTTGCGATGAGCTTAAAAAGCTTTTTTTGCGCGTTTTCGTCAGTGAGAAAATAGGTCGCTACGGCCCCCAGAACGATGCCTGTGATAAATGAGTTGCTACCAAATAAGCCGTTCGCGTTTTGCCTGCCACCCAAGGAATTAAAAATTCCACCGGAAGTGGAATTTTGTGAGCTTTGAGTAGAATTTACGTCGCTTGAGCTTTGAGCAGTAGAATCTTTACTATCCGAATTATTGCTGGAAGCAGAGCTATTAAAAGACATAGAATTTACCCGTTCGTTTATCCATTTAGCCCAACCGCCGAGCTTTTCGTCACCGGCAAAGCTACCCGCAGAGCCGCTAGCATATTTGTTGTCACCAAAATCGTAATCGTCTAGAATTTCTTTCAAATCTTTTTTTGTGATATACGGATTACTCATTGCCTACCTTAAGAATAAAATTTCTACCCGCAATGAGCGCGCCTACGCATACTGCGACGCCTGCCGCTGCGCGTAGATACTCGCCTTGTACGAGCTTATTTGCACTGTAAATCGCTCCGCCGCCGATGATACCGCCGCTTAGCGCAATATCTAGCGCATCGCGAATCGCTTTAGATTTGCTCTTGCCTTCTTTGGCTTTAACGAGCTCTACGGCGCAACCGCCGATCGCCCCCGCTATAGCACCGCTTAAAACGTGATCCAACGGCGAACGCTGTGTCGTAAGTGATCTATTCATTTAAGCCTCTATTTTTCTGATTTATCGTCTGCGGACGTAAATTTAGCAGAAGAATTATCGTCCATTTTTACGATCTGCGGGATATTAAGCGGAGTAGTAGATGCTGCGGATATCTCACCTACCGGCGTTTCGCCAGTCTTAGAGCTCGCGGTGGATTTTTTAGTTCTTTTAAATCCCGGTTTCGGTCCCGGTTTTTTTCTAGTTTTTTTTGCAGTGCTAGTTTCAGTGCTAGCGCTACTTGTCGCAGCTTTTTTACTACAAGACTTTCTTTTGCTTTTTACAGCTTCGGCAACATCGTCTAAGCCTTCTTTGGCTTCCGCAAAAATTTCTTTTGATTTTTTGCTTAATTTTTCCGCTCCGCCTTTGACGCTATTTTTTAGCTCCTCGACACTTTTGCTACTTACGATTTTATTCGCACCTTCTTTGATTTTATCTCGATTGTTATAAGCGTAAACCGCCGCGCAACCAAGCGCAAAACCTGCTAGAAATGGGATCGGCATTTCATTCTCCTTGTGTTAAGATTATAAAGTCATTTTATCAACTTTAGATAGATTTTGATATTATAGCGACTTTTTTAGATTTTTGCAATCCTAATTTAATTTTTCTGCAAAATTCCTTTAATTAAATTGGAAAATGCGCTATTTAAGATATTTTGCAAATCGTATTTTTGAAATATCCGCTCTAATCCCTGCGGATTTTTTAAAATTTCATTTAATAAATCAGTGAGATTCAAAGAATTTAAATCAGCCTCGTATTTAGAATTTAATTCTTTTAAAATCGGCAAAATTTCATTATACGAAACCGCCTGCGCCTTATATAGCAGCTCTTTAAATTGCGCGTTCTTGCACGAATTAATTAGATCGTCATAAAACATCATAGAGCTTTTTTCTATCAAAAGTGCCGAAGCCAAAAACTCATTTAGACCTTTTGCGGCCAGTGCCTCACTGCTATTTTCAGGAGGCGTGACGCCAAGCCCGCAAGAATTTGCAAAGTCTAACATCCGCTCAAGTAATCCAGCTCGTAAAGATAGAATTTCTCCTAGCTTTTTATCTTGAAATTTAACTGCGCCCAACGAATAAAACTGTAAAATTTGTGCCTCTTTTTCGAGCAAAAGAGCGATATTTGCAATTTGAGCCTCATTTAAATTCCGAGATTTATTAGAAATTCTACGCGATTTTTTGGTGCTACGCAATGCTTCTTCGCTCAAGAAATCGCCTCTATATTGGAATTTACGAGCGCTACTAGCTCAGGCGAACTGATGCCGCTTAAAAACTGCTCCCAAAGGTGCATCGGGAAAACGCTTTCATCATAATGAATCGTCAGCGAGCCGATTAGAGAGTTAAATTTATACTCTTTTATCCCGCGAATTGCAGCTATTTTAGCCTTCAGGCTCTCCTCGCTCACGCTATCTCGCAACTCCCTAATTTTGGGACTTACGCGGATACGGATACGACCTTTGCTGTGGCTAATTTTGCTAAAATACTTATGAAATTCCAAAATATCGTTGTGATTTATTTTCATATTTTTCCTTAAATTTGCACCTAAATAATATCATAAATCATTTAATTCCTGCTAAATTTTGCGAATTATTTGCGTTTAGGACGAAATATTTTTATCTTATTTTCATCCGCTGTTATGTAATTTCCTCCCATTAGATCAATACAATACGGCACGGCAGGAAATACCGGCAGGAGGCACTCTTTAATCGCTTTTGGATTGCCTGGTAAGTTTATAATTAGAGATTTTTTGCGGATCGCTGCTATCTGACGCGATAAAATTGCCGTAGGCACGATCTTTTGGCTTTCTGCGCGCATTAGTTCGCCAAAGCCTGGCATTAATTTCTCACTTACCGCTTCGGTCGCTTCAGGCGTTACATCGCGCGGAGCAGGACCCGTACCGCCCGTGGTTAGCACCAAATCACAACCCGCTTCGTCGCAAAGATAAATCAGCTTATCTTTGATCTGCTCCAGCTCATCTGGAACTATTTCATAAAAATACTGCTTCTCACAAGTTAGCCAATCATCCATCACGGCAATTATTTCTTTGCCTCCTAAATCCTCGTAAACGCCACCGCTAGCGCGATCACTGATCGTTAAAACACCTATTTTTACCATTTTCCTCTCCTTTATTAGAATTTTAAATTTTAAAATTTAATCAAAATTTAGCGTGCCGTCTTGCGGCTTTTCTTCAGAGCTTTCGCTATCTTTTTCCAGCTTTTGCAAATTTTGCTCCTGCGCAGAAGCGCCCTCTTGCTCCACACCATCAGATTCGCAGATCTTTTGAACATCCTCGAAAGTTATGAACTCATAGACGAAAATTTGCTTTGAAATTTGATTTAGCTTATCCTGCATTGTGCGGATTATCTCGCTTACCTCGTCGTAGCAATCTTGCAAAATTTTATTCACGCTCTGCGCGCTAGGGGTGAAACTATCGCCCATCGCGAGCTCAAAAACCATCTTTTGCGCCAGCGCGATAGCCTGCTTTACGTCGCTAGCAGAATTTGAAAAAGCGTCGTTTTTATGGATCTGTAGCGCTGCCATGCCGCTTAAAAGCACTTTGATTTGATTTAAAATTTGCGTTTTGGATTCGATCTCGAAATCCTCGTTTAAAAATTTATCGTTTAAAAGCTCTATTTTTTCGAAATCAAACGAATACCAATACGCGCTAAGCGCCTTTGCGCCCTGATAGAACGCCTGGATCTCCTTTTCGTATTCGGTGAGAATTCTGCTTTTTTGCACGCCGTAAAATACCCTCATTCGCACATTTTCAAAATCGCTAAGCTCGATCGTATCGCTGCCGCGCTTAAGAGCATTGATCGCGGCTTCATTTACCAGCGTCGCTACTCCCGCGCCGCTAAAGCCCACGCAGAGGCGGCTTACTTTGTTGATATTTGCGCTGCATCTCTTGCCCTCGAGGTAAATTTTTAAAATTTCGATGCGGTCTTTGTAGTTCGGAAGCCCGATGAAAACGCGCCTATCAAAGCGCCCCGAGCGCAGCAGCGCATCGTCGATCATATTTATTTTGTTGGTTGCACCGATTACCATCACGCCGCTATTTTCCTCAAATCCGTCCATCTCGGTCAGCAGCTGATTTAGCGTCGCTTCTCGCTCATCGTTGCGTCCGATGCCGCGCTTGCCGCCAACTGCGTCGATCTCGTCGATAAAAATTATCGCGGGCGCACAGGATTTGGCTTTCGCAAACAGCTCGCGAACCCGCCTGGCACCGACGCCCACAAAGACCTCGGCGAAACTTGCGCCGCTTTGGTAAAAAAACGGTACGTCCGCCTCGCCGGCTACGGCTTTTGCAATTAGCGTTTTACCGACGCCGGGCTCGCCGATCATTAAAATTCCTTTCGGCAGTTTGATGCCGAAATTGCGATATTTTGCGGGATTTTTTAAAAAATCCACGATCTCGATGAGCTCGTCCTTGACCTCGCTGATGCCCGCGACGTCGCTAAATCTCACATCGCTAACGCTTGGCGAAAGATCACCGAGCTCTGCGTTTGCGCCACCTTGACGCGCAGCGCCTACGCCGTCCAGCCTGCGGCGACGCGCCAAAACGGTTTCAAAATAATATACGAAGAGAAAAAATGCGAACGTAAAAATTACCAAAATCGCGCTAATACCGCTCGTGCCATCATCCTTTTCTTTGCTGATTAGAGCGTGATTTGATAGCTCCTTAAGATCTACGAGATCGACTAAAATTTTATAGCGTTTGCCGTCGTAGGTAAAATTTAAATTGCCGTCCTCGATATGCGCGCGTTTGATCTGATCTTTTCGCACGAGCTCGCTAAATTCGCGCTCGGTGATGTATCGCGAATCGTCTTTAAAATAAACGATCGAGAGCAAAACGATAAGCAGCACTAAAAAAATCAGAATTATATTTAGCTTGCTTTTTTTGATTTTATGCAAAATTTCCATCAAATTTAACCTCATAATCTCTTATCTCCATCCATTTTTTCGACAAATCCTCATCGCTTTTGATCCAAATTTTATCATAAAATTGATCATATCCTTCATAAAACTCTCCGTTTTTCCGCTCGATCAGCACATTTAAGGGCACCTTGTGCGAAAGGCGAAATTTATAATTATTCAGCGCCGTTATGTTTTGCAGCATCTTTAGCCGCGCCTTCGCTATTTTACCGTCTATGCGGTCTTTTAGCGACGCCGAAGCGGTCCCTTGCCTCGGCGAAAAGATAAAGGCGTGCAGATGCGTGAGCGGAAATTTTTTGAAATTTTCTACCGCTTCGAGCCAAATCTCTTCGCTCTCGCCCGGATGCGCGACGATAAAATCCGTCCCCAGCGCAAATCGGCGTTCCGCAAGCTCGCAAAAAAGCTCCAAATCCCTTAGCGCGGAATTTCGGCGGCGCATTATGCTAAGCATCTTTTGCGAAGTGTGCTGAAGCGCGATGTGCAGATGCCGCTCCAGCCAGGGCTCGGATAAAATTTCGCGAAAGCTCGCATCTATCTGCGAGGGCTCGATACTGCCTAGGCGAATGCGGCGAATTCCGCGTATCGCGCCTAGTTTTTGAAGCAGCGCGCCCAGGCTCGTGCCCGCGGTTTTGCCGTAGCTGCCGATATTGGTGCCGGTTAGCACGATCTCGCCAAAACCGTTTGCGGCAAGGCTCGCCGCCTCTTTTAAGATCGCGTCTTCAGAGCTACTTCGCGAGCGGCCGCGCACCGAGGGGATTATACAGTAGCTGCAGTTAAAATCGCACCCCTCCTGAATTTTAATAAAGGCCTTGGTGTGATCCTCGTAGTCGCTTACCAGGTTTTTTTCGACGCCGTCAAGACTTCCGATATCGTAAAATTTCGACTCCGAGCCTAAAAACTCGTCGATCTTTTCCTTTTGCGACATCCCGAACACGCCGAAGACCGAGCCGTTTTTATACAGCTCTTCGCCGCGCGATACCGCGCCGCAGCCGGTTAGCAATATCTTTTTGCCGAGGCGGTTCATCTTATTTACGTAGTTTCGCACGTCTGCGTCGGCGCCGTTCGTAACGGTGCAGGAGTTTAGCACGACGACGTCCGCGCCCTGCTCGTCGTGCGTGATCTCGCCCGATTTGAGGTTGCTTTTGATAAGCTGCGTGTCATAGATATTTGTGCGACATCCAAACGTTTTAAAATAAATTTTCAAATTTCGCTCCCGGATCCGCTTCCTGTGGCAAAGCCGGCGCCTTGCGCCGCTGCGTTTAAATTCTGCGGACCTTGTTGCTCGAAGCCGAGATCTTGCGCCGCAAAATTTCCGCCTGCCGCCATGTAGTTTTTGCCGTTAAAAAGCGTGTATGCAGGATAGGCGATCTTGATGTCGGGCTCGCTTCTTAGCGCATCTAAAATTTCAGCCGAGATGTTGCTGCGAAGCCCGAGCGTCGCGTAAGAGTTCGTCATATACCAAACCGAAATTTCAATGCCGTATGGCTCAAAAAAGCTGAAAATTCTAGGCTCGACGTTTGGATTTTTGATGCTGTATTGCGAGCGAAGCTTGCCCATCTGCTTTTTGGCAATGTCGGTATAGCCTTTGGAATACTTCCGCACGATGTTTTTTATGAGATACATCGCCTTTTTATGGTTGCTATCAAATGTTAAAAGTATGCTAATGCCGTCCCAGACGGTCTTAAGCCCGCTATGGGTGTAGTTTGAGATAAGATCGGTAAAAATATAATTATTCGGTATGAAAATTACCCTGCCCGCGCGTTTATTTTCTCTCCACGTAGTCATAGTAACGTCCTCGAAAATCGTCATCCTAAGCACCGAAATATCGATGATATCGCCTACGTAGGTCTCGCCGTTTTTATGCACTCTAATACGATCGCCCACGCGAAAGCTGCCGCCAAGCACGATCGTAAGCCAGCCTAAGGAGCTCATAAACATATCTTTCATCGCGATCGCAAGACCTGCCGAGGCAAAGCCCAGAACCGTCACGAAATGCGTCATATTCTCGATGTAAGAAAAGAGCAGTATCAGCGCGATCAGCGTGAAATTTAAAACGTTGATAGCTTTATTTACGATATAAAAATTCTCGTCGTTTTTGATATATTTTTTCGCCACTACCTTGCATAAAAACGACAGTGCGATGACTACGAGTATCCATACGGCGATGTTTCCCGCGCGCTTGATCTGCGCTTTTATATCGGCGGTCTGCACGGCGATTTGGGAGTTGATCTTTTTTTCGTAAACATCGTACGTGGTCTGCGCGATCTCGTACGCGGAGCTAAACTCGCTAAGCTCGTAATCTAAGCTTTTAAGCTCCGCCACGGCGCTTGCGTCCGTATCGATCTGCATCAAGCGCTCGTATAGCGCCCTTTTTGCTTCAAGTTTATCGATTAAAGCTTTAATATTTTCGATGGCGTTTTTCTGCTCCATCTTTTGAGCTTGCAAATTTCTAATCGTAGAAAAACCGGAAATTATCGAAAAGGGATTTGTAATGCGCGCAGGCTCGGGAGTTTCGGGCATCGCGATGATATCTAAAAACGGAGATTTTTCATACTCTTTTAGCAGTATGAGCTGCTCTTTTACGGCGCGAAGTCTTTTTTGAATCTCTGCGATCTTATCGGTGCCGGCGCTCTTTTTTAGCTCCGCTTCAAGCTGGCTGGATTGCTTTTGTAAATTTTGATAGCCGATGAAATTTGAAAAGCGCGAAATCCAGATATTATTTTTGATCTCATCGTCAATAACACGGATCTGATCTTTTAGCGACGCGGATAGCTTAGAATTTTCATCTTTCTTCTCACTAGCGGCGGAGCTAGCGTTAGATTCTAAGCGCGTATACGCGGCGGAGAGCGTAGAATTTGCCTCGCAAAATGCAAGATTAAAAATCAAAAAAATAGCCGCAAGCGCTCTCATTCAAACTCTTTCAGCGCTGCGATTACTTCATATTTTGCGATCTCTTTGGAAGTGTAGAATTTACCGATGCCGTCGGGCAGGATAAATTTTGTCTTGCCGTTTTCGCTTTTTTTATCGAGAAAAAACAGCTCGTAAAATTCCGCCGCATCCTCTACGTGAAATTTTATCGGAAGCGCGAATTTTTGAAGCACTTTACGGATTTGATCCTCCTCAAGCTCATTTAATTTATCAAGACGGCGTGCTAGCGCATTTGCCATCACCATGCCGATCGCCACAGCCTCGCCGTGCAAAAATTTTTTATAATTAGTAATTTTTTCTATAGCGTGAGCAAAGGTGTGTCCGTAATTAAGCGCCACTCTGATGCCGCTTTCGCGCTCGTCTCGCTCTACAACGCTTGCTTTAATCTCTACGCAGCGAGCGATTACGTGCGAAATTTCATCGGCGCTTTTTAGATTGTGCGTCTCGAAAAATTTAAATAGTTCGTCATCAAAGCATACAGCCATCTTTACCGCCTCTGCAACACCCGCCGCGAACTCTCGCGCAGGAAGCGTCGATAAAAATTTGCTCTCGCAATAAACCGCGCGTGGCTGATAAAATGAGCCGATTAAATTTTTGCCGAAGCGATTATTCACGCCCGTCTTACCGCCGACGCTTGCGTCCACTTGCGCTAGCAAGGTCGTAGGTATATTGATAAAATCGATGCCGCGCTCATAAATGCTCGCGCAAAAGCCCGTTATATCGCTAATGACACCGCCGCCAAGAGCGATGAGCGTGCTTTTGCGATCAAGCTTGGAGCCAAAAAGCTGCTCTAAGATTTGCTCCACGCTCGCGGTATTTTTATACTCCTCGCCGTCCGGGATCGTGATGATAAATTTTTGCTCGCATTTTAACCGCTGCAATAAAAAATCAAGCCACAGCCCGCCTACTTTGGGATTTGTGATGATCGCTACCTTGCCTTTGAGCTTGATCTCTTGCAATTCGTCGATAAAAACGCTGTATTTTTTACCTAAATTAAGATCGATTTTCATACGCTAACCTTTGATTTTTGGGTAATTGTAACATAAATTTCGATTACTTTTCATACCCGTAATCGCTCGGGATAAAAATTTGATGATTTTTGCCGAGTTTAAAATACATCTGATCCAAATCCTGATTGAAAATCGATGTGAGCTTGCGCGCCAAAATTCTATCATTAAATGGCACAAATTGTAGCAGATCTCGCTCGCTGCCTAGCGCTAAAATCGGATTTTGCCGCTCGCAAGGAATAACGAATAAACTCTGCTTAAAAAGCTTCGATAAGCTCACGTAGCTTTGCGCAAACTCGTCCTTTTCGCTCTCGCCGAAAAGATACAAATACACGTCTAGCCCTAGCTGCGAGCTGATGTCAAAGACGATACTTGATTCCTCGCGAAGCCGCTCGCCGGCACTTAGCACGACGCTTTTACGCACGTCTTTTAGCTCGCCTTCACCAAGGCTTAACACCGGAATTTCAAGCGCTTTAAGTGCTGCTTTTTTCGCTTCGAAAACTCCGCTTGAGCAAACTACCAAGCCTGCTTTATTTTCGCTCACGTCGCGCTTTAAATTTAGCTCGCCCGAGTAATCGATGAGAATTTCAAATTTATCCCGCTCACACAGCGCTTTAAGCTCGCTAAAAGTGTCGTTTAGCAGAGGATTTAAAATTCGCAGATAAATTTTATGATTTCTAATATGCAAATCCAAAAACTCAAGCGCCCTAACCGTCCTAGCTATCTCGTCGCCGCTCATTTTTTTCATATCGATTAGCGCGAAAATATTTAGCCCAAACGGCGATGGAAATTGCCCGCTTTGCTTTTTTACTTCAGCAAACACCGCTCGCAACGCACTAGGCTCACCAACGACTAAAATCGTATCATTCGGATATATTCGCGAGCCGGGTGTCGTTACGATGTAATTGTTGTGGCGGTAAATCATCGGAATTTGATATTTGGCATTAGAAAGCGTACTGATTTTTTTATACGCGAACGAGCTTCCTACGGGCACTTTTACCTCCATTATCTCTCCGCGTCCAAGCCCGATATTATCAGCAAAAACGGGACTATCAGGCAAAAAACCGATGAAGCGCGAGGAATTTAGCGCAAGGGTATTTACGATTTTTACGTGAGCTTCATTTTTATTATCGCGCAAAAGTCCCCAAAAATCAGCCACGTAAAGTTCTAAATCCGGAGCGAGTGTCTTTAAATTTTCAAGCGTTACTTTAGTGTCAAATTCATCCTCCATTATCACTATGCAGCGGTCAAATTCCTCTCCTGCTAGCACCACGCGCAACCGCTCAATGCTAGTAGGATCAAAAATTTCGACCGAAAAATTTGACTCGTTTTCAAGCTCTGAGGGCACGGCATCCGTATTTTTAGCTATGACGCGATATGATCTGATGACATCTTTGATTTTACAAACTTTGGATAAAAAATGGCGCGCAAACTTTCCGCTTGCGATGATTAAAACTTGTTTCATTGCTCTCCGTTTCGTGGTTTTGCAAAGATTATAACCAAAAACGGCTAAATTTTAAACCGCGCGATAAAATTTGCGGGCAAGCTGAGGCGCGGCGACTTAAAATTTTAAGATCGAAATTTTAAAATCAAAGTTTGAAATTCCAAAAGCGAGGCTTAAATTTTAAAATGAATTAAAACCAAGCCTCGTTAAATTTAATCTCGCCGCTTAGAGCGATAAAATTTCATAAATTTAAAAGCGGCGCCATAACCATTCGCGCCGCTTAAGCAAAAATTTTAAACTCACTAGATTTTAAAATTTTACCTCCGCAGAGAGCATGAAGCTTCTGCTCTCGCCCAGCGTCACGCCGTTTGCCGAACCTAGCACGCTAGTTACGTTAAGTCCGCCCGCACCGTCGGCGCTCGCAGGATACATTCCCGCCCAGTATTTTTTGTTAAATACGTTATTTACGTTGAAGCGTAACGTAGTCTTATCGCCCAAAAGGTGCTCGCTCGTATATCTGATACCAAGATCGGTAACGAAAAAGCTAGGCGTGTGCTGAGTGTTTAGATCGTCCAGATACATCTTGCTAGTGTAGTGGAAATTCGTACTGATCGCAAGTTTATCGGTGCCAGGGATCACGTAATCAAACATCAAATTTGCATTGATTTTAGGAATGCCGTTTGCGACCTTGCGATTAGCGCCCTCGATGCTTACGTTGTGCATCTTAGGATCGATATAGGTAAAGCCTCCGAGCACGCTTAAATTTTGCGTAATTCGTCCGCCGCTCATAAACTCAAATCCGCGGTTGCGCTGCTCGCCGTTTATGCCGTAGCGTCCGGTAGAGCTATTTAGATACGCGATAGGTCTGCGGATATCAAAATACGCTACGCTAAAATCGATCATATCGGCTACGCGGATCTTAGCGCCGATCTCGTGCTGCTTGGAGCGATACGGCGACGTATAGGCGACCTCTCCCGCATATGGGCTGCTCGCCGGATAAACATAGGTAGAGCCCTGCTGTAAGCTATCTGCATAAGTGTAGTAGATGCTAGCGTCCTCTATCGGATGAAAGATCAAGCTGCCCGCCCAGCTATATCCCGAATCGCTATAGGCTTTGACAAGTCTTTGCTGACGATTATTGTAGGATTCCTGCCTCATCCACGCCTTAGATGCGCTTAACATCATGTCAAATTTATCGTTTATCGTGATATCATCTAGCACCGAGACGTTATACATATCTATTACTGCGAAATGATATAACCCGCTTCCGCGCTTAGCGTTAGTGTAATCTAAAATTTTAGGATCGTAGATATTGCCGATGGTAGGCGAGGTGTAGTTGGTGCTTGCGATCTTATATCTATCCTGCGTCCAGTGATAGCCGTTGGTCTGCACGCTGAAATCATGTTCGATATCGCCCGTATTAAACTGCGTATTTGCCTTGAGATAGCCGCTTGGCAGATCGAATCTATATGCCGCCGTAGCACCGCCGCTGTGTCTGGTTTGATAATCGCCCGGTTTTGTATATTGCGGATGTGTGCTAGGCAAGATATAATTTACAACGCCATGAGTATCACGATCGGCGCGCTGAAACTGAAAGCCGCCCTCTAAATACCATTTATCGGTAGGCGTAAATTTAAATTTTGCGCTTGCGGTAGTGGTTTTTAGATGCATACCTCCAAAGCTCTGACCAAGACCGCGTTTTGAAGAATCCACCGCCTTTGGAAGCTCCATGCCGTCTACGATCTTGCCGTCTCGCACGCCAAGAGCAAACTGCCCCGCAAAGCCCTTGGTATTGTGCTCATAATAGCTAGCCGCGGTTTCAAAAGTAAGATCGCCCGTCGGATAAAATTCCATCGTGACGCTGGCTAGGCGGCGCTGCAAATTTGAGCCCTTCGGTTGTCTGTCGCCGTTTGATCCGTAAAACACCGTGCGGTAGCCGAATTTTTCAAATTTATCGGATAGATCAAGTCCAAGACCTAGATTGCTTCGCGACATGTAATCGCCCCAAATTATGTATTGATCTTTTACCGGGCGCTTGCGCGTGTAGCTGAAAATCCCGACCGGATTTTTGCGCGCCGTAGAGCGAGCCCGCGACGCCGTTTTGCACTTGAAAACTCTCAAACATCGCCATCGGAATCGCCGTCGTCGAAATAGTATAAAAGCCGTCCCAGAAGCTGTTGCCTACGACGCTGCCCTCAAAGCCACGCGTCTGCGGGCGCCCTACCGTGGCGCCGCCGCGCATCTGAATCTGCGCGGATGGGAAGTATTTGACCGCCTCCTCGTAGCCGGTGACGCCTTGGTGATTCATGATCTCCTTGCTGATCGTGTTGATCTGATACGGAAGATCCAAAGCGCGCTTGCCCGCAAGCAGACCTTGTTGCACGTTTTTGCTCAAAAAGCCCTCGTCGATGCCGCTCTCGCTGATATTATCACCGACGGAATTTACCTCGATTACGCCCATATTCTGCGATTTTTCAGGCGCAGAATTACTGCCGCTTTGCACTGCAGCTAAACTGCTGCATAGCAGACACATACATGCCGCTAATGAAATTTTAAATTTCATCGTTTTCCTTCGTTCCATTATTTTCCCTTCGTTATGGATATATTTAATATTATTTTTTAGCATATTAGAAAAATTTTCCTAAATTTAGACTAAATTCTAGATATAAATTTATATATTTGTAGTCGCATTTTTTAGCTTTAAATTTCATAGACGATATACCGCGATACAAAAGAAAAATTGCGCAAATTTATATGAAATTCTAAATTTTTAATGTAAAATCGCCCGTATGAAAAAACTAATACTGGCGCTTAAGCAAGCGCAAAACCGACTCAAAAATTTCTTCCGCCTCTACGATACCGAGCTCATGCACCATGCATCAAGCCTTAGCTTTCACACGATTTTGGCGCTACTGCCGGTGCTGATGGTCTCGCTTAGCGTCTTTATGCAGCTGCCGAGCTTCAAAGGCTACTACGACAAGATTATGGGCTTTATCTTTTCAAACTTTCTGCCCGCAAATCAAGCGAGCATGGCGCACTATATCGAGGAATTTATGGCTAACGGGCTAAGCCTTGGCGTAACGGGCTTTTGCGCAGTGTTAGTTACGTCGGTGTTGTTTTTCGGAGATTTTGAAGCGATAATTGCGCGCATTTCGCATTCGCCCGAGCGAAGCTTTTTTAAGAGCCTAAGCACCTACTGGACGCTGATGACGCTCGCTCCTGTGGGGCTTGGAGCATCGTTTTATATCAGCGGCGAGCTTCAGGAGCTACTAAATAAAACCGAGCTTACGAGCTGGATAAATTTGCTTAAAATTCTACCCTACTTAATCGTTTGGGGGATCTTTGCGATCACTTACGCTACGGCGATCAACCGCGAGATCCGCGCAAAAGCAGTGCTTGCCTCATCACTCGTAGCGTCGATTTTATGGTGGCTTTCAAGACTGGTTTTCGCGCAATACGTCTTTTATAACAAAACCTATCTTAGCATCTACGGCTCGTTTTCGGTCGCGCTATTTTTCTTTCTGTGGATCTACATAAGCTGGATTTTCTACCTATACGGCGTGAAATTCTGCGTATTTTTGGACGCTAAATTTAAAAGAGGTGGCGAGCGACAAAGCGCCTGAAATTTTTAAATTTCATAACGAATTTTACGAAAGATTATATTAAGAATTAACGATAATCGTATATTAATTGGCTGTTTAAACGATAAATTATCGTCAGCGAAAGGATTAAATTTGAAATCTCGTCTTTGTTCGGTCTATATACGAGCGATCTACTTTAAATTATTAAATTTCTTGAGGAGGAAAGAATGGCGTTTGTTGCGGAGCATATTTCTAAAGTTGATTTGGAAAGATACAATGTTGCAAATATTATAAATAATTGTTGCCTAAAATATGGCTCAATAGCCTATGATGATTACTACCTAGATAAGCTGGATTGGGTTATAGATAGACAAAGAGATGCCTGGTTTATGTTTGTTTGCAGAGTGCCTTTGCTAGACCCAAGAGATGGCCTTACGGGAGAAGTTATTTGGCTGTTGCATTATAGGGGTAAAAATATCGAGCTCGATATAAGGCGAATTTATGACGAAACTACGAGTAAGTATTTCACGGAAAATCCATTTAAGATCAAATATAAATTCCAAAGCGTAAATTCTGACATTGGGGATATTTCAATGGGTGAAATTTATGAAATTTTAAATGAAGCATTATTGGAATATGGAGATGACGGCATTGATGGCAGAAAATTTTTGCCAAAAGAGCATGAAGTCGTAACTTTCCTGCACGATTAAAATTCAAAGAATCGATGAGCCGCGTTTAAATACATCTGATATTTCACTATCAAATTTAATATTTTCTACTGCGCTATAAAACGCCCCACTCTTTTTTATATTCGTTTATTATCTCATCGGGCGTTTTTTCTTCCTTATCGACCTTGATAAGATCGATTATATCTTGCTCGTTTGCAAACATACCCTCTATCGCGTGGTTACAGATGATAGATCTGTTTTGCTCGTATTGTTCTGCGCTCAGCTCGTCTTTATATTTTTCAAGTATAGCCAAACTCTTTTCTAAACTATAAACTTCCGGATATTTTTGCATGCTTTATCCCCTAGCAATATAAAATTTTATCAGCTGCGGCGTCCTATTAAAAAAACAAAGCTCAAGCAGGCAGGCGCACTTTTTGCTACGAATAGCTTGCAAGTAGTTTGCACTTCGCCGCAGCTAAAGCAGATAACTATTAGATGACGGGAAATTTTACTGCAAGTAGCTCACAAATAAATTTAACAAAGCCCTTATCAAGCAAAAAATGAAGGAAAAGCCGTCAAATAGAACTGCTACTCCCTTACGATGAAAGCTCCAGTAAACTTGCCATTATGCGCGAAATCTCTCGCCTCATCCTCGCTTTTAAATCCGCTTAAAAAGACGCGATAAATCGGCGCGCCATCTATGCTAAATTCTTTGATTATCGCAGGATATCCCGCTGTGCCGTGGTAATCGCGCTGATAAATTTGTGCGCCGCTTCTGTTTCTAAACGCACCAATTTGCACCATAAAATTTCCGCCGACAATGGTTGCTTTCGGCGAGCCTTTGGCGATAGTATGCCCATAAAAGCCCACTACTTCGAGTTTTACCGGCGCCGTACCTTTGGCAAATACGCCTACTAAATTAGCAGCTGTTTTGCTAAGATCGATGATGCGACCATCCACGAATGGACCGCGATCGTTGATGCGCACGGTTGCGGTAGCGCCGGTGTCGCGATTCGTGACCTTTACCATAGTATTCATTGGATAGGTTTTGTGCGCGGCGGTCATGCCGTTCATATCGTAAATTTCGCCGTTTGAGGTGTATTTGCCGTGAAAATTCGGCCCATACCAGCTGGCGATACCTATCTGGGTATCGCCGACGCTTACCTGCTCTGGATAGTAGGTTTTGCCGTTGATTTTATAAGGGCGCATGGTGGCGGGAGAGTTTTTGCCGATCTTGCCCGCACCGCCCGCAGACGATCTAGAAGGCGGTGCGGTGCGAAACGAGCAACCGGCAAGAACCAGCGCAAAAAGCGCACTAAAAAGAGCGATTTTCTGGTACGACACCTACGATCCGATCTTATTTGTTGAATTTTATATTATTTAGCGCTATTTCGTTTTTGTCTTTGAGGCTAAGCTCGTTCGCCAAACCTGCTAACACTCGTGCTGGCTTGCGCTGTTTCAGACGTGGTTCATACGCTTGAAACGCGCCTTGATTTACGACAAATTCTGCATATTTGCTTTGTGGGATATAAAAGAAGTACTTGCCGTTAAGCGGCGAAATTCCGTTTTTAATATGCGCGTTATAATCCTGCATTTGCGACGGCGAAATTCCGATCTGTTTTGCAACTGCGCTTAGCTTTGTGCCTGGAGCTACTGCGATACGCTTTAGGCCCCACGGCTCGCTTTCAAAAAGCAGAATTTTACGCATATTTTCATTTTGAGCGATGTAAGCGTATTTGATAATGCGCTTGATAAAATTCTTAGTCTCATTAGGAAGTGCGGGGCTTTTTAGCAAGCGGTCCAGATCATCGCTGCCAGTAGCTGCAATCGCATTTTTAAGCTTTTGATCGCCACAATTATACGCCATTAGCGCTAAATACCACTTGCCAAAATTTTGCTTCAGATGCAAAATATACGAAAACGCAGCATCCGTAGAGGCTGCGGGATCGCGACGCTCATCTACGGCGCTATCTACTCTAAGACCGAAATTTTTCGCAGTCGCCGGCATCAGCTGCCACATACCACCTGCGCTAGCGCCCGAAGTTACGGTGTTTTTAAGATGAGATTCTACCATTGCCAAATACAATAAGAATTCCGGAGCTTCGATGTTATCGACCTCGGATTTGACTAAGTAGGCATTGTGCGACTGTGAAGTCACGATATGCTTAAACTGCTTGCGATCGCTTGCATTGATCGCACGGAATATGCCCGCGACTACGTTTTTGCTCGATTCGTTATTTTCGATGCCGAATTGATTTAAAATATAGTCGTGATTTGCGCGCATCAGACCGGGCTGGCTCGCAAACGCTTCGCCCACTAAAAGTAGGGCTAGCAGTATAAATTTTATGGCTTTCATATCTCTCCTTTGATTTTATCGCCAAAAAGCCTACAGGCGTTTTGAGTCGTTATTGCTTCAACCTCTTCTACGCTTAGGCTTAAAATTTCCGCGACTTTTTCTACCACGAGTCTCGTAAATGCAGGCTCGTTGCGCTCGCCGCGATGCGGATGCGGGGTTAGATATGGCGCATCCGTCTCGATTAATAGGCGCTCTTGCGGAATTTGCGGTAAGATCTCAGCTAAGTTTTTTGCATTTTTGAATGTCAAAACTCCGCCGATACCGAAGTAAAATCCGTATTCGCTAAGACCTAGCAAAAGCTTGCTGGCATTGAAGCAGTGCAAAACACCGCCGCATAAATCGCCAGCACGATCTTTTAGAATTCCAAAGCTATCTTCGTTTGCTTCTCGGATATGGACTATAAGTGGTTTTTGAAGTTGTGTTGCTAGATCGATTTGTGAGATGAAGGCGTCTTTTTGGCGGGAGATTTCTAAGGCTTTGGTTTCCTTGCTCTCTTGCTGCTTAAGTCTGAAATAATCAAGACCGCATTCGCCGACGCCCACGCATTTGGGATCGTCAGCATACCGCTTCAGCACCTCCATATCGAAAGAATCTATCTCGTATGGATGCACCCCTACGGCAAAATACACATTATTCCGCGCGTGCGAAATTTTACATGCCTTATCTAGGTCTGCTACATCTGCACCGGGAATGATGATGCTACGCACACCTGCAATCGTGGCGCGCTCAATCACCGCGTCCAAATCGGCGTCGAAACTAGCATCGTCTAAATGGCAATGTGTATCTATAATCATAAAACTCACTTGATAAAATTTTTCGAAGCGGATTTTACGTCGTTTTGCAAAATCACACTTAAATTTAAATTAAACGCGGTATTGTAGCGAAAAATTTCAGATTTAAACTTAAGCTTAAAATTCCTTCAGCTTTGCCTTAGTTTTTTAGCGAATTCCAGGGCTTCTGCAGTAATAGTCTCGCCGCTTATCATACGAGCTAGCTCTGTTATTTTCTCATTTTCGCTTAATAATCTCACGCTAGATTTGCCGTTCGTTTTACTTACTAAAAAGTGTGACGCAGCCTTGGAACTAAGCTGCGGTTGGTGCGAGATCGCAAAAATTTGATAAAATTTTGAAATTTTTACCAGCACGTTTGCGATACTCATCGCCTCTTTTCCGCTTAAATTTGAATCAATCTCGTCTAAGATCAAAATTCCCTCGCCATTATTTGTAAGCTCCAAGCTCGCGGCAATAAAAGCAAGGCGTAAGCGGTTCGTTTCGCCTGAGCTTAAATTTTTAAATTCCGTCTTGCACAAGCTGACGCAAATTTCGTCTGTGCCGCACTCACTAAGCGCCGTAGGCTTAAAACTAAGCTCCACTCCGTCCATATAAAGCTGCTTTAGATAGGAATTTATCAGATCCTCGAGCCGTTTTTTAGTGCCCTTGCGAGCCTCGCTGATTTTTTCAGCAAGGATAGTGGTGCTTTCGCTAAGACGTTTAAATTCCACTTGCAACTTGGTTTTTTCAAAGCTTAACTGCTCGTAATGCTCAAGCTCCTTCTTGCGCGCTTCAAGCGTAGCTAAAGCCTCTTCTACGCTTCCGTAGCGCCTATTTAGCGCGCTAAGAGCTTCGATGCGATCTAAAATTTTCTCTATGTCGATATTTTCGAGCTCGTCTAAATTCAAGCTTTCTTGCTTTAGCCGCAGCTCGTTCATTGCATCCTCAAAAAACGCGCTATCCAGCCCGCTAAGACTTAGCGCTTCGATGACGCTGCGTTCTAGCTCAAAAATGCCCTGCGCCCTAGCCCAAAGTTCCTCGATCTTATCTTTCTTACTAAGCTTTTTTTTGATCTGCAAAAGCTCCTCATATTCGCCGATCTTAGGCGATACGCGCTCGATTTTTTCAATCTCGAAGCGAGCAAATTCCTTTAACTCCTCAATCTTGCGCTCTTGATCCAAAATTTCATCCAGCTGCTTTTTTGTGCGGCTAAATTCCACAAAAGCGCTTTGAAGCTCCGATAGGCTTTGAGCGTGCGCCGCATCTTTTTTCGCGGCGATAAAATCAAGTAATTTTAGCAAGCTGCCGCTACTCATTTCGCCGGCGTTTTTCGCGCCTAAAAATTTCACGTATTCGCCGGCGATCGTGCTTAGATTTCTTTTTGAGACCGATTGGGAATTTATAAAGTATCGCAAGCTACGCTCTTTTAGGACGCGAAAAATATTTGGCGTATCGTTTATCAAGCCGAAATTTTCCATATCAAATTTATGCTCTACGTCCGCTTCTATGAGCTCAGCCTCGCATTCGTTAAGACCGAACACCGCTAAAATCGCGCCTATTAATACCGATTTACCCGCGCCGCTGATACCTGTAAATACGCTAAGCCCTGGGCCAAAGCTAAGCTCGCTCTCGCAAAAACCTAGATTATTTTTAATATAAATTCTTTCTAGCATCCGCCGTGCCCCCATCTGAGTTTGGCTTTTAAAACGTCAAAATAATCGTAGCTTCTGCGTTTTATTAAATTTGCCTTTGCGTGCGAAATTTTAACGCTTACGCTGTGAAATTCCGCCATATCAAAAACGTCTTGTCCGTCGATGACGACGCTAACTTCGGAGCTTCCGGCGTTTTTGAAGCTTGCGAGATACTCTTTTGGCAGGATCAAAGGCCGCTGCGTCAGGCTGTGCGAGCAGATCGGCGTGACGCAAAACACGTCGCACAGCGGATAGACGATAGATCCATTCGCGCTCATATTATACGCGGTCGAGCCCACGGCGGAGCTTACGATCACACCGTCGCCGTAGTAAGTATTGAAATATTTTCTATTTAAAAACGCGTCGATCTTCGCCATCGAAGAGATGTGGCTGCGGGTGATTACGACGTCGTTAAATGCGGTCTTGCGGACGATTTTACCGCCGCCGTTTTCCAGTATCACTTCGAGTAAAAACGGGCGCTCGATCTCGTATTCGCCACGCAAAAATTCCTTTAAAAATTTTGCGAATTCGCTAGGCTGCACGTCCGTTAAAAACCCGAGAGTACCTGCGTTGATACCCAAAATAAAGGCGTTTTTATCGCTTAGTAGCCTCGCAAGCCCGATGAGCGTGCCGTCGCCGCCGAGGCTAATTAAAAAATTGGTCTTTTTTAAAATTTCTGCAAGCGTATGCGGCTTAAGGCCGAAAAATTCCGCTCCGTCCTCTTCAAGTAAAAGCTCGATACCTTGCGCTTTTAAAATTTCGCGAATTTCCTCTGCGACGGGGCGAATTTCCTCCGATTTTTTGGCTATTAGCCCTGCAAATTTTAAATTTTCGTGGATTTTGTTTTTGCTTTCCATTTTTCTACTTTCGGGCGCTATTTTATAAAAAATTAGCTTTGTAAAAGCAAAATTTAACTATAATCGGCTCTTGAAATTTTATTAAAAAGGAGTAATTTTGCGAAGTCATTACTGCACGGATTTGAGTAAAAACGACGTCGGCAAAAATGTAACCGTATGCGGCTGGGTAAATTCTTACCGCGACCACGGCGGCGTTATTTTCATAGATTTGCGCGACCGAAGCGGCCTGCTTCAGCTCGTGTGCGATCCCAAAGATAGTAAAAAAGCGTATGAAATTGCAAACGAAGTACGAAACGAATTTGTCCTAAAAGCCGTCGGCAAGATCCGAGCTCGCGGCGAAGGGCTGGAAAATCCAAATTTAAAAACGGGCGATATCGAAGTCGTGGTAGAAGACCTACAGATCGAAAATCCAAGCAAGCCGCTTCCTTTCGTAATCGGCGATAAAAGCGTCAATGAAGAAACGAAGCTGAAATACCGCTTTTTGGATCTGCGCGCCGACGGAAGCTTCGATAAATTTAAGATGCGCTCCAAGGCTGCGATCGCCGCGCGAAATGCGCTCGATAGGCTGGGCTTTGTGGAGGTCGAAACGCCGATCTTAACGCGCGCGACGCCTGAGGGCGCTAGGGATTATCTGGTGCCTAGCCGCGTCTATCCGGGCAGCTTCTACGCGCTTCCGCAAAGTCCGCAGCTTTTCAAGCAGCTTTTGATGTGCTCGGGCTTTGATAAATACTTCCAGATCGCGCGCTGCTTCCGCGACGAAGACCTGCGCGCCGACCGCCAGCCGGAATTTACGCAAATCGATATCGAGATGAGCTTCAATACCCAATACGACGTAATGAGCGTAGCCGAGGAGGTTTTAAAGGATATTTTCAAATCCTGCGGCCGCGAGATCGTCACTCCTTTTAGACATATGGAGTATAAGGACGCGATGGAGCTTTACGGCAGCGACAAACCCGATTTGCGCTACGATATGCCTTTCATCGACGTAGCCGATATTTTTGAAAAATCGAGCAACGAAATTTTTTCAAATTTAGCCAAAGACCGCAAGGCCAATCGCGTAAAAGCGCTCAAAGTCGAGGGCGGCGATCTGAAATTTAGCAAGCGGCAGATGCAAGGCTTTGAGGAATACGTTAAAAAATTCGGCGCGCAGGGACTTGCATTTATTCAGGTAAAAGAGGACGGTCTAAAGGGGCCGCTGGTAAAATTCTTTGAAAAAAGCGAGCTGGACGAACTCATCAAGCGCTGCGAGCTTAAAGTCGGCGACGTCGTATTTTTCGGCGCGGGCAAAAAGAAAATCGTGCTTGATTATATGGGTAGATTTAGAATTTTCCTCGCGAACGAGCTCGGTCTGATCGATCCGAACAGGCTTGAGTTTTTGTGGGTCGTAAATTTCCCTATGTTTGAGCAAAACGACGACGGCAGCTACTCTGCGATGCACCATCCTTTCACGATGCCGAATAACCCCGATGAGCCTGATTTGGAGGATATCACGTCGATTGCCTACGACGTCGTGCTAAACGGCATCGAGCTTGGCGGCGGCAGTATCAGGATCCACAAAGCGGACATTCAAGAAAAGGTCTTTAGACTGCTTAAGATCGAGCCTGCAGAGCAGAGGGAGAAATTCGGCTTCCTGCTTGATGCGCTAAGCTTCGGCGCGCCTCCGCACGGAGGTATCGCGATCGGCTTTGATAGGCTGATGATGCTCGTTACAGGCTCAAGCAGTATCCGCGAGGTCATCGCGTTTCCTAAAACGCAGCGCGCGCAGTGTCCGCTCACCAAGGCCCCTAGCGTCGTGACCGATGAGCAGCTTCGCGAGCTAGGTCTTAGGCTTCAGAAAAAGGAGCAAAAATGAAAAGCCTTTTTCTAATCATCGGTGCTCCGGGCAGCGGTAAAACTACCGATGCGAGCATGATCGCTCGTATGAATCAAAGCATCGAGCACTACTCCACCGGCGATCTGCTTCGCGCCGAGGTAGCAAGCGGCAGCGCTCTGGGTAAGCAGATAGATAGCTTTATCTCGGGCGGAAATTTAGTCCCGCTTGACGTCGTCGTAAACGTCATAATCGGCGCGATTAAGAGCTCGCCGAAGGATCTTATCATCATCGACGGCTATCCAAGAAGCGTCGAGCAGATGAGCAAACTCGATGAGGTGCTGCAAGGCGACGAAGACGTAGCCCTTAGCGCCGTCATCGAGGTATGCGTCAGCGAGGAGGTTGCCGAGCAGCGCGTTTTGGGGCGCGCTCGCGGGGCGGACGATAACAAGGAAGTCTTTAAAAACCGCATGGCGGTATTTTCAGAGCCGATCGAGGATATCCGTAAATTTTACGGCGACGCGGGCGTATTTTACAGCGTAAACGGCGAGCGCACGGTCGAGGAGATCGTAGCGGACATAAACGCTATAATCGCCGAGGAGATCGAAAAATTAGGCTAGCGCGCTTGGGCGGTTTAAATTTTAAGCGCTTCCGGCTCCTTTTTTGCATCGTAAGCAGCACAGATCGCGCTTAAATTTAACGAGCTTTTCGGTACGAGTGCGCCTTTAAATTTATAGCTTGCCGTTGCGCTAGATAGTCAATTTCAAGCGTAAATTTAAAGCAGCTCGCGTCGCAAATTTAATGCGAGCGTTAAATATGAGCGGCTTTTAAATTTAATGAAATTCCGAATCTGTTTGCGGACGCAGAGATTAAAATTTAAGGATAGATATGGTTAGAAAATTTTTACTTAGTATGGCTTTATGCGCGGTCGCATTCGCTGCGGGTGGGTTTGTGCCAAGCGGCTCCGCGGCGCAAACTCAATCGTCAAGCGTCAAAGAGGCGCTTAAATTAAGAGATGATTCTTTTGTCACGATCGACGGCAGGATAAAATCTCAACTCAGACATGAACATTATAGATTTGTGGATCAAAACGGCGATAGCATCGAGGTCGAGATCGACGATGACGTTTGGCGCGGCGTGAGCGTGGATGAAAATACGCTCGTGCGAATTAGCGGCGAGATCGACAAAGATTTTACCAAAACGACGATAGACGTGAAAAATATCAAAATTTTAAATTCTAAATAAAGGAAAACTATGGATCTTTCAAAGATAAAAGTGGGCTCAAACCCCGATAAAATCAACGCGGTAATCGAGATCCCTTACGGCTCGAATATCAAATACGAGATAGACAAAGCAAGCGGTGCGCTCTGCGTAGATCGCGTGCTCTACGGCGCGATGTTTTACCCTGCAAACTACGGCTTCGTGCCCAATACCTTGGCTGACGACGGCGATCCTGCGGATGTTTTGGTGCTAAACGAATACCCGCTTGCCGCAGGCAGCGTGATCCCGTGCCGCCTAATCGGCGTTTTGATGATGGAGGACGAAAGCGGCATGGACGAGAAGCTGCTTGCCGTGCCGGTTAGCAAGATTGATCCGCGATATGACGGCATCAAAGGGGTCGCCGATCTGCCTAAGGCGACGCTGGATAAGATCAAAAATTTCTTCGAAACCTACAAGCTTTTAGAGCCGAATAAATGGGTCAAAGTAAAGGACTTCGCAAGCGCCGCGGAAGCGGAGAAAATCCTTGATAAAGCGATCAAGGCTTATAAATAATACATTTTTGCGCGCTTGGCGCTAAAATTTAATCAAAATTTGACCGACCCGCTCGGTCAAATTTATCGTTAAATTTTAATTCTACAAATTTTCAAAATTTAAAATATTTTAAATTCCACTAAAATTTTACCTGAAGCCTGCGCTTGGTTTTTTATCGCTTATTTTTTGGCGGTTAAGCCAAGCGGCTTTGGATTTATTTAATAAAGATTTTTTAAAACTACATTGCGTGAAATGGCGCTACGGGGATCGGAGCCTTATACGTTAGTAACGGAGAAATTCCGCGAGCTAAAGGCTTCATATAGACCGCAGTTAAAATTCCAAAATTCGCTATCTTGATTTTTTGAAAGAGATCACAAACATCATTGCAAAATTACAAAGCTGATGTCATCACAGACAGGAGCCTTTGGTCTGCCACGTCACGTAAAATTTGAAATTTACACGCTGCATAAAATTCGGAAATCTAAATGATACCAAATGATTTACTATAGCCATCTTTTTAAATTTAGTAATAAATCTATAAATTTTGATTCCAAAGGCTTTTGTTTTAATAAGACGTCAAACACTTGATTAAATTTTAAAACTGAAACTCCCATGTCAGTTTATAGTTCCTACCCGGCGAGTAAAAACGGTTGATACCAAGTCCTGTTTCTTGATCTATCAGATTGCTAGTTCCAAAAGGCCTTATTGATCTGGCGCTTTCCCAAGTGATATATTTGCGATCGGTTATATTATATGCGCCTGCACGAAGAGTTAGATATTTGATCGGCTTTACATATGTTACGAAGTCTATCGTGGTATATGCGCCGCTTCTCCATTCCACTTCGCTATTGCTTACAGGTTTGCCGTTTACGATTTTGCCGCTTCGCGCTTGCTCATACCAATACATATTATAGGTGTCGTCTCCTTTTTTTGCAGCTACCGCAGTTACAAATAGATCTGCGCCGAATTTATCGCCTGGGCTTTGGTAGCTTACGCTATAAACCGCCGTTCTAGGCTGGATCGCATTCATCGGGGTATCTATTTTGCCATTACCTATGTCCATTCTACCCTTTTGGATACTTAGCTTGTATCCAATGCTAAAACCCTGCAATTGCTGCCAAATTTGATCCAAAGCCAGTCTCGAATCTATCTCTATTCCTCTTACTCTTGCTTTTGGACGATTTACGTTTTGATACACAGAGGTAGGCAGCCTGCTTCCACCGTTTCCATAAGGAAGCTGAAATTCCCCCTTATATTGTAAATCTATAAAATTCCTATAATCCGTTTGGAATAAATTCAATGTAACAAAGCTTGGCGAATTATGAAGCGTAAAGGCAATCTCTTTAGTCTTTGCCGTTTCTTTTTTCAAATCCAAATTCGGATATATCGAAAAATCCGGATGCTGGAAAGTGAAGTAAATTTCGTCCGAAGTAGGCGCCCTAAATCCGTTTGCATATTTAAGTTGAAGTCTGAAAAAATCAAGTGGATCGATGCTTGTAGCTAAAGAATATGAATTTGCCGAATATTTTCTCTTCTGAGAAGCTAAATATACGGCGTTGGCTTCTGCATTTGCATCTTTGTGAGCTTTTATCTCTTTTTGAGATGGAGTGCCGGGAAGCGGCGTATAAGGAACAAACATTCCGATAAATAGATCAGTTGGAATTTTTGGCGTAACGCCTGGAGTATAAGATGGATTGTGTTTAACCTTATCATATCTATAATTAAGATCAAAGGCCAAAACATCGTTTATACGAAAGTCATCTCCCACATAAAGCGCTCCGGTTTTGGTCTCAACTGGAATAAGGAAGCTAAAAGGATTGTCTTCGTGGCCGCAAGCGTCATTATAGGTAGAGGCATTGGTATATGATTGGCATTTATCTGGATACCAAGTGCCTAATATGGGAAACTTAGGATTAGTATTTCTAACTCCAGTAAAATATTTAGCCCACCATTGTTTATTTTTAGGAGAATAACCCGCCCTATTTACCATACTTTTATCGCTTTTACTATAAAGCCCTCCGTAACTTAAAGAGTGTTCTGTGCTTTTTATATGAAAGTCTTTTGTAAGGTCAAGATTAAACTGCTTAGTATTGGTGTTTAAATCTCTATCCTTCCAGTTGTTTTCTACGTATCCGTTTTGGCTAGGTAAAAGTATCTCATCCGAACCAACCGGTGATAATTTGCCGTAATTGCCTTTACTATAAGGCGTAGTTACTTTATTTATTGAATATGTTTTATATGTACCGCTATTCGTATCAAAAAGAGTCATACCTTTAGAGCAATCATATTCATCACAATTGACATAGGCATCGTCATTAGGTTTATAACTGCTATATGCATTCATATCTAATATATGGGATTCGTTTTTTGGATTATCCGGATCTGAAAAATCAAACTGACTATCTACTAACGTAGGCATGAATCCCCACTTTAGCCATGTCTTTACTTCCCCTCCATATTTATCTACCATTTTTCCGTCTTCATTTATATGAAGGCCGGATGGATTTGAATTTCCCGCGCAATTATCACCCTCGCAATACTCATCCGTTCTTGCTTTTAACTTAATATGTTGCTTGTTATAGCTAAATTTTAAGCTATCCCACAAAGGCGTTTCATCGAAATTTTCGTAAGAAAACGAGTAATTCTTTCTTTCGCTTCTATCGTTAGTGTGTCGTATATCGTTAGTCAATGCTCCCCAAGGGGTTTGCGTATTATAAAGAGCAAATTGATTCGACCAGTCTATTCCCTCTGATTTTATATTAGACTTATCGTATCCTAGGCTAAATCTATCGGTATCGGTGGGTTGAAAACCAAATTTGACAAGGGTGCTTTTCTTGTAAATTCTATACGGATCGGGCTTTTCCCTAACTTTTCTGATGACGGTTGGGTCATAGTCTTTATAACCCCAGTTTTTTAGTTCATGTCCTTCTCTATCAGTATGAATAGCCAAAAGATCAAACCACTTAAACCGAACTGCAGCTGCGTGGCTTTGCCAGTTTTGTCTATCCGCACTTTGATACCCGCGCTTAAATCCGTAATACCAATCCTTCTCCGTTAGATAATCTCTCGCATCCTTTGTCTCAAACGCTACTGAGCCACCTAGCGCGCCCGAGCCTCTTTTTACCGAATCTGCACCTTTAGTGATATCTACTTGTCTTACGTTTTCAACCTCAACGCCGTTTCTAGTGTTATTAAAGTTTCCATATCCTTCAAATAGATCTTTAAAACCTTGCGAGCTTAGTGTTTCTGCTTGGCGAAGTCCATCTATACTGATATCGACGCGATTTTCATCCACGCCGCGGATCGAATAACCACTAGCACCGAATCTTCCGCTTTCGACAACTGAAACGCCGGTTTCGTGACGAACCATATCTCTACTATCGCTAACTTGCTCTTTGGCAAGTTGCTTGGCGCTCTTTTTGGTTTCGCCGACTTTTTTGGTAAGCGGGTCGCTTTCTACGTTTCCCGTAACATTGATCTGCCCTAAATTTTGGGAGCCACCTTCGCTATCGTCTTGCGCAGCTAAAGTGACTGCACATAAACATAGCGTACCTATAGCCGCAACAGAAAGCCTAAGTAAGCTCATTTTGATCCTTTTATAATACTATTTCTCATATGCGTTATTAAAAACTGCGATATATTAGTGAAAAATTCTTTAAATTTAAATTAAAAAGAATTTATTTATCATTTATAATTATAGCGCTTAATTTAATTTAAAGAAATCCCAGCCTTACGCTTTTGTATATTAAATTTATATTTTTTAAAATTACAAATTTTTACTTTAAATTTGAAAGTATTTTAATGAAATACTAAACGATGATGGGGTAAATAAATTTTGAAATTTTAAGTTAAAAAATTTTAAAATTTTATCATAAGTGAGTGGAATTTTATCTACGCGCAGTTTATAGCTGACATCATGGCAGATTGGTATTTCTAGGAAGCTGCGCCTAAGATAATTTATAAAATTTAGAATTTTAAAATTCTAAAAAATTGATAGCTCGCTGATTGCGTAGCCTTGTTTGCGCGAAAGCATGCAAGCTTCACGGATTAAGGCGCGCTCGGTGCGATGCCGTGTTTATTATCGATGAGTTCTGCTTCGTTTAATTGCTTGTATTCGTCGCAGCCGATCTGCTCTGCTAAATCGCATGCTTTCCCGTAAAATTCTTTTGCTAAGGATCTATCTTGTTTAATATGCCATCCATTTTTGTATAAATCCCCGAGATAACTACACGAGTCCGCATCCCCGCTCTCGCAAGTATTTTTAAGCAAATTTAGCCCGCTTTGATATAGGCTTTCTGCTTTTTGGTAATTACCTGCTTTGTAAAAGTCTCCCAGAGTCAAGCACGCCGCCGCCCTGCCGCCATCACAAGCCTTTTGGTATAAATCCGCAGCCTTTTTGAAATCCTTCTCTACGCCCCTGCCGTCTATATATAGATCCGCTAGGCGCTGGCACTCATATAAGTCGCCTTCATCGCATTTCTTTTGATTTATTTGAGCCTTCTTTTGGTACAAAACAGCCGCTTTTTTATATAAGCTCTCCGACTTTTGCAAGTCCTGCTCGACCTTGTCGCCGTTTTTATATAAATATGCAAGGTTATTGCACATATCTGCATCACCGTTATCGCAAATCATTTGACGCAAAACCATAGCCTTGTGCTTGTCTCTTGGGACGCCGATACCAGATTCGTATGAAATTGCAAGCAAATTGCACGAAAACATATTGCCGCCGTCACAAGCCTTTTGATGCAGGCTCGCCGCCTTTTGATAATCTTGTCTAACGCCATAGCCTTCAAAGTATAGTCCTGCAAGCTCATAGCAACCGGTCATATCTCCGTCATCGCAGGCTTTTTGATAAAAATTCGCCGCTTTTTGATAGTTTTGAGTGACGTTCCTGCCGAATCGATATAAGTTTCCGAGCCTATAGCAACTTCGCGTATCTCCACCGTCGCAGCTGCGCTGCCACATTTTTATCGCTTTAGGATAATCGCCGTCCTCATAGAGCTTATCCGCGTCTTCAAAGACTCCCCCCATGCAAAACATAGCTATAACGGCTAGATAAAGATATCTTTTCATTTAATCCCTTTGAAATTTCTGTAAATCTACTCGCGCATTCACGGTGTAAAATTCTGCATCTAATATTTTATGATCTCGGCTTGCGCGCGGGCTTAATGCCAAGCGGTCTAGCGCGCAAATCCGGCGCGCACTTAACTCTCCTTCAAAAGCTTAGTTAGCGCAGTGCCGCTTTCGTCGTGTTTGCGGATATTTTTATAAATTTTACTAAAATAAGCTTCTAAAAATTCCTGATCGTCGATCTTTTCTTCGCCCTTTTTCGGCGCGATCTTTCGGTACTCGCCGCTGCTTTGCAGCTCGAATGCAAGCTCGTTGTCGCTTAGCTGAAGTTTTAAAATTTCTTTGAGCTTGTTTTGCAAATTTTCGTTGTAGATCGGGCTCATCAGCTCCAGTCTGCGCTCTAAATTTCGCGGCATCCAATCCGCGCTCGCGATATATAGGCTGGGCTGCGCGTGCGCGAAATAAAAAATTCTAGCGTGCTCCAGGTATTTGCCGACGATCGAGATCACGCGGATATTTTCGCTGACGCCCTTAAGTGCTGGGCGCAAGCAGCAGATGCCGCGCACGATGAGATCGATCTTTACGCCCGCGGCGCTTGCTTTATACAGCGCCTTGATCATATCGCCGTCGACAAGAGCGTTCATCTTAGCGATGATCCTGCCGGCAGAGCCTTTTTTCTCCTCGTTTTTTATCATCGCCAGGAGTCGCTCTTTGATCTGCATCGGCGACATAGCGAGGTTGTCAAGCTTGCGGTTTTTGTTGTAGCCCGAGAGGATGTGGAAGAAATTCGTCGTGTCCTTATCGAAGCGGTCGCCGCAGGTAAAAAAGCTCACATCGGTGTAAATTTTAGCGCTCGAGCCGTTGTAGTTGCCCGTGCCTAGGTGGATATAAAATTTTAGCTTGCCGTCCTCTTTTTTGATGATCTGAGTTACCTTGGCGTGGACTTTAAAGCCCGTGATGCCGTAGATCACGTGCGCGCCGGCGTCTTCGAGAGCCTTCGCCCAGTGCAGGTTGTTTTCCTCATCAAACCTCGCCTTAAGCTCGACCATCACCGTTACCTGCTTACCGTCGCTTGCGGCCTCGATCAGGCTTTGAACGATCGGGGAGTTTTTCTCCACGCGATATAGCGTCATACGGATCGAGATGACCTTTGGATCTTTGGCGGCCTCTTTGATGAGCTTTTGGACAGGATCGAAGCTCTCGTAAGGATGGATCAGCAGGATATCCTCTTTCTCCATCGCGCTCATAACGGAGGTGTTTTCGTTAAAGGGGGGCAGAGTTTTTGGCAGATATTGAGGATGGGCTAGAAAGGAAAAATCCTTATTGGAAGCGATCTCCCAAAGCCCGTCCAGCGTAAGCGGCACGGCGCATTCATATATATCTTTGTAAAAAATTTTAAGATGGGAATTTAGAAATTCCAGCAGTTCGGCATCGGCGTCTTTCTCGATCTGAAGCCGCACGAAAGCCCCTTTACGGCGCAGCTTAAGCCCCGCTTCCAGGATCATCATAAAATCGTCCGCTTCCTCCTCTTCGATCACGATGTCGGCGTTTCGCGTGACGCGGAAAGCTGCGGAGCTGATGAGCTTATAGCCCGGGAAAATTTCCTCCGCGTGGCGTTTTACGATGGTGCCGATCGGCACGTAGGTGTTTTGCGCGACCTGCACGAAGCGCGGGATCACGCGCGGAATTCTAATCATCCCAAAATGCACCGACTCGGGCGCGCCCTCGTCGCAGAGCTTGACTGCGAGGGAGAAGCTGAGATTATTTAAATGCGGGAATGGATGGGTCGCATCGACTGCGATCGGGACGATGACGGGCATTATCTGCGAGAAGAAAAACTCGTCCGCTGCGGGCTTTAGCTCGGGCTGCAGCTCGTCGTAGCTTTTGATAAAAAGCCCGTTTTTGCAAAGCTCCTTTTGTATGCCGAAATACTGCTGCTCAAGCTCGGTTTGTTCGTTTCTTAGATAGGAGCGGATCGCGCGTAGCTGCTCGAGAGGCGTCATCTCGTCATCTCCGCTGGTTATAACGCCGGCGGTGAAAAGCTGCTTCAAGCCCGCCACGCGGATCATATAAAATTCGTCTAAATTCGTGCTGTAAATCGCTAGAAATTTTAATTTTTCAATTAGCGGGATATCCTTTTTGCATTGTTCCAGCACGCGGGTATTGAAGCGCAGCCAGCTTAGCTCGCGGTTTATAAAATTATTTTGTGTTTGCATAAAAACTCCTTTTTGAATATTAATTCTAAGATTATAGCCCAATTAAGATTAAATTTTAAAGTCCGAATTTCATGAGCTTGCAAGTGGGGTAATTTAGTATTTAAAATTCTACCCTAATTCCCTATTTTTCCTAAATCCTTGCACATTTGCGTGTCGCCGTCTTTGCAGCCCAGCTGCAAATACCGCCTTAAATATAAAATTTGCTCTTTCTCCTCCTCGCTCATATCAAGCACCCATTTGCACGCCTCCTTTACATTACCCCTGTCGCAAGCCTTTTTACAAAAATTTTTGCCTTCATTTTTATCTACTTTAGCCCACAATAGCAATCCGTAAGCGTAGCACGAAGGGTAATGCTCTCCGTTGCAGCCGATTTCATAAAATTTCATAACCTCATTTATATTCTCATTCTCTCTGTTTAACGATGTGGCAAAGTGCCCGCATCCTGCGGGATTTCCCGCATCGCAGGATTTTTTAAAATACTCTTTTGCCACAAGCTCGTCTTTTTTTACGCCTTCACCATAAAAATATAAAAGCCCGTAGTCATCACAAAATTTCGCGTCCAGCTCGCAAGCTCTTTCGTAATATGTCTTGATTTTCGCGTGTTTTTCGTCCAAAGAAGTAAGCGAATACGCTTGTCCCATAAAAATGCAGCCTTTGGCATATCCCAAACTGCATGATTTTTCAAAAAATTCCAATGCCAAATCATCGTTTTTTCGTGCGCAAGATTTATTATTTAGAATTAAAGCCGCCAAATAACATGCTTCGCCGTCACCGCTACTGCATTTCTTTAAATTTAAATCGTAAATATCGCACGCAGGCGCCCCTAGAGAATAAATTTCGCTTACGCTCTCAGCCTTTAAAAACAGAACCGACGCGAGTATAAAAAATAGCGCTTTCATTTCAGCCTTCGTAAACAATATAAATTTAAATCAGAAAACGACGTAAATTTTATCTCTTTGCTAGCGGCTGCGCTTTGGTTACGCTCTGCCGAGGCTTGCGTTATTAAAGGCGCCAAAATTACGGGATAGAATTCTTTCATTATCGCTCTTTCCCCCTCTTTGGATTTGCCATCTTTTACTCCTTGGTTGAATTTTCATTTTCATGGTATTTTTGATAAATTTTCCCGTATGCCTTTCTAGCACATTTTACAGGATCGCGATCTTTGCTGTCGCGCAAACAGTCGTCTAGAGCTTCTCTTAGTTCGCAAGATTTTAACTTAAGTAGTTTTTTCTCATCATTAAATTTTTCGCAAGCTATAACATAGTTACTAAAAGCCCTTTCGATATTGCCTCTTCTCATAATGTCAAATATTCCCAGATTGTAGCAGGACTCGGCTACGCCTGCCTTACAAGATTTATCTAATGGCGCAACCGAGGCTTCGCGCATACCCAGTTCAAAGCCCATAATATAACCCACATCGGCGCACCCGATCATATCTCCGCCATCACATTTTTTAGATAAAATTTTTATCAGCTTAGTGCATGAGCTATATTTACCGTTTCCTTTATCGCATTCGTTGTAAAGATTTTCCTCTTCAGCCGTAGGCTTATCCGCTATTGCGATAGAAGCTAAAAATATCATAGAATAAAATATAAAGCATAGCCTTGTCATTTCAACTCCCCATATAGTTTATTATAAATTTCTTTCATTTTTCCTCTTGGATTGCACTCTTTATCTTCCATACAAATTTTAAGTTCATCGTAAAATCCGCAATACTCATGTGCAGATTCCGAATCCATACTACATATTTTTTTAAAGCTCTTTAAAACTCTATCTGTATTTCCGGTGAAATACAGATCTTCCCAATTAAGGCATAAGCAACTCGTCATTAAATTTGCATCGCAACTTTTAACAAGATAATTTATAGCTTCTTCGTCTCTATTTAATGTCAATAAAAGAAGCGCATTTAATTCGCAACTTAAATAACGCCTATCGTCGTCGCACTCTTTAGATAAAATTTCAACGAGTTTATTGCACGAGCTATATTTTCCATCACCGTAATCGCAGGATTTAAAAAGCATCCTTTGCTCTTCGTTATTAAAATCCTCTAACTTTATCAAGCTTGTCAAATGCGATTTTGCTGCAGCGGGGATGGCTATTAATGCCACCATAAACGTGAGTATATAAATTTTAAGATAGAATTTTTTCATTAGTACTCCTTGTTTTAAGCGACGATTATATTTAAAAATTTTTAGCTGCTTCTTAAAATTTAAGAGGCACGGCGGTGCAATAAGTGCGCCGTAATCCCACCCGCCTGCGCTTAGATGAAATTTTAAAATTTAGCCGCCCGCTACGCACGAAAACTCCATAATCCGCCGTAAAATTTCGCTCGCAATGAATCTAAGTTGCGCGGGCATAATCCGCCGCCCTACTTCCCGTCTAAATTTAAAATTTTACTCGAAATTTCATCTATCGTCGCGTTGAAATCCTCCGCCAGCGCGCGCTTTAGCTCCTCTTTCGCCGCCATCATATCGCGCACGATCGCAGCTTCAAACTCCTCTCGGTTCAGCGCCTCGTCGCCCTTAGCAAACGCAAAATCCAGCCCAAACCACGTAGCCACGGCAAACGCAGGCACGCACACCACCGCGCCCGGACCGCACACGAGCCCCGCACTACCGCTAGTCGCGCTGGCGCCCGCCTTGGTAAGGGTCTTCGCGCCCGTCTTGGCCGCAGTTTTAGCGAGGCTCTTGCTTATCAGCTTTGCGCCCAGCACGCCACCCAGCGCCCCTAGCCCCGTCCCGCTCGCGCGATACGCCTTGCTTTTTAGGCTGAAGCTCTGCGTGACGTTAAGATCGACTTTCGCGCCGTATTTTTTGAGCGTAAAATTTAGCGAGCTCTCATAATTTTTGACGTTTGCCGCAGCGATTTTAGCGATGTTTTCACCAAAATCTTTCGGAAAGCTTTCGCTTACGAAGCCCGCGAATTTCTCATTCAGATACGCCCCCGCGTCATCGTCCCACACGCCGTGCCACAGCACCAGATAATCGCTCAGAAACGAGTAATTGAAATCCGCCATTTTCTGCGCGCTGAGCCTCGCGCCCTCGTCGTAAACGGCGTCGATGTAGCTATTCAGCGCAGATGCGGCGTTTGCCTCCGCGGCGAAGCGCGTAGCGTTTAGCTCGCCTCTTAGAACGTCCGCCTCGCGCGCGCTTAAGATCAGCCGCTCGCCGCTTTGCAGCACGATCTGCACGCTCGTTTCGACCGCGCTTTTAGGATGTGTGCCCTCCGCTCCGCTGCCTGCCGTGCGCGTCTGCGCGGCGCAGATCAGACACAGCGTGACGTAGGCAAGCGCAAATATCGTGCCGCTAAAGCGCCCTATTTTGGGCGCGGCTGCGGCTCGCGGCATAAAAAGCACGAAGGCGCAAAGATGCAAGATCGCGCAGTAAAAGAGGAAATCTCCCGCGCAGATCAGAAACAAAAGAGCGATTTTTAGCGCGCTAGGGCTCTGCGACAGCGCCAGCTCAAACAGCGCGTTTTTGTAAAATTTCAAAGCGTAAATTTCATTTAACAGGGCGGATTTGAAGTGCGCTTGCGGCGCGGTAGATTTTAAAATTTCAAAAATTTCGGCTACCGATGCGGAGTTTGTCGCAGAATTTTTGGCGGAACTATCAGCAGCCATACTCGGTGCGGCGGGATTTTGGGCTAAATTTTTCGCTGCGGCGGGGCTAGTCGTAGAATTTTTAGCGTTGATTTGCAGCGCAGCGGCAGTATTTGCCTTAGAATTTTCAGCCGAGACCTGCACCGCCCTGACGGAGCCCGCTTTAAAATTTGCGGGCGAAGCGGTGAGATTTTTAGCGGCGTTCGGCGCGGGCTTGATAATGCTATTCGCCTCGGAATTTCGCACAACCATGGCGACGTTGTTCGCCGTGAAATTCTTAGCGGAATTATCTGTTGCAAAATTTCCGACGGGTGCGGAAGCGTCGTTTGTCGCGAAATTTCCCATGGATGCGGCGTTGCGGGCGGGCGGGGTAAAATTTATCGCAGAATTTAAAGAGTGCGCAACTGGATCCGCAGCGTCCGCAAGCCGCAAATAGGCTAAATTTAGAGCGAAATTTACCGCTACGGCAAGCGCGGCGAGCAGCAAAATACTAAGTTTGAGCGATAAAATTCTAGGATTTTTAATCTCTTTTAGGCTAAGCTTAAGCACCACCAGACGCATCAGAGCAAGAGCTGCAGGCAGCGCCGCGAGCGTCACGAATAGCTCCGCGCCGCGCAGATCGGCTATGCCTAGCGCCAAAGTGGCGCTTAAGATAATCGCGCCCGCGCAGGCAAAAACCCCGCTTATCAGCCTGCCTCTAAAAATTTTAATCAAAGTCCCGCCGCTGCGAAATAGCGCCGCATTGGCGCGCTGCTTCGCCTCGTAAAAAAAGCTAAATAGCACCCAAAATAGCGCGTAAGCCCAAAACGCCGCCAGCGCGCAAAAGCCCACGTCGTCCCAATCCTGCGCGTAAAGTGCGAAACAAAAAACGCTAACGATCAGCGCTAGCCTAAGCGCTATTTCACAGATCCAGCGGCGCGTCGTCATCATCGAGCCTGTTTGCCTCATTGATCTTTGGAATGCCCATCTCTTCGATATTTAAAGGCGGCGCGGGTTTAAATTTTGCCTCATCCTCTTGCGCCTCAAAAGGCAGTTCATCGCCCTCGCCGCTTTCAAAATACGCAGCGTTCACTTGCTGCGTGTTCTTTGCGCCTTGCGATACGCCTTTTGCATCTTGCCGCGCGCCTTTTGCGCCCCGCGATGTGTCTTTTACGCCCTGCGGAGTGCCCGTTAAATTTTTATGCGCGCCCTCTGTTTGAGGCGCGACGACGCCCGCTCTCGTATCATCTAAATTTTGCCCCTGAAATTCTTGCTTTTGCGGTGCGTTCTGTGCCGCACGACGCACCTCTGCTAAGCCCTGCTCTGCGCTAAATTTAGACTCGCCGTCTATCTCCTCGTCGCTTTCGCCAAAGCTAGGCATCTCATCAAAATCTATATTTACTCCGGAATTTCGGGCGCTAGCGGATCTTTCATTTAAGCTTACGCTGCTGTTTTGCGCTTCGTTAAAATTTTGCGCTTCATTAAAATTCTGCGTTAAATTTTGCTGCAAATTCTGCGCCGTATCGAGGCGCGGCGCAGCAGGCTCCTCGAAGCCCTGATCTTGCAGCTGCGAGACGTAGTCGAGATTGTCGTTTTCGTTAAAGATCGCACTCTCGCTGGGCTCGCCGCCGAAGCTCGTATCGACGAAGCGGGTAAATCTGCCCTGAAAGCCCACCTCGATCGTCCTGCCCGCCTCGCCCGAGCGGTTTTTTCCGACGATGATTTCGGCCTTTTCCTGATAGTCATTACGCCTAAACACGGGCTCGCCCGCGTCCTTACCCTCGGCCTCCAGCCGCGAAATGCGCTCGCGCTCCATCTGCTCTTTATAAACCTCGTCGCGATAGACGAAAAGTATGATGTCGGCGTCCTGCTCAATCGCGCCGCTTTCGCGCAGATCGCTTAGCATCGGGCGTTTGTTCGAGCGCGCCTCAAGCGAGCGGTTTAGCTGCGATAGTGCAATGATCGGGATGTTGAGCTCGCGTGCTAAGAGCTTAAGCCCGCGCGAAATTTCGGCGATTTGCAGGTGGCGCTCGGAGTAGTTGCTCGTGCTCGTCATAAGTCCGATGTAATCGATCACGCAAAGCTCGATATTGGCGTCCGCGGCTTTGAGTTTGCGCAGCTGGGTGCGGACTTGGTGGATGTTTACATAGCCGCTGTCATAGACGAAAAGAGGCATATTCAGCACCGCGTCGCAGGCGTCGTTGAAGCGCGTCCAGTCGTCGTCGCTGAGCTTGGCGCTCATTATGTCGCTTAGCGGGATCGAGCTAAGCGCGCTTAGTATGCGATACATCAGCTGCACGGATGGCATCTCTAGCGAGAAAAATACGACGCCTTTGCCGCTTTGCAGCGTTTTCATCATTAAATTTAGCGCAAAGGCGGTCTTGCCCATGCCGGGGCGGGCGGCGATGATGATTAGCTCGCCGGGCTTTAGCCCCTTCGTGCAGTCATTTAGGAAGCGAAAGCCCGTATCCAGCCCCACGAGCTCCGAGCCTGCGAGTGCCTTTTGGCGCTTCAGCTCCTCTACTACGTCAGCGATGATCTCGTGTGATTTTTTGATGCCGCCGTGGCGCTCCTCGTCGATAAGCTCGTAAATTTTGGAGCTGATCTTATCGGCGGTGTCCTTGCTACGCACGGCTTCGTTTACCATCGAAGGGATCTCGTGCGCGACCTTGATTAGCGAGCGTTTGATCGATTTTTCGCGCAGCTCGAGCGCGTATTTTGGGGCATCGACCACGCCGCTAGTGGCTACGACCTCGGTAAATGCGCCATCGTCGTAGCGCTCGGCTAGCCATTTTTTAACGAAGCTCGGCGCGATCGGCTCGTTGTGTGAGGAGCATTTGACGATCGCCTCGTAGATGTCGGCGTGCGGCTTGTAGAAAAAATCGCCGACCGAGATTATCTCGCTCAGCTCGCCGTATTCGTCCTCGTTTTGCAAAAGCGAGCTTAAAATCGCGCGCTCCATATCCAAATCGTATAAATTTGCAGGCACATTCTGCTTCGTTGCCATCGCTTCCCCTCGTTTCGCGCGCTTTTGCGCGTCTAAATTTTAAGCTCTATAAAATCGTAAATTTAAATCCGCAGCCCTGGTCCAGCGCTTTCGAAAACTGATGCAGCTTTAAGCGCTCGTCACGAGACCTTAGAACTATCGCGGCTTTGAAAATTTCGCGCTTCCGAAAGCCGCGTAATTTTAAGCCGCTGAACTCTTATGCCGCATATACCGCGGCAACTTTAAGGCTACACCCAAAGGCTGCGGCAGCGGATTTAAAATTTTGAAATTTCATAGAGCTTGAAATTTCGCTAGGGCTTATAATTCTTTAAAATTTTAAGCCCGCCCATTAAAAATTTGGCGCCTTAAAGCTCGGGCATTAAATTTTGCGCCCGAGCTACAGCGAGCGAACCTTTCTAAATTTAAACCGAGCGTCGCGATTTGAAATTTTTCAAACTCCTTAAACAATGAGCCGAATGCCGTGGCATTTAAATTTAACGCTCGCCCGCTGTTTCGCAAAACAGTGCGTCTATCGCGATAAATCGCGCTAAATTTAATGCGGCTCGACTTCCGCGCCGTGCCTTGAAATTTTACGCCGCTGAGCTCTATGGTTTAAAATTTTACGTATCGAAATTTCACGCCGCAAATTTAGCACCGAATCGCGAGGCTCAAATTTTAAAATAAAATTTCACGGCGAATTGCAAAGTTAAAATTTCAAACCCAAAATTCCAAAACGAAATCCTAGAGCTAAAATTTTAAACCTGAAATTCCAAACTAAAATTCCAAGCCGCACTCTCAAAAGCTCAAATTTAAAAACGTTGCCCTAAAGATGAAATTTTAAAATTTCACGCCTCAGACGCGCTGTACCGATAAACCTAGACGAACCGCAGTGAGCCCAGCGCGACGAAACACGAAAGCGCAGGACTAAGCCACGCGCCGTAGCGGCTTTTAACCGCTTTAACCGGCTAGGCGCCCCGCAGCTCTCACGCTCCTTCGCGAATCCGCACCTCGTCCTCGACCTCTTGCAAAAACCGCTCCACGAGCTTGCTCTCCTCGAGTTTGGCGACCACTTCGCCGTGGCGTATCACGATGCCGCGCCCGTTGCCGAACGCGATCGCCACGTCCGCGCCCTTCGCCTCGCCGATGGCATTTACGACGCAGCCCATGACGCTGATATTTAGCGGCGTTTTTATATGCGCGGTTTTTTCTTCGACGATTTTGATCGCGCTTAACAGATCGCTTTGCAAACGCCCGCAGGTAGGGCACGAGATGATATTGACGCCGCTTTTTTGCACGCCCGCGTCCTGTAGGATCGCGCGCGCGACGCGGATCTCCTCCTCAAGCTCGCCCGTGATGCTCACGCGCATCGTATCGCCGATCCCCTCCATCAGAAGCGCGCCCAGCGCTATCGCGCTTTTGATGCTCGCGTGAAATTTCGTCCCGGCCTCGGTTACGCCCAGATGAAAAGGATATTCGCATAGCGGGCGCAGCGCGCGATACGCAGCCACCGTGCTCGGCGCGTCCGAAGTCTTAAGCGAGATCGCGATATCGCTAAAGTCCTCATCCTCAAGCAGCGCGGCGTTATACAGCGCGCTTTGTACCATCGCCTCCACGCTGCGACCGTATTTTTGCTCAAACTGCTCCTCTAGCGAGCCCAAATTTACGCCGATGCGGATAGGCAAGCTGCGAGCTTTGCACGCGCGCACGACCTCTTTAATGCGGTCCTTGCCGCCGATATTGCCCGGATTGATGCGGATAGCATCGACAAACTCCGCAACCTGCAGCGCCAAGCGAAAATTAAAATGGATGTCCGCTACGATGGGAAGCGGCGAGCTTTTTTTGATACGTGCGAGCGCGTCCGCGTCCGCTTTATCGAGTACGGCGCAGCGCACGATGTCGCAGCCCGCGAAATACAGGCGGTTAATCTGCTCTAGCGTGCCCTCCACGTCCTTCGTTTTAGAAAAGCTCATCGACTGCACGGAGATGGGCGCGTCGCCGCCAATTTTGACGGAGCCGACGAAGATTTGGCGGGTCGGATAGCGATTTTTCAAATTTAAGCCTTTAGAATTTTTTGCGCTATTTTATTCAAAACGGGGTTAAAATTTAATAATTCGCGCTTGCCAGCCGCCATAGAATTTCGCCTGCAAAATTTCACCCGCTAAATTTTGCTTTCGCGCTTGCAAAAAATTTCATTTCGCCGCGGAATTTGAGCGAATAGAGCTCTATAAAATTCCGTCATTTAATAAAATTCTAAAAATTCCGGCGACAAATGAAACTCTCAAAATTTGATGGCAAGCGAAATTTAATAAACCACGCAGCTAAGCAAAATTCTGCGAATTTAGCAGGTGGGCGAAGTCCTCGACATAAAATTACGAAATTAAGCTCTTGAAATTTCGGTGAAATTTTAACAGCAGTATCGTCGCAGTGCCTGCTCGTGCAAAACGAGTGCAGTCCGGTTTATCCTAGCAGCGCGGCATGCAGCCGTGAAATTTCAAAGCCCGTGAATGAAATATGAAAATTTTATTTTTAATTGCAGCAGTAGGGAGCATTGTTTCGCACGGCGACAAAGCCGAAAAAACATCAGCGTTCGTGTTTTTGCAATGCAAGCGCCGTTCTTACAGAGGCAGTAAAATTTAAACCGCCTACGCATATAAATTGCGCCGGCGTGCCGCCTAGGCTAGCGCACTAGCTCCATATTCACCTTGACCCTGCTCATCTTGTCCTGCAGCATATCCATCACCGACTCATTGCGCGACGAAGCGTCATCCGTCGGGGCTTCGTGCTGCTGCCACTTGCTTTTCGGCGCTGCGGGGCCCCACTGCGACGAAAATATCAGCCCGCGCTTTTTCTCGGTCTCAGGCGCAGGCTCGTAAGGCTGTGGAGCGGGCTTCGCCCAACGCTCATCATAACGCATCGCAGCACCTTGCCCTAGCGCATTACCCCGCTTTGGCGACGGCATCCTACCAAGCGTGCTACCGCCAGAGCGCCCTATCGCACGGCTAGAGCGAGCAGATGTGGGAAGATAGGGCGCGCGGGCATTTTGACGAGCCGTATACTTCGTGGCGCTCGAATGAGATGCAGCTGTATGCCCCATAGCGCCAGAACGAGTTGCACTATAGCCGTAGCGAGCTTGCGGCTGTGCAATTTGAGTCGTCGTTAATTTGCGAGCTTGTGCGTCTACAATTTTGCCGGTCTGATCATCTGCACCTCCGTGAGTTTGCGCGCTTGCGCTTCTCCGCATATCTGCGCCTCTGTAAGTTTGCTCCGTATCGCGGGCGCTTGGCGCCTCGTCCTCATAGATACGGATCTTTGGCAAACGCATCAGCGTCGCGACTAGACTCTTACTAGCTCTATTTTGACTGCTTGATTGATTAGCTGAGCGCCTAGATGCTTTATTTCTCGCAGAATGCGATGCGGAATTTTGCCCGGGATTTTTAGTAAAATTTTTCGCACTTTTTTGCGTGAAATTTTTAGCGAAATTCCTAGACGCACGCGTATTTTTTGTGAGCTTGGATTTTGAAAGGCTTTTAGCATTTGCAGATTTTTTAGCATGCGGCTCGGTAGAGGATTTCACCGAAGTATTTTTACTCGGATGATCTTTGGCTCGTAAATTCTGAGATGAAATTTTAGATTTATGGTTTTGCTGCGCGGCGGTAGATTTGTGGCTTTGCTGCGCAGCAAAAGCGCTAGAGAAGCTCGTCAAAATGAACGCAATTAAAAAAATACGAGCTAAATTTTTCATCGTTTTCCTTTCCATGGATTTTAGGCGAAATTTAGCAAAGCTTAGATTAAGCCGCGTTAAATTTAATGAGTGAGGCTATGAAATTTCAGCTCTAATTCCAAGCCGTATCGCCAAATAAAAACATTGATAAAGGCTAAGCTGTAAAAATTCCACAGCTAGGATTCTGTTTGGCAATAGAATTTTATCACATTAAAAATATGACGCCACAGCAAAATTTTATCTTGTAAGCGTTTAAGAAGGAGAGCTAAAAAATTTTAAAGTTTTAGAATTCTGCGCTTAAATTTTGAGTGGCAAGTCAGAATTTAAGGTAAAAAGCAAACTCATATAAAGCTTTTAAATTAAAGGATAAAACGGCAAAACTGCAAATTCGCGGTGAGATACGAAATTCGCGAGATCAAGCGGTAACTAAAAATTACACCACTTAATCGTTAATTAATAATAAATCACCGCGCTTTAGACGTATCTAAAACGCGGCACATATCATTTTAGCGGCGTGTAGCTAAAATATCGCCGCATATAAGGCATTGCAGAGCGCTGCAAAATCTCACAGCACCGTTGCAATGGCATAGGAGTGCCGAATGACGCTCCTATGGGGCTACATCATTCCGCCCATGCCACCCATTCCGCCCATATCAGGCATTGGAGGCATTGCAGGTTTCTCCTCTTTGATCTCGCTTACGGTCGCTTCGGTCGTTAGAAGTAGGCTTGCGACGGATACCGCGTTTTGAAGCGCGATGCGCTCGACCTTCACAGGATCGATGATGCCCGCTTCAAACATATTGACGTACTCGCCGTTTGCGGCGTTGAAGCCGAATTTTTTATCTGAGCCTTGCTCGACCTTATTAGCTACGACGCCTGCGTCAAATCCCGCATTTTCGGCGATCTGGCGAAGCGGAGCGAAAAGCGCGCGCTTAACGATGTTTGCGCCGATAAGCTCGTCGCCGCTTAGAGCTAGTTTTACGCTAAGTCCCGCTCTGATTAGAGCAGCGCCGCCGCCGATTACGATACCCTCGTCTACGGCTGCTTTAGTTGCGTTTAGAGCGTCGTCCACGCGATCTTTTTTCTCTTTCATCTCGGTTTCGGTCGCAGCGCCCACCTTGATGACCGCGACGCCGCCGCTAAGCTTAGCCATGCGCTCTTGAAGCTTCTCTTTATCGTAATCGCTCGTAGTCTCGGCGATCTGAGCCTTGATCTGCAAAACGCGCGCGTCGATATCTTTTTTCTTGCCCGCGCCGCCTACGATAGTGGTGTTGTCTTTGTCGATCACGATGCGCTCGGCTTGTCCAAGATCGGCCATAGAAGCACTTTCTAGCGTTCTGCCAAGCTCCTCGCTGATGACGGTACCGCCCGTTAAAATTGCAATATCTTCAAGCATCGCCTTTCTGCGATCGCCAAATCCAGGGGCTTTGACCGCAGAGATGTTTAGCACGCCGCGAAGTTTATTTACGACTAAAGTCGCAAGTGCCTCGCCCTCGATATCCTCGGCGATGATTAGAAGCGGTTTGCCGCTTTTTTGAACCTGCTCCAAAACCGGTAATAGGTCTTTTAAATTTGTAATTTTTTTGTCAAATAGAAGTACTAGCGGCGAGCTTAGCTCAACTAGCATTTTCTCGGCATTTGTAATGAAATATGGGCTTAGATAGCCGCGGTCAAACTGCATTCCCTCGACTACGTTTAACTCATCATTGATCGATTTTGCTTCTTCAACGGTGATGACGCCGTCTTTACCGACCTTCTCCATCGCATCTGCGATCAGATCGCCCACCGCGCTGTCGTTATTAGCAGAGATAGTAGCAACCTGAGCGATCTCTTTTTTGCCGCTTACTTTTTTAGATGATTTTTTTAGCTCCTCGATAACCGCAGCGCTAAATTTATCCATACCGCGTTTAACCTCGATCGGATTTGCGCCCGCAGTTACGTTGCGTAGGCCCTCTTTAAAAATCGCGTGAGCTAGCACGGTTGCTGTAGTAGTGCCGTCGCCTGCCTGATCGTTAGTTTTACTCGCTACTTCGCGCACCAAAGAAGCACCCATATTCTCGAGCGTATCTTTTAGCTCGATCTCTTTAGCCACGCTAACGCCGTCTTTTGTGATCGCCGGAGCGCCGAAGCTCTTTTGGATTAAGACATTGCGACCGCGAGGTCCCATCGTAACTTTTACAGCATCGTTTAGCTTCCTAACGCCCGCGTAAAGCTTGTTTCTTGCATCGTCTGAAAAAATAATCTCTTTTGCCATTTTTAATCCTTTTTATTTAATTATGCCTAAAACATCTTCTAAATTTAAGATAAGAAATTTCTTATCGTCTAAGCTGATCTCGCTACCTGCGTATTTTGCAAACGCTACGGTATCACCATTTTTGACGCCTTCACATTCGCTGCCGACGGCTACGATTTTGCCGGTCGAAGGCTTCTCTTTTGAAGCATTGTCTGGGATGATGATGCCCGAAGCGGTCTTTTTTGTTTCCTCCCCGCGCTCTATTAGAACGCGCTTGCCAAGTGGTTGAAATTTCATTTCAGTCCTTTCTTTGATTTGTGATTTCTAAAATTGGCACTCAATGTGTTTGAGTGCTAAGATTATATGCAAAATTTAAAATCTTGTCAATAGTTTATGAAAAATTTTTATAAAACTTTAGTGATTTAAACTCAAGTATTGAGATTTCAAACGTTAAATTTTAAGGGCTATAATACCCTCAAATTTTAAATTTTTAAGGGGACGAAATGAAAATTTTCGGCATAATCGCAGGAATTTTAATCCTGCTTATAGTATGCGCAGGCTGCCTATTTTTCAGCGATTTTGGCAACAATCTCACCAAGCCTTACGTAGAAAATTTGATCAAAGAAAAAAGCGGGCTTGACGTGAAACTTGAGAAATTCGATCTAAATTTCAGCGATCTGGACATCAGCGCCAACGTAAATGACGCTGCGAACGTAAACGTAAAGGGCAAATACTCGCTTTTTGCGCGCTCTTTCGATCTTATCTACGACGCAAACGCGCACGATCTAGCCAAGCTCGGCATCAAAACGAGTGAAGGGCTAAGCCTAAAAGGGCAAATTTTAGGCGATCTTGACAAATTCGGCATCAACGGTAGCGGGCGGATTTTTGATAGCAACGTAAAATTTTTAGCAAATTTAAAAGACCTTAAGCCGCTTGATCTGCAAATCGACGCTAAAGCTCTAAACGTCGAAAAAGCCCTTGCCGTGGTCTCTCTGCCGATCTACGCAAAAGGAAATATCGACGTGCTCTCGGACATCAAGGCTAGCAGCGGCGGCGCAGAGGGCAACGCGAGCATCAAAAGTTCAAATTTGATCCTAAACGAATCTGCGTTTAAAGATATGAATATCTCCATCCCAAAGGGCGTGCAAATCACGCTAAACTCGGACATCGCGGCGCAAAATGACGTCCTGCGAGCAGCAAGCAAGATCGATTCGACTCTGGGCAAAATCAGCGCCGAAAAGTCGGAATTTGATCTGAAAAACAAAACTTTAAACTCAGATTTTAATCTAAGCTTGCCCGATCTAGCGAAGCTCGAAAGCCTTATCGGGCGTAAAATTTCGGGCGACGTTAAAGCAAACGGAAATTTAAAGACCGATTTTTCTACGCTTGAGCTTTCAAACTCGCAAATTTCGGCGTTTAAAGATGCGCTTAAAGCGGATGCGGAGGCTAAATACGATCTAAAAAACAAAAACGGCGAGCTGTCCGCGAAGCTAAATGCAAACGATCTGGCTGCGCTGCAAAACGTCCTGGGAGTGAAGCTGCAAGGCAAGGCAAACGGCGAGCTCAGCGCGGCGTTAGCGCAGAACGAACTTAAAAATCTAAGCTTAAATTTAAATGCTATGGGCGGCAACCTGAATGCGAGCGGAAATTTGAGCGATTTAAAGCTTAAGGCGAGCAATTTAAATCTGGCCGTGCTTTCGGCTCTGTTTTACGGTAGCGCCATCGGAGAGGGCACGATAAACGGCGATGCGAAGTTAAGCTTAAAAGACGGCATCAACGGCACGGCGCAAATTTCGCTCGCTAGCGGCGTGATTTTTAAGAAATTTTTAGACGGCGCGACGGACAAAAACTTCCCGAGCGATCTGAAAGCGGACGCACAGGCTCAGACGAATATCAAAAACTCCGTCGCGACCTTTAGCGTAAGCGCAAACTCCGATCTAGCGCAGCTTCAGAGCCTAAACGGCACCTACGAGCTCAAAAACAAAGCGCTTAAAGCAAACTACGCGCTGCTGATCCCGAGTTTGCAGCGACTCGAGTTTTTTCTAAATCGCAGACTAAACGGCAAGATTGCCGCTACCGGCGAGCTTTCGCACGACGGCAAGAGCCTGTTTGCGACCATAAATTCCAAGGTTGCGGGCGGCGAGTTAAACGGACAGATTGCGGGCGATGAAGCGAACTTTAAAATCCAAAATTTTATCGTCAAAGAGCTTACGACGCTTCTAAATATCGATCACGTCTACGACGGCACGGGCAATGCAAATCTTACGTATAATACTAGCTCGCACAGCGGAAAATTCGACGCGATCATCAATAACGGTCGCCTTCCTAGCGGCGGATTGATCGATAAAATCGGCAAAATTTTAGGCCGCGATCTAGGCGGCGAGGTCTATAACGACGCCAAAGTAAACGGCACGATCAAGCAAAATTTAATCAATTTCAACGCCGATATGAGCGCGCAAAAAAGCAAGCTAAACGTAACGGACGGCACGCTGGATAGTAAAACGGGCGCGATTTCGGTGCCGGTTAAGGCAAACATCGAAAAAACCGATCTTGAAATAAACATCACCGGCACGATTAAAGAGCCGAAATACAATATCCAATCGGACTACCTCAAGGGCAAGCTCGACAAGCAGATCGGCAAGGGCATCGACAAGCTTTTCGGCGTGAAAAAGGACGATAATAGCAGCAAAAACGACGCGAAAAAGGAGAAATCAGACGTGGTTAAGGGGCTGATAAATGGGCTATTTTAGCCCATTCGCTCCCATTTGGAGCTTAAAATTTATGGATACTGCTAAACGAGCGCGAGATTTAAAATTTTGAAATCTTGCGCAGTTTAAATTTTGAAATTTTATGCAGTTTAAAATTTAGAATTTTGCGCTTGCCGGCGCAGCTAGAGCCGCAAAATTTCAAAACTCGGCGCACGCTATTTATCAAAATTTTAAATCTCGTTTCGGTCTGTTTTTGATGACGATTTAAATTTATCGCCGTAAGCTTATCCTGCTCGCGCGCTATCTGCAATGAAATGTACGTCGCAACCTAGCGTCTTTTAAAGTGTTTCGTATCGATACTGCGCACCGTGTTTTCTTGCCGCCGTTAAAATTCTGCGGCGCAATGTTTATTGCAGTTGGCGCCATGCTTGATAAAATTTGCCCGCCATTATCGCAAGAAAAATGAGCGTCAAAGCTCCAAATACCGTAGCCGTAAATTTATCATCCGTCGTAGCGTATTTGTCATATCTGAATTTCATCAGATACTCGCGCTGCGGTGGGTCGACGCTCGCATTATAATCCAAAAATAAAACCTGATACGCCGTGCCGCGACCCTGAAACGGAAACGGACGGCTTTGATACCAAGCTTTAACTCGCTTGCCTTCCAGCCATTCGTATGCGATTAGCGAGATAGAAGGCTTGATATTTACGCCTTGCCACTCGTCCGCTCCTGAGCGCTTAAAATTAGCTTCAACAATTGCCGCATTGAGCAAAATTTTATTTTTATAAAAAGAGGTTAAGTTATCCGTATCGTCATTTAAAAAGACTTTGATAAATTTGCGCTCATCCGTAAAAATCTGCATATATTCGCGCCCATCATCGCTTCTGACATCCATGATTATTCCATTTGCGATTTTCAGATCGTCTAAGCTTTTCGGATTCAAGCTAAAAAGAAATCCGTACCACATCGCCGCCAAATAAAATGCGATCATAAATAGATCGAACTTGCGATCTAAGTTATACCAAATTTCGCCGAGCTTCATCGATCATTACATTGTAAGTTTCGCTGCAAGATACGGAATTTTACGGCTTTTATTATCGCGGGCTATATTCCTGCATCATCACCACGGGCAGAAACAGTACCGTTCCCACGATTATTATCGGCACAGCTACGATGGTGCTTATCGTATACAATAGGGCGTTGCCCTCGCAGCGTTCGGGCCTAACCTCGATGTTTGCCGGAATCGGAGAGCGCAGCCTATCGCTTGGCTTCATTATTTCGCTAAGATTTTTGATCTGTACGACGCGCGCATCGAAGTAGAAAATCGCTTCTATCTCGCCTTTTTTCTCATCGATTTCGATGCGGTTCGCTAGAGCTTTGATTTTGGCGACGTCTGCTCCTGCGGCAGAGTTTAAAAAAGCACTGAAGCTACCGCGCGCCTCGCCGTTTTTAGCATCGGTTACTTCGATCTGTACAAACTCGCGCTTAAGCCCTTTGGCGTATCCGCCATCGTAAAATTCCGAGATATTCTTAAGCGACGAGCCGTTCGTTAGGACATAGCTGAGTTTCTCACCTACGATGTATTCCTTGCCATCGTTTATGAAAAATGCCGTAATCTTTTCGGGCGTTTCATTTGCCCCAGGCACTACGTTTTGTTTGCACTGGCATCCCACAAGCAGGACAGCTAGTAAAACCGCGATAAATTTTTTCATGATGATCCTTTAAAATTTTAAATTAGCGTATAAATTCCGCAGCTAAAGCTCTATCTTAAAAAATTTCAGCAGCGAAATTTTGGCGTGTAATTCCGCGTCGTAAAATTCCGGCATAGAATTCCACTCCGTAAAGCTGCAACGACTATAAAAAGCAGCTCCAGCTTTTAAAATCCAAAGCCTCTAAGGCTACTTCAGTGCCGCTTTGACCGCCTCGCTTAGACGCTTGCCGTCCACTCTTGAGCCGAGCGCTTCTTTGGCGGCTTTCATCACGCGCCCCATATCCTTTGCGCCGCTCGCACCGAGCTTGGCGATTAGCGAGCCAACCTCGGCGGCAAGCTCGGCATCGCTTAGCTGCGCGGGCAGATAGGACGCGATGATCTCGATCTCGCCCTGCTCTTTTTGCACCAGATCGTCGCGACCGCCCGCGCGATACTGCTCCACAGAGTCGTTTCGGCGCTTGATCTCGCTTTGAAGTATGCTAAAGACGCGCTCGTCGCTAAGGCTGATGCGCTCGTCCACCTCGACCTGCTTAAGCGCGGCGTTAAGCATCCGCAGGCTGTCTCTGCGGAAGTGATCGCCGCTTTTCATCGCCGTTTTAATGTCTTCTAAAATTTGCTCTCGCACACCCATTTTCCACTCCTTGAGATTGAAATTTTGGCGGTAATTGTAGCAAATTTAAAATTTGGCTCGGGTAAATTTAAGAGGATGAAATTTTAAAATTTTAAAGATTTAGCGCAATTTGCGGCTAAACTTAAAGCTCGCGCGGATATCGTCCGCGGCAAAGACTCGCGCGCAGCTCCCCTTTGCGGAAAAAAGCTCGCGCGAAGCGCGCTAAATTTAAAAAGCCTCGCAAGAATATAAAATTCCTGCGAGGCAAACAAGCGATAAAAGCTCGCGAAAGCTCTATTTAGCGCGTGAGAATATCATTCGCACGATTTGGAGCAAGAAGCACACGCTTCCTACCAAAAAGATCGTATCGCCGATGATGCGCGCCCAGCGAAGCCCGTAGAGGCTATCTTTTTGCAAAAATTCCGCGCTTCTTGCGTACCACATACCCACGTCGATCGCCGCGAATGCCTGCAAAATTCCAACCGGCAGAAGCGAGATTAGCACCATTAGAAGCAGACCCGCATTTAGCGCCCAAAAGCCGATCTTCATCAGCGTATCGTCGAAGCTTTTGTCTTTGTAAATGTACAGCGCCACGAGCCACACGAAGCCGAGCGCCAAAAAGCCGTATACGCCAAATAGCGCCGTATGAGCGTGCACTGCGGTGGTATTTAAGCCCTGAATATAAAATAGCGCAAGCGGCGGATTAATTAAAAAGCCGAAAACGCCCGCGCCCAGCATATTCCAAAACGCCACGGCAATGAAGCAGTAAAGCGGCCATTTTAAACGCTTAGCCCAATCCTGCGCGAATTGAAGTTTGTAATAGTGAAACGCCTCTGAGCCCAAAAGCACCAAAGGCACGACCTCAAGCGCCGAGAAGCTCGCACCCACAGCCATTATCGGCGTAGTGGTGCCCGCAAAATAGAGGTGGTGGAAGGTGCCCGGAATTCCGCCGATTAGGAAAATCGATGCGCTAGCAATCGAAGTGTAGGTGGCAAATTTCTTGCTTACTAAGCCCAAGGACGCGAACACGAACGCCAAAGACGCCGTCGCGAAAACCTCGAAAAATCCCTCGACCCAAAGGTGCACGACCCACCAGCGCCAATACTCCATTACAGGGATTGGCGAGCGCTGTCCGTAAAATAGTCCAGCGCCGTAAAAAAGCCCCACGGCGATAACCGAAGCGGTAAAAATCGCCAATAAATTCTTATCGCCCTCGGCTCTAAAGCCCGCGATAAAGCCGCGAAGCACGAGTACCATCCAGATCACAAGGCCCACAAACAGTATCAGCTGCCAAATTCTACCGAGGTCTAAATACTCGTATCCTTGATGTCCGATCCAGAAACTGCTGCTTGGATCCATCTTGCCCGCAATCGCCATGTATTCGCCCGCGAAGCTGCCGACGACCAAGAAAAGAAGCGCGTAGAAAAGCACGTCCACGCCGAGCTTTTGAAATTTAGGATCCTTGCCGCCGTTGATGATCGGAGCTAGAAACAATCCCGCCGCCAAAAAACCCGTAGCGATCCAGAAAATGGACGCTTGCACGTGCCAGGTGCGCGCTAGCGAGTAAGGGATATACTGCGAAATATCCAGCCCGAAAAAGGACTGACCCTCGATCGTATAGTGCGCAACAAAGCCGCCGATGAAGGCCTGAAATGCAAACAATGCAACCGCTACGAAAAGATATTTGCCAAGCGCCTTTTGCGACGGCGTAAGCGCCAAAGCGGCGATCGGATCGGCGCTAAGCTTCGCAGGAGCCTCGAAATCCTCGTCCTTTTTGCCGTAGAAATTTCCAAACCACACTAAAAGACCGATGCCGGTAAGCAAAATAACGAGACTTGCGATCGTCCAAACGACGTTTTCCGTGGTAGGGACATTGTCTATCAGCGGCTCGTGCGGCCAGTTATTGGTATAGGTCGCCTCTCCGCTCGGACGATCCGTAGAAACCGCCCACGCAGTCCAAAAGATGAAATCCACGAGCTCGGCGCGGTGTTGCTCGTTTGCGAGCGTATTTTCCTTCATCGCGTAATCCTCGCGAAGCTTTTTAAAGCGCGGATCGTTTCCGAAAACACCCATGTACTCGTCTTTTACGACCGCCATAGCCTTTAAGCGATCATCGCTTAGCTTAACGGTGCCGTCTTTTACGGTGTTGGTGCGGTACTCGGCCTTTGTAAGCGCTTTGATCTGCGCCTTTTGCTCGTCATTTAAGGCGTCAAATTTCACGCCGAAACGCTCCTGCGCCTTGATATCCATAAACGCAACCAGCTCCTTATGTAGCCAATCCGCGCTCCAATCGGGCGCCTGATACGCTCCATGACCCCAGATCGAGCCCACCTGCATACCGCCGATGCTCTGCCAGGCCTCCTGCCCGCGGTAAATGCGCTCGGTGCTGATTAGCTCAGCTCCGCTAGCATCGGTAAATTTTACCACCGGCGGAGACTGCCTATACACCTCGCCGCCGTAAAAACCCAAGAAACTAAAGCCCACGATGAGTACCGCTACAAGCGTCATCCAGAGCTTTTTATATTCTGCCATTCTCACTCCTTTAACTGAAATTAGGAGAGAATTTTACCTATTTAAATTTCGATAAGCATTGAGGCTCGTCAATAAAAAGATAAAATTTATCTGCTTAAGCTGGAATTTATTAAAGTATACTGGAATAAGGTATTTTAGAAAATTTTATATAAAATTTAGGCTCAAGATAAGTTAAGCGGATTCTCTCTTATCAATTTCAACAGTTTCTGATATAGGTTTTCCTGTGTAGTTTTAGTATTATATCTAAATTCGCATTCTTTAATATGAAGCAAAAAATTCTCTTTCTTGATGCCTTTAAATTTAGATAATCTATGTTTAGCATATCCCCAGAAATTCTCAATACCATTTATATGGTTTTTTCCATTAGCAAATTCATTCTTTGAATGTTTTACTCTATAGTGAGCTTTAGCTCCGTAATCAACCAATCCGTCATAAGCTTTCCAGCAATCAGAATAGATAGTAGAGCTATCAAGCTCGCTATATTGCGATAGTATTGGTATTAGTTCACTAGCAGAGCAGTTCTTTACTATCTGAGTATAGACCTTACCATCTCTTTTAAACATACCGAATACCGGTTGCTTTCCGCTTGCTCCTCTACCTATCTTACATCTTACTCTTTTAGCTCCGAAGTAGCTTTCATCTATCTCTATCTCGCCATTAAATTTGCTTATCTTTTCACATTCTTGAGAGATCAAAACTCTAATGCTTTTTAGAATCTTATTAATGGAAATTCTAGAGATTCCTGTAAAATTTGCTATTTTAGTAGCCTCTATATCCTCTGCAAAATACTTTAAAATTTCTCTAAATTTCTTTTCTGAAATTCGAAAACGAATTATATACTTGTTTTTCATCGGCAGGATCATAGTTAAAAACTCCTTTGAAAGTTTTTAACTTATCTTGAGCCAAAGTTTATATCTACAAATCTATCCCTGATCTCAATGTTATCAAGATTTAGATTTAGTTTGTCTTTTAAATACTTTTTCAAATTTACTCGTTCATACTCACTTAACATAGTTAGCGGAATGGCAAAATAATTACTATGAGTACTATCTAATAAAATTAGAACATTTAAATTTATGCTATCTATTCTTCTTAAAATTTTAAGTACACAAAAGCAAAGAAGATTTATCGGATGCAAAGCGTACGATAAAATTAGCAAGAGAAATTTTTTAAACCTAGTTATATTGGCATTGTATTTGCACGCGTCTTCAATCACGAGTCCAGAAAATTTATAAATAGCGATTTTATCGAAATTAGAAGCCTTTACACTTTTATGTACCGAATATACATCGTTATAATTTTTGCATAAAGAATTATATTCTATTCTATCGGAATAGAAATTTAAAAATTTATGTTTATTAATAAATAAAATTCCCACCAAAAAAGTAACAGCTCCTAAAAATTGATATGCCCAAGCACTTCCTCTGCAGAAAAATAGAAATATAACTAAAAATACAGCTAATATTAAATAACATTCCGTACTGATTTTAGTCCAATAATCTTTGATCATAAAAAGAGGCATTTCAGATTTATAACTTTGAAATTTCATACGATAATACTCCAAATTTTTAATTCAATACGCCGCTCTTTTCATTGACTTTGCTCTGCATCTTTCACTCCTTTTAGATAGAAATATATTTTGTAAATAAATTCGAATGCAGACATTAATATTGCGGAACTCGAAAGAGATAAACCGGATTGAAAGAAAAAGATATATCCAAAAATTGAAAATCTACTTTGAAATTCCGGCATAAAATGGCTTGTTCTTATGCTTATACCGCTGCTTGCAAAATATCCGGTATAATAAACCTCAAACATAAAAATACCTAGACCGAACATAAATGGAAGCAACAAAAACGGGCAATCGTTTTTACGCTTCTTTTTTGCAACCAAGATAAAATCATCATCATATCTGCAAAAGTAAATATAATAAACCAATGAATATAAGCTAGAAACCGCAAAAATAATAATCCCGTATACCCACATAATACTAACGTAAAATTCCAAAAGTTGGGTGTATGGGCTAATACTACCGATAATTTCGATATTTGGAAAATAGCTTTTCATAAAATTTACGAAATTTAAGCACGCAGGAGAAATATCTAAAATATTTTCGGGAATTATAAAAGCGCTAAGAGAATATAAAAAATATATAAAACACAATTTCGTAAAAAATTTACCGAATTTTATACGAGTATTTTCTATTCTTATCTTTTTACTTTAAAATTCTAAATCCTGCAATCTTAACCCCTAAATAAAATGATTACGCATTTTAGCGCATACAACCTTAAACAAACTATAAATTAGCATATTTATATTGTGCTTAATAAACGCAATCTATGTAAGGGCTTCCGAAAACGGATAAAATTTGGATTTGCTCTAAATTTAAAATGATCCGTCGCTGCTACTTTCGCGAGGTTTAGGAAGCGGCGAAATTTTAGTGTAATACTCCTCTTTGCCGTTGTATGAGCTGCTAAAGACGCCGTCTGGAACCGTGAAATTTCGTTTAGTTTGCGGATACTCTTTGAGGTAGTTTGCTAAAAAGCGCGCAAAGACAGGCGCTGCAGTACGCCCACCGCCCTCGACCTTTCGCATAGGTTTATAATCGTCGTTGCCATACCAGATTATGATCTGTAAATCCGGCGTAAAGCCGCAAAACCATGCATCTATGCTATCGTTTGAGGTGCCTGTTTTGCCCGCTATGTCGATGCCTTGCACGCGTGCGCGAGTACCGGTGCCGCGCTGCACGATATTTTTTAGTAGTGTAGTCATCAGATATGCCTGCTCCGGGCGCAGCACGCGGCGGCGCTCAGGCTCGATAAAGCGAGTTTTGCCGTCCTTATCGGTAATCGAAACGATAAATTTTGATTTTGCAGTAATCCCAAGCCCCGGAAACATCGAATACATCGTGGAGTATTCAAGCGGCGAAATTCCGTAGCTGCCAATAGCTACCGACAGGGCGGGCGGGACGTTTTTAAAGCCGAACTCGCCCAGCTTTTTTACCGCGCGATCAACGCCGATAGATTGCATCAGATTGATCGAGGCAAGGTTGCGCGAGCGAGTTAAAGCTTCTTTGATCGTGATATAGCCGCTGTAAGTCTTGTCGTAATTTTTCGGCTTCCACGTTTTATCACTGCCGTCGTCGAATTCTCTAGCTATATCGGGCACCTCAGTCATCGTCGAGTAGCCCATATCAAGGGCAATTTGATAGACGAAAGGCTTGAAGCTGGAGCCAGTTTGGCGCTGGGATTGGCTGGCACGATTGAAATTTGATTTCGCGTAATCCACGCCGCCTACTAAGGCTAAAATTTCGCCATTTTGCGGATGCGTGACGACCATAGCGCCGTTTACGTTGCTTGCATTGGCGTCTTTGTTGCGCTTTAAAATTTCATTGTAGCCGAAAACTAATGCCTCTTGCGCCATCGCTTGCGCCTTTAGATCAAGGCTCGTATCTATACGGTATCCGCCCGTGCGGACATCCGGTAGAATTTTTTCCGCTTCTTTTATGATCTCATCTACGGCATACGGCGCTGCGTTTTGCGTGAGCGTTTCATTATAAATCGTAGGCTGCTCGTTCATCGCAAGCTCATATTCGGTCTTATTTATCCAGCCGAGCTCATGCATCCTATAAATCACGTTATTGGCGCGCGAAAGCGACAAATCCAGGTGCTTAGTAGGATCAAAGCTGCTAGGAGCTTTCGGTAAGCCCACTAAAATCGCGATCTCTTTAAGACTCAAATCTTGCAAATCTTTTTTGAAATATCCTAAAGCCGCCGTGCGGATGCCATAATATCCGTGTCCGAAATATACTTCGTTGAAGTAACGCTCTAGAATTTGTTCCTTGCTTAGGGCGTTTTCTATCTTAAGCGATAGGATCGCTTCTTTGATCTTGCGATCAAGCTTCTTTTCGCTCGAAAGAACTAAATTTCGCGTGATCTGCTGCGTAATCGTAGAAGCCCCTTCGACAAATTTCATCGCTTTGACGTCCTTAATAATCGCCCTAAAAATCGCCTCGACATTCACACCGCCATGTTCGAAAAACGCCGTATCCTCGATAGCTACGAGCGCCTCGATCACGCGACCTGGGATCTCGTCAAATTTTACGTAAATTCTATTTTGTTCATTAAAAACATTGGCTATCAAATTACCGTTGCGATCATAAATTTTAGTCGTAAGCTCGGGATGATAATCGATGATAGAGTCCGATTCCAAGCGGATTTGCGAGTAAAAATACAAAAAAATTCCGCCTGCGGCAAACGCACAAACCGTAATAAAACTAAATAAAACTCTTACCATACAAACCTCTTTAAAATTTCCAGATCAAGCCCCATCGCAGTAAATTTAGAACCGCGCGAACTTAAGATATATTTTTCGTTAAAGCCCTCGATGCTCATCGCACCCGCCTTGCCGCGCCAATCGCCGCTAGCGATATAGCCTTTTAAATCCGCTTCAGTAAATTCCGCAAATTCAAAGCTTGCGACGCTAAGTGCCGAAAGCTCTAACGCCTTACTGCAAAAAATCATCGCAGTATAAACGGCGCAGCTAGCACCACTTTGAGCTCGCAGCATCCTTAATGCGTCCGCTTCATCACGTGCCTTGCCTAAAATTTCGCCGCCGGCAAGTATGGAGCTATCGGCAAACAGCACTCTATCATAATTTTTATAAATTTTAAAAAACTGCGTTTTCTTGGCTACGGCAACGCGGTAAGCATAGGTGCGTGCATCATCCTTGCTAATGCCGCTTTCATCGAAATTAAAAGGAATTTGCGTAAATTCTACGCCGTTATCCTTTAGAATTTGCGCCCTAGTAGGCGAGCTGGAAGCTAAATAAATCATCAAAACTCGCCCACAGTCACGCCTAGATAAACGCAAATCAGCGTAACTACGATATTTAACGGGATGAAATATTTAACGACGATGATTAAATGCTCATTCGCCTCAAGCTCATTTCCTGCATCCAAAGCTCGCTTCAAAGATGAAATTTTATAATGCATGTAGATAAAATTTAGTAGTATAAAGCCGGCGCCAGCCCATAGCGTCGCAATCGCACCTTTTACCATAGGATCTGAAAATTTAAAACTTCCGCCGTCCGCAAGAAAAAATCCACTTACGCAAACGATCACCAAAAATAGTGCAAAGAACTGCTCATAGCGTTTCATATATCGTAAAATTTCTGCAAATTTTACATCCTTCGCATCCGCTTGACTTTTACTGCTTAAATTCATAAAAATCCGCGCGATCAAAAATACGCAGATCTGCGCGCAGACCAAAAAAATCACGCTTAAAATATGAATCAGCGGCAAAATTTGCGAGGCTTTGATGAAGCCGGTATCGATTTCGTTCAAATTTTACCTTTTGCGTAAGAGGTCGCTTCTTTAATTGCTTCTTCGATTTTTAGCACGTCCTTGCCGCCTGCGGTTGCAAAATCATCGCGTCCGCCGCCGCCGCCGCCTAAAATTTGCGCTGCTAGCTTAACCCACTCGCCCGCTTTAATAGGCGCGTTTTTAACGCCCGCTGCGATTGAAATTTTACCGTCTGCACCCACTTGCATTAGCATTATCGCCGCTTTTTCGTGGCTATTTTTAAACTCATCTATCATAGTTTTTATATCACCGCTTTCGACCGAGGCTACGCAAAGTTTGATATCGCCGACATTTAAAAATGCCAGTGCATGGGAACTGCTTGCATGCTTGATCTGATCTTTTAGTGATCTGATCTCATCTTTTAATTTCTCAATCGCGCGGAGAGGCTCAATCCCTTTTAGTTCTGTAGAAATTTCAGCAAGCTTAGCGCGATTTTGAAGCGCCAAATTTAAAGCAGCTCGCGAACAAACTGCCTCGATACGCCTAACACCCGCACTTACGCCGCTTTCTTTGACGATAAAAAACGGTCCTATCTCGCTTAAATTACGCACGTGAATTCCGCCGCAAAGCTCCTTACTAATCTCTCCAAAGCTCACAACGCGCACTTTTGAGCCGTATTTTTCGCCAAAAAGCGCAATCGCGCCGCTGTTTTTAGCGTCATCTATATCCATAATCTCAGTTTTTGCCGCACAGCCCTTGCAAACGGCGTTATTTACAAATTCCTCGATTTTAGCTAGCTCCTCGTCGCTAAGTGCCTTAGGATGCGAGAAGTCAAATCTTAAGCGGTCCGCTTCAACCAAGCTTCCTGCTTGAGCGATATGAGCCCCTAGCACCGCACGAAGCGCCGCGTGCAAAAGATGTGTCGCGCTGTGATGACGTGCAATCTGCTCACGCTCCTCAGAAACCTTGAGCCCGACGATATCGCCAATTTTTAGGTTACGATTAAGGCGCAAGTGGGATAAATTTAGCCCATAAAATTTCTGCGTATCAAACACATCGGCTATGGACTCCACTTCGCCGCTATCGCCCGTTTGACCGCCGCTTTGTGCATAAAACGGAGTGACATCAAACATCGCCCAGCCGATATCGCCGGCTTTGAGCTCATCCACTTCCGCAAAATCCTCGTTAAGCAGCGCTAAAACCTTGCTCGTGCGGCTAAGCTCTTCGTAACCGCTAAATTTATTCTCACCAAATTTCTCTAGCAGTGCCTTAAAATCGCCACGGACGTTTTTATCGCCACTGCCCTTCCATGCGGCTTTAGCTATCTGCCTTTGCTCGCTCATAAGCGCGTCAAATTTAGCCTCATCCACGCGCAAATTTTTCTCGCGCAGCATATCGGCGGTCAGATCGAGCGGAAAGCCGTAGGTATCGTATAGTTTAAACGCGACCTCGCCGCTAAAAATTTCTTTAGTGCGCGCAAGCTCCTCGTTAAAAAGCTCGATGCCGTTTGCCAAAGTGGCAAAAAATCGCTCCTCTTCGAGTTTGATCTGCTCCTTTACGGCTTGCTTTTTCTCGTTCAGATAGGCATAGTGCCCGCCCATCAGCTCGCATACTTTATCCACGAGGCGATACATAAAGGGCTCTTTTATACCGAGCAAATAGCCGTGGCGAACGGCACGGCGCAGAATTCTACGCAAAACATATCCCCTACCCTCGCGATTAAAATTTGTTCCCTGCGCTAGCAAAAACGTAACCGAGCGGATATGATCGGCTATGACGCGGTAGCTCGCGCCACTTTCATAAACGTAAGGTTTGCCGCAAAGTTTTACAACCTCATCAATTAGCGGCATAAAAAGCGAGCTGTCGTAGTTGCTAAACTTGCCTTCTTTAATCGCCGTGACGCGCTCAAGCCCCATGCCCGTGTCGATGCTAGGCTTTGGAAGCGGGCTAAGCTTGCCGTCTTTGCTGCGCTCGTACTGCATGAAAACTAAATTCCAAATCTCTAAAAAGCGGTCGCCGTCGCCGCCCATATAATCCTCGGATGAGTGAAAATGCTCCTCGCCCTGATCGTAAAAAATTTCGCTGCACGGACCGCATGGTCCGGTATCGCCCATCGCCCAAAAGTTATCGTGATCGCCGAAGCGGTAGATGCGCTCCTGCGCTATGTGGCGCGCCCAGAACTCGTAAGCTTCGTCGTCCTTTTCATGCACGGTGACGTAAAGTTTGTCTTTAGGAAGCTTTAAAATTTCGGTGATAAACTCCCACGCATAGGCGATCGCCTGCTCTTTGAAATACTCGCCGAAACTGAAATTGCCAAGCATCTCAAAAAACGTATGATGGCGCGCGGTATAGCCGACGTTGTCTAGGTCGTTGTGTTTGCCGCCGGCACGGATGCAGGTCTGACAGCTCGTGCGAATAGGCGGCGTCGGGCGCGGTACGGCTCCAGTGAATATGCTTTTAAAGGGCACCATGCCCGCGTTTGTAAAAAGTAAGCTGTCATCATCTGGCACTAGCGGCGCGCTGGGGATGATCTGATGGCCCTTGCTTGCAAAGAAATTTAAATATTCGCTTCTAATATCCATGATTTGTCCTGATTTCAAGTTAAATTTTAAAGGCGCATTTTAGCTAAATTAGATTTTAAAAACTATAAAATTTTAACCATTCTTAGTTATAATGGCGCGAAAGATTAAATTTAGGGCATAACGATGAAAAAAAAGATAGCGATCATAGGCATGGGCGAGCTTGGTCAAAAGCACTTCAGCGAGCTAAGAAGGAGCGATTATTTCGAACTTGTAGCGCTTTATCATAAGGGCAGCAGTGAAAATTTCGGCCCGCGCTATCCGATCTTTGATAATCTAACCGATCTTTTTAACGTCGCTAAGCCCGATGCCGTAGTCATCACGGCTCCCCCGCCATCGCATAAAGAGCTGATTTTAAAATGCCTGCCGTTTACCAAAAATATCTTTGTAGAATCTCCGCTCGCGCAAAGCCTAGCCGAAGCCAGAGAGATAAACTACGCAGTCACCACTAACGGCACGCGCCTAGCCGTAGGCTACTCCGACCGCTACAATCCTGTCATCGTATCCTTGCTACGCGAGCTTGCCAAGGGGGATAAAATTTTTTCGATGAGCTTCGTAAGCGGTTTTGCAAACGATGATAGAGCAGATATCGTAGCCAATGCCCTTTTTAGAGATATCGATCTTGTGCGGCTGCTTTCTCACAGCGAGATCGCCTGCATAGAACTTAGCAAAAATATCTCTAAAGAGCGCACTCTAGCCGCATGCGCGACACTCCACACAAAAAGCGGCTGCTATTGCACGCTAATGCAGTCCAATCTCTATCCGATCAGACGCCACGGTATCGAGATTTGCACCGATAGCGGCGTATATTTCGGCGATCTGGTCTCAATAACTCTTTTTAAAATTACGCCTGACGGGCGCGTAAATCTGCGCGTCGATCGCGATGACTTTTCGCTACGGCGTGAACACGAAGCGTTTTGCGAGATGTGCGACAGCAGCACGAACGCAGGTCTTGCAAGCGTTGAGGACGCGATAAAAATCAGAGAAATCATCTCATGAAAAAAGCCCTAATTTTACTCAACATGGGCGGTCCGAACAATCTGAGCGAGGTTGAAGTTTTTTTAAAAAATATGTTTAACGACCCCTTTATTTTGGGCGTTAAGAGCGATTTTTGGCGCAGCGTTTTAGCCGCGCTCATCGTAAGAAGTAGAGCGGCGGCGGCGCGTAGCAACTACGAAAAACTGGGCGGACGCTCGCCGATATGCTCCATTACCGAAGCGCTTTGTGAGCGGGTAAATGAACTAGCGCGAGCCGAATTAAGCGCGGGATTAAAATTTAAAGGTGCGGCGGACGCAAGCGCCGCAGGTGAGCCGCCGCAAGAGGCACAGGCACAGGGCGAGCCGTCGCAAAACGCGGCGCTGCAGGATGAAAAACCGATAGATGAGCTAATTTGCGATTATGCGATGAATTACACGCCGCCTTTTGCGGAGGATGTGTTTAAAAAATACGCGGATTTTGACGAGATAATTTTGATGCCTTTGTATCCGCACTTCTCAAAAACTACGGTGCAATCGAGCCTGTGCTCTGCCGAGGCGGCACTTAAACAGCTCGGTATAAAAAATTATAGAATCATCGACATCTTCTACGACAGCGCCGCTTACAACGAAATTTTGCTAAATTTAATCGCAAGCTGCGTCGCAAAATTTAGCGCGGATGAAATTTCGCAAATTTCACTCATATTTTCTGCCCATTCGCTGCCGGTAAAAATGATCGCCGCGGGCGATCCCTACGAGGCGCAGGTAGAAGCGCACGTGGAAATTTTAAAAGATCTGCTGGCTGCGCGCGGGATTAAATTTAAAGAGATCATTTTGGCGTATCAATCGCGCCTTGGCCCCGTGAAGTGGCTAGAGCCCAATATCGCGGACGTTTTGCGAGATTTGCAGAGCAAAAAAGCGCTCATATTTCCGATCGCGTTTTGCGTGGATAACTCCGAGACCGATTTTGAGCTGGATATTTTTTATAGGGCTAGTGCGCGCGAGCTGGGTTATGAATACTACGAAGTGTGCAAATGCCCGAACTCTCGCGAGGATTTTGCAAAATTTATACTCGCGCAAGCGCTGTAAATTTAGAGATTAAAATTTAATCTTTTAGTTTGGATTTTTTATATTCTATATGAAGCTTGAAAGTAAATATAAAAGCTATTAAAACTAAAATTATACCAGCTATAACGCTAGTTTTTCTTCCTTTGTAGAGATAGCTCATGTTTGTCGTATCTTTAAATAAAACCAAACCATCATCGCAGCGGCTCAGCTTATTCAATACAAAATCAGACATATTTATGATTATACATCGATTAAATACATATTCTTTAAAAAATATATCACAAATATATGTTCCTTCTGAAATTTTTACATCTACAAAGCGTCTAGTGATGATTTTATTATTATTTTGGATTGACACTACACAATTGGCTTTCGTACGATAATGTCCTTTGTGCCTTTTAAGTTCTTTTATAGTACCGGAAAATACGAATGGATCTCTTATGCTTTGAGTACTTGGTACGATAGAGTAGGAGTACAAGAGAAGTATCGGTGCGATAAATGAAACGCAAACAACGATTAGCGTTATAAAAGTATGCTTCCGATCAAAGCCGAATTTAATCAAATCATACCAATAATCTACGTAGTAAAGCGGGTTTTTCATTGTATTCCTTTAGTAGCTTTTGGCAAATCAGAATATTCTTGTAGCGATTTAAAACCACCTGTAATAAGTACACCTTTTATCAACACTTCCTCTACTCATCTATATCTCCTTTATTAAAATTAAGGCATTGGAATTTTGAGCGTCAGAATTTTCCTGTGAGCCTCGCTCTAAATTTTGACGTCGTTCGTTTAGAATTTTCTTTAGCTATTCGAGCCTTGCCTCGTTCATCCTTATCCCCGCTAAACCGCCTATTTAGAAGTCTAAATTTAAACCTCGGCTAAATTTCAGAGTTTTCCTTGTGCGCCTTTATAGACGTTTTTCACGTCGTAAACCAGCGAGCCCCTGTAATCAAGCTCGAAAAATTGCTTATGCGCCACGGCGATTACGACACAGTCAAATTTGCGCAAGTCGGGCTTTTGCAGCAGATCGATGTCGTAGTACCTCTTAGCGTCGGCGGCGCTCGCCCAAGGATCATAGACGCTTACTTCGCAGCCGAAATTTTTAAGCTCGTTTATCATATCCACGACGCGCGTATTGCGGGTGTCGGGGCAGTTTTCTTTAAACGTCAGCCCCAAGATCAAGACCTTTGCGCCCTTTACCTTTTCGTCGTATTTTATCATCATCTTAACGACCTCCGTAGCGACGTAACTTCCCATATTATCGTTGATACGGCGGCTTGAGAGGATGATTTCGGGGTGATAGCCCACCTCGGTCGCTTTCTGCGCCAGATAATACGGATCGATGCCGATGCAGTGTCCGCCCACGAGCCCCGGACGAAAGCTTAAGAAATTCCACTTCGTAGCCGCCGCGTCAATGACGTCGTTGGTATTGATACCGAGCTTGCCGAATAGGATCGCAAGCTCGTTGATAAAGCCGATGTTGATGTCGCGCTGGGTGTTTTCGATCACCTTTGCAGCCTCGGCGACCTTGATGCTGCTAGCGCGAAAGGTGCCGTTTTGCAGGATGCTAAGATAGACGCTATCTACGACGTCTAGAGCCTCGGGAGTGCTTGCCGAGACGATCTTTTTGATCTTCGTGACAGTATGAATTTTATCGCCAGGATTTATCCGCTCGGGCGAATATCCGCAGAAAAAATCACGGTTAAATTTAAGCCCGCTTACGCGCTGCAACACCGGTACGCAGTCCTCCTCCGTAGCGCCCGGATAGACGGTGCTTTCATACACGACGATGTCGCCCTTTTTAAGCACGGCTCCGACGCTTTCGCTGGCCTTGATTAGCGGCGTAAGATCGGGGCGATTTAGCCTATCTACTGGCGTCGGCACGCACACGATATAAAAATTACTCTGCCTCATATCATCTAGCTTTGCGCTAAATTTAAGCCCGTTTTGAATCGCCGCAGCAAGCTCCTCGTCGCTAAGCTCCAGCGTGCGATCGTGCCCGCCGCGCAGCTCCTCTATGCGCTCTTGCGAGACGTCAAAGCCTATGACCTCGTGTTTCGCCGCAAACGCCGCCGCCAAAGGAAGCCCCACGTAGCCAAGTCCGATTATCGCTATTTTCATTTTTCCCTCATTTGCTTTCATATTTTCCTCTTTTCTTTGCGTTAAATTTCATCGTTAATTTCGCAACCAAACTCGCCAAATTTCGCAGTTGTGCAGACATACGGCGCGAATTTATAGCGCTGCGTCTTAAAAATTTAAAGCAATTAAGCTTGCTCGCCATTTTGCTTATGTTGCTTGCGCGATGGCAAATTTAAAATTTTGCCTTGACGCGGGATTTTGCGCTACGGCAAAATCCCAAGCCACGATAAAATTCCAATGCCTTAGCTCAGCGAGCCGCGCCATGCAAAATTTCAAGCCGCGATAAAATTTTACTACCGTGCCAAAATCCCGCATCACGATAAAATTCCATCTTCGTTCCGTTAAAATTTTACGCCGGAAATTCTATGCCGCCAAAATTCCGCGCCGTAAAATTTAAACGCCTTAAAATTTCAAAAGTCGCGTTAAATTCCATGAAATTTCGTCGCCGCAAAATTTTAAAAAACCTCGCGAAATTTAGCAAATTTAATCTTTAATTTCAACCGCTTCATCCTTGATCTCGACCTTTTGCGTGGCGTTTGCGTCGGCTGCGGGCTTTAGATAGCCCTCCTCTATCAAAATTCCTACCGCCCGCTTAAAGATCGGCAGCGCATTTTGAGCGGCGTAGTAGCTGCCCCTTTTAGGCTCGCGCACCAAAACGCCGATCGTGTAGCTGGTGTCCGCGTCGTTGGCAAAGCCAAAAAACGAGCTATTATAGGCGCTCGAATAGCCGCCCCCCTTAGCGATACGCGCAGTGCCCGTCTTGCCGCCGATTTGCAGCCCCGCTACCCGCCCTTTGCGCCCCGTGCCGCTCTCAACCGTTTTGATTAAAATTCCTTTTATTACGTCAGCGGTAGGTTTAGAGATTACCTGGCGGGTTTCGCTTTCGTTAACGGTGTAAGTTTTGCCATTATTTTCGAGATTTTCGACTAGGCGCGGGCTAATCATGACGCCGCCGTTGTTAAAGACGGTATAGGCATTGAGCATCTGAAGGAATGTCATCTGCGCGCCGTAGCCGTAGCTGATCGTGGCTTTGTAAATTTTATTATTCAGGCTTTTGATGCTTGGGATATTTCCGCTTTGCTCATACGGCAGATCGATACCCGTTTTTTGCGACATACCGAAGTTCATAAGTCCGTCATAAATAGCCTGTCCCTCCAACCGCTCTGAAATTTTAATCATTCCTATGTTTGAGCTGTGGATGATGATCTCCTCGCCGCTCATCTGCTTAGCCGGGTGCGTGTCGCGGATCGTGCGAGTACCAAGCTTATAGCTGCCGTTATAGGTATTAATGATCTCGCCCGGTTTGACGGCTTTGGCATCATAGGCGATTGCGAAAATTATCGGCTTCATAATCGAGCCCACTTCGTAGGCGTATTCGCTCGCGGTAAAATTTAAATTCTTAAGATCGTTTTTTGTGATGTTTGATGGATCATAGCGGGCATTGGTCGCAAGAGATAAAATTTTGCCCGTTTTAGAGTTCATAATGCCCACCACGATTTCTCGCGCATCGTAATTATCCGCGCCCTCATCGCTTAGGCGCTCTATCTTTCTTTGCAGCGTTAGCGGCACGCTTAGGCGGACATTGTAGCCGTCGATCCTGCCCGTTTTTTTGCTGCTACGCTCTAGAATGATGTTGCCGCCGATATCGCGCGGGCCCACGATAAACTCATCTCTAACCGGCGCTAGATAATACTCATAGTACTTCTCGATCCCCTTAATTCCGCTAACCTTGGTGATGCCATCAACCTCTTTTTTATTGATATAGCCGATTAACGGAGTGAGCGAATCACCGACATTGTAGCTGCGCTTCTCGCCGCTTTCGCTCACGCTCATGCGGATAGGCGGATTTAGTCTGCCGTTTGCGCCTATGAAACTAACAAAGACCTTTTTTAAATTTAGCTTATATGCAAGCTCTTTTAGATGCACGGCGGTTTTGGCGTCGATCTTATACGACAGCACGGTCGTGCCGCCAGAGCCCTCGATCGCGCTTTTGACACGCTTTTCGCTATCGCCCGTGTAGATGCAGTATAGACGCACGAAAAGATCAAGCTTGTTTTTATCGATGCTACGCGCATCGACGCTAACTTTATAGAGTTTGACGGAATTTGCCGCGACGTAGTTATCTTTTGCGATTATCGCGCCACGGATCGCGCTGTTGGTTTCATTGACATCCAGGCGCGGTAGCTTGCGCTCAGTGCTGCCCCAAAAATATAAAATCGCCAAAAATACAAAAAGCGCCGCCGGCACGAATATAAACATCACAATAATCATACCGACCGAGGAGCTTTTATCTCTTTGCCACATCTTATTTCTTTAAAATTCTAAATTCCGCGCACTCTCTGCTTGTGCGACTGCGTTTCAAGCTTTGGCTCAATGCTGCGCTCCGCGCTGAACTTTAAGATCCGCAAAGCGCTCAAAGCCGCTATCTTGCACACTAAGCTCAGCAAATAGAGCGAGAAATTCCGCTCGCGGCATCTCTTTAGCACCCATAAATTTCAGATGCTCGTTCATAATCTGACAATCGATTAGAAAGCCGAAATTTGCAAGCACCTCACAAAGCCTAATCAGCGCGACTTTCGAAGCGTTGCTCTTTAGGCTCAGCATGCTCTCGCCGCAAAACACACGCCCAAAAATTAGCCCGTATAACCCACCCACAAGCTCGCCATCCTCGTACACCTCGACGCTGTGAGCGTAGCCGTCTGCTGCCAAACGCGAGTAAGCCTGCACGATCTGCTCGCTGATCCAAGTGCCGTCGCTCTCTTTTTTTCGTACGTCTTTGCAGCGCTCGATGAAGCCCTTAAAATTTGCGTCAAATTTCACTTCATATCGCTTAAGATAGGGCTTGATGGACTTTTGCACACGCACTTCACGCGGATCAAGCACTGCGCGCGGATTGGGCGACCACCATAAAATCGGCTCATCCTCGCTAAACCACGGAAATATCCCTGCGCTATAAGCGCTAAGCAAACAATCCTCGCTCAGATCGCCGCCACTTGCAAGCGGCGCAAAATCGGGCGCATCCATAGGATCTGGAAAATCGTAAAACCGAGCCATTATTTAACGACGCTGCTTTGAGCTAGTGCGGGTTGCTTTTTTTCTATCTGCGGCAAAGGCGTAGAAGCAAAGCTAAAGCTTAGCTCGCCATCTTTTACGCTCACGCTAACCAAGCCGCCCTCTTGCAGCGCGCCAAAAAGCAGCTCGCCGCTTATATGATCGCTGATCTGAGAGCTGATCTCGCGCTTTAAATTTCGCGCTCCAAACTCGTCCGAATAGCCGCGCGAGATAATCAAATCTTTTGCTTCCTTGCTTAGGCTAATCTTTACGTTTTTTAGCTGCGACTCTAGCTCGCCGATAGTTTTATCCACGATCTTTTCTAAAATTTCGCCGCTTAAGCGGTTGAAATTTATGATTTTATCGATACGATTGCGAAATTCCGGCGCAAAAAAGCTTTTTATGGCACTATCCACTTTATATCTCTCGTCCTTCGTAAATCCAACTTGCGGCGCTTCTTTCGTGCCTAAATTCGACGTCATTATTATGATCGTATTTTTAAAATCGGTCGTAACGCCGTTGTTATCGGTAAGACTTGCGTTATCGAAAATTCCTAAAAAAATATTCGTCATGCTAGGATGAGCTTTTTCCACCTCATCAAATAAAATGACGCTGTAGGGGTGCTTTTTAATGTTATTCGTTAAAATTCCGCCATTTTCAAAGCCCACGTATCCAGGAGGTGCTCCGATGAGCCTCGAGACGCTGTGAGCTTCCATATATTCGCTCATATCATAGCGCTCAAAATGCACTCCAAGCTGCGCGGCTAAAACCTTGGCTAGCTCACTTTTGCCCACACCGCTGCTACCTGCAAATAAAAATACGCCGATTGGGGAGCTTGCGCCTCCAAGCCCGGCGTAAGAGCGCAAAAGCGCCTTGCAAAGGCTGCTAACCGCCTCATCTTGACCGAAAATTTCACGCTTGATATTGGCTTCCAGATTTTTTAGTACCTGTTTATTATCGACGCTACTACTTAAATTTGCAATATTCGCGCTAATCGAAAGTGTATTTACTAAATCATCCTTACTGATTTCAAGCGGAGCTTCGTGCGGTTTAAACGCAAAGCTCGCGCCCACCTCGTCGATGAGATCAATGGCGCTGTCGGGAAGGAATTTATCGCTTTGATATTTTTTAGCAAGCGTTACGCTATCACGCAAAATTTCGTCGCTAAATTTTACGCCGTGAAATTCCTCATATTTTTTGGCTACGCCTTTTAAAATTTCGACGCTATCGTCAATGCTAGGCTCGCTCACATCGATCTTACAAAACCTGCGGCTAAGTGCTTTATCCTGCGAAAACGAGCGGTATTCGCCGTATGTAGTAGCGCCGATGACCGATAGCTCGCCGCTTGCAAGCGAAGGTTTTAGGATATTTGACATATCAAGTTCGTTGCGATTGCCCGTGCCTGCGCCAACGATCGTGTGAATTTCATCGATAAATAAAATCGCGTTTTGATTGGCGCTAAACTCGTCTATGAGATCCTTTAGCCTCTCCTCAAACTCCCCGCGCAGCGTAGTGCCTGCGATCAGCGCGCCAGCATCAAGGGCGTAAATCACCTTGTTTTTTAGCTTTTCTGGCACTTCGCCGCGGACGATTTTTAGTGCGATACCCTCGATGATCGCGGTTTTACCAACTCCTGCTTCGCCCACTAAGATAGGATTGTTTTTCTTGCGGCGACAGAGGGTTTGCAGCGTCTTTTCGATCTCTTTTTCGCGTCCGATGAGTGGATCGATCTTGCCCTCAAGCGCGATTTTATTGAGGTTTGCCGTATAAAGTGAGCTAGGCGAGTCCTTTTTAATATCGCGCTCGTTTATGGCGTCCTTTTCGCCCTCAAACGCAGGCTCAAATTCCGTATTCTGCCACTGCCTGCGACTTTCGTCGTAATTCATCGCATGCGTGATATCATCGATATCGTATGAGTTTAGCTTAATCGCTGCGGCTTCGTCGCGAGAAACGACCTCGTCGCGGTGATCGAAAGCAGATTTGTACTTTCGCACAATGAGCTCAAAAATCGCGGCATTGATACCGTAGTGATTTAAAATTTTAGTGCAGTCGTTTTCCTTATCATTTAAAATTTTAAGCATAAAATCAAGCTCATTTTTAGGCTCTTTAGCGTTATTTAATTCAGTATAGAACTGCTTAAATTCTATCGTCTGCGCTGGAGCCTTGCCACTTGATTTAGGCATCATATCCAAAAGCCCGCCCAGATTATCCAAGATATTTAGGTAGTTAATATCCGGAATTTCTTTGGCGATGAGCCCGTGAAAGGGCTTATTGTATTTAAAAATCGCATAAACTACGTGCGAAGTAGTAATGTATTCGTCCTCGCCGTCGTTTGCGACGCTGATTGCTTGTTCAAAATGTTTGTTTAAAAAAAATCCTATCATTGCTTTCCTTTAAATTTAATCCTCTTCGATCTCACATCTAAGAGGGAATCCTGCGGCCTTTGCCGCTTGTAAAACCGCTTGTTGCTTGCACTCGGCTATCTCTTTAGGATACGCGCCGCAAACCGCGCGACCCTGCCTATGAACTTTCATCATTAAATCTACGGCGTCGTTAAAGTTTTTGGCAAAAATCTCCATCAAAATATAAACCACGAAATCCATCGTCGTCACGTCGTCGTTGAGTAAAATCACTTTATACGGACGAGGCACGAAAGATTTTGTTTTGGCGCGAGTGCGAATCTGCACGCCGGTTTTAGTTGCCATTTTTTATCCTGGCGATATCGCTTTTTATCACATCGGTATCGACCATGCCTAAGTAATACGGCTTGCCCCGCTCATCGCCTTCATTAATGTCGGTGAGCCTTTGATATTTTCCATCTTTAAGTACTACCTTAAAAGGGATCGAAAGCGCGTGACGATAACCGATGTCGCTTAAAATTTGACCCACTATGCGCTCGTTCTGTTTTGAATTGGAGATGAAATAATACGCATTAAACTTTTTCGTAAAATTTTCGATCACTTGCGCGTCCGTAATATCCTCAAAATAGATTAGCCCGACCATCAGAAAATCCGCTGAATTTTTTAGCTGAAAGTCCATCAGATGCGGCGCTTCGATGCGGCACGGCTGGCAGTACGTACCAAAAATATCAAACATTAAAATTTTATCGCTGTCCGCGAGCTTAAAGCCCTTTTCTGTGCGCTCGATCGTTACCTCGCCGCCTACGACGCTTTTAAGCGTAAGGCGCTCTCCCGTTTTAAACGGCGTAAAAGCTACCTCCTCGCCGCTTTCTCCACCAATACGCTCGCCATTTTTATCTTGCGCGGAATTTTTTGCCATCTGACTCTCGCTCGCGGTAGGATTCTCGCCGGCAGGGCCCGTCTTTTTCTGCGAATCATCTCCGCAGCCGCTTAAAACAAAAATCGCCAAACATGATAGTAAAAATTTCTTCATTGCATTTCCTTCGGGTTTAAATTTAAGCCCGCATTTTAACCAAAGTTTTGTGAATTTAAAATGAATGCTTGTCGTATCGCTTCATCGCACTTTGCGCTTCGCGGTCGGCTTCCTTGCGCTTTAGCGATTCGCGCTTGTCGTGCAGATTTTTGCCTTTTGCTAAAGCGATACGTGCCTTTACGCGGTTTTTATCATTCAGATACAGCGACAAAACCACGATGGTAAGGCCCTCTTTGCTAACCGCGCCAAGCAGTTTATCGATCTGCTTTCGGTGCATCAAAAGCTTTCGCGCCGCCCCCTCGTCTGGACGAAAATGCGCGTTGGTGCTTTCAAGATAGCTGATATGGGCGTTTAGCAAAAACAGCTCGCCGCGGATCACGCGACAAAAGCTATCTTTGAGATTGCCCCTGCCCGCGCGCAGAGCTTTGACCTCGCTTCCCTTTAGCACGATGCCCGCTTCAAAGCTTTCAAGTATCGTAAAATCGTGAAATGCCTTGCGATTTTTACTCAGTTCTTTCATCTTTTTCCTTCTAAATTTGGTCCTAAGCTTAGCCCGTTTTTGCTTAAATTTAAAAGCGGGCGAGCGAAATTTTAAATTTTATCTTTAAATTTAGCTTTTAAATTTTAACCGCGCACCTTGGAATTCTTATTTTAAGAAAAACACGCTGCTGCCGCTGCCGCTTAGAAACATATCGCGGTACCTATCCATCTGCGGATATAGCTTTATGCACGGTGCGAAAAGATCGTTTAGCTGAAAGCCGCCGTATCGCGCCAGCAGCTGCTCGCTGCTTAAACGCAACATCTCTTGCGCCTGCGCGGCATTTATATTTTGCATAAAGCTTGCGCGAAACTCGTTATAAACCGCGCCGGTAGAGCAAAAGATCGCTGGCGTTAAAATTTCGATCGCAGGCAGCCGGTCCTCGAAAGGCTCGATGATCTCGCCGATGCCGCGCACGTTCGCGGCCTCAAGCCCGCTAACAAAAAACGCGACGTCCGCGCCGATATTTTGCGCGATCGCTATAAGCCGCTCGCGTGAAATTTTTAAGCTTAATTCCTCGTTCGCAAGCCGTAAAAACGCCGCCGCGTCGCTACTACCGCCACCAAGACCCGCGCCGATCGGAATACGTTTTTTAAGCACGATCTTGTGCAAGCCGAAAAACTCCGCAAGCTCGCGCGCAAAGCCCGCCTGCTCAAGCGCCGCCTTGGCTTTTAAAATTATATTGTCCGCGATCTGCGCGGCGTCGCATTCAAGCGCAAAGCCGCTCGCGCGCTCAAAGCTTATCTCATCAAACAGCTCCCTGCGCAGCACGAAGCGCGAGGCGATCTCGTGGTAACCGCCGCGTGTGCCGACGACTTTTAAAAAAACATTGATCTTTGCATAAGCTTTCAAAATTTTACTCCTTCTGCGCCTAGGCGCGCTTGCGTTAAATTTAGCCCGCCGCAAGCTCATCCGGCGCGATTAAAATTCCGATCCGTGCGCGAGTTAAATTTCAGCCTGCGGCAAGCCCTATCCAGTGCAATCAAAATTTAAAACTGCGTGCCGTGAAGTGCGCGCCGCGGAATTTAACCCACGATCGCAGCGCCCGATACGTAAATTTTATAAAGCGCGGAAATTTAAATCTGCGACGCATGCGGCTAAATTTCAACCCGCGGCGCAAATCTATCTCAGCGATTAAAATTCCAAGCCGGCAAAATTCTAGCCGCACCGCTGCACGCCGCACTAGGTCATAAATTTAGTTTAGCGGTATGTCGCCTGCTGCAAAATCAAACCCATCGGCGCAAACTACGCATTACCGCGAGCTGGAATTTCATTCAGCAAAGACTGCTTGCCGCAGCACTAAGCTCTAACCTGCGCGCTTTTTAAATCGTCAAATTTTAATCTCGCGGCGCGTCGCCATCGCGCGGCACAAGTAAATTTAAACGCCGCTCCGCCGCATTTAAATTTGGGTTTCGAAATTTTATTCCTTTTTTGCGAGCGGCTGCCGTCCGCCGTGCGTTGAAATTTATACCGCTTAAGGCCGATTTACGATCCGTGCGCAACGAAAGAGCGCAATCCCGCCACCGCTCGTGATAAAATTTAGCCGCACATGGCGGCGCGCTATGCGAGCAAATTTAAAACGCGCCGTATTTATAACCGCTCAAATTTCAAGCCAGGGCCGCCCGATCAAAATTCCGCCGCAAGCTAGAGGCGCTGATTAAAACGCACCGCCCGCGATCGGGACGTCATTCCACAGATACCTCACCTCGCCCGCGCCAATCTCGATGATCGAGTAAAAATCGCCGCAGATAAGCAGATAGCGCCCGTCCGCGCAGCTCGCCAGATCCTTTGCGGCGAGCTTCTTGCCCAGGATCACGTCGCGCGCGTCGCCGTCGTAAAAATTCGGCTGAAGATCCAAAAACTCGAGCGGATTTAGCGCCGCCTCGTCCGCAAAGCGCGGATCTTTCAAATCAAAAAACCCCTCGCTTTCTCGCCTAAGCGCGCTTAGCGTGCCACAAACGCCTAGCTTTTCTGCTAAAATTTGCGCGAAAGAGCGCACGTATCCGCCCTCGCTGAGTGCTACGCGAAAGCTTACGAAAGGATGAGCGTAACTTAAAATTTCGGCATCAAAAACCCGCATCGAGCTCTCTTTCAAGCTCACCTCTTCGCCCGCGCGAGCGAGCTTGTATGCGCGCACGCCGTCAATTTTCTTGGCGCTGAAAGCGGGCGGGATAAATTTTATCTCGCCGCGCATTTGCGCCATCGCAGCGTCTAAAATTTTGTGCGAAAGCGGCGGAATTTGCTCCACGCGCCCTATGTTTTCATTATCGCCGCTTGGGCTCTGCGCGCCCAGCCACAGCGCCGCGGCGTAAACTTTTGGCTCCTTTTTCAAAAACCTAAAAAAGCGCGCGTATTGCCCAAACGCGACGATCAGCGCGCCGCTTGCGAAGGGATCGAGCGTGCCGCTAAAGCCCGCCTTTTTCACGCCGTATTTGCGCTTTAAAGCGCTTAAAAATTTATTGCTGCCGATGCCCGCGGGCTTGTCCGCCAAAAACAATCTATTCATAAGAGCCGATCTTTTCTACGAAATTCGACATTATCACGCGCGAAATTCCGCCGAAATTTATAGTGAGTCGGTCGCCGTTTACCGCCGTGATCTGTCCGATCCCAAATAGCTTGTGTTTGATCAGCTCGCCCTTACTAAAGCCGCTGCTTTGCTCGCGCGGCGGCTCTTTAGCCACCAAACCCGCCTCGGCTATAAATCTGCTAGCATCCAGCCTCTCGCGCTTGCCGCGATAAAAGCGGCTAGCGGCAAAGCTAAGCGTAAGCGTGCGCTTGGCGCGCGTAATCGCCACGTATGCGAGTCTGCGCTCCTCCTCGATGTCATTGCTGTCGCCCAAAAGCGGGAAAAACCCCTCCTCTAGCCCGATTACAAAAAGATGCTCGAACTCAAGCCCCTTACTAGCATGCACGCTCATTATGTTTATCGCATCGCCCATGATGGCGTCTTGATCGCTAAGAAGGCTCAGCTCGTTTAAAAATTCCGCCAGATCAAAATCGGGCTTATTGCTCGCCTCATCCTTTAGCATAGCCAAAAACTCGTCGATGTTCGCTACCCGATCAGCGCCGTCCGGAAGCGAGGCGTAGTAAGCCTTTAGCCCGAAAGCAGGCTCCAACGCGTCTATTTTTTTGATCGTATCGGCTAGCGCGGAGATAGAAGCGATACCGCTTTTAAGCTCCGCTAGAGCCTGCGCCGCCTTGGCGCTAAGCCCCGCATCAGGCTCACTAAAAGCGTCGAATAGACTGATAAGTCGCAGGCGCGAAAGCTCCTCGAGCTTTGCCAGCGAGACCTTGCCGATGCCGCGCTTGGGAACGTTTATGATCCGCCTCATCGAAAAATCGTCGTGCTCGTCGTTTACCAAGCGTAGATAGGCGATCGTATCCTTGATCTCGGCGCGCTCGTAAAATTTCACGCCGCCTACCATTTTGTACGGGATTTTAGCGCGATTCAGCCCCTCTTCCAGCGCACGCGAAAGAGCGTTTACGCGGTAAAGCACGGCGATTTGAGAGGGCGCTACGCCGCTTGAAAGCAGCTTTTTTATGGCTTCTGCGATCTTTGCCGCCTCGATGCCCTCCTCGTCTGAACGCAAAATTTCGATCTTTTCGCCCCCGCCGTTCATGCTAGTAAGGCTCTTGCCGAGGCGGTTTTTGTTATGCGAGATGAGCTCGTTGGCAGCATTTAAAATTTCATCCGTGGAGCGGTAGTTCTGCTCGAGTTTGATAAATTTCACGTTTGAGAACTGATCTTTAAAATTTAAGATATTTTCTATCCGTGCGCCGCGCCAGCCGTAGATACTCTGATCATCATCGCCCACCACCGCGAGGTTTTCATGCGTGGTACAGAGCTTTTGCAGCAGCTTGAATTGAATGTCGTTGGTGTCCTGATACTCATCCACCGTGATATAGGCGTAACGGCGCGAAATTTCATCGCATAGCCGCTCATTGGCGCTTAAAATTTTATAAGGCAATATCAGCAGATCATCGAAATCCACCAGATTATTCGCCGCCAAATACGCCTCGTAGCGCTTGTATGCATCAGCGCAATGCGCGTAAAATCCGCTATACATCCTGCTTAGCTCGTCCTCTTCGCCCTTTAGAAGCTCGTCGATATCTTTGGGGCCGATCAGAGAATTTTTGTAAGTTGAAATTTTAGCCGCCAATAGCGACGTGGGCAAATTTATCTCAAAGCCCTTGATGATCTTTTTCTTATCGTCAGTATCGATTACTTGGAAGTTTGCGCTACGCCCAAGCTCACTAATATGAAATTTCAAAAACAAAAGCCCAAATTTATGAAAGGTGCACAAAAGCGGCACGCTGCTTAAATTTAGCCCGCTTATCAGATTAAGCGCTCGCGAGCGCATCTCGGCGGCGGCTTTGTTCGTAAACGTAAGCGTGAGAGTATTTTCCGCAGGCACGCCGTTTGATAGCAGATAGGCAAGGCGCGCGGTGATCGTTTTGGTTTTGCCGCTGCCCGCACCCGCTAAGATTAACATCGCTCCGTCCACGTGGCTCACAGCCTCGCGCTGAGCGGGATTAAGACCTTCTAAAATATCGCTCATTTTGAAAAAATTTTACGCGATTTTTCGCGCTTAAGCCACTCGGATTCGGGACGAGAAAAATTTACCGCGATGGGCTTGCCGTCCACGACGATCTGCAAGACCGCGTAAAACGGCACGCTAAGCGTGCTTGCAAAATCCTGCGGCCCAAATCCCGCCTCGAAAACCAGCTCATCCTTGCTAAGATGCGCGCTAGAAAGCGTGTATTCCTCTAGCTGCAAAAAGATCGCGGGCATTTTGAAGCTTTTTAAAATTTCCTCCGGCAGCGGCGGGTCAAATTTTATCTGATCCGTCCTCGCAACGATGCCAAATCCATATCCAAGAGCCAAAACGTAGTCCAAAACCGCGCCTATATTCGCACTGCTCGCAGCGATAAATTTATCGTCTTTTAAAATTTTATCTATCATCCTAACCCCTCACAAACTCATCTACAAGCGCCGCGACCTGCTCTATGCCGATGCGCCAAAACTCACTTTTATTGATGTCAAACCCGAATTTCGCCACTAGCTTTTGCGGCTCGTCGCTGCCGCCCGAGCTTAAAAACTCGGTGTAAATTTGAACGAAATTTTCGAGCCTGCCGCTCTTATACAGCCCGTAAAGCGCGAGCACCAAAAGCTGCGCGTAGGCGTAGGAGTAGCAGTAAAACGGCGTGTGAACGAAGTGCGGGATGTAGCTCCACCAACTTTTGTAATGATCCTGTAAGATCAACTCGCCCGCAAACATCTTGCGCGACTCCTCCATCCAAAGCTCATCAATACGGTCTACGCTTAGCTCATCCGCGCTAGCGTGCACGCGCCGCTCAAAGGTCGTAAATCCGATCTGGCGGTAAAGCGTAGCGAAGATATCTTCGATCTTTGCCGCAAGCATCGCTCTTAGCGCGGCCTTGTCGCTTGCGGTCTGCGAGGGCGTATCCGTATCGCTTGCTGCAAGCTCGCTCGGACCCGCAGAGTCTTGCGAGGCGGCATGTTTTACGGCGCGCTCGTTTGGAATTTCACCGCCCTGAGCCTCTTGCGAAGTGCTGCATTTAAAATTTTGCAAGCCGTTTAAATTTGAAAAATTTTCGCGCATATAATCAAACACCAGCATCTCGCAGAAAACCGACGCGGTTTCTGCAGTCGTAAGCGGCGTGAAGGAGTTAAAATAGCCCACGCCGTAGCTTAGATACTGATGTATCGCATGCCCCAGCTCGTGCGCGAGGGTAAATACGTCGCGGCGCTTGCGGGTAAAATTTAAAAGCACGAAGGGATGCGTATCGCGCGAACCCGAATGCGAAAACGCGCCGCTTTGCTTATTTTGCGCGGGCATCGCGTCGATCCAGTTTCGCTCAAACGCGATCAGCGCGATCTGCTTAAATTTCGGACTAAATTTTTCAAACGCCGCTAGCACGATCTGCTTAGCCTGCTCGAAGCTAAACTCGCTCTCATCGCCGCCGAGCGGCGCGTATCTATCGTAATCATACAGCGCGTCGTAGCCTAAAATTTCGCGCTTTTTGGCGTAAAATTTGCCGACTAGAGCGAAGCTTCGCTCCGTCTCTGCGATCAGCGCATCGACGCTTGCGATGTTTATCTGATTTTCCTCGTGCATCACCGCCTCGGCTTTATCGTAACTGCGCAGCTCGCAGCGAATTTTAAGATCGGTTTTGATCATATTGTAGATGTAGCCAAGCAGGTGAGAATTTTGCTCTAGCACCGCGCTTAGCGAGGCTGCGGCGTCCTTTCGCACCTCGCGATCGGAGCTATGAAGCAAGCTTAAAATTTCCTCCTCGCCAAGCTTTTGCCCGCGAAAATCAAAGCTCATCCGCGCCATGCTCTCGTCAAAAAGTCGCGAAAACGCCTCGCCGCTTACGGGTGAAGTTTTTAAAAGCACGCTTTCTTGCGGCAAGCTTAGCTGGTGAGCCTTGCGCTGCTTAAGCAGGCTCAAATAGTATCGAAATCTCCCGCCCCCTGCGATAAACTTGTCCTGTTTTGCGGCGTCCAGCTCGTTAAACTCGAGCTCAAAAAAAAGCAGGCTCTGCGAAATATCGTTGCAAGCCTGCTCCGTCTTAGCCTGCTGCGCCCCAAGGCTCGTATCTTGCGCGAAACTAAGATGCGCAAAGCTCATTATCTTGCCGATCTGCTCGCTGATGCCCTCATAAAGCTCAAGCGCGCCTAAAAACTCCTCCGCGCTAAGAGTGTGCAGCTTATCTTTAAATTTAAGCTCAAAATCCCTAGCCTGCGCAGCCGCGCTATCTATCGCGCCGCTAAATTCCGCCTCGTTTGCAAACAGCTCGCCTAAATTCCAATTCATCGATTTCCTTTTAAAATTTTTGGATAATTTTATCAAAAAAGAATAAGTAAAATTTTAAAAACCGCAAATCCGCCATCTAAGCGGAATTCGCGGTAAAATTTTAAGGTTAGTTATTTTTGCATACTTTGCGACGCGATCGCCGTAAAAATCACGTCGGTGGAGCTATTGATCGCGGTTTCTACCGAGTCTTGGATCACGCCGATGATAAAGCCGATCGCGACCACCTGCATTGCGATGTCGTTTGAGATATTAAAGAGCGAACACGCAAGCGGTATCAGCATCAATGAGCCGCCTGGCACGCCGCTAGCACCGCACGCACCGACCGCCGAGACCACGCAAAGCAGTAGCGCCGTCCAAAAATCGGGGCGCACGCCGAGCGTATGAGCCGCAGCAAGCGCCAAGATCGCGATTACCACCGCAGCGCCCGCCATATTTATCGTAGCTCCCAAAGGGATCGAGATCGAGCTTAGCTCGTCGCTGATACCGAGCTTTTTGCATAAATTTAAATTTACCGGGATATTTGCCGCCGAGCTGCGGGTAAAAAACGCTGTGAGGCCGCTTTCGCGCAGGCAGGTAAATACGAGCGGATACGGATTTTTCTTAATCACCGCAAAAACGATGAGCGGATTTACCACGAGGGCTACGAACGCCATCGCGCCTACGAGCACGACTACGATTCGCGCATATCCAAGCAGCGCATCGACGCCGGTTTGATACACGGTAGAAGCTACTAGGCCGAAAATTCCAAACGGCGCGAGCTGGATTACGAATTGCACGATTTTGGTTACCGCTTCGCTCAGATCGGTAAAAATTTTTTTCGTTTCGTTGGTACAAAATTTAAGCGCGACGCCAAGACCTATCGCCCAGGTTAAAATTCCTACGTAGTTTCCGTGTGCGATAGCGTTTAGCGGATTATCTACAACCTTAAAAAGCAGATCTTTTAGCACGATCCAAACGCTCGCAGGGACCGCATTTTCTGCCGCGCCGACATTGCTTAGAGCAAGCTGCGTCGGAAATAAAAAGCTGGCTGCTACCCCCACGCACGAGGCTAAAAAGGTGCCTACGATATATAGAACAACCACGCGTTTTAAGCCGCTTGCGCTACCGTATTGTTTATTTACGATCGAGCTTAAAATCAAGATAAAAACTAAAATCGGAGCTACCGCCTTAAGGGCACCTACGAATAAATTTCCTAAAATTTCCCCAAAAGCTACTACGTTTATTAAAAACGAATTGTGCTCTGCCGCAATATCACCTGCCGCTGAACGTGCGGCAAAGCCCAAAATAGCTCCTATTATCAAACCTGTAACTATGCGCAGAACTAGATTTTTATCTTTGTAGCTGGCTACTAATTTTTGAATCGAACTCATTTTTTACCTTTCAATCAAAACGTCGTTTGAAATATATCGAAATTTTATTTAAGCACATTTAAATTTGGGCGAAATTTCGTAATTTTTAGTCAATCTTAAAACCTCGTTAGATAAAATACCCCGAAATTTTAATCAGGAGCAGATATGTATCTTTTCACAAGCGAGGTAGTAAGCCCCGGACATCCCGATAAATGCGCCGATATCATCGCAGACAGCATCGTGGATGAAATTTTAAAACAAGATCCAAACGGACGCGTAGCAGCGGAGGTTTTCATCGCGGGCAAACACGTAGTAATCGGCGGCGAAGTAAACGCTAAGATCGATTTTACCCACGACGATTACCGCCACATCGTAAAGGGCGCGCTTAGCGAGATCGGCTACAACGACAACCCTCATTTCACGCGCGCGCAGTGCCTGCATCCGCAGGATTTGCAAGTGGACGTATTTTTAAACCAGCAAAGCCCCGACATCAACCAAGGCGTCGATCAAGAGGGTGGTGAGATCGGAGCGGGGGATCAGGGCATAATGTTCGGCTTCGCAAGCTGCGAGACGAAAAATTTTATGCCGGCGGCGATTACCTACGCGAGGCTTCTTTGCGATCACGTTTATGCCTACGCAAAATCCCATCCCAACGAGCTTGGCGTCGATATTAAAACGCAGGTTAGCGTCGATTACGGCACGAAGAGCAATTTTGAGGAGTGCAAGCCGCAAAGTATCCATACGATCGTGGTTTCCGCGCCATGCGTCGAGAGTATGAGTATCGAGCGCGTCCGAGATCTGATCGGAAATTTAATCGATTCTGCAGGGCTTCCGAAGGAGCTTTACGACAAAAGCAAAACGATCATCTACATCAACCCGACCGGCCGCTACGTAAATCACAGCTCGCTTCACGATAGCGGCCTAACGGGGCGCAAACTGATCGTAGATAGCTTCGGCGGCTACAGCCCGATCGGCGGCGGCGCTCAAAGCAGCAAAGACTACACCAAGGTCGATCGCAGCGGGCTTTATGCGGCGCGCTATATCGCCAAAAATATCGTCGCGGCAGGGCTTGCGAAAAAATGCATCGTCCAGCTCAGTTACGCAATCGGCGTCGCAAAGCCCGTCAGCGTCAGCGTCGATTGTATGGGGACAAATTTAGGCGCGGCGAGCGACGATGAGCTATCCGCTTTCGTGCTTGAAAAATTTCCGCTCACGCCGCGCTGGATTATCGATAAATTCGGTCTTGATCGCCCAGGCAAAGGAAGCTTTCTCTACGCCGACGTCGCCGCGCGCGGACAGGTCGGAAACGACGAATATCCGTGGGAGCAGCTTGACGGCGTGGAGCTTTTTAAGGCTTTGAAATAAAATTTTACGCTTTGCAGTAGCGCCTTTTTAGCTTACGACATTCGCTAGGCTTGCAGCAGCGAGCCTAGCTCAATATTCTACGCGGCTTTTGCATGCCGCGTAGTTTTATCGCATCCCAAGAAATAGCGTTGCGGCAAAATTCTCCATCAAAATTCTAAGCTATGAAATTTAAGAGTTCTAGCAGGTAGAATTGAATTTTAAAAATTTTAGGCGCAACTCGCACAAAATTTTAAAATTGACGCAGTGTAATCCCAAGGCTAAGCCTGTCTAGTTTAGTGATAAATTCTAACTAGAGCAGGCTTTAAAAGTATTTGCATACAAGCTTTAAATCTGCAATCGCTTAAAATGAAATTTGACCTACAAAATTTTTTCTAACATGCTTCGTGCTTAATCTCCGAAAGACAAAATTTTAAATTCTCATTGCTTGTGATGTTTAAACGTGTAGATTTTAAAATTTTGCCATTTTATTTGAAGTTCACTGCTTTATATAACAAGAAAACCCGAAGCAAATTTCACTTAAAAGCGGCATTTGCAAGATAAAAGCACTGAAATTTTAAAATGTGGAATTTATGAACGCTACTAATTTAAAATCTCAGATTGGCACGCTTCGCCAAAGCTCCTCCGCTAACTACGCGAAATGAAAAAGCAAGATTAAATTCTCTCTCGCTCAATGTCACCCGCAAGCAAGCACGGCAAAATATCAAGATTAAATAACATAATAGATAAAAGAATAAGACAAAAGGAGGAGGCTCAAAGCTTGATAAAATTCTAGCCTTGTGCGGCGGCGACCGAGCGGCTTTTAAATTTGGCTTTAAACGCAGCGATGCGAATTCTGTGCCTTAACTTAAATGCTAAGAGGCGATAAAATTTTATCGCTGTTTTCATAAATTAAAATTTTAAAGATATTGCCAAACTACACAGCTGCAATAAGTAAATCACCTGCATTTTAATCACCCGCGCCTCGCCTAAAATTGCCTAAAATTGCCTAAAATTGCCTAAAATTGCCTAAAATTGCCTAAA
>NZ_CALHGM010000035.1 GCF_938030145.1 uncultured Campylobacter sp.
TCTCATATATCAAAAAGGGGGAGTTTGCTTTTAAGCTACTTCCTTTGGTTGCGGACAAAGCTACGGCGAGCGAAGCGGTACATGCCGTTAAGCTCGTTAGGCGAGTCAGTTTTGCCGATGTCTCAAAGGGCGTTAGCTTTAGATACTATATAGCAGCATATTGGAGCGGTAATGCATAAGTTGGATCTAAACTATAAGGTAGAAATCTCGCAAGACCGCGTATATACGAGCTATATTAAAAGATATACGGATTTAAGGCCTGAGATATATATACCAAAAGGGGTCATTCGCCAAGATAGCGTTGTCACGAATTTTTATCTAGCTACCAACGGCGATAAGAAAGGAAGTGCGCAATACGACTTTAAGCTAGCCGTGCATAAGGCAAAAATTTATAGCTCTAAAATCGAGGAAAGCTTTATTTTAAAGTCCGATATTTACTCAAAAACGCTTGCTTTTTGCTGGAGAAATAGAGCTTACCGCCCCACTTCTTTGATTTATAGAAGGGTGGAGCAATGGTAGTAGAATACGGCTTTAAGGTCTTTGCTTTCAGGGATGGCACAAAAAGCGAGCTTCGTGGCATCAGTGAGCTGAGTATTTGCAGCGAGGAAGGTGAGCTGCAAGCGACGGCGTCTTTGAAAATCGCCGCTTCCTCCCTATTCGCCCCAATAGATGAAATTTTAATCAGCTGCTCGCATTTCAAAGATTGCCTTTTTGAGGTGAGCGAAGTTTTAAGCATAGATGCAAATTTTAAAAAGCTTGTCGCTAAAACCCCGCTTCGTTTGCCGCAAAATATATCCAGCCTAAAGGATCTCGCCTCTCTTACAGATAAAGTAAGCTTTCTTTGCGATGCACCACAAGATACGCCGCTAACGGGGCTTTCGTATTCGGATGCATCGTCGCTAGCCGGAGCACTAGAGGGCATAGGGCTTAGCTTTTGGGCGAACGATCTAGGAATTTTCATAAGCGATAAATTTTATATCGCTAAACTCGCCGTGATCGCGGCGGAGTTTAACGAGGATAATATAATAGATTTTAATCTTAGCCTTAGCGCACCGCAAAACATCGATACGATAATTTTTAACGATAAAAACGAGGATATCTATTCCGAAGCCGGGCTTACTGCGGTAATCGATCCCGATCCCCACCCGGTAACCCCGAGGGAGGTTTTAAGATATAAAGACGACGAAAACGGCGATGTTTACGTAATCTCTCCGCTTCGCGCGGTAGGTAAAATTTTCGCAACCCCCGCTTGGAAGGCAAAAGATATTAGCCTAAACGCGCCTAACGCTTCTTTCTTCGCGGATTATCGCGCGGTGGAGGAGTTTGAGCTGAGCGAGGATATCTGCGTAAAGCTTACGGGTTTTATTAAAAAACTAATAGCTGTAAGCCTTGACGGAACGCCGCTGCAATTTAGCGAGCAAACGGCGCAAGAGCAGCACGGCAATATCTATAAAGATAATGTGCTTTGCTTCGAGGGCCCTTTAAGCGGAACGCTAAAGGTAGCTTATGAAAGTAATATCTATCTTTTCGTATGCCCTGCTCGCGATCTCCCCTCCGCTCTAAATATAAAAGCGGAGTATAAAAATTTGCAAATAGATCATTTGCACAAATACGAGATTACGAAGTTTTATCCTAAAGGCTATACCCATACCTTTAGCCTGATGCGTGATTTTGACATAGATAGTGCGCTTATCGCGCATGCCGGCTTTAAGCTCGGCACGCAAAGCTTTAGTGCCGATCCTTTCGGGGAGGTGGAGATTAAATTTAGTGATTACGGAGCCTATAAGCTAGAGCTATATTTAGACGGAAAGTTAGAGAAAACAATGAATATCGGCTATTTCGCAAACGAATTTAGCTGCGATTTCAACGAGATTAAGGAAAAGGATTAAAGATGGCTGAAACATTTGACGTAGCTCTGTATAAAGATGCGGCCTGCGAAAAAGCATTGAAGCTAAATTCGAAAGATCTAAATTTGGATTTTAGCCTAAGCTCTAGTATTTTTAATGGACGTACGAAAGGCGGTGCCATAGGTCCTAGAGGGCGCTTCATCGTCTGGGCAAAAGCAATAAATCCCGTAGCTAGGGTATATTGCGCCGTGATAGGTAGAGACTATTCGACCTTACTAAATTTTGACGAGGACGCCTTTCAAGGCAGGATCAATATATTAGAGGGAGGAAGGCTAGGCGAAAAAGACATAACTATGCTACTTGGGTTAGTAAAGTATTCATCCTCGCCCGATGCACAAAATCCCTCCATAACGCTTTATAGCTTCAAAGCCCCACTATTTTTTATCGATAATAGAGGTAGCAGGGCATATCGCCTTGAAGCTGTAGATAGTGCTGGCAATCTTACCTTTTCAGGCGAAAAGCCTTCCGAAAGAGAGGAAATTTTTTGGCTGAAAGATATAGGAGATTGCAGCTCGCCTACACCCATTAGTGTAGAGCTCACCGACAGTAGCGGCGATATTTATAAAAACATGAGTATTTTGCTGATGTGGGGCTAAGATGGAGTTTATAGCAGACGAAAGCAATGGCGGATATAGAGGACAAACCAAAGAGTGGATCAAGCTTGAACTTATTAATGGCGCGGTTAGCAGGAAATACTATAAGGCACTGCAAGGTGCATATCTCGTGCCTCTAGACGGCAAAAAGCCCGGGCATAATAGAAAACCTGTGGGACAGAGCTATGATACTTATGCCCTTGGCGATTATCGCTTCTATCTCGACGATCAAAAATCACCTATACCGTTTTATAATAATGATTCAATTATAGATTTTGTATCTATTCAGGCGTATCCAGACCGAAAGCGACAATATCACGATACCTATGACATAAGAGACGATGAGCTTTTGATATTCTGCGACGACGGCAAAAAGATCCGCGTAAAGGAGATGTTTCGCTTCGCTCTAAGCAGAGAGTTAGATTTTACAGTTCCTAATAGCGATGGAAGCAAAACAAAAACTACGCCCTTTTTGGATGTTGCAAACAAAAGAGAAAAAAGCGATTATTTCAAAACCGTAAAAAACATGCTGAACGAATATAGATTATTTTTCTGCCAAAACCCACAAGGCAAAAGCGAGAAATATATTAAAAACGCCTTCGGCTTTGAAAAAGCCAAGCGCGCGTTAAAAAAGAAATTTCTAGCCGCGGTTTCTCTGCACTCGATTTGGAAGGGGGAGGATATATTCAAATATCCTGCACTGCCCGGATATACGACCGCGCTTAGCCTATTTATCAAAGAGGGAAGTAAGCTAAAAATGGAGGTATATTATATTGGATTAGACACGGAATATTACCCAGATAGTCGTCGGCTCCGTGAATATACTTATAAGGAGGAGATCTCCCTTAAAGACGAACTAACCGAGATAGTATTATGGGCGGATGATAGAACCATAAATTATTACGAAAGATGGTGGGGTATAGGGATTTTTTCGCAAAGCAGAACCCCTAAAAGGAAGGCTATAAAGCCGCCCGAGTATTGGCACTTTGCTAGGTTGCAAGCCCCCGGTCAGTATAAAAAGATCCGCGAAAAGCTCTATGCGGACATCTTTTTAAACGAATTTAACCACCTGGCATATGTTTATAATATGACCGGCGAACATCCGCAAGAAGGCGATTTAGAAGCATTGAAAAAGTGGTATTGGTATTCTTGGGAGGAGGAGAAATGACGCAGATTAAAGGGAGTGAGAAAAAAAGCACCAGGGGAGCAGTGAAGTTTATATTTGATCGGAGTGACGGGCTGCACGGGCAAATAAAGCTCGATCTGGATCAGGACGAGCGTATCATAGAGGCTTATGCCCGCAGGTATTTTTTGGACCACGGCGCGCGCGTAAGCGAGGTTAGCTTGCGTGCTCCGCTTCAAAGTGTGCGCACAGGCGATATCATAAAGATAGATATGCCCCGTTATAGCGTGCCTGCAGCACCTGGGGAGGATAGATTTATCGTCACGGCGGTAGAGACTCGCGTCACGGCTAGCGGCGCATTCGTAAATATAACGGCAAAAAGGTGGGATTTTTAATGGGGCTAAAGCAAACGATAAAAAATATGATACGCGCGCAGATAAAAAGCGACACGCCGAAGCAAGGTAGCGGATATAAGGTGCTAGTGCGCAAAACTGGCGAGGCGGTAAAAAAAGTCAAATTTATAAATAAATTTAGCTTTTGAATTTTTCGCTCGTAGGCGGGCTTAGCTCGCCCGAAAAGTAAATTTAAGGAGGATTTATGGTCTTGGAAATTACCAGGTTCAAGGAAATTGATGATATGACACTAGGGCGCTTCGTATTGAGCGACGGCGAAAAAGTAGTGCTCATAGGCTATACCTGCGAGCCTGCGGGTCCTGATACTACACAAAGCGGTATGGATAGACGCATACCGCAAGGGCGGTATCAAATAGCCTGGTACGATAGCCCGAAATTTAGAGCTCGTCTGCCGCTGCTGTATAGCGAGCAGGTACCTAAAAGCCGCTGCATTCTGATCCATTCGGGCAACACCGGACGCAATCCCGGGGGCTGCGTGCTACTAGGTTCGTCTTTGGGCGCGCACGGAGTAAAAGACTCTCGCACGGCTTTAAGCGCACTACTCGCCGCCGTAAAAGGGCAAGAATTTGCAGTGCAGATTAAAAATGAGATAAAGGAATAAAATGAGCATTTCAGCTATGAATAACACCCCCGAAAAAATG
>NZ_CALHGM010000036.1 GCF_938030145.1 uncultured Campylobacter sp.
CGTGAGCTTAATACAGATCAAAGTCACCTAAATCATATCCGAAAATATGTAAAGTTTTTAAAGCTAATTCTCTGACCTCTATCCAGGATTTATTTTGATATACCAAATACTCACCTATGCCTTCTAGCAAGCTTTGATCTTTAAAGTATCTATCTATGAGCTCCAAAAGTTCTCTTAGCGCATCCCTCTCGTATGGCAGGAAGCAAAATTCAAACCGCTCCAATAAAGCATTTTCGCATTCGGTATATAAAATATCTGCCATTTCAGACGGGCTTTCATAATATTTAGCCGTAGGATGAACGATATATTTATCCTGGTATTCCAAAGAAGCCATTAGGCTTAAATGAAACATAAGACCGCCTTTCTCAAATATCTCTTTTCCGTTAATTTGCATTTGGGTTTCCTTTTATTTCTCATTGATATGGCTAACTAAAGTTGCCTGAAAATACTATCGTCGATATCGCTTACATTATAACCCATGAAATTTAAAAAATCTTTCGCTTCTTTACGTAGTTTTTCCCAAAGAGGCGTTTTATATATATCTTCATTGGGAAGACTTTTTATCTTATCTCTCATTGCTTCACATCGTTCTAATTCATCTTGCGTAAATTCTTCCTTAAATGATTGCGCCTCTATGCAGGCACTACTTAGATCCTCTAGTAATTCTTCCGGCGATGTATATACATCGGCATCTGCATCGGCATTATCAATATACTTTGTTTGAAATTCAATTGACGCTAAAGCAAAAAGTGATTGCAAAAGTGCTTTTCTTCCTCTCGCCATTTTATTCTCCTAAATTTTTATTGCCTTTTATAGGTATATGCCCTTCGTTGCTATATTTGTTAGGCACAACATTGCCGGCACTATCGAAATAATCTCCTTTTTCGTTTTGAATTCTTAGCACCCAACCTTGCCTTGCATTAGAATTTTCAGGAATATGTTTGCTTGAGCTAGGACCATGTATTCTAATCTTTTCTATCTCTTTTCCATCTACGATTTCCACAAATTTAATACCCACTCCTTTATCTTGGAATTTCACTATCCAATTCTTAGGTGCTCTTGAGAATATCTCTTCAAATGATGCGCCTGTTAGACCTTCCCACTTTCCTACATTTTTTGATGTTCCTTGTAAAGCTAATAGATTTTTAAGATCTTTGACGCTAAATGCAAGCCCTTTTTTGCTGACTATATAATCTGCTTGTGTGTTATTAACCAAAGTAACTAAATCAGAATTTGCACTTTTACTATCTACGAATACTCTCTTTATATGTTCTGTAGATGGTGCAGGCTTGGCAACTTCATATTTAGCTACTTCATCTGCTTTGCCTACTACCTTACCCGCTTTATTTAGCTTGCTTGATAATTTGCCCGTACCTAGACCTGCGGCAGCTTCACCTAAAGTATGGTAATTTCTACGATTGATCGAGCTTTGATCGCCTATCATGGCATCTACAAAATTATCCGCCTGATGTTCGTCTATACTATCGCTTATAGCTTGGCGCGTTCTTAACGGGTGAATTATCGCGCTAAAAATATTACCGACAGTATCTATTGGATGAAGCACCATATCACCCATATCTTCTATTCCATCTACATAACCTTCTGCGGTGCCATATAATCCGTAAGCGGTAGATTTTACATAATCTAATATACCCATGCCTTTGTTTAAGTAAAGATTTTTTATATAAAAATCTTTGTTGGCATAGGCGTTCTCACTATATACATACCTTTCCCAATACTGCCCCGCAGTAGGATTGAAGGCATTTGTTCCGTCTAGGTCTTTATTATAGAAGTCGCTTTGTTTGATATACTCCTTAGCTAAGCCTATGT
>NZ_CALHGM010000037.1 GCF_938030145.1 uncultured Campylobacter sp.
GATATAATCGCAAGCGCTAGTGGGCATACTAGGATCGCAACCCTCGGGCGTATCGGATGAAAAAAGCAAATTTAAAATCACAAATATATACAGCACAAAAAGCACACACGCAACGCTCACGACCAAGGTGGTAATTTTTAAAATTTTTATAAAAGTTTTCATGTCCAAATTTTACTTCGTTGCACCTAAAAAGCATAAATTTTGCTTTAAATTTGAAATCCTCCGCGCATTATCTGTACGCTTCGGCTATTGCTTCGCTAAGGCTTTTTAGCAGTTCGTCCGCGGCTTCCGCTTTATCGTGCGCGCCGCGATTTTTGCTGTTTGAAGCGCCGGATCCCGTTCCGCTGGCGCAATCTTGCACGAAATACCACCAAAAATACCCGCCTACGTAGTTTTTCACGTAGCGCGGCATCGTATAATACCGCTTCATCATCGCCTTTTTGTTCGCTTGCGTAGCGTCCGCCGCCGTGTTTCCGCACTCGCCGATGCCAAGCTTTGAAGCGGAAAAGGCGCTTTGCAGATAGGTAAAGATTTCGCTCCAATCAGGCGTAAAGCCCTCGTTGTCGTCCTCGTAGTAACTTACGAAAAGATAATCCAGCCCATCTTTCATATCTTGCGGCACGAATTTTCGCAGCCACTCGCGCATCTGCGTTTTCTGTGCTCCGCTCGGCGTATAATAGGCAGTAAGCGCCGTCTTAGCGCCTTTCTTGTGGATGAACTCGAATGCCGCGATCATCTTAGCGGCGATGAAATTCGCATCGCCCCCGAGCCAGCCCTCGCCGTTTATTTCGTTGCCGATCTCCCAGATCGTGACGTAAGGCGCAAGTGCGGCGAAAGCGTCCGAGAACCTCTTTTCGTAGCTTTTCACGCTTTTGTACGAGCTCATCTCGTAGGAGTCCACGGGACAAGCCATCACGTACGAAACCTCGCTAAGCCGCCTAAAAAGAGGCTCGTACTCGCGCGGGCTAATTTCTTTTGACATCACGACGCGTACGGTCGGCTTTGCGGGTAGGGCTTGCAGGGCGCGCACGATGCTCTGTAGTTTCGCGCCCGAGGCGTCTTGCGCGTCCTCGTACCAGCCGTCGTCGATCGTAACGCCCCAGATGAAGTCGGATTTAGAATTTTGCTTTGAAATTTTATTTGGATTTTCGCCGTAAAGCGCACCGAAAAACAGCGCCCCGCAAAATAGCGCGAGAAATATGTGTTTGAAATAGACCACGGCTTGCTCCTTGATTTTAAATTTTTAAAAATTTAGCTCTTTGCTGGTCTTTCCACAACCGATCAAGCAATCAAAATTTATCTTTTGCCTCTAAGATCATAAGAATAATACGAACGAGAAAAACCCTCTACGCTGAATATAGCAAAAGCGTTAAGCGCAAGAGCCGCTAAGCTGAGCAGCACCGTAGCAGGCAGCGAAAAACGCGCCAAAAACGCATTTGCAATAGCTGCAAGTACAAGCGCGATAAAGCAATATGAAAATATCGCAACTCCACTAGTATCGGCAAGCTCCTGATAAAATCTATAAAAAAATAGAAACGATGCGATGAATCCCAATGCAAGTAGTATTTGAGCGATGATGCCGCCCGCTAAAAATATAAATAACAATACGCCTATAAATATCGCCGCAAAGGCAATGGCTACGTTACGCAAAAGGCTGCGGCTTACGGTAAGTTTAGAGATATTATAAATGCTAAAGATAAAAAGCACGAATGCCGCTGCGCTTAGTAGCACTCCCAATCCGCCGTAAATTCCTAATAGCAATAGCACCAGTTCGGCTATAGCTTTTAAGGCGCAGGCCGCGATGAAGGTGTATTTGATGAGTGCTACTTCTTTTTCTTGCGGGTTTGAGGGTTGCTGGTCTTGAGTGTGCAGGTAGTCGTTTAAATCCATATTCGCTCCTTGAAATTTATGCAAAAGTATATCTAAAAAACGAATAGGTAAAGATAAATTTCAAAATTTAGTGGCTCGCGGGCGGATGTGTCGTATAAAGCAGGCGCCACACAAAGGCGGGTAAATTTAAGAGGTAAATTTTAAAATTTAGATCGGAATTTCGGCGCTGACGCGGCAGGTAAAATTTTAAGCAGGTTGTAAATTTAATAAAGATTTGAGATAAATTTCGCGCAGATCTGCAAATTTAAAATCCGCAAATCCGCGCAAACTGCTACAAGCGGGACTCGTAGCGACGTAGCGTGTAAAGACGTTTAAGCATCTTTTTGCGAGCTGAAATTTTTTGCTTTTTGCGGACTTCCGTCATCGGCTCAAAAAATCGTCTCGCGCGAACCTCGGTAACGACTAGGTTACGATCGGTTTGCTTCTTAAAGCGTCTGTAAGCTTCGTCAAATGATTCGTTCGGATATACCTTTACTCCAGGCACTTTCCTCACCGCCTTTCAAAAAAATAAGTCGTGAGTTTAGCGAAAAATTCCTTAAATTTGCTTTTGAAGCGCTTTTTTATACTTCCACACGCTTTTGTTATTGCGAGTATCTATCATCGAAAGCTCTAAAAGTAGGCTTTCGCTTGCTTGCGCAGTAGAATTTTTAGCTGCAGAATTTAAGCTTTTTACTTTTTTAGATCCTGCCTTACCATCGTTTGCCGCAGCGGGGCTTTGCGGTAAAATTTTGCCTACCAAGATGTAATCTGGCGCGTAGATCGAGCCGCTTTCTACGGCGTGATAGCCACGGCTTACGCCATCGTTGCTAAATACGAGTTCATCTTTACTTGGGGCGTCTGTGACGACTGCTTTGCCTGAATGCAGCAGTGAAATTCTAATTTTTTTGCTCAAAAATTCTGCATCTACGCCGTGCGCGTTCGTCCCGTCCAGTGGTTCGATGCCGACGACACTAAATCTACCGCCTTTCTTGCCGACAATACGCTTTGAGAGTAGATCGGCGATGCTTTCGCCTGCGATACGCTCCAGATACGCGTTTGGATACCCAGCGTGGTCGATGCCTCCGGTAAGCGCCGAATTATCCGTGTTTTTAGAGCCTTTGAGCGCAGCGCAGCCCGCTAAAAAGGCACACAGCAAGATCACGAAAAAACTTATTTTAAAATTTTTCATAGCATTTCCAAATTTTATAAAATAAACTCCGCGATTATAGCGAGATTTGGTTAAATTTCGTTTTTTCTAGGCAGAATTTGTAATGAATATTCCGCTCGTTCCTTTAATTTTGAGTTAAAGATTCCTTGATATACTTTCTGCCAATTTATTCAGAAAATTCTCGGGGTGCTTATGAAAAAAATCATTAAAAGAGACGGAAGTTTTCAAGAATTTCAATCCTACAAAATAAAAGATGCTATCAAAAAAGCCTACAAAAGCGCGGGTAGCGAGTTTGACGAAAAAGTCTTTGATAATGTAATGAGCGCGATCGTTTTTAAAGATAAATTAAGCGTCGAAGATATTCAAGATCTCATAGAAAAAAAACTCTTCGAAGCGGGCGATTTCGACGTTCTAAAGAGCTTTATGATCTACCGCCACACACACAAGATGCAGCGTGAGCATATTTTGGGGCTTGAGGAGGATACGACCTATATCAACTGCACTCAGACGGTCAATGAATACATCAGCAAGCAGGATTGGCGAATTTTAGCAAATTCCAATACCAGCTACTCAAACGCAGGCCTCATCAACAACACCGCCGGCAAGGTCATCGCAAACTACTGGCTCGATAAAATTTACTCTCGCGAGGAGGGTGCGGCGCACCGAAACGGCGACTATCATATTCACGATCTGGACTGCCTTACGGCGTATTGCGCGGGCTGGAGCTTACGCGTGCTTCTAAACGAGGGTTTTAACGGCGTGCGCGGCAGAGTCGAGAGCAAGGCGCCGAAGCATTTCCGCGAAGCACTGTATCAGATGGCAAATTTCCTTGGAATTTTACAGAGCGAATGGGCGGGCGCACAGGCGTTTAGCAGCTTTGATACGTATCTGGCGCCATACGTTTTCCGCGATAAATTAAGCGACGATGAGGTTAAAAAGGCGATCACGAGCTTCGTGTTTAACCTAAACGTTCCAGCGCGTTGGGGTCAGAGCCCATTTACCAACGTCACCATCGATATGACCTGCCCGGATGATCTAAAAACGCAGATCCCTACGCACAACAATGAGCATCTATTTAAAAATTTACACGACGAGGAGCTTTTGGCAGAGGCTAAAAAGCGCGGTAAGGACTCGCTCGAGGCTTTGACTTACGGCGATTTCGAGCCTGAGATGAACCGCATAGTGATCGCGTTTTACGAGGTTTTAACGACGGGCGATAAGTGCGGTCAGCCTTTTACTTTCCCGATTCCTACGGTAAATTTAACGGAGGAGTTTGATTGGGATACGCCTGCGGCCGATGCGGTTTTTGAAAACACCGCCAAGGTAGGCTCGAGCTATTTTCAAAATTTCATCGGCTCGCAATACATCACGAACGAAAAGGGCGAGCGCGTACCCAATCCAAAAGCGTATAAGCCAGGCGCCGTGCGCTCGATGTGCTGCCGCTTGCAGCTTGATCTGCGCGAGCTTCTTAAGCGCGGCGGAGGGCTTTTCGGAAGCGCGGAGATGACGGGAAGCATCGGCGTCGTAACGATAAATTTAGCCCGCCTAGGCTATCTGTATAAAAATAACGAAGAGGCACTGTATGCGAGGCTGGATGAGCTTTTGGAGCTTGCCAAATCGACGCTTGAAAAGAAGCGAAAATTCGTTACCGAGATGTTTGAGCGCGGTTTGTATCCATATACGAAGCGCTATCTGCCGGGCTTTAACAACCATTTCAGCACCATCGGTATCAACGGCGCAAACGAGATGATACGAAATTTTAGTGGAAATAAAGAGGATATTACGACGGAATTTGGGCGTAAATTTGCCCTTAAAATGGTTGAGTATCTGCGCGAGAAGATCCGCTCGTTTCAGGAGCAGACTGGCAATCTATACAATCTCGAAGCTACGCCTGCCGAGGGAACTACGTATCGCTTCGCCAAAGAGGATAAGAAACGCTACTCAGATATCATCCAAGCGGGATTTGATAAAAATATATACTACACCAATTCGACGCAGCTTCCGGCAAATTTCGGAAGTGATCCGTTCGAGGCGCTGGCGATGCAGGACGAGCTGCAAAGCTCCTATACGGGCGGCACGGTGCTGCATCTGTATATGAAGGAGCGCATCAGCTCGGCTCAGGCGTGTAAGCAGCTCGTAAAAAGCGTAGTGCAAAACTACAAGCTTCCTTACATCACGATCACGCCGATTTTCAGCGTCTGCCATAAGCACGGCTACATCAGCGGCGAGCATGAATACTGCCCGAAATGCGACGAGGAGCTGCTCGCGCAATACAATGCCGAGCCGAGCAAGGGCGCTTAAATCAACTCATCTCAAAAGAAAGGATCAGGTATGGAGTTTCCAAAAGAACTAGAGGCAAAACGTACAAAATGCGTCGTTTACACAAGAGTTATGGGGTATTTGCGCCCGGTGGAGAGCTTTAATATCGGAAAGAAGGGTGAGCACAAAGAGCGCGTCTTTTTTGAAGAGAAAAAAGACAAAAAGCAGATCGCCTAGTCGCCGCTACCGGCCAAATGCAACAAACGCATACGAAGCCGCCGCAAGCCTTAAACCTGCGTAACGCGCAGATTTACGAGATCACGCCGTTTACGATGCTTGATTTTCCTGATCACATCGCCGCGATCGCGTGGTTTTGCGGCTGCAATATGCGCTGCATCTACTGCTACAACCCACAAATCGTTACTTCACGGGGTAAAATTTCAAACGAAGAGTTTCTGCGCTTTTTGGATGCGCGCGCTGGCAAGCTTCAGGGCATCGTATTTAGCGGCGGCGAATGCATCTGCGCGAGCGATTTTATCCCGTTGGCGCACGAAGTTAAGCGGCGCGGCTTTTTGCTCAAGGTTGACACCAACGGCTCGAATCCGCAAAAGATCGAAGAGGCGCTAAGCCTAGGGCTGATCGATTATATCGCGCTTGATTTTAAGGCGCCGCGACAGGATTTTGAGCTCATCACGAAATCAAACTTATATGATAAATTTCTGCAAACTCTTAGGCTTTTGCTGCGGCAAAATTTTAGATTTGAGGTGCGTACGACCGTGCATGCCGATTTTTTAAACGAGGCAAAGATCGAGCAGATGGCGCAAATTCTATACAGCGAGGGCTACCGTGGCGTCTATTATCTGCAAAACTTTCTACCCACCGGCGATAATTTCGGTAATTTAAACGCGCCGCTTGCAAGCTTTGATCCGAGCAAAATCCGTACCGATCTAAAGATCGAACTTCGAAATTTTGATTAAATTTGCGCTTCCACGAGCATCTTGCTGCGATAAACGCGATGAAATTTTATTTAGCGCGCCGCGCATTGTCCGGCGTATATTGAGCTGCGATAAAATTTCGCCCCGCCGAAGAGCTTTAAAATTTACCTTGCCGCCGCTTGCTATGTTTAAATTTCGCTCCGTCTGCGGCGTAAAATTTTATTTTATCAAGCGCTTAAAATTTTATACCGCGCAGATTTAGCTCCCCGTAAAATTTCACGCCGTGCAAGTAGGCCGCTTCAAAACAAAAGGTAAATTTAGCTTGCTTTGGCTAAAATACGCCGAAATTTTTAAAAAGGCAAAAAATGGATAGGAAAAAAATCTACAACCCCTTCTCCGACGAGACGCTTACCGATCGCAAGATCTTCGGCGGCAATCCGCAGGGCATTTTAAATTTTACCAAGGCGAAATATCAATGGGCGCTGAAACTTTGGGATCTGATGGAGGCCAACACCTGGTTTCCCAAAGAGGTCGATACCACCGACGACGTGCGCGATTATAACTTCAATCTCACAAGCGCCGAGAAGCGGATGTACGATCTCGTGTGGAGCCAGCTGATATCGATGGATAGCTTTCAGACCAACAATCTTGCCGATAATATCAACCCCTACATCACGGCACCGGAGATCAACGCCGTGCTCGCTCGCCAAGCCTACGAGGAGGCCAACCACAGCAAATCTTACGCCGTCATGGTCGAGGCGATCTGTGAAAACACCGATCTCATTTACGAGATGGAGAAGCACGACGATATGCTCCGCAGGAAAAACGACTACATCTCAAGTGTCTATGAGGAGCTTGCGGGCAAGGTTAGCGACGATAAGCTGCTGCTAGCGATGGTGGCGAATCAAATTTTAGAGGGTATCTACTTCTACAGCGGCTTTACGTCGATCTATGCGCTTGCTCGCGCGGGCAAGATGCTAGGCAGCGCACAGATGATCCGCTTTATACAGCGCGACGAGATCACGCATCTTCTGCTCTTTCAAAACATGATAAATTCCGTCCGCAAGGAGCGCGCCGATCTGTTTAGCAAGCGCAACGTGGATAAAATTTACGAGATGTTCGAGACGGCGGGAAACTTAGAGATCGATTGGGGCAAATACATAACGGATAATCAAATCATGGGCTTTACGGATGACATCATCGAAGAATACATCCACTACCTGGTCGATCAGCGCCTGCTCGCCATCGGACTTGAGAAGCGATACGGCGCGAAGCATCCGATAAAATGGGTCGATGATTTTTCTAAATTTAACGATCAGAAGAGCAACTTTTTCGAGAGCAAGGTCACGAACTACAGCAAAGGAAGTTTGAGTTTCGATGATTTTTAGCGGATTTTGCGGTTTGAAATTTTTCTCCGCCTCATCGCGTCACCGGCGCTTGGATGGTATTTTTAAAAATTTTATCGGCCCTGAATTTAATCAGAGCAAAAGCTTTCGCGGCTTTAAATTTAACGCCTGGCCGGGCGGGAGCGCGTTATGGTCTCGCTAGAGCGGCTTCGCTGCGAAAAGATGGCGAACGACATCGCCGAACAGGTTAGCTTAAATCCGGCACTTTTTGAGGCGTTTTGCAGCGTCGCTAGAAGCGAGTTCGCCCCGCTGGGCGCGCACGCTTTCAGCCTCAACGCACAGCCCATTTTGGCCAGCCAGTGGATCAGCTCGCCGCTGACGGTCGCGCGCATGACGATGGCGCTAAGCGTGGATCCGAAGGTCGAGAAAATTTTAGAGATCGGCTGCGGCAGCGGCTATCAAGCGGCGATTTTAAGCAGGATGGTTCACCGCGTCTTTGCCGTCGAGCGCGTCGAGCGGCTGGTGGGCGAGGCGAAAAGGCACTTTGCAAATCTTGGGATTTCAAACATCAGCCTGCGCCACGATGATGGCAACGCCGGGTGGAAAAATTTTGCCCCTTTTGATAGGATCTTGCTCTCCGCGTGCGCCGAGCGGATCGACGAGCGGCTGTTTGCGCAGCTGGCAATCGGCGGGATTTTGGTCGCTCCGATGAATAGAGGCGGCTCGCAAAAGATCGTTAGATTTAATAAAATTTCGCCGAGCGAGATCAAAGAAGAGGAGCTCGGCGCTTGCGAATTCGTCCCGCTGGTGCAGGGTCGCGGATAGATCTAGCGCGCAGTAAATTTTAAAATTTCCTATCGCCGCGGGCGCGTAAATTTAATAAAATTTTGCTTTCGCGCTTCGCCGAGAAATCAGAGTTTTATTAATTATTTATTTAAATTCAAGTACAATACGCAATTTTAATCTTTCAAGGATGAGTCATGCAAGATTTTAGCAAGGAAAAGATAGAGTCGCTGGTCGCCAGCTGGAAAAATCACAACAAAAACCAATTTTGGCTTAAAAAACAAACCGCGATCTCAAAGTATTTAGGCGAGATAAAGCGCTGCTTGGCGAGCTTTGATGAGACCGAGAGCGAGTTTTTGCAAACTCTGTATATAAATCTCAGCGACGGCAATCTTAGAAGCTGCAAAATTTTATCTTTAGGCGAGAAGTTCGCGCACGCCGAGTATTTCTTTATGGATCAGTTTTTTGATTCCAATATCAGCGCGTTTTATTATGATTTCGCTTTCAAAGACCGTATCGTCGGCAAAAAGGAGTTGTTTCCTAAAAATGCCGTAAAAAGCGTAGATAGCGTGCTTAGCGGCGAGGATAAAAACATCGTCTCGCTTTATGTTTTTATCGAAAATATCGTCAAAAATTTCAATAGCTATTCGCAGGAGCGCACCGCTCGCGATATTTTTAAACAAAAGCTAGTCAATTTCTACGATGAGCTTTACAGGCTTCTTACGGCGGTGGATAGCGCTTTGGCGATCGATTTTTTCGACGTCGCGCTGCATAATCAGCCCTTCGTGCTGATGGAATTTTTAAAATCCGCGATAAATGCCGATAATTTCTATCTGATCGATAGCTACCTAAGCGACGACGGGATGTTAAATTTGGGGCTTGCCGAGGGCGGCGATTTCGCGCAAATTTCGCGCGAGAAGCTCTATCTGCTAGCCAGCATATTTGCGCAGTGCAACGATGAGTTTCCGACGCTCGTTTATCGCGATGAAACCGCGCAAATTTTATCCTTGCTCTACGACGAAAAGGTTGAAATTTTTGAAGAATTTTACGAAGTAAGCTCGCGATTTATCGCGGAATTTACCCCGTATCCGCAGGACGTCGTGGGCGCGGCTAGGATCGTGTATTCGTCGCTGTTTTTCGAATACGTCAAAAACTACAAAAGCGAAGAGGTCGCTAAAAATACGATCTTTTACGGCGCGATCGGTACCGGCAAGACCCGCAGGCTGCGATCTTTGATCACCGAAAAGAAGCTTGCGACAAAAAATTTCCGCTACGTTTGCCTGCACGAAGGCTTTGAATACCGCGATTTCATCGACGGATTTTACAGTGAAAGCTTCATTAGCGGCGAGTTTAAGGCGCTGTGCAAAGAGGCGCTAAACGATCCGAAGGGCGAGTATTATTTTTTGATCGACAATGTAAGTGCCGCGAGCTTGGATAAAATTTTAGGCGAGGCTGCGGTGCTTTTAGATCGTCGCTACGACGAGAATGATGAGCTTTCACTGATCCGCACGAAAAATTCCCACGTAATCGACGGCTTTGAAGAGGGCGAAAAAGCGCGCGCCAGCGTCGTTTTAAAGGATGGCCGCTCATATTTTGCGGTGCCTAAAAATTTATACGTCCTATGCACTCTAAGTGAGCACAAATGCGTTTCGCCGTCGATTGCAAAGGCGTTTAGATGGATCAGATGCGAGTGCGATTACGGCGCGCTTGAGGATTATTTAAGAGATCGCGAGATCGTAAACGCAAGCGCGGTCGTTGCGGTTTGCAAGGCGCTGAATAAGTTTATCGCCGATGAGGCAAGCGGCCTCGGCGCGATCGGACACGGCGTATTTATGGGGCTAGCTCGCTATCAAAACAACGCTCAGATCATGCAGGAGGGGCTAAACGGCTTTTTTGCCGAGGTGCTGGAGCCGATCTTTAGGTGCGCGGCAAGGAGCGAAGATGCCGCTGCGAGCCTTAGCGAGCGCATTGCAGAAGCTAAGGGTGTGTTTAAATTTTAATATTTTCGTTTGAGTAGATTTTTAAGTAAATTTTGCAATAACGGAATTTTATATGGAGTAAAAACAACGGCTGATAATATTGTAAATAATCATAAATATGATGCAGAATATATTAGCTATATTAGAAATGGTAATTCCGCCGCAGTTCTTATTACTAGAGATTTGGTGAAAAGCGTAAACACAATTGGTAAGTGGATTGATATCATTGAGAGCAATATTCGCGGCAGAATCGACGGAAGAATCAATTTTAACTATTTCATTGTTGAAATTTTTCCTAGAAAAACTAAGCCGGATTATTCCAAGGCAGCGTCAGAGTATGATAAAAAATATATTACCTGGCAAACGGCTTGCAAAGATATAAAAAATGCGAGAAACGTCCGTTACAAAGGCCCCCGATATAAGATATGGTGCAGTTTGTATAATGACAGGAAGAAAAAAGTAGTACGGAAATATTATAATAAAAAGTTCGGTAGGTGGATGCCAGATGGATGGCTACCTACCGATTCATGTGTTTTAAAAGATAAAATAGAATTTATTGATAACTGGAAATATAAGATCAAATCCATAAGAGAATTATAAAACAACTTAAACGTAACTTCGCTAGTTTTGAATTAAGACTCGAATAATAAATTTAGCCCAAAAGCCCTGCGCCTTTTACTTTCTGCGAGCGATCCGCTGCGTAGATCCTCTTCCCGCCTACTACTTTGCCGCCCTCGATTTTGCCGCCCTTTACGTCGTATTTCCAGATCGGCGCGGCCGCCTTGAAATCCTCCACAAACTCGTTTATTAGCGCCAGAGCGACCTTACGCTGCGGACTTACGACGCCTGCTACGTAAGAGCTTTCGTGGATCGGCACATCGCCGTTTGAATGTGCAAAAAGCACGAATGCGCCCTGTGTCGCGGCCTTTTGCTGCCACGCTTCGAACCAAGTCCGCAAAATCGGCTCGTATATATCGAAGCTAAGCGCGCAGATGCCGCCCTCTTCGCGCACGATGCCTACAAAAGTAATGAACGCGCCGCAATTTGCGTCTTTAAATTTAGCGTACCAGCGCGATAAAATCGCATCTACGTCCAAGCCGCCCTCATAAATTTCGGGCTTAGTCCCGCTTAAAATTTCTTGGTTAAATTTAGCCTCACTCATCGCCGCCTCCTAGGCTTAGCCGCCGCAAACGGGAGGCAAAAGGCTCACGCGATCGCCGGATTTGAGCGCAAAATTCGCATCATAAACCATCTTATCATTTACCGCTACGGCGCAGTTTGCGAGCCACTCGCGCAAGCCTTCGTCCTTTTGCAGCTCCGCTTTTACCTCTTGCAAGGAGCTTGCGTTTAGGCGCAGTGGCTCGCGCCCGATCGGCCCTAGAAATTCTACCTCTACCATTTTTGTCCTTATTTTAAAGATTGGGCGATTTTAACCAAAAATTCATAAAATTTTATATAATTGCGTAAAAATTTAATGAGGGAAAATGATGAAAATCGATGAAATTTCGACCCCCGCTTACGTGTGCGAGGAGCAAAAACTGGTAAAAAATTTAGAAATTTTACGCGGTGTAGGCGAGCGAAGCGGCGCAAAAATTCTATGCGCGCTAAAAGGCTTTGCGTTTAGCTTCGCGATGCCTTACGTTGGCAAATACCTCTGGGGCGCAACTTGCAGCGGCCTGCACGAGGCGAAATTTGCCGCGGAATTTATCAAAAACGGCGAGATTCACACATACTCGCCAGCATTCAAAGAGGATGATTTGGACGAAATTTTAAAAATTTCAAATCACGTCGTATTCAATAGCGCCGCGCAGTGGCAAAAATACCGCACAAAAGCGCTTGCTACGGGCGCATCGTGCGGCTTACGGCTAAATCCGCAGACCTCCTTCGCGCCCAAAGACGCTTACAATCCGTGCGGCAGCTTTAGCAGGCTCGGGATGAGCCTTGAGGCGCTGCAGCGGGCGATCTTGCAAGACGGCGAGTTTTTGCGCGGCATCTCGGGGCTACATTTTCACGCACTGTGCGAAGAGAGTGCTCAGAGCCTAGAGCGGGTGCTTGAGGTTTTCGAGGCGAAATTCGGCAAGTATTTTGACGGCCTAAAATGGCTAAATTTCGGCGGCGGGCATCATATCACGCGCGCAGGCTACGACGTGGAGCTACTGATAGATCTGATCAAAAAATTTCGCGAAAAATACGAAGTCGAAATTTATCTCGAGCCGGGCGAGGCGGTCGGTTGGGAGTGCGGATATTTGGTCGCTAGCGTGCTTGACATAGTAGAAAATGGCGCTAAAATCGCTATCTTAGACGCTTCCGCTGAAGCTCATATGCCCGATACCGTGCTGATGCCGTATCGTCCTGCGGTGCGCGGCGAGAGCGAGAGCGGTAAATTTAGCTATCGTTTCGGCGGGAATACCTGCCTCGCAGGCGACGTCGTGGGGATTGAGAGCGGACGGCCCGAGTATAAATTTGACGCGCCGCTAAATATCGGCGATCGGGTGATTTTCGAGGATCAGATCCATTATACGATCGTGAAAAATACGACCTTTAACGGCATCAAGCTGCCCGATCTTGTTTTGGCGGACGAGCGCGGAGAGGTTTTAATGATCAAAAAATTCGGCTACGACGAGTATGCGCGGCGAAACTAGCGCCGCACTTAATGCAAAAATGTAATTTTGCTTTGTAAGAAAATTTTTTGCAAAAAATGATATAATCGGCTTGAATTTTATATCTAAGGAAATCCATGAAAAGATTGTTTCTCGCGCTTTTTGCCTGTATTTATGCGCAGGCCGAAGAGAAAAAATATGCCGATATCGTGCAGGGAAATAGTGATGTTTGGGGCAATGCAAGGCTTGAAAACATCGATAGCTACGGCAATGGCTTCGGTCCGATTTTTCTGCAATTTCAAGGACATCTGCAAAGCTCGGGTTTTTTTGCTTGGTTGGCGCTGGGCGCGGTTTTAGGCGTAATCATAGCTTTTATTGGGCACTACGCGATCATAGGGCCGAAGCACTTCGATCATCACGCGGGCAAGCCGATCTATGCATTTAATAAATTTGAGCGACTATACCATCTTGTAGCGGCCGTCGCATGGGCGATCTTGGTTCCGACAGGCTTGATTATGATGTTTGGCGAGGAATTCGGCGGCGGCGCTTTCGTGAGATTTTGTAAAAACGCTCACGGACTGGCTACGATAGCGTTTGCAATCTCCGTTGTGCCGATGTTCTTGCTGTGGTTTTGGCGTATGCTACCGCGAGCTTACGATATCAAATGGATGATGATCGTGGGCGGCTATTTAAGCAAAAAGAAGCGCGCGATCCCTGCGGGTAAATTTAACGCAGGCCAAAAGGCGTGGTTTTGGGTTGCTACTTTAGGCGGCATAGTGATGATAGCGACGGGTGCGTCAATGTTTTTCTTAGACTACGATATACCCGCAATGAGAAGTGCGCTAGGTATGAGTCAGATCGAAATTTTAAGAGCGAGCGCGATTATTCATAATTTTTTGGGTGCGGTCTGCGCGGTATTTTTGCTTGTGCATATCTATATGGCGGTCTTTGCGATCAGCGGTGCCATTCACTCGATGATCGACGGACACAAGCCGGAGGAGGAAGTTTACGTCCTTCACCACTACTGGTATCGCGAGCTGCTTGATAAAGGGCAGATTGCTAAATCGCAATTTGAAGCGAAGTACCCGCGCTTATAACTTGGGTAAATTTTATGCGGGTCTGCTTGCGTGCGGCTCGCATTAGCTTTGAGGTTCAAAGAATTTTATTTTTAAGGATTACATATGCAACTAGATTGTCGCAATTTAAATTGCCCGGAACCGCTTTTGCGCACTAAAAAAGTCCTCGGCGAGCTAAAAATCGGAGAGACTTTAGAAATTTTAGTAAACGACGTAGCGCCGCGCGAAAACATAAAACGCTTTTTGTCTAAAAACGGCTTTGAGGCGCAAATTTCACAAGCGGGCGCCGACACGCTTATAAAAACCGTAAAAACGGACGAGCTGAAAGATGCAAATATCGACGATATTTATTGTGACGTCACGGCGCCAAAAAGAGGCAAGGTGATATTTCTAAACGAGGAGCAGTGCGGAAGTGGCCCGATCGGAAAGAGTCTGCTTGCTAAATTTTTAGGCGCGGCGCTAAGCCTAGACGAAAAGCCAGTGAAGGTGATCTGCGTAAACAACGCCGTGCATATAACCACGAATCGCGGCCACGAATGCTTTGAGGCGATCAAAAAGCTAAACGAAGCGGGGGCTGAAATTTTAAGCTGCGGAAGCTGTCTGGAGAGCTATAAACTAGTCGATAAGCTCGCGATCGGCGAGATTTCAAACGCATACGAAATCATGGACGTCCTATCGAAATACGAAGTAATCAAGCTATGATCTACAGAGATTTTAACCTCACGAAATTTATTGCAGCCGCCGGTTGAGCCGCCAAGCTTGACCCGGCGGGTCTAACCGAAAATCTTGGAAATTTAATCGAGCCCAATGCAAGCCTGCTTTCGTCCACCTGCAGCAACGAAGATGCGAGCGTATTTCGTATAAGCGACGATCTTGCGCTCGTGCAGACACTCGATTTTATCACCCCTTTGGTGGACGATCCGTTTATTTTCGGACAGATCGCGGCGGCAAACTCCCTAAGTGACGTATTTGCGATGGGCGGCGAAGTGATAAATGCCCTAAACATCGTGGGTTTTGACGATTGTCATTTCTCAAACGAAATTCTGCGCGAAATTCTGCGCGGCGGCAAAGACAAGATCAAAGAGTGCGGAGGAGCCTTGGTAGGCGGTCACACCATCTCTACTCCCGAAATTTATTACGGACTTAGCGTTACGGGGCGCGTGAATCCGCGTAAATTTTGGAGCAATAATACAGCTCGCGAAGGCGACCTGCTGATACTAACAAAACCCCTCGGTACGGGCATCATTGCTACGGCTATTAAGGCGAAATTTCTTAAATTTGAAGAATTTCGTGATGCGATAGAGAGCATGATTTTGCTAAATTTTTATGCCGTGGGCGCGCTAGGAGGTCTAAAAATACATGCTGCGACCGACGTGACGGGCTTTGGACTACTTGGACACGCGCTTGAAATGATAAACGAGAACGTGAGCTTTAAAATTTATCCTAGCAAAATTCCGCTTCTAAAAAACGCCCTCAGATGCCTTAATGAGGGGCTGATTCCTGCAGGGAGCTATAAAAATTTTAAATTTATCGCACCGGGCGTCGATTCCGAGCCGGACATAACGCTTTGCGACGCACAAACCAGCGGCGGACTTCTGCTTGCCGTAGCGGAAAAGGACGCGGCGAAAGCGCTTTCAAATTTAAAAAACGCAGGCTACGCTAGCAGCGCTATCATCGGCGAAGTAATAGCACGCGCCGAACATAAAATTTATTTAGTTTAAAATCTTTTCTATTCAGCCCCCTTTAAGCATCGCTCTTGTATAATCACAATTCTGTTTCGCACCG